>CAYRYD010000064.1:0-27473 GCA_964428345.1 uncultured Saprospiraceae bacterium | reverse complement strand
CGAATTTACCCCTGGTTTATGGTTACAGAAATATGCACTCGATCGGACGCTTACGCTATTGCTCCTAAAATGAGCAGAGTGATGGCCAACATTGTCCTTTTCATGTTCGGTTGTTGTTTGGTTGGTTTCGATGGTTTTCGTTAAAAATATACTCGAATCTATTTGGTTGCTATACATGAAGTTCTTGAAAGTCCACTTCCACTCAGGCACTTTTCAGATCCTTTTAATACATTTCAACTCTTGTTGGGTGTCCACAAAATACCTTCGAGAATATCCGAGAATAATTCTTTTACATCTCTAAGGGTTACAGTTTGTGTCCTTGCAAGAGACCACATATTATTCCCCAATCCTTTTACCTTCTTTGACTCTGGAATATTCCATATTATCCCATGGATTAAAAATACAGAGTATGTCTCCGTTAGGATGATTTGGCATAGCTTGCAAAACCAAGTTTCCGTTTCCAAGTAATAGCCAATCCGATAGTTTTCTCTTTTCACCTTTATTGTCAATCAAATGAAATTCCCAAAGTATGGATCCATTGGCTTTATTAATCTTTCCAAATGAGCCATCATGTGAAGTGTAATAAATTCCTGTATCATCAACAAAGCAAAAATTAGGCACTCGCTCAATGGCAGGTCTTACCTCTACTTCTGTGAGAATTTTTCCATTTTTTATACTCAGTTCAACAACTGATAAAGATTCTATTTTACCACTTGGTAACCGACTATTTACATTTCCTAACAATACAACCTCATTTTCATGATCTATATGATGATAGCCATTTGGGTATTTCCAAACTTCTTCTCCTGTATCTCCATTTAACACAATGGTATATTTACTCGGATTGTACCAATCTATCTCTCCTTCATATCCTTTATCAGTTCTGATATTATCATAAGCTTGATATTCTAAGACAATGAGATTCTTATAAGTCTCAAGTCGAACAAATTGCCAAGGAAAATCAACTTTCCATTTCTCTTTCCCTCCATTCGGATCTAAACACTTTATCCAATTATTTTCCTTTTCACTATTTTGGAAAATTAAAATCCCAGAATAAATAAGTTTTGTCACTATTGGATACTCATATTTAAATTCAAATAACTTTTGGTGATTCTTGGAATATACTTCATACTTCTTTGATTCAATGTTATGATAGCAGTCTGAACTCCCCCAGTTTATTTGAGGAAATAAATATCCGTCAAAATCTGATATATTAAGTGATTCTATATCTAATCGTTTTATATTTTTATCTTCAGTATGATAAAAATAAATGTGCTTTTCAAAATATGCTGAGACATTGTAGTGTAACTTAATCGATGAAATTATCTCATAAGAATCCTTTGAAAATATCATTAATAGTACACCGTCCTTTTCTCTAAACCCAACAAAATACCCTTTCCAATCATAATGAAGATTACGATTGAAAGGCATTGCATTAAAAAACAGTAATTTATACTTCATTATAAATTAATTATCTGTGAAAAAATAGTTGGACTTGTAATTCGGTCTACTAACGCATCTACATCTCCATACGGTATATCATCAACATTACTTTGAATCATAGCAACGTATTTGTTCCACACAGCATCATCAACCGTGTTAAATAGATTTGAACTAGCCTTTAATGCCTGATTTAAATCAACAGGTGAAGGCACCCATCGTTCAGGATCAAACTGAAACTCAAATTCGGAAAGGCTTGTCTGAGTATTGAAATAATTTATCATTTGGTTCGGAACGTTGCTCATTCCCGGTGCTTTACTACCCCAACTCTTACATTCTATGAATTTGCCATTGGCAATAATATCGGCTGAAAAATCTCCAGTAGCTTCGTCGACGAAGTCTTCGAATTTAGTAGGTGATAAGGTCCTTTGTTTTGTAAACTTCGTGACCCAATGTGAACCTATTGTTTGAGTTTTACCTTGATTCAATAATTGATCTAAAACAGTCTGGTACCCTTCAACATCTTTGAATTGTTTAAAGTGATCTAATTGATCTATTAATTCATTGATCCATGGCTTACCTCCACTTGTGCAAGTGGGACAACCAAAACCATGTTGTGTCCATTTATTCGTAATTACCAGTTCCAGATTCAAGGACTTCAAATAATCATCATCAAGTGCCTTTGAAAGACTTTCTAAAACATCAACATCTATTCTTAACTGTGGATGGCCAGTTATCTTTTCCCACGCCCTAACCTTCTCCCCTCCCAAATCCTCCATATAATCCAGAAACTCACCCGGATTGTCCACGATGTCCTTCAATAGATCGCTTTTCTCCAGATCGCTCAGTTCCGGAATGCTGTTTTCAAGCTTTCTGAATTTCAGAAAAAAGTCCGATTCCAGCAACCGTGCTTTCAGTGCCGGGTTGTTATCCAATTGGATACGGACATCTGAGAGCAAGGAAGCAGGCACATCATCAGCCAGCTTAAAGAGCGCTTTGACATGGTCATCGGTGAGAATATCACCATAGATGTTTCTGAATCTGCCATAAACCAGTGTACCGTCGAAGGTCAAACCGGCCTGAGCGTAGTTTTCTACCTGGGTGCCAAAAAGAGATACGAAGCCATCAATGAACTGAGTTTCCGGATTACCGATCTGCCTCTGCTCACTATAGAGCGGATTGGTGCGATGCGACACCGATACGCAATACAGTGCCAGGCCCGGCTTTAAAACCAGCT
This sequence comes from uncultured Saprospiraceae bacterium, assembly GCA_964428345.1. Taxonomy (GTDB): domain Bacteria; phylum Bacteroidota; class Bacteroidia; order Chitinophagales; family Saprospiraceae; genus JABDMH01. Next base: position 24,796 of record CAYRYD010000064.1, on the reverse strand, counting down.
CAAGATGACCATCGCAGAGATATCCCCCACCCTGATGTTCTACCTGAGTACCTCGGTGGAAGGCTATGGTCTCCTGGGAAAATGCTGTGACTGCTCCCAACAAGAGCAGAGTGATGGCCAACATTGTCTTTTTCATGTTCGGTTGTTGTTTGGTTTGGATCTTGTTCCTGCCTTTTTGCCAAAGGCTAATTTACCTAAGCAATTGGTTTAGGTCCATCTCTTGTCTCCAACTTACTAATCAGATAGTTGAAATTTTCAATAAAAAATCTTGCTTCATCTTTCCTACTAGGCTTTCTTTTCGGAAAACTTTCAATTTGTTCAATCAACCCCTGTTTATACTCTTCGTATTTGACCATTTGGTCACCTTCAAAAAGAAGAAATATTTTTTTTAAATTCTGCACGGGAAAATGTCCTCCCACTAAGACTTTCAAATTATTTTCATAATTGTACTTCGAGATATAACTAGCAATCGCTTTAATGTCAGTCATATTGTAAAAAATGTTATCTCGCACATCCTTAAAAAAGATTTCTAAGAATTTATTCAGATTTTGTAAATCTCTTTCAGTTTCAATTTTAAAATCTGAAATAACGTTATTTATACCAAAAAGATCAGTATCTATAGCTAAAGTAAATTCATCATTATAATATTTTTTCAATTCTTCTAACAAGAATAGCTGAAACCGTTTTTCAAGATCATCTCTTCTTATTCTAATGCTTTTAGTATTTATAAGATAAATATCTCCAAAATTTTGACATCGAACAATTATCGAAAATTCAGTTTCCTCAATCTTATAGTTTATTTTGACCTGATCCCCCATAATCACTATGTTATCAAGCCCAGCATTTTCAGATAAATGACTCTTAATTGCTTCAAAAATTGATTTCTTATTCATTTCAGTCATTAATATATTTATTCAACTCCTACGAACGTCCCATCTCCATCTCCGTACACTTTATAAAATGCACTGGTATTAATTGAAGTTCCTTGAGTGATCTCAGTAGGTAAAAATTCATCAAGATCATCTTTATCAACTGTTTCACCAGGCTTATAATTTAAATCTCCGCCTACATTATTCTTTGCTGCTGTTTGCCCTGGCGTCAAATTAACTCCTTGACTGAGTTTAGAATCAACAATTACCATGTCAACCAAATCACCATCGGAATCATACTTAATCCAAACTTGATCAGCAATGAAAAACTCTCCTTTAATAGTACATGGTGGAGACAGACCTGGTAAACAAAATTGAACTTGACTCAATAAATATCGATCATCTAAATCTGGAACTTTATCTAATAATGCTGCATACTCAGGCCCTGACCTGGTTTTCATTTTAGTCAAAATGTCAAGCTCGAAGTCTTTCCCCTTCTTTGCTACATCTTTAAAGAATTCTCTCTGAGACCATTTTTCCCACCTACTGCCTGCAACAAAACCATCAGAGTCAAATAACTCCCAGTGGTATGATGGATCATCTTTTAAAGCTTTCCATATTTCTGTAACGTCACCAGGTGACTCAAGAAATAACTCATTTAAAGTGTATTTAGAATTTAATAGGTCAGCATCTAATTGTATCAATAGGTCATCAGAATAGTCCTTAATGTTATCAAGAAAGTCAACATTTTTTCTTAAGTCAGCATGCTTAATAACAGAGCTCCACGCCCGTACCTTATCCCCAACCAGATCCTCCATATAATCCAGAAACTCACCCGGATTATCCACGAGATCCTTCAATAGATCGCTTTTCTCCAGATCGCTCAGATCCGGAATGCTGTTTTCCAGCTTTCTGAATTTCAGGAAAAAGTCCGATTCCAGCAACCGGGCTTTCAGCGCCGGGTTGTTATCCAGTTGGATACGTACATCTGAGAGCAAGGAAGCAGCCACATCATCAGCCAGCTTAAAGAGCGCTTTGACATGGTCATCGGTGAGCACATCGCCATAGATGTTTTTGAATCTGCCGTAAACCAGTGCACCGTCGAAGGTCAATCCAGCCTGAGTGATGTTTTCGACCTGGGTGCCAAAAAGAGATACGAAGCCATCAATGAACTGAGGATCATGGATCTGCCTCTGCGCACTATAACCCGCATTGGTACGATGCGATACCGACACATTGTAAGGTGCCAGACCGGGCTCCAGAGCCAATTCCAGATAACCATTACACAAATCACCTCCACCTTGGGGCTCTACCTGGGTGCCCCGGTAAGATGCTATCGTCACCTGGGAAAATGCAGCTATTGCTCCAAAAATGAGCAGAGTGATCGCTAACATTGCCTTTTTCATGTTCGGTTGTTGTTTGGTTGGTTTAGATGGTTACCTATTAAAAGTCTATAGATCAATTAAAATTGATTAATTCGATATCGTACATTTCTGAAATACTAAAAAATCGAAACTCTTTACCATCATAAGAAAATGATTACATTTGCTGATCATGCCTCTTAAAAATATGTAGTGTATTCTTATTATCCAGAACATACAGTCTTCCATCTTTCAACTTTAGCTCTCTTCCATATCTTGGTTGTTCGGACTCACTAATTCCCTCTTGAGATAACTTATGTGTCCAATCTATCTTTAAGGTAGATCTATTAAAAGCTCCTAACGTACAGTGATGTTTGTCAGTAAAATAGATATGATTGTTATCATAGGCAATGCGAGAAGAGTTTTCAATATTTAGAAACTTCATGTCTTCAACAGGAGTCTGACTGACCTTCATCGTCTCTAAATCAATCTCAATCAAATCCTGTCTGGCTAACTGAATGAGCTTATCATTCTCTGCATCTAATTCTATACTAAATCCAAAATCTACGACCATTTCATCTTTATCATTTTCCAAACCCGAAATTTTCTCACCTGTCTCTACATCCAATATCAGTATCTTACTGCTGTTTAGATAGAGATAAACTTTGTCGTTAAGGACACCTAATGCTTTGAGAATTTGTGTCTTTTTTTCCTGCCCATCATAATCTTGCCATGTACCAATCCCATGTAAGTCATATTTCCAAATTATTGATCCATCATTTTTTGAAACTGTAATTATTGTACTCCTCTTGCGATCTATCGTACCAAAAATTATTTTCTCACAATGGCAAATAGGTCTAAAGTCTAAATTAAGCTCCCAAACAAGTTCGTTTGTATCTAAATCGAATTGAGCGGCCTTACCTATTGATGCACCATATCGTTTTATCAGCAACTTTGATCCATAAATGAATAATGGAAAGCTATCTGCCATAAACACTCTACTCTGAAATGTTTTCACATCATATTCTATTAAATCGTAGCTCAGAGAATCCTGGCCTTCCTTTCGCCTTGATATTAATACTTTATCTTTGTATTCAAATACTACATCTTCACTTTCTCGGCCATATAGTTCAGTAATATTATGATCTGAACTCAATTTAAGGATGTCATCGCTTACATCCCTATAAACAATTCTCTTGTTAGCAAGTGGCTGATATGACACAATGTCTTTAATTTTCCTGACTAACTGCATTTACTCTATTTTAATGAAATTATATAAATCATCTCCAAAATCACCAACTGCATTAATGAAATCACTCTTGTTTGTGATGCCTAAATATTGCATTAAAGAATTTTGTGCACCTCCTATCTGATCAAATATTTCATAATTATTATTTGAAAATAAAATCTTAAAATTCTGCTTTATCAGAGTGTTATTTGTAGTCTTATGAGCATTAAATATGTACTCAAAAGAATTAATATTATCAGCATTAGCTAAATATGCCTTAAACTGATTTTTAAATCTCGACGAATACGCAATATTGCCGATTGTTTCCTCCTTATAACTTTTTAATTCAAGCTTTTTGATTTGGCCTGCAATTTCTTGAATCTCAATATCAAATAAGCAATCTTCACAAATGCCAATAAGGTCATCGGCATCAACGATCTTTCCTTCCATTCTTACCACTATGGATGGTTCCAAAGTCCTTAACTTATTCAACATATGACTGGCCCCATCCTGAGCGTGCACATTGGAGTTTCTAAGGGCGGCTACCACCTCTGGAAATCCCTCCTTTTCTTGACAATTGTTTACCAGATATTTATCAACACTGCTGATACCTCAAATACTACTGGTTACCACACTATCCTTTCTGATTGATCTTGCGGTTGGGGCAAAGTTACTACATCCGGATGAAGGGAAATCAACTCAAAGCTGCAGGGTTTGTGCGGCTCGCTCAAAATCTTCGGGACGTACATAGATGATGTATCCATAATTTCCCTTGCCGTTACTGACTCCGGTTGAGGCGTAGACATTGACTCCGGTACGGAGAAAATTTTCATGCACCTCCGCCAATGCCCCAAGCTCATCATCACCCTGAACGAGGAAGGCCGGATGAGGACCATCCAGTTTAAGACCTGCCTTCCCGGCCAGGCTGGTCAGGTCCAGGTCATCATCGGGAAAAATGGTCAGTTGGGTGGTGCCGGGTCCAAAAGGCACTGCGGCAAACGCCAGCAGATTGACGCCCAGTCCCATCAGTTGCGACAGCAGTTTGTATGCTTCTCCCGGTTGATCTTTGATGGTCGCATAGTAGTAGTTGGCTTTCCGGATGCTGAATGACATGTTGATTATTGTTTAAATCCTAAAGTTGGTGTATAGGACCGTAATCATCAATGATATGCATCATCCGCCCGGATGAATCCGCTTGCCAGGGACCAGGTCCAAAAAGAAAATGAGCTTGGCCGGGACGATATCCCGCCAACTGGCTTAGTGCCGGGAACCCAGGTTGTGACTGCAATCAGCGGAAGGTCTGCGGGAGATCATTTGAATCCGCTGGCAAATGGGTTACCTTATCTTTTTTGATTGTACAACCTTTTAATTGAAAATATGATGTTACAGGTAAATGTTTTTGAAGATCACGTCATGGAATATGAACGGTGGTTTGAAGAAAATCCCGAAATCTATCAATCAGAAGTCCTGGCGGTCAGGGAGCAAATGCTCAAATTACCCCCGGACATCCACGGCATCGAAGTTGGAGTGGGCACCGGCAGGTTTTCTGCACCACTGGGTATCAAAGAGGGTGTGGAACCCTCAAAAAATATGAGTGACCGGGCCATCAACAGAGGTATCGAAGTCATGAATGCCACCGCTGAGCGCCTTCCCTACAAAGCCCTGAGTCAGGATTTTGTGCTTTTTGTGACCGTATGTCACCTTGATGACGTGCGACAAGCCTTTAAAGAAGCCCACCGGGTATTGAAAAACAACGGTACCATCATTGTCGGATTCCTCCGGGCATCGGGTGAGGCTGCCCGGTCATACGAGGAGAGACGTCCCTACAGCACCTTTTACCGCAATGCCCGCTTTTACGAACCGGAGACCATAACCGGGTTGCTCGGTGAAACCGGATTCCAGCAGTTCGACTATGTCCAGACACTCTTCGGCAAGTTGGATGAAATCGATGACATTCAATCACCGAAAGAGGGTTTTGACGAAGGGAGTTTCGTGGTGGTCAGGGCAACGAAGAAATAGGTCACCAGCCTGGTCAGCTCAACACAAAACTTACCCCCTGCCTACCAAAGGCATGTGGGTAGCCATAACTGTCATAAAAAGGACATTGGCATGGAGCGGTAATTCAGCCATGGTAAGAAATGCCTGTGTCACATATTCCAGCTCGATGGTGGGTTCCACCGCGATCCGGCCATCGGCCTGCACAATGCCCCGCTGCATGCGGGTTGCCATATCGGTGCGTGCATTGCCTATGTCAATCTGACCGCATGCAATGTTGTATTTCCGGCCGTCCAGCGCAGTGGCTTTGGTCAGTCCGGTCATAGCGTGTTTGCTGGCTGTATAAGGCGCCGAATCCGGCCGCGGTGCATGGGCGGAAATAGAACCATTGTTGATAATCCGTCCACCGGCCGGATCCTGATCTTTCATGATCTTAAATGCCTCCCTGGTACAAAGAAAAGCCGAGGTCAGGTTGGTATCAAGCACGGTTCTCCAATGTTCATAGGTGAGATCTTCCAGCAATACACCTGTCACATTGGTGCCGGCGTTGTTAAAAAGCAGGTCCAGACGGTTAAAATGTTTTTTAATTTCCGCAAACAAAGCCTCCACCGCCAGCGGATCAGTGACATCAGCAGTTACGATAAATCCCTGATCCGGTGGCACATCCACCATTTTCAGGGTTTCTTCCAGTCTATCTTTTCGCCGGCCGGCAAGAACCACCTTACAGCCTTTCTTCAGCAACCCTAAAGTGACACTCCGGCCGATGCCGCTTCCCGCCCCGGTCACGAGGGCGATCGTCTTTTCTGTCAACATAAGATTTAAATTGATTCACTGGTATCCAATCAGCCTGAAAAATTCAATCCGGAAGACTAAACGCCACCAGCGTCCCTCCTTTCGGCCGGTTGGTCTTGGCTCCGCCGGCTGAAATGACCACATATTGTTTGCCGTTGGCCAGGTAGGTACTGGGTGTGGCGTTACCATCCAGGGGCAGATCATGCTCCCAAAGTAGTTGCCCGGTCTCCTTATGGAACGCCCGGAATTTACCATCGGCAGTAGCCCCAATAAAAATCAGATCACCCGCTGTCACTACCGGCCCGCCATAGTTTTCGGTACCGGTCACGGGTATTCCCCTGGCAGTCAGTTCCGGATATTCGCCCAGGGGTACCTTCCACCTGATCGTTCCCGTATTGAGGTCGACTGCATTGAGGGTGCCCCAGGGTGGTTTGATCGCCGGATAGCCCTCCCGGTCAAAGATGCGTTCGAAGCCTCTGAAGACATAGGGCGGTCCTGCTTCGTCACCGGCCCTGGTATCCGGGGCAGGCTCCGACTCCCCATACAGGTACCGGATGATGCTTTCTTTCCTGGCTTCCGGCAACTGGTTGAAAGCCGGCATCCTTCCTCCTCCCTGGTCAATCAATTGCCTGACCGCGTCTTTGGACAGCCGTTTTGAAACGTCAGCCAAAGAAGGAAAACCCCCTTCCGGGTAACCATTCCGGTCAATGCCATGACAGGAGGCGCACCGGATCCGGTAATGCCGTTCACCGGCTGGAAGGGGGGTACCATCCTCATTCCGGGTAGGGATCAGCTGGTAATACCAGGGGATTTCGTTGACATTGACGTAGAGGATCCCATCCGGATCTGCAGCCGAACCTCCCCATTCCATGCCGCCATCGAAGCCCGGAAATATAATCGACTGCTCCAGGCTGGGTGGTGGAAACGATCCATAGGCTCCGGAACGGGACAATATATCCATGGTGAGTTGGCGGGCCTGGAGCGAGATCGTGGAGTAATCATCTTCGGTGTAAAGCTGCCGGGTCAGGGGTGGCGGCTGGGTCGGGAAAGGCTGGGTCGGCCAGGTCCGGATACCGGGAATCTGAGACTCCGGGGCCGGTCTTTCTTCAATGGGCCAGATGGGTTCGCCGGTGACCCGGTCGAAAACAAAGAGCAGTCCCATCTTAGTGCCCTGGGCCACCACATCCCTCTTGCCACCTTGGTGGGTAACGGTCAGTAACGTGGGCGGCGTACAAAGATCCATATCCCACAGGTCGTGATGTACCAGTTGATGATGCCAGAGCCTTTCTCCGGTTTGGGCATTGAGGGCAATCAGGCTGTTGGCAAATAGATTTTCTCCATACCGGTCACCACCGTAGAAATCGGGGCCAGCGGTTTCGGTTGAGGTATAGACAATTCCCCGGACGGTATCGATCGCCAAACCCGACCAGTCAGAAGCACCACCGGTTTTCTCCAGATAACCTTCGGGCCAGGTTTCGGAGCCCAATTCTCCCGGCCGGGGCAGGGTATGGAAGATCCACTTCCGTTCTCCGGTCCGTACATCAAATGCCCGCACGGCGCCCGGCACATCTTCGCCGACGTTCGCTCCGACAATCATCAGGTCCTTATAGATATACCCGGGAGTGTGCAGTCCGACGTTGGGTCGGCCTTCCACGTCCATGGCATCTCCCAGGTGGAGCCATCCCCCCTCTCCAAAGCTGCTTACCGGCTGGCCGGTCCGGGCATCCAGCGCGTACAGCCAGGGGCCACGGGCACTGAATATTCGCTCATCATCACCATCACGCCAATACATCACTCCGCGCTGATCGCCATCCCGGCTGATCTCGTGCACAGTGGCCGGATCGAAGGCCCAAAGCAATGAACCGGTGGCCGCATCCAGGGCGATAACGTTGCTGTACGGAGTTACACTGTATAGCCTTCCTTCCACGATGAGGTTGTTGGTTTGATACATGGCACTGTCTCCGGTTACATAGGTCCAGGCTACTTCGAGCTGGTGCACATTGCCTGCATTGATCTGATCCAGCGCCGAATATTGGCTGCTCATTGGATCACCCAGATAGTACGTCCAGTCGGCACCTGCTCCAACCTGGGGTTCAGGTGCACAACCGCTTAAGATCAGGGTCAATATCAATCCGGTGGTCCATACAAAGTCGTATCGGTTCATTTTGAAGATTCCCGGTTTTACAGCTTCTGTAATGCCGCTTAAAATACAACAAACCCCGATCCCGAAGATATGCACCTGACAAAAATTACGCTTGAACCATGGAAATCTTCCAGTCGATGCTCACCTTTCCAATTTGGGTATCCGATTTCATGTAAACTAATTATTACACATCAGTTAAGAATCATATATAATTGTCTAATATGCACAAAAGCCTCATTATCAGAAAAAAAATTATCAGGATAACTTATATATAAAATGTTTATATGTATATTTACTTTTGTTAAAACTTAAAATGATGAAAAACTACACACTCCGATTGTTATTTGGGATCCTTTTTGGAACCGGGTATTTGTCAATCCAGGCCCAGGTTGGTCCCTCGTGCCGTCCGGTCAATCTCGCGGTTGCCAGCGATGATTCGGCAACGGTTGTTGTCGAAAACCTGGTCATTAATGCAGCAGCTATTGTTCCCTTTCACTTCGAAATCCTCAATCCCTTTGGTGGCTTCATAGCTTCGCTGTATGTCACCGACCCGGCCAGCTCGGTCCGGATCCCGGCCTGCTCCTACCTGGGACGGCAACTGACCTTCAATGCCCGTAACAATTTCGGACACTGCAGTAATACCATCACCTTTAAAGAATATCCATATGCGATCATTCGCGGTCATGCTACTACCGTATATTGTACCGACAGCCTGCTCTTCGGGGGGGTGGTCGGTGACGGACCCGAAGCATTCCTGCCCTGCTCTCCGGCCCCGCAGGTGAGTTATGTAGCGGACTGGTTTGTCACCTTTCCCTGTGAAGAAAACCTGGATACGGCCAAAATCATCTACCGGGAATATGCAGCCACCAGTAAAAACGGCAACCGGGCCACCGGATTTGACACGATTGTGGTACTGCGTTTACCCGAGATCACCGTGGAAAACACCTATTGTGTTGAACGGGATACCACTTACTGCGACCAGCCGGAAGAGCCCTTCGGACCTTATATGCTGATCGAAAGTCCTGAGACCGGCCAATGCGACACCTTGTGGTTTCTCAATCCCGATGGCAGTGCCCGTTCGTTTGAAGCAAAATGCGGACTGCTGGTTTCCGTCGACACCACTGAATTCCCGGTCGAATGCGGAGGCTTGACCAAATATGTGGTGGAGATCAAACAAACCTGCTTTTCAACACCGGAAGAACAAACCTGCACTATTCCGACAGCCATCGAGAATGATCTGGAAAATCTGGGACCGGGTTATTGGAGCTGCACCTTCTGGAGGATGGATCTGGACACTGCCGGACCAGTCGTCCTGTGCGGTGAGGACACCCTGATCGTACCGGCCGGGGTACACGATTGCACCGCCCACTTCACTTTACCTGCGGTAACGGCAGAGGATCTTTGCAGTGAGGTGATCATGGTCAAAGCCATTGTGGAAGGGCAGGGAACGGTTGCTTTCGAAAAAAGCGGCGACTTTTGGGTTTCCTCCCAATCGGTCAAATTGCCCTTTTCTCCGGAGCCCCACCGGGTCATCTACGAAGCATTTGATCAGTGCCACAATGTTGGCCGCGATACCTGCTACTTCCTGGTTGAAGACCTGGCGGCACCCCTGGCGGTCGCCAACAAGAAACTGCACGTCACACTCAGCGGCAAGAAGACCTGGGTAGACGCAGACAACTTCAACGAGAACAGTGTAGACAACTGCGAACTGGCCATTATTCTCGCCAGACGAAGCGACTGGAAAGAAGCCTGTATCGATCTGTGTGATAGCCTTACCTATGTGGCAAACACTCCGGATGGACCGATATGGCGATCGGAACTGGCAGGGGATGAAATTGACAACCCGGTCGCCGCCCACTACCGGAAGACACTGGAATGGCTTGAAATCGATGGTGGGGTTTGTAATGAGCTGTTGGCAGCTGGCTGGTATTATGATCTGATGAAATATGCAACGGTCATCTGCGAGGCTGCCATGACTGAAACCCAGTTTGATCAGGCCGTAGTCCCGTACATCAATCCGGAGGTGGATTTCATCCAGGCTCAGCAACTGGGGGGCGGATGGAGCGATCAGGTGCCTTTTACCTGCGACGACGTGTGCGGACTGGTCACGGTCGAACTGCTGGTCATGGACTATTGGTGTAACTGGAATACCTCCTGGACCAAAGTGCTGGTTGAGGACAAGACTCCGGTAGAGATCGCCAAAGAGGTCACGCAAGAGCTGGAAATCAGCTGCAAGATCTTTGGTGAAGAGCGATATACTTATGATGGAAGTCCCATCAGTATTCGCGGACTGGTTGAAGCCGCAGCTGAGGGAGATCCCGGTGCCCTTACGGAGATCGACGGCATATTTGGCACCTATCGAAAAGCCTGGAAAAACCATCTGGGCGAAATCGTAGACTCCGCCGGCAATGTACTCGACTGCGACATTCCCTTTGTCGATAGCATGTGCATTTGTGCTGATTCAGTCACAACCCTGGAGATCTGGGATCCCCATCTGGGCTGGATCATCAAAGACACAACGATCCGATACTGCTATTACGAAGTGCTCAGAGATACTTTCCGGCATGGAGCCGTTGCGGTCAATTGTACGGAAAACACCCATTGCACCCAAACCTTATGGTACAGCCTCGACCACTGTGGTCAGGGAGTGATTTACCGGAAATGGAAGATCTGGAAAGAATGCGTCAACGCCGACACCCTCCTTCCCATGCAAACACCCGATACGACCTTCCGGCTGCAAAGCATCTGGGTCGGTAATACCTGCCCCCTGGACAAGGGGATGTTCCTATTGCCGGGAGACACGGTTTTGCAGGCCTGTGAAATCGTCTACGATCCGGATGGCAGCGGCAATGTGGGTGGCGGTTTGCATCCCGACAGCATCGGCAAGCCAATCTTTCTGTTTGACGACGATTGTCGCCAGGTAGGTATTGCCTATACTGATAAAGTATTGGAGGCGGTTGACACTTCCGAATGCGATGTCGTCATGCGGACCTGGTGTTTCGCCGACTGGTGCAATGTTAAACAACCGGTATCCAATGACTGGATACAGAAAAACACCCTTTTCAAACATGTGCAATTTATCCATGTGTGTCGTAACCTTTGTTCGCTGGACTGCACCAATCTCAGGGATACGTCGATCAACTGTTTCGATATTCCGGCCGACGTAACCGATCTTTACGCCTTTTTCAACACGCCGGAGGTTGTCAGCGCAGACACCCATATCGTCTGTGAGGTTACCCTCGAAAATCAAATCGTGATTGACACCAACAGTTGCGGATTTGGCAGTATTACCAGTCACTGGTACCTCATCGATATGTGCGGTACCCTTGTCGACAGCTGTGACGAGACCATTACTTTGTTGTCCGACACTGTCACTGTCAGAGAGGGAAGATCCTATTTCGGTGATGCTGAACCCTTCAATTGTTCCGATTTCATGAACCTGGATCCGGTAGAAGTCACCGGTGCCTGTCCGAAACTGGGATTATTCACCGTGACCAATGATTCACCCTATCCGGGTAATGATGCCAGCGGAGACTACGAAGTTGGTGTTCATTATATTCATTATAAGATTGCGAGTGCCTGCCTGGACACGATTTATCTGACCGATACCATTACGGTAATTGACGATGTCAACCCTACCGTATCGGCCTTCAGTGATCCCTGCGTCAACCTGATGGAGTGGGAAACCGACTTTAATTCTGACCCCTTGCATCCAAACATCCGGATACAGCTCGCTGTAGACAGCAATGACAACTGTGCTGTAGACACCGTTTTACTAATCTCATTGGATTCAACGATTTTCCCTAATCCTATAGATCCTATGATGAGAGACTCAACGTTATACACTTACCAATGGCAATCCAAGGATACCTTTGGCAATCTCTCGACACCCGCCATCTCGACCCTATTGGTATCCGACTTTTGTGAGGAAGGTCCGAATTTCATCCACGATGCCGGTCCGGCGATGGTCGAAATCGGCGACAAGGCCCAACGGCTGATGTCGTTTGACCACAGCGATGATGACGAGCGATTCCTGAAGAATGGCGTATCCGGGTATGGCGCAAATACTACGGAAGGGTTCCAGCTATTTCAAAACCGGCCCAATCCTTTCCGGCAGGCCACCACCATCGGATTTCAGTTGCCGGAGCAAACTTCAGCAGTGATCAGCGTCTTTGACCTGACCGGTCGAAAAATCCGGGAAATCAAAGGAGACTACTCCAAAGGATACCATGAGATTGAACTGCTTCAGACAGCATTCCATACCACTGGTATTTACTATTACCGCTTTGACAGCGATCGCTACACGGCCATGAAAAAGATGATCCTGATCGAATAAAAAACGTGTACAGTTTCTGGTAACGGGTCGTTGCTGATGTCAGTAACGACCTGTTTTTTTTACCGGTACAGATGACATTCCATATCTCCTATCATGCCTGAAAATAACGGGATTTTCACCCTGAATACCGGTATCATGATTTAGTCCTGTATTGTTGATTCTTATTTCGTTTCAGCCGGTTGTAATCGACCTTTTTTTCTTTAGTTTTACCTGGATAACCCACTTTTTGGACTGGGTTTGTCATTCACCGAATACAATCGAAAATATTGGCATCATCAGAACAGCAGCAATTAAAAAAGACCCTGGGGCCGGTCATGTTATGGGGTCTGGGAGTGGGTTACGTCATTTCAGGAAATTATTTTGGCTGGAATCTCGGACTGGAAAAAGGAGGCACCCTGGGTCTGGCGATAGCCACGGTATTTATCATAATCATGGCCGTTGCTTTTACTTTCAGTTATACGGAGCTGGCCTGTTCGATTCCAAGGGCAGGCGGTGCTTTTGACTATGCAGTCAGAGCCCTTGGAAAAAACTGGGGTTTCTTAGGGGGCATGGCCCAGAATATCGAATTCATTTTTGCACCCCCGGCCATCGCCTTTGCCATTGGCGCCTATCTGAATATTTTCTTTCCCACCATTCCTGTTCTGGTCATCGCCATCTTCGGCTATTTGATTTTTACCCTTTTAAATATTTATGGTATCCAGGCGGCTGCTTCCTTTGAATTGGTCATCACCATTGTAGCAGTGATCGGCCTACTCCTTTTTGCGGGGGCGACCTTACCGGAATTTCACTGGGAAAATCTCCAAAAAAACGCCTTGCCGCATGGTTGGACCGGAGTTTTTGCCGCGTTGCCGTTTGCTATCTGGTTTTTCCTGGCGATTGAAGGAGTGGCCAATGTCGCGGAAGAAACCATCAATCCCCAAAGAAATGTCTTGATTGGATTTGGATCTGCCATCCTGACCCTGGTGATCCTTTGCGTGTTCACCTTTTTGGCCTCGGTCGGATTGGGTGGCTGGGAAATCATTGTTTATCCGGAGGTGGGTGCCGATCCATCCGACTCTCCTCTCCCTTTGGCGATGGCCCATTCGGTCGGCCAGGATCACTGGCTTTACAACATTGTGGCCTTTATCGGCTTGTTTGGTCTGGTGGCCTCCTTCAATGGAATCATTTTGGCGGCCGGGCGGGCGACTTTTGAATTTGGCCGGGTAGGATTTGCTCCCGGGTATCTGGGTAAAATTCACCACCGGTTTCGTACTCCGGCCAACGCTTTGCTGGTGAATATGGGTATCGGCATTGTAGCACTCCTTACCGGCAAAACCAGCGAGATCATCACCATCGCCTGTTTCGGAGCTTTAAACCTGTATATGATTTCGATGATATCGCTATTGGTACTGCGAAAAAAAGAACCGGATCTGGAGCGACCTTTCCGGGTACCCCTCTATCCGTTTTCTCCCATCATCGCGCTGGTCATCGCAACGATAGCATTTATCGCGATTACGGTTTACAACCCTTTCCTGGCTTTGATTTATTTTGGAATATTGGCCCTGACGTTTATCTGGTTTAAAACTACCTACCGGCAGGCGACCTGACGATTCCCGGTAAAACCTTAAAAATTGGCATTATGGAACAAAGAGGCATGCTGGATCTGGAACAATTGCAGCAAAAAACGGATTCCGGAGACATTGAAACCGTGATCGTTGCCTTTACCGACCATTACGGTCGCCTTTTGGGGAAACGGTTTGATGCCGAATTTTTTCTGGAGAGCGGCATCCGGCAGGGCACCCACAGCTGCAATTACCTGCTGACCACCGACATGGAAATGGAACCCGTGCCCGGATACACCTTTGCCAATTGGGAACTGGGCTATGGCGACTTCCACCTGGTACCAGATCTCGCTACCCTGCGTGATGCCAGCTGGCTGGACCGCACTGCCCTGGTATTGTGCGATGTTAAGAACGACAAGACCCATCACCCGGTAGAAGTAGCGCCCCGGTCGATCTTGCGGCAGCAGCTCGAGGAGGCAAAGAAACTGGGATACCAATGTTTTGCCGCCTCCGAACTGGAGTATTACATCTTTGACGATTCATACCGCACCGCTTTTGACAAAGGATATCAGCACCTCCAGCCGGCAGGATGGTATCTCGAAGATTACCACATCCTTCAGGGCAGCCGTATTGAGTCCTTTACTGCAGCAGCGCGCCGCCATTTGAAATATTCGGGCATTCCGGTTGAGAATTCCAAGGGAGAGTGGGGTCTTGGACAACACGAGCTGAATGTCCAATACGCGGAAGTACTGGATATGGCAGACCGCCATGTGGTTTACAAACAATGCCTGAAAGAACTGGCCGACAGCATGGGCATCTCGGTCAGTTTCATGGCCAAATTTGACAGCAGCCAGGCAGGATCAAGTTGCCACATCCATATGAGCTTATGGCGGGATGGTAAAAATGCCTTCGCCGGCGACCAGCCCCTGGGCCCGGTATTGGGTTCTGATATTTTCCGCTGGTTTTTGGGCGGATGGATCGGGCATGTGCCGGATGTGATGCCGTTTTATGCCCCCACCATCAATTCGTACAAGCGATATGTCGATGCTTCCTGGGCGCCTACCCGGCTGGCCTGGAGCGATGATAACCGCACCGCTGGTTTCCGGGTTGTGGGAAAGGGATCTTCCCTGCGGATAGAATGCCGGATACCTGGGGCCGACTGCAATCCATACCTGGCTTTTGCCGCTTCCCTGGCATCCGGCCTGGATGGGATTAAAAATAAAACCGAGCCACCGGCATGTTTTGAAGGTGATATTTATGCGGCGGGACATCTGCCCCGGGTGCCTTATACCCTGCAGGAGTCGGTTGACCGGTTTGCTACCAGCGAATTCAATAGGCAGGCTTTTGGAGCAGAAGTAGTGGAGCACTATACCCATTTTTTCCGGAAAGAAACCGAAGCCTACAATCAGGCAGTGACCGACTGGGAACGCAAACGATATTTCGAACGAATTTAAAATCCAATACTTAAATAAACAGACCATGCGATTAAAAGATAAAGTGGCAGTAATTACTGGTGCCGGCAATGGGATTGGCAGAGAGACCGCCTTGTTGTTTGCTGGAGAAGGAGCGAAAATTGTAGCGGCCGACATTAAGGAATCTGACGGCCTGGAAACCGTGCAGATGATTAAGGATAAAGGACAGAGCGCCATTTTTGTCCGGGCGGACGTTTCCAAAGCAAGCGACTGCGCAAGTATGATCGCTGCGGCAGAAACTGCCTTCGGCCGGTTGGACATTTTGTTTAACAATGCCGGAATCATGCACAATGACGATGGCGATGCCGTGGGTACTGAAGAGGCAATCTGGGATCTCACCATGAATATCAATGTGAAAGGGGTCTTTTTCGGATGCAAGTACGGCATACCTGCTCTGCGACGGGCTGGTGGAGGCTCGATTATCAATACCGCTTCCTTTGTAGCCCTGCTGGGTGCCGCAACGCCGCAGCTGGCCTATACCGCCAGTAAAGGAGCCGTGTTGTCGATGAGCCGCGAATTGGCGGTGATACACGCCCGCGAAAATATCCGGGTCAATGCTTTGTGTCCCGGACCACTCCGCACCGAACTCCTGATGAATTTTCTGGATAACGAAGCCAAAAAGCAACGCCGTCTGGTGCATGTACCCATGGGGCGGTTTGGCGAAGCCAGGGAAATTGCGCAGGCCGCTCTTTTTCTGGCCTCCGACGAATCTTCCTATATCACCGGCACTGAATTTATGGTGGATGGCGGCATCACCGCGGCCTATGTGACACCTGAATAAGAGGCATTTTCAGAATCTAAAATTGGCATAGAATGCATCAAACCAGATTTAAAACCATCAGTCCGGTCGACAACACGATTTATGCAGAAAGGGACCTGGCCACGGAAAAGCAAATTGAAGATGCCCTGAACATCGCGACGAAGGCTCAGCAATCCTGGAGAAACACCTCGCTGTTGGAGAAAGCGGAAATCTGTGCAAAGGCCGTTGATTATCTGGTAGATCGTGCTGATGCGATCGGTGAGGAACTTACCTGGCAGATGGGTCGGCCGGTGCGGTACACTCCTTTCGAGATTACCAGGGGATTTCAGGAACGGGCCCGCTACATGATCCGGATTGCCGAAGAAACGCTGGGTGATCTGGTCATCGAGGAGAGCGTTAATTTCCGCCGTTTTATCCGACCCGAACCTTTGGGATTGATCATGGTACTGGCTCCATGGAATTATCCGTATCTGACCTCGGTCAATGCGATCATTCCGGCGCTTATGGCCGGCAATGCAGTCCTGCTCAAACATGCCCAGCAAACCCCGTTGTGTGCCGAGCGCTATGCCGAAGCCTTCACCCAGGCCGGATTGCCGGAAGGAGTCTTTCAGTACCTGCACCTTGATCATGACCAGGTGGCCCGGATCATTGGAGATCCCAGGATTTCCTATGTCGCCTTTACCGGGTCGGTGGCCGGGGGTAAAGCGGTACAAAAGTCCATTGGCGAACGCTTCATCAGCTCCGGCCTCGAACTGGGCGGTAAAGACCCGGCTTATGTGCTGGCCGATGCCCATCTGGAACATGCGATCGAAAACCTGGTAGATGGCTCCTTTTTTAATTCCGGTCAGTCCTGTTGCGGCATCGAACGGATCTACGTCCACGAAAAATTATTTGATCCTTTTGTCGAAGGCTTTGTAGAGCTGACCAGGCAGTACCGGCTGGACAATCCGCTGCTACCGGAAACGACGCTGGGACCGATGGTTCGGACCGCAGCGGCGGATTTTGCACAGAATCAGATCGACCGGGCGGTCGCCAAGGGAGCCAAAGCGCTGATCGATCCGGCACTTTTCCCAAAACATAAACCAGGCACGCCATACATGGCCCCGCAGGTATTGATTGATGTCGATCATTCGATGGAGGTAATGCGGGAAGAGAGTTTTGCACCGGTGGTTGGTATCATGCCGGTGAAAGATGATGCCCAGGCGATCAGGTTGATGAATGACAGTCCATACGGGCTGACGGCATCGGTATGGACCCAGGATCCGGACCATGCCATCCGGTTAGGTGATCAGCTGCAGACCGGCACCTGTTTTATGAACCGGTGCGACTACCTGGATCCGGCGCTGGCCTGGACAGGTGTGAAAGATTCCGGCCGGGGAGTGACCCTGTCGCGATTGGGCTATGAAATGATGACCCGTCCCAAGTCTTTTCACCTTAAAAATGTATAAGTTCAGCGCATAGCATGAAGGTAGGTTTATTGCAGTGTGATCATGTCGCTGACCATCTTCAACCGATCAGTGGCGATTATCCGGAAATGTTCCGAAAACTCCTGCCGGAAATCGATCTGCAGGTTTATGATGTCATCCAAAACCAGTTTCCGGCTTCGGTTGATGAATGCGAAGCCTATCTGACAACGGGCTCGAAATATTCGGTGTACGACGACCTGCCCTGGATCGACCGGCTCAAATTATTGGTGCAGGAAATTCATGATCAACAAAAATATTACATCGGCGTTTGCTTCGGTCATCAGCTGCTCGCCGAAGCGCTGGGAGGCCAGGTGCTGAAAGGAGATACCGGCTGGTGTGTCGGAATCCATCCATTTACCATCGTCGCGCAGGAGTCCTGGATGGTGCCCTTTCGGAATCCGGTCCAGTTACTGATGAGTTGTCAGGACCAGGTACAGGTCATGCCCGAAAATGCCCGTTTGCTCGCAAAATCTCCCGACTGTCCGGTGGCTATGTTTGGTGTCGGCCATCGCATGCTGGGCATCCAGGGTCATCCGGAATTCTCCCGGGAATACGCCCGGGCATTAATGATCGAACGAACCGCCAAAATCGGGCAGGAAAAAACGGAAAAAGGCCTGGCTAGTCTCGAGCAGATGCCGGATGCAATGGTAGTGGCCCAATGGATGATGCATTTTCTGAAAGGGGGCTGGGTAAATAAGGTGTAACAAAAAATTGGGAAATCATCCCGCTACCGCCAACTACCGGTAATTGGGAATGATTATGAGCGATTTTTTCTGACCTTTCAATTCTTCTTCCTTAGTTACTTTGGTCAGACGGCATCCTCCGGGACAAGACAGCTGACTTCCTTTCCGGACAATGGGTCGTTGGTAGGTTGCTCTGCTTCCCTTGCAGGTAAACATCAGGGCATCCTGTGAGGTAGAGAGTTTGATGGCATCAGCTTTTTGTGAGGTCAACGCTCTTACATCAAAACTCCGGTTCGAATAATTAACCGGTACCAGATAAATCAGTGAATCAAGCATCCAGCCATTCCGGTCCCAGGCCGACATGAATTTAAAACCCTTGTTAGCGATCAGTCCTGTGGATGACTGTTTGACTCCGCTCAGTGATTGAACACTCAGCCGGTCATTGTACTTCAATCCGGTTATGATCATCAGACTATCCACGATCCGTTGAAAAAAATGGTTCAGTTTGGTGACTCTGGTGCTTTTCTGTAATTGTTTTCCATCACCGGTAGGTACAGGAAGGGGAGATACTTTAGCATGTTTGGTTTTTGGGGGTAGCAAATCAAGATCACCCGGCACGATAAGGGCTGAAAGACATTTCTAATAGAGACTTACCGACTGCAAAACAGGAACAGGTGCATCTGATTCCATTTCCGGGATAAATGCACTATCTATGCTTTTCCAGGCGGTGGAAATAAATGCTATCAATATCAGTAGTGTATATTGATGCGATCCATAGTCTGTTTTTCATAAGTCCGATGGGGTTAACTTTGGATCTTTAAAATAACCTTTTTCACTAATCATGAGATAAATTTGCTCCTGTTCTTTTCATGGTATTGTACATCTGTATCAGCGCTACGGTAAAGGCTGTTTCTGACAGATTTCCCCTGACTCAGGAGCTTTCTTCCTCGCTGAACGGATCTACTTGATGAATCCTGGATCTCCCGAAGTCTAAGTGAAATCCAAAACATCCTGCTTCGCAGTCTGTCAAAAACAACGAGGCCAGACTTGAGCAAGCTCCGTCTGGCCTTTCCTTGTTTTTGATGATTTGGTTTTCATCCTTTTAGTGGAGCTGCCGGGGTTGCCTCCAGCGATCCCGTTGGCACCAAAGCCTTGTGCCGACCTCGGCGTCGGTAGTCGAAATCAAAACCAGGGCCATCCCTCCGGGCTGGGCTGGCAGGCAATTTGATATCTAATCATTCTGATCTATGACTGAAGGTGTATACGGAGAAAATAAAAAACCGCCTTTACTCAAGCTTCCGCGGGCGGAGGTAGAGCTGCCGGGGTTGCCTCCGGCGAGCCCGTAGGCTCCCGAAGTCTAAATGAAATCCAAAACATCCTGCTATCGCAGTCTGTCAAAAACAACGAGGCCAGACTTGAGCAAGCTCCGTCTGGCCTTTCCTTGTTTTTGATGATTTGGATTTCATCCTTTTGTGGAGCTGCCGGGGTTTGAACCCGGGTCCAGAGAAAGTATCCAATGGCCTTCTACATGCTTAGCAATCATATTGATTTTCGTCGTTGCATCTGCCTGACTGCCGGCTTATCCAACGCTTAGTCCCTGAATTTCGCATCACCGTAGAGACATTTCAATGATGCTAGCCACATGGTTTATGATGTGCTCTTCCTCTTTATCTGGCGTCCGGAAGAGAGCACAAAAGCTGTTTAATTCCTGGAATTACGCAGCTAAGGCAAAATTGTTATTGCCATTTAAAATTGGTTTAATGTCCAGTTTGTAACGAAGATGAGACATCATACTCCGGCATGCTTACCATCACACAGCATTTCCTGTCGATTCCAAGTCAGCCCCATGATAATTTCAGATTGCTCCGCCCGCCGTAGCCTGGTGCGTAGGCGGGCTGATTTCACCGTCCGCCGTAGCCTGGTGCGTAGGCGGGCTGATGGTATTTGTACTTTACTTAACTCCCTATTTCAATAAATAATCCCTCTTTCGGGATTATTATTTAGTGATCGTTGGGCGGCTCAGCAATCCTTTCGTTGCACTTCAGGCTTACAGATCCACCACTAGATGCAAACGTACAAAAAGGAGGGCAAGTTCCATATGACAGAAGTGTAGTACAAAGAGAATATTCTACCTTTGCCCGAAATCACTGCTATGTCGGAGAATATCAAAGACCTGATGAACCATTTTCATGGGTCCGGATGCATAGATTGGATCGGGATCCGGCCGGAAAAAGGAGCAAACCTGCAGGCAGTCAGCGAAGCCGCTGTGTTGGTGGGCAAAGGCCTGGAGGGCGATCATTATCAGGGCACCAGCGGTAAACGGGACGTCACCCTCATTCAGGCTGAACATCTTGAGGCCGTTGGCCAGATCCTGGGTAGACCGGTCACACCCGACCTCACCCGGAGAAACATCGTCGTCTCCGGCATCAACCTCCTTTCTCTTTCAGGTAAGACCTTCAAAATGGGAGATGAGGTAATCCTGGAGATGACCGGACCATGTGAACCCTGTAGCCGGATGGAGAAAAACCTGGGCTATGGCGGGTACAACGTCATGCGCGGACACGGTGGTATTACCGCCAGGGTGATTGAGGGAGGTACAATAAAAGTCGGCGATCGCCTGGTTGTTCTTTCGATTTCATCAGACATAGCTACCCATTAAGGATGATACTACCCGGGGCATAGTAAGGGAAGCGGGGTGACAGGCAAAAAAATCCATAACTCAAAACCAGAGGAGGGTAATGTTTATTGGAATCACTGACCTTTAAGGTTGCCAGGATAGCGAGCTATCGATACTATGTCGGAACCAAATGCATCCATTGAGTATTCCATTGTTATTCCGGTGTACAACACCACGCGGGTTATTGGGGAATTGCAGCAGCGGATCGAACAGGTTTTTTCTTCCAGGTTAAAAGCATCCTATGAAATCCTTTTGATCGACGACGGTTCCTCCAATCCCGAGACCTGGCCCGCCGTGGAATCCCTGGTCCGAAGCAGGCGAAACGTCAGCGCGATCCGGCTAACCCGCAACTTCGGGCAACATGCCGCCCTGCTCTGCGGCCTGGCGCATGCAAGGGGGAAATATATGGTCAACATGGACGATGATTTACAACACGCACCGGAAGATATACCCGCACTAGTCAACCAGCAGAAACACGATGTGGTGATCGGGCAATTTCTGCAGAAAAAACAATCCCCGGTCAGAAAAATGGCCAGTAACATTAAGGCCTTCTTCGACCGGGTTATGTCGGGGAAACCCCGCAACCTGCGTATTTCGACCTTTTGTCTGATCCGGCGCAGTGTTGTCCAACAGATGCTGGCGGAAGTCCAAACGCCGTACCCCCTCTTTTCATCGCTGATTTTCAAGGTGACCCGTGACATCGTCGGCGTACCGGTCAGCCACAGTGCCCGACAGGAAGGTAAAAGCGGATATTCACCCCTCAGTCTGCTGCGATTGTTCAGCCGCCTTTTCGTCAATAATTCCAAGACCATCTTTCAATTAGTCGCCTGGGGTGGCGTATTGATTTTCACTGTAAGTATGGTGCTCCTTATCGGTCTAATTAAGCTCAAGGATATATCAGGCTGGTCTTTTTTGGGACTGGTCATCCTCCTGGCAACCGGATGCATTCTCCTCATTCTGGGAATTCGGGGCATCAGTCGCTTGAGGACACCAGGAATACCACAAAAACCCTATCTTATCCGACAGCGAATTCCCTAACCGATATAGCATTTTAATATGGCCATCATTATCAATTTTTGCCCCACCGGCATGGTACCCATGAAAGCCATGAATCCATTCGTTCCGGAATCACCGGCTGAGATTGTAGAACAGGTACATGAAGCCTTTGAAGAGGGGATTACCATCACCCATCTGCATGCCCGGGACGAAACAGGGGCGCCGACCTGGAAAAAGGAGACCTATGCCCGCATTTTTGAAGGCGTGCGCAAACACTGCCCGGGTCTTTTGATCTGTGCCAGTACCTCAGGCCGGAATTTTCCGGAAATCGAAAAACGATCGGCCGTACTTGAGCTTCAACCGGATATGGCTTCGCTAACGCTCAGTTCTCTGAACTTTATCGATGGTGCATCGGTCAATCCTCCGAACTTGATCATCAGCCTGCTTGAAAAAATGAGGGAATATGGCGTAAACCCGGAAATGGAGTGCTTTGACCTGGGCATGATCAATTTCGGGAAATACCTCATCAAAAAAGGGTTGGCTGACCCACCCTTTTACTGGAATATCCTTTTTGGCAATATTGCAGGATTGCAGGCCACACCAGAGCATATGGGGGCGGCAATCAATGAAGTCCCGCCCGGCCACCATCTGGCCTTTGCCGGTCTGGGAAACAGTCAGCTGGTCGCTGCCTCGATGGCAGTTAGTCAGGGCCTAGGAGTACGCATAGGCCTCGAAGACAACATCTGGCTGGACAAACAACGAACCCGTCATGCCCGCAACATTGACTTGTTGCGTCGGGTACACCAGCTCATGGAAATTCATGAAGAAAGGGTAATGCCTCCCGGGCAACTCGGTGCCCTGGGATTTTATAATAAGCATTTAGTTCGGTAAGTTCGCTGGAAATTATGGTCCCCGAACTGCACATTCTGACTTACTGCGAAGAGATGATCCCCATCCTGGCTGAAATCGCCCTCGACTGCGGTTATGCCCCCATCTTCAAAATCATCGAAAATATGGAGCTGGAAAAAGGCCGCTACCGGATTGATGTTCCAGGAGTGCACTTTGAGTACGTCTGGAAAACCAACTGGGCGACGACCGGTCAGGAGAAGGTGGCCTTTTCGGTGGTGCAACCGGTGTCCAAACAAAAGGTCTTCCAGGAGTTTCTGGATTTTGGCAGTCTTCAGAGGGAAAACTATCCCAATCTGATCCATCCCACCAGTTTTGTTTCAAGGACGGTTAAGACCAGTTGGGGCCTCATCATGGAACCCCTTTCAGTCATTTCTTCTCATACTACCGTCGGCTTCGGCGTCAATATCCGCAGAGGGGTGAATGTCGGTCACCACAGCAGGATAGGCGACTTCGTCAGCATCAATCCGGGAGTCAGTATTGGTGGTAAAGTACGGATAGGTAACCGGGTGACGGTCGGGATTGGGGCAGTCATCCTGGATGGGATCGAGATTGGGGAAGACACCTTTATCGGAGCAGGCAGCATCGTGACCCGGTCTATTCCTGCCGGCGTGGTGGCTTTTGGCAGCCCTTGTAAGGTAATCCGTGAAATTACATCCTGAAAGTGAAGGTTTTTATTTCTCAGTCCAACTACATCCCCTGGAGGGGCTATTTTGACGCCATTCAACAGGCTGACGTATTTGTGCTTTATGACGACGTACAATACACCAAAAGGGACTGGCGCAACCGGAACCAGATCAAAACACCCGGCGGATTACGGTGGCTGACCATTCCTGTTAAGGTGAAAGGGCGATATCTCCAGAAGATTGACGAGGTGGAGATAGCCGATGAGCACTGGGCTAATAAGCACTGGCAATGCATAATCCAGAACTACCATAAGACCCCTTTCTTCCCTGAATACAGTCCGCTATTTGAAGCCCTTTACCAATCGGCACCCGACCACCGGCTGAGCCGGATTAACCATCATTTCTTAACGGCCATTGCAAAAATGCTGGGAATTGCCACCCAATTCCGCTGGTCTTCTGAATTCGATCTGGCAGGAAATAAAAGTGAAAAACTTCTCCAGATCTGTGAAACGCTGCAAGCCACTCATTACATCACCGGCCCTAAGGCCCGAAACTATCTTGACGAGGATCTTTTCCGGCGAGCCGGTATGGAGATTTTCTGGATGGACTATTCCGGATACCCGGAATACCCACAGCTATTCGCACCATTTGAGGGGACGATATCTATCCTTGACCTGCTCTTTAACACTGGTCCGGCTGCTAGTTCATATATGAAATCCTTTCAATATGATATTTCGCATTACAAAAGGGCCAGTTCCGGCGATTAAGATTGGAGGGGCGAATTTATTCGCCCTTGTACTAAAATACACTATTAACTACGGCGATTAAAATCGCCGCTCCAGGATTGCACTTAAAATTGGCCAGCAGCTCACAATTGGAGGTGCGAATTTATTCGCCCTTGTAACAATACCCTATTGCTCCGGTGATTAAAATCGCCGCTCCAGG
>CAYRYD010000063.1:0-28273 GCA_964428345.1 uncultured Saprospiraceae bacterium | reverse complement strand
AATCGCCGTAGTACGAGATGTTTGGTACACGGGCGAATGAATTCGCCCCTCCAATATTCTTTAAAAGAGTCAGCAAAATTTCCAGCGAAATTTGGTACTTTTCTGCAACGGCTTATCAAATCTGCTGCGCTCAGCTTTTTTATTGAATCTTAAGTAATTCCTGTCCATGATCATTCCGGTCCAAAAATCTGTACTGTTCCTGTTCCTGATTCTCTGTACTATATCCGGGTACGCAATCGATGAAGATTTTGAGACGGTTAAAACCCGGGTCGTTGCCGAGCTGTTGAAGACCCGGGTCGAGGATAGTGCGGTAGACGCTATTCTGGCCAGGATGCAGAGTGATGGCAGTTTTCATAATATCAATTACACCGATCTCAGTCGCACCGCCGGCTTTCCGCACCGACGGCATACCGGTGATCTGGTGACGCTGGCCAGAGCCTGGCAAAGTCCATCATCGAGGTATCATCATGATGATGCGCTGAAACAAAAGATTATTGCCTCCCTGACCTTTTGGGTCGATCACGATTTTTTTGGAGACAACTGGCATGATAATCAGATAACCACGCCCACCAACCTGGTCAATCTGATGTTAATTATCGGTGACGAATTACCTGCTGATCTCATTGACCGGGCACAACCAATCATCGGCCGGGCGAATATGAGTGCCTCGGGAGCCAGGCCCAGCGGCGACCGGATCGTTATTGCCGCTATCCTCGCCAAAAATCTGTTGTTTACCGGAAAACATGAAGAGTTTGACAAGATCATCCGCTTGATCGAAAGCGAGGTGAAGTTCAGCACCGGTCAACGCGGCATTCAGCACGATTACAGTTTTCATCACCGGGTAGACCGTGTCAATAATACCACCTCCTATGGATACGGGAAATATGCCAATGCCTTCGGCGAATGGGCTTATTACGTGGCCAACACCCAATATGCATTTTCGATCGGGAAAATCAATCATCTGGTTGATTATTATCTGGATGGTATCTGCAAGCAACTGGTCTATGGCATCTATGAAGACATCAGCGTGAAAAACCGGAGCATTTCGATCAAATCTGATTTCAA
This sequence comes from uncultured Saprospiraceae bacterium, assembly GCA_964428345.1. Lineage (GTDB taxonomy): Bacteria > Bacteroidota > Bacteroidia > Chitinophagales > Saprospiraceae > JABDMH01. The sequence goes on along the minus strand of CAYRYD010000063.1, from coordinate 27,208 downwards.
ACCCAGAGATATCGCAGAAGTCGAACGGTTATTGCAGGTGACAGACTACCGCCACGAAGAGCTCGAAGAGATCATCCGGCTGCGAAAAGGAGAAAGTAAACCAACACGTTCTTTCGCTAAATTTTTTTGGCAGACCGAGCATTTTGTCTTTCAGAGACCGCATTTCTATACCACCGTCCGTATGTTTTCTACCCGCAACCGCAACATGGAAGAACCCTATAACGGTCCGGGAAAAACTACCCATCACCGGGCAGACGGCACCAATTACCTTCAGCTGACCGGCGATGAATACCATAATATCTGGCCTGTCTATAACTGGCAAAAGATTTCGGGTACGACCATTCTGCAAAAAGCCCGGTTACCCGGGCCCGACCAGATTCAGATGGAAGGACTTACCGATTTTGTCGGAGCCGTAACCGATGGAATGATTGGAGCCGTAGGTTTTGATTTCCGAAGTCCGCACGATCTGTTAAAAGCCAAAAAATCCTGGTTCTTTTTTGATGAAGAGTATGTGTGTCTGGGTACGGACATCGGTGCCCGCACCAATTTGCCGGTCGCCACTACGATCAACCAGGTCTTGATGCGTGGCGAAGTAACCGTCTTTCAAGGTAGTAGTGTCAATCTATTACCCCACGGCACCCATGAGTTGAGTGATATCAAAGGCATCTATCACGACAGGGTAGGCTACCTTTTTCCGGAGCCGGGAAAAATTCAGGTATCCAATCAGACAGAAGAAGGTCGTTGGTCGGACATTACCGATCAGAAGAACATTTCAGACGAGATCATCCGTGAAGAGGTGTTTACGGTCTGGTTTGATCACGGTAATCGGCCTGACAGCGGTTCTTATAGTTACATTGTGGTACCTGGTATCAACCGGGAATCCCTGGTGGAGGCTGGTGAGGATCTCCGGGGTATCGAGATACTGGCTAATAGAAGTGACGTTCAGTCGGTCTTCAGCCATAAGCAGGGTATTTGTCAGGCGGTATTTTACCGGGCTGGGGAGATCAGCATACCCGGTGGCGTCAGATGCCGGATGGATAGCCAGGGGGCGGTGATGCTTAGTTTGCAGGGTAACCGGATCCGCCAGGTGACGGTGGCTGATCCTTCGCGAAGATTACAACGGATGCTGATGACGGTATCCGGTGCTTATGGTCCACAGGGGGATCAATGCCTTTCCATGCCGGATCCTTCGGGTGAGGGAACGATCCTGATCATCGATCTTCCACAGGGGGTTTATGCCGGCAAGAGTGTCACCATCGACTTGCATTGAGCCTATTGTCTGCTTTCCTGTCCCCATAAGGTGATTCTTTCGGTGAAGTTTGAGATTTTCTACTGCGGTTTGACCAGTACCCGTCCGCTGAGATACAGCACCACTTCCGGATTTCCCGGATCGTTGGTTTTTACCCGGATGTTGGCTTTCTGGGTACCCTGCTTTCCAACGCTGTTGTAGAGTACGCTGATGGCACCCTGTGCCCCGGGGGCAATGGGTTCTGTGGGGTAGGAGGGTTTAGTACAGCCGCAGGAAGCCCTCACTCCGGTGATCAGGAGGTCCTCTTGACCGGTGTTGGTAAAAGTAAACTCGTGCGTCACCTTTTCAGCATGGTAGATATTGCCAAAATTATGACGAACCCGGTCAAAGGTGATTTTGGGTGCCGGACCGGCATCAGCAGTGTTGCTGGCCGATGATTCAGTTCCTCCGGAGGGTGGGGGTGCTACCACCGGATGAATGTCCGGACGTGGCAGTTGATCGGTGTCCTTACCGGATGACTTCGATTTACAGGAAACCAGGACCAGCAGCGCGAAGACGGAAAGCAGAAATTTCATAAATCAGATTTTAGATTACCGAAGCAACATCACACTTCCCGATTTGACCCGTTCGCTACCCTGACAGGTGTATTTGACTTTATAGAGGTACAAACCCGGATTCAATTCCTGACCCCGGTAAGTACCATCCCAGCTGTCACTGACTTCGGTGGTGGTAAAAACGCGGTTTCCCCATCGGTCAAAAATCTCAAAGGCATGGAGTGTTTCCAGGGCAAAAGGATTACTGATGAAAAAAACATCGTTGCGCCCATCATTATTTGGGGTAAAGGCGTTGGGCATCGGTACCTCACCACATTCAATTTCTTCGGGATTGATCACCCTGACCAGTACCGTATCGGTCGCGGTGCATCCTCCATACTGGTATGTTGCGGTATATCGTTGGGTAGCCGGAGGGGTGGCCAGCGTTGAGGCAGTGTTGGCATCATCTACCAGTTCGGCTGGTGCCCAGGATATCGATTGGGCACAACTTGTTCCGGCATAAAGACGGGCCGAACTGCCCTGATAAATGGTGGTATCCATGCTGAAGATCCGGTCAGGTCGTAAATACAGATCCTTGATCTCCTCGTCGTCAAGGATGCGGTTATAGATCCGCATCTCATCGATAAAACCCTTGAACCGGCGATCAGTCGTGCCGATACAGGGGCTGTTGGCTATATGAATCGGAATGCTGGTACTCAGGTCGAGAAAATCTGGTACAGACTGGCTGGCAATCAGCCGGCTGTTGACATAGATGCGGTGGCTTTGCTTATCTTTTACCACCACCACATGGATCCAGCAGAGGGATGGGTCGATCTTTTCAATAAAGGTAGTCCGGTTATCAGCCGATTCAGCCAGGTCGACTGCCAGGGTGTGGGAAGCCGGAGTATAGCGTATGGAAAAGCTGTGATTGAAGTCGCAGTTCGTACGTTTGGAGAGGATATCGTGGGTGCCGGTCGGATCGTCAACCCGGAAGTAAAAACTGAGAGTAAATCGCGACGCCTTGAAGTAGGTCTCGACATTACCGGTAATGGCCGCATAATCGTCGACACCATCGAGGTAAAGGGCATTTCCGGAAACACCACAGCTGCATACCGGTTCGCCAAAGACGATGCCGTCCGAATTATTCAGACTTACATCTTTGGCATCGCAGTTTTCGAAAGAGTAGTAGGCTACCAGGCCATTTTGGGGCTGACTATGGGCCAATTGCGATGTCAACAACACAGCAATAACCGGAACGAGTAACTTCATGCTCAATTTATACATCCTTCATGCCAAAAAGTCCTCCCAGACCCGGGGGGATCATGTCGCTAATCATTTTCTGAGCTTCGGATGCTTCCAGTTCGGTCGCCAGCTCGAGGGCCTGATTGACTGCGATCACCAGGAGGTCGGTCACTTTTTCTTTGTCGGTCAGGTCGATCTTTGACTCGTCAATTTCGATATCGAGCACTTCCCGGTTGCCATTGACCTTTACCCGGATGGCACCACCTTCTACCTCGGCTTCGAGGGTTTCGCGTGCCAGACGGGCTTTCATCTCATCTTTCTGGCCTTGCAGATTTCCAAATAATTTATCCAGCATAGAGCAATTGAATGACTGATTTCTTTAACGACGGGTCAAAACTAAATGTTTTGAGCCTGGTGTCTGTAAAAATGATGGTAGTTAAAAAAGCTAAATATCGGAAGATGATGAAGGATAAAAATGGTAACGGATAGTCAGGCTGCCCTCTGCCGAAAATTCAGCAGAGATGCTCTAAACCTTTCACTATCTGTATCTAAACTTATATACATTTGTGCCATGGCAAATAAAAAGGCTGAAATCGTCAAAAAGGCAGCAGAAGGAGAGATGACATTTCTGGAGCATCTGGAAGTGCTCCGGTGGCACATCATCCGCTCGCTGGCAGCGATCGCCTTGTTTGGCATAGTCATGTTTTTAAGCAACGATTTTATCTTTGACCGGGTACTTTTCGGGCCCAAATATGCCGATTTTCCTACCTACAGGCTGTTTTGTCCGATTGTGGACCGGATGTGCGAAGCCCCTGTTTTTAACGTACAAACGATCACCATTGAAGAAAAATTTGTGACCCATCTGAAGGTTTCCATCATTCTGGGGATTGTGGTCGCCTTTCCATACATCTTTTGGGAGATCTGGAATTTCATCAAGCCCGGACTCTACCCTAAAGAGCGGCGGGCTGCCCGGGGAATCGTCTGGATCTGTTCATTTTTATTTCTGCTGGGCATCCTGTTTGGGTATTACATCATTACGCCCTTTGCTCTTAAATTTCTGACGGGCTGGCAGGTAGCCACCGATACGATCGTGTCAACCCCGACGTTGACCTCCTACGTCAACAGCATTACCTTTTACACCCTACCGGCGGGCATCGTCTTTGAGATGCCGATCGTTGTCTATTTCCTGACCAAAATCGGTCTGATGAGCCCTGAATTTATGCGACAATACCGTCGCATGGCGATTATCATCATATTAATCGTCTCGGGGATTATCACCCCACCGGATGTCATGACCCAGTTTCTGATCGGGATTCCCCTGTTTATACTGTATGAGGTGAGTATTGTGATCTCACAGCGGGTGGTAAAGGCTCAGGAGGCGGAAGAGAAGGCTCAGTGATGCGTCGGATTTCCTCATCAGCGACGTTGTTCCTCAAGGTATTTTTACCAACCTTCTGGCTGGTATTTTTTGGTACGTTTACCCTGGCAGCCCTGATCAGCGGTTCATCAAAAACGCCCTTGTTTGGTAACTGGATTTTCAAAGCGGGAGTGCTGGGCTTCTTCACCATAGGTGCCCTGATCCTTTATTTTACTCTGATACAGCTCAAAAGGGTGGAATTTGATCAACACTATCTTTACGTTACTAATTATTTTAAAACGGTAAGGTATCGTATCAATGACATTGACTACATCTCCGAAACCAATCTGGCCCTGGTACACCTCGGACACATTCATCTGAAAGCACGCGGTATTTTTGGGCGGAAAATAACCTTCCTTCAGAGTCGTCAGAAATTTGAGGACTATGTAAAGGCGAATCTGGAATTATCCCGGTTTCTTAAAGTGCAGGACGACGAATAAAAACCCTTATTTACCGGTAAGGCTTATAATCGGGCAGATCATTTCTTCCATAGAAATACCTCCATGTTGAAAGGTATTTTTAAAATAAGTGTTGTAATAACTGTAGTTGTTGGGATAAAGGAAATACTTGTCATCCTTGGCAAAGATATAGGATGAGCTTACATTGGGCCGGGGTAAACCCACTTCTTCCGGATCCCTTACCTCGTAAACATCTTTAGCCTCGTAGCGCAAGTTTCGCCCCAGCTTATACCGGAGATTGGTGGTGGTTTCCCGGTCGCCGACCACTTTGGAGGGCTGTTTTACCCGGATGGTCCCGTGATCGGTAGTCACCAGCAGGGTGATGTCTTTCTGCGAAATTTTCTGGAGCGCTGTCCAGAGCGGAGAGTGGATAAACCAGGAATTGGTGAGCGACCGGTAAGCCCGTTCATCACCGGCCAGTTCTTTCAGCACTTCCATTTCCGTCCGGGCATGGGAGAGCATATCGATAAAATTATACACAATCACGGTCAGATCATTGTGCAGGTAGTTGAGGATCTGATCTTCCAGCTGCTGGCCATGACCGACATTGGTCACTTTAATGTAATCCATCCGGATTTCATCTCGGACCAGTCTTTTCAACTGGGCTTGCAGCAGTTCTTTCTCAAAAAGGTTTTTACCGCCTTCATCGATATCGTTTTTCCAGTAGGATGGAAAATGTTTTTCGATATCCCTTGGAAGCATCCCGGCGAAAATGGCGTTCCGGCTATATTGGGTGGACGTAGGTAAAATACTGTAAAAGAAATCTTCACTGGTGATCCGGAAATTATTGACCAGGGTGCGTTCGATGATCTTCCATTGATCGAATCGCAGATTATCGAGCAGAACCAGAAAAATCGGTTTTTTTGCCTGAAGATGCGGTAATACTTTTTTGCGCACCAGGTGATGAGACAGGATCGGACCTTCCTGCTTTTCGCGGATCCAGTCAGCATAATTCCGGATAACATATTTGGAAAACTCCGCATTGGCTTCGCTTTTTTGCATACTGAGGATATCAGCCATTTCCTGAGTTCTGGAGTCGTCGAGCTTTAATTCCCAGTTGATGATTTTGCGGTACACATTGGTCCAGTCCTGAAAACTAAGACCACTGTTGATCTCCATAAAGATCTGCCGGAATTCCTGCTGATAGTCGGAAGCGGTTTTTTCGCTGACCAGTCGTTTGTTGTCGATTATTTTTTTCAGGGTTAGTAAAATCTGATGGGGATTGACCGGTTTGATGAGGTAATCGTCAATCTGAGAACCGATAGCTTCTTCCATCACGGTTTCCGCCTCGTTTTTAGTGATCATGACCACTGGCAGATTGGAATTGTTCTCTTTCAATTTGGTAAGAGTCTCCAGTCCGGTCATGCCAGGCATGGATTCATCGAGAAAAACTACGTCAATATCTTTCTGCTGATCGTACTCCTCAATCGCATCGTAACCGTTGGATACGGTCACTACTTCATAACCTTTTTTCTCTAAAAACAAAAGTTGTGGTTTGAGCAAATCGATCTCGTCATCTGCCCATAAAATCTTGATTTTATCCATATTGACCGGGTAACTGCTGTTTACGACTACTATTTAATTAATTTAAAATTGGAAAATCGAACCTGACGATTTAGACAGATTCTTGCCATTTTTGCCTTCCACAGAACGTAGCTATGTCTGATTCTAGTACTCCCTGCTCATGAATAAGAACAAGATTTTCAACGATCCGGTTTATGGCTTTGTCAGTATTCCCTGCGAAATCATCTTCGACCTGATCCAGCACCCCTGGTTTCAGCGGCTGCGCCGTATTTCACAGCTGGGGATGACTCATCTTACTTACCCCGGTGCAACGCATACCCGGTTTCATCATGCCCTTGGCGCGTTGCACCTGATGAACCTGTCAATTGATGTGTTGCGTCAGAAAGGTGCCGTCATCTCCGGGGAAGAGGCTGAAGGGGCCAGCATCGCCATTCTGTTGCACGATATCGGTCATGGTCCGTTTTCGCACGCGCTCGAAGGCAGGTTGGCAGCTACCTGGCATGAAACGATCTCCATCCGGCTCCTGGAATCCCTCAACAGTCAGTTTGACGGCCGACTGGACCTTGCTATCTCGATTTTTCTGGATACCTATCCCAAGCGGTTTCTTCATCAGCTGATATCAGGGCAACTGGATCTTGACCGCATGGATTATCTCAACCGTGATAGTTTTTATACCGGCGTGATGGAGGGTAAAATCGGCTATGACCGGATCATCAAAATGCTCAATGTGGTCGATGATAAGCTGGTCGTGGAAGAAAAAGGCCTGGCCTCTATCGAGAAATTTCTGGTTGCCCGGAAGATCATGTACTGGCAGGTATATCTTCACAAGACAGTACTGGCGGCCGAGACCATGCTCATTGCAGCCATTCAACGGGCTAAAGAACTGTATCTCGACCAAAAACCGGTGGTGGTTACCTCCCCGCTGAGCGTTCTTTTTGAAAAGAGTTGGGATGATACGGACCTGCAGCCGGAGATCCTCGATGCTTTTGTGCAGGTGGACGATGTCGATGTGATGATTTTGTTGAAGAACAGTCTGAAGTCGGATGATTACCTGCTACGCATGCTTGCACAGGGTTTGATCCAGCGCAGGCTTTTCCGGGTCGAACTCTCCAATCATCCACAGGATAACTCCCGGATTGAAAAACTCAGACAAGAGATAGTCCAAGCCTTCCGTTTGGATAACCGACAGGCTTCTGCCTTGATTTTTACCGGTCGTGAGCAGGTCGAAATCTACAGTCGAGACCAGGATCAAATCCTGATTTACGGGAAGAATGGGCATGTCCGGGACCTCAATGAAATGGCCGACTTCGATTTTCTGAAACAAACGGTCATTAAGCATTACCTGTGCTATCCCCGTCTGGAGTCATGATCTCCCGTCAGTCGAAGGCTGGATGCCGGTCTTTCTCTGGTGAGGAGGTGTTTCGATCTCCTAATTTATTTACATTTGCGCCTTCTTACATATGAAAAATTCAATATGTCCGACCAGCTAGTCAGTGACCTGATTCACCAGGAATTGCAAAGACAACGAGAAGGTATCGAATTGATAGCTTCGGAAAATTTTACCAGCCAGGCAGTACTTGACGCGATGGGAACCTGCCTGACCAATAAGTATGCAGAAGGATATCCGGGCAAGCGCTATTACGGAGGCTGTCAGATCGTTGATCAGGTAGAACAGTTGGCAATCGACCGGCTTAAAGAACTTTTTGGTGCCGGCTTTGCCAATGTACAACCGCACTCCGGAGCCCAGGCCAATGCTTCTATCTTTCTGGCCGTTCTGGAGCCTGGAGATACGATCCTCGGATTTGATCTTTCGCATGGCGGACACCTTTCGCATGGATCGGCGGTCAATTTTTCGGGTAAAGTATACCGGCCTGTATTTTACGGCGTCGAAAAAGAAACCGGTCAGATCGATATGAAAGTGGTACGGGAGATTGCCCTTCGCGAAAAGCCCAAATTGATTATTTGCGGGGCTTCGGCCTATGCCCGCGACTGGGATTATGCCACCTTCCGGGCGATCAGTGATGAAGTAGGGGCCCTGCTGTTGGCCGATATTGCCCACCCGGCCGGATTGATTGCTGCTGGTCTGCTGGAAGACCCGGTCCCACATTGCCATATTATCTCCTCGACTACCCATAAGACCCTGCGTGGACCACGGGGCGGCCTCATCCTGATGGGTAAGGATTTTGACAATCCCTGGGGTAGAACCACCAAAAAAGGAAGTCCCATCAAAATGTCGGCAATCCTCAACAGTGGTGTATTTCCTGGTATGCAGGGCGGACCTCTCATGCATGTGATTGCCGCCAAGGCCGTCGCTTTTGGTGAGGCTCTCCAACCTGCTTTCAAGGTATATGCCCGGCAGGTCATCAGCAATGCGCAGGCGATGGCCGCTGCGTTTACCGATCTTGGTTATCACCTGATCTCCGGAGGTACCGACAATCACCTGATGCTCATCGATCTCCGGTCCAAAGGTCTGACCGGTAAAGTGGCTGAAGAAGCCCTGGTCGCTGCCGACATTACCGTCAATAAGAATATGGTGCCATTTGATACCCAGACACCATTTGTTACCTCCGGCATCAGGCTGGGTACGGCAGCCATCACCAGCCGGGGTTTTACCGAGGATGACTGCCGGCAGACCGTTGAATGGATCGATTACATCCTGCAGAAGCCCGACGACACGTCCCGGATCGAAGAGATCCGGAAGAAAGTCAATCATTATATGGAAGGCTTTCCACTCTATACCTGAGACCGACACTGTTAGTCATACATTACTTTGCTCAAAAACAACCCCCGGGCAGGAACCGACAGACTTTTTGGCAACGGAGTCTGAGTGACCAGGGAGTTTCTCACCTCGGTCAGGGAGATCCGGTGCAATCCTGCCTGGATACACATTCCGACAATCAGACGGACCATGCCTCGCAGGAAGCGGTTGGCGCTGATCTCATAAATGAAATCAGCGCCTGATTCCTTCCAACCGGAGTGGTAGATTTGACAGCGGTAATGTTCCACCCCGGAATGTGATTTACAAAAAGGGTAAAAGGCATCGAATTCGCCAATTAACAGTGCTGCTTCCTGCATCAGTGACCGGTCCAGTTTGTCAAAGTTGTAAAAGGCATAGACCAGATCCTGCCGGAAAGGATCCCTCTCACCTGTCAGGTGATAATGATAGGTTCTCCGGGTGGCACTAAACCGGGCATGCAGGTCAGTAGATACCGGATAAAGGTCGTAAATCGCGATCTCCGGAGGTAACATCCGGTTGAGCCTGGATCCGAGGTCCGGAGGGAGATCAGACTGCTCCGAATCGAAGTGGGCAAAATATTCGGAGGCATGGACTCCGGTATCGGTGCGGCCACAACCCACCAGACTGACTGAAGTTTTCAGTAGCCGGCCCAGCGTTTCTTCCATACATTGCTGTACTGAGAGTGCGTTGGGCTGGGTCTGCCAGCCTGCAAAAGGAGTACCCCGGTAAGCGAGTTTGATAAAATAACGCACCTGTTATGTTAATGTCGGGCACAAAAATAGCAAAGGCCCGGTCGAATCCCCGATTCTGTCGCTGGATTTACTACTGTAGAAACCGTTGCAGTGCATCGGCGATCTTGCGGTCGTTTGACAGCCTTGGCACCTTGTTTTGTCCGCCAAGTTTACCGATTGACTGCATGTAGTCCCGAAAGGCATGGGGCTTCAACAGACGGACTCTGGCCGGTCTCAGAATTTTACCTTCGATCAGATCGCGGTAGTAGATATTCTGGCGCTGCATGGATTCATCGATAAAATGCTCCAGTTTGGCAATATCACCCTGAAAACCGGAGAGTTCCAGGAACCACTCGTGATAGGGCGGGCCTTCATCCGGATTGACCTGGGGGGCCACGGTAAATTCGATCACCTGCAATCCGAAGGTACGGGTAGCTTCGAGCATCGCCTGCTCCACCTCTTTCCCGATCACATGTTCGCCAAATGCCGAAATGAAGTGTTTCACCCGTCCGGTGACGATCAGGCGGGGAGGATCAAGGTTGACAAATTCGACGGTATCACCGATATTGTACGACCATAGTCCGGCATTACTGCTGACAATCAGAGCATAGTCAACCCCGGTTTCGACCTCCTTCAGGGTAAGCCGGTCCGGTGATGGGTCGTGAATCTGCGCAGTGGGCACAAACTCAAAAAACATCCCGCTATTGGTATTTAACAACAGACCTTCTGATGGAAATTTATCCTGAAAGGCAAAGAATCCTTCCGATGCCGGAAAAGTTTCGATGCTGTCGATGGATCCACCCACCAGACTTTCCAGTTTGGCACGATAGGGCTCATAGTTTACCCCGCCGTAAACAAAAACGCTGAGATGGGGGAAGACCTCTTTGACGGTCGATTTCTTAGTATACTGTAATAGTTCTTCATAATACATCTGTACCCAGGGTGGAATTCCTCCGATCAGCCGCAGGTCGCAGGAAGCGGATTCCCGTACAATGGCACTGACTTTTTCCTCCCACCCTTCAATGCAGTTGACTGCATGGCTGGGCAATTTATTTCCCTGGGCCCAACGGGGTATCTGATGGTTGACAATTCCTGACAGCCTGCCGGTATGGATGCCTCCCGTTTTCTGCAACTCGGGAGATCCGGAGAGGTAAAGCATCCTGGCATCAAAAATAGACCGGTTTCCCGTTTCCACCATATAGTTAAAGAGGCCGTTCCGGGCGGTGTTTACGTGAGAAGGGGTGCTTTCCCTGGTCATCGGAATATATTTGGTACCGGAAGTGGTACCACTGGTCTTGGCAAGATATTCCGGCACACCCGGCCAGAGGATGTCTGGTTTCCCCTCCTTGATCCGGTCCAGGTATGGCCTCAGGTCTTCATAATCCCGGACCGGCACCTGGTTTTTAAAATCAGCGTATGTGCTGATCCCCTCAAAGCGATGGTCCTGGCCAAAGGCGGTATGGGTGGCAGACCGGATCAACTGTCTCAGCGTTTCCTCCTGACAGGCGATAGCCCGGGCTGACCAGTGTCGCAGGTTGGCGACCACTTTTTTGGCAAAAGGATAGATCAGCAATGACTTTAAACCCATGTGGCGAAGATAGAAACCGCGATTGAAACTCAGGATTCAAATCCGGTCAGATACAGGATCATTCCAGCCGGAGATCTTCGATCTGGTATCCCGGATAATCTTCTTTCCTGACCTGAAATGAGGCAATGCCCGGTTGTTGGTTGACGGCAGTCTTATCGATGTTCAGTAAATAGCGGGTTCCGTCTTTGGAAAGCAGTTCGATGGTGTCGATAAAGCCCGATCGCTTATTCAGGGTCACCCGGGCCTTGCTGTATTCGCTGTCTTTGAGCAGGGGTTTAAACTCGATCTGTTGAATCAGGCGATCACCTTCTGCACCTTCAAACTCCAGGCGGTAATCAAAATCGGGGTTATTGTAAATCGCCAGCAAATTGGACGGGTGGCTAAGATTGGACGGATCGAGCGGCTCGTAGTTGTGAATCTGGATTTCTTTCGTCTCTTTATTGACCACCCATTGACTTTTACCGTCACTGATGAAAATGAAGTCGGCTACCTCCAGCCGGAATTGGTGATCTTTGGTGAGAAACTGACCGGTTTGAGTCTGCGATTCGGCTTCCGGGATCTCGATTTTAAGGGTGAAATGGTAGGTCACATCATCCAACCCATTGATCTTTGCTTCCAGTTGCTGCAGGATCGATGCTGCCTCCGGATCCGGATTGCGGCCGGTCTGAGCTTCAGAACGGACAACGAAAATCAGGAAAAAAAACAGGATATTACGCCACATAGATCCAGATTTTAGTTACAGGATAGACGATACAGCCTTTACAACTTCCATACCGTCGAGAGTATTTAACGTATATTTAAGTCAACGGGTTCGCTCCATGTTGACGGAAGCTTCACTGCCTAAGCAGTTCCAGTTGCTGGTGGAGTTCCATTTCGGTGGTCATCAGTACTTCCCGGGCTTTACTGCCTTCATTGGGCCCGACCACACCTACGGCCTCCAATTGATCCATGATCCGCCCGGCACGATTGTAACCAAGCTTTAGCCGGCGCTGGATCATCGAAGTGGATCCCTGCTGATTTTGAATGACCAGCAGTGCCGCGTCTTCAAACATTTCATCCAGATCAGACAATTTAAAGGCGCCGCGGCCCTGGCTGTCACTGTCTTCCCCGGTATATTCCGGCAGGAAGAAAGGCACGGCAAAACCCTGTTGGCCGGCGATGTTGCTGATCACACTTTCCACTTCGGGGGTGTCGACAAAGGCACATTGCAACCGGATCATGTCACCCCCCACCGTCAGCAGCATATCACCCCGTCCGATCAGTTGATCGGCACCACCGGCATCGAGAATCGTTCTCGAATCGACTTTTGCGGTGACCCGGAAAGCCAGACGGGCGGGAAAGTTGGCTTTGATCACTCCGGTAATAATATTGACACTCGGTCGCTGGGTTGCGATGATCAGATGGATACCTACGGCGCGGGCCAGCTGGGCCAGACGGGCTATCGGCAATTCGACTTCTTTCCCGGCGGTCATGATCAGGTCGGCAAATTCGTCAATCACCAAAACGATAAACGGCAGAAAACGGTGTCCGTTATTGGGGTTGAGTTGCCGGCCGATAAATTTCTTATTGTATTCCTGAATATTGCGGGCATGTGCTTTCTTCAACAGGTCATACCGCTGATCCATTTCGATGCAAAGGGAGTTGAGGGTATTGACCACTTTTTTGGTTTCAGTGATGATCGGCTCTTCCTGATCCGGTAAAAAAGCGAGAAAATGATTGGTCAGCTGACCGTAAGGGTAGAGTTCCACCTTTTTCGGATCGATCAAAACCAGTTTAACCTGCGATGGGTGCTTTTTATACAACAGCGACATCAGGATGGTATTGATGCCGACCGATTTTCCCTGACCGGTGGCGCCCGCGATCAGCAGGTGCGGCATCTTGGTGAGATCGGCGATAAAAACTTCATTGGCGATGGTCTTACCCAGGGCAATGGGCAGATCCATTTTGGCATGTCTGAATTTGTCGGCTTGTAATAACTCTTTCAGACCAACGGTCTGCTTGTTTTTATTGGGTACTTCGATACCAATGGTCCCCTTTCCCGGTATGGGAGCGATGATCCGGATACCGAGGGCGGCCAGGCTGAGGGCGATATCATCTTCCAGGTTTTTAATCTTCGAAATTCTGACCCCTGGTGCAGGCACAATCTCATAAAGGGTTACCGTAGGTCCGATGGTAGCCCGGATGCGGTCGATCTCGATTTTATAATGGCGCAGGGTATTGATAATCTGATCCTTGTTCAGTTCGAGTTCTTCCCTGTCGATCTGTACATTGTCTTCCTCATAGTCGGTGAGCAGACTCAGGCGGGGCCGTTCGTACCGCGGTAGCGCCATGGTAGGATCATAGGGCTCCAGGTGTACATCGTTTTCCTCTTCGACAATCAGCCCGGGTGTTTCCCGGAGATCTTCCATGACCAGTGGCTCCATCTCCGGTTCCCTTGGCTCCTCGGATTTGACTTCTACGACTTCCAGCGCGGCGTGCCGGGTTTCTCTGACCGGTGTTTTTTTCTCCACCCGGGGCAGGTCAAATTCCAGGGCGGTTTTATTGATCTCGTCCAGTTCGTTGACCAACGCTCTTTTGGTAGGAGTTTCTTTTTTCGTGGCCGGGGCGTCAAACCAGTCGTCATCATCCAGCGGAGGATCGGTCATGGGTCTCCGTTTGAAGGAGAATTTCGGCCATTTAAAAGAAAAGGTGCTTTTTTCAGTGATATGATGGAAATTCCATACGAAAAAGGCAATTCCCAGAAACACAAAGAGGAGGGCAGTTCCTACCGTTCCGACAAACCGGATCAGCCATTCGGAAACATATTCGCCAAAGACCCCTCCCCAGGGGAAAGTGCTGTTACCCAGGATGAAAGCCAGGAGTGGCGAAAAGAAAAGGACAAAGGTCAGGGAGTACTGAAATGGAGACCACATACCCCGGAGCGATTTACCCACCAGTAGCAGAAATCCCAATTTGAACAAGAGAAAAATGCTGATAAAAGCAGCAAGACCAACACCCCAATAGAAAAAGACATTCGACACAATAGCACCAAATCTCCCAAGCAGATTTTCGACTTTCAGGCTATCGTCAAAAAACAATCCCCAGGAAAAATCAAAAACCTGGTCCTGATCGGCCTTCCAGGTAAAAAGATAGGAGGTAAAGGCTACCAGCAGATAGATGGAGAGCAGTAAACAAAGTACCCCGATTACTTTGGGAATTCTCTTGTCACTAACCGATTCCTTCAATGAATGCAGTCCGGATGTCTTCTTCGATTTTAGTTTTCTTTTATCGGCCATTATTATGCACACACCTTAGCCAATACAAAAATGCACAATTCAAATTAAAAATAAAACTAATATTTAAACTTTTGTTAATCATCATCAAAATGAGTCCTTTCATGGACGAAACGACTACAGATTACGGCGCCGTCCGGCTAGCTTCTGATGTTGCAGAAACAAAACAGTGTGCATTAAACGTCAGAGTGGCCACGGACCACATGTTTCCAACCGGAAAAACTTTCCGGAAACGGGGTTCAATAAGGCACAGCATTAAACTTTTCCTTACTTTTGCGATTCCAATTTCTTGCCCGAATGCTGGAATTGGTAGACAGGCATGGTTGAGGGCCATGTGTCCTTACGGGCGTGCAGGTTCGACTCCTGTTTCGGGCACTTTCTACAAAACCTCTGAATAACCAGGTCGTGCGGAAATTCTTAACCGGTATAGTGATTTTACTGTTGGGTGTCTTTCTGTATGCCTGTCAGGGTACGAAATCCGGCAAAAACCCTCCCGCGGAGGGATTTGATCTGAACGGATCGGATGCCAGGGCCATGGAGATTGCCGATCAGGTCATGGAGGCGATGGGAGGTCGCAGGGCCTGGGACCAAACCCGGGTCATCGCCTGGAATTTTTCCGGAAGAAGGCACCTGATCTGGGATAAAAAGACCGGCGATGTTCGGATCGATGTACCCCAGGATACTGCCGTTTACATGATCAATATCCATAAGGGTACCGTCCGGGCTATGGTCGGAGGTCAGGAGATCACCGACCCTGATTCGCTGAAAGTCCTGTATAAAAAAGGTGAAGGAATGTGGATCAACGATTCCTACTGGCTGGTGATGCCGTTTAAACTCAAAGACAGCGGTGTAACCCTGAGATATCTTGGAGAAGATACGACCCAAAACGGAGTCCGGTCCGATCTCCTGCAACTGACTTTCCACAATGTCGGCAATACACCCGATAATATGTATAAAGTATGGGTCGACCAGTCAGACCACCTGGTCAGACAATGGGCCTTTTACGCCAGATATGACCAGGAAAATCCGCCGGCTGTCTGGCCCTGGGATAACTATCAAACTTACGGTCAGATTAAACTTTCCGCCGACCGTTCAGATAATCGCGGTCCGCGCTCTGTGCAGGTCCTGGACCAGGTGCCGGAACCGGTCTTCAACAGTTTTGACCAGCCCTCGATGGTTCAGCTCTAATCAGGAATCGCTGTTTCCGGCCTGAGCTTCAATATACGCCCTGAGATCCGCCATCTGCTGATCCGACATTCGCTCCAGGGTATATTGTGGCATATAAGCCTCTTTGCCGCCTTTGGGTGGGGTGCCGTAACGGATCACCTGGTACATGGAATGCGGATCATAGGTGCCGGCTTTCCGGAGGAGGTGCTGGAAAGTCAGTTTCGCATTATCCAGCAGCAAAAAAGAAACCCGGTTGTCAAAATGGCAATATTGACAACTGTGCTTATAGATCAGAGCCCCATTGTCCGCATCTCCTTTCAATCCATCGCCGGTTTTCCGGTCGGCAGGAGGATCTGCAAAAGTAGCGGGTGAATAATCCAGGTATTTCGAACGGATGATCCGGACAGCCTCACTGCTTTTTTCGCCGGTATCCAAAGCGTGCTGAATCCGGGCCATCTCATCTTCGGAAAGCCGGAGATCGCCAAGCTTCAGATCAATCGTCCACAGATAGGCCAGAATCGATTCCAGCTCGAAGTCTTTCAGTTTTCGGCCTTGCGAACATTCAATGGCGCATAACTGGATTGCTTCACGCAGATCATTCCGGGTCGGCTTGACCAGATCACCGTATTTCTTTTCATAATCACCGTTGTAAAAAGACCTCCGGTTGACAATGCCATATAAGGGACTGCCCGGGAGAAAAGGCAGGTTGTGTTCACTTATATAGGCCAGCCTTGTTTTCGGTGTAGGGTTGGCCAGGTCGGGATCTTCTCTTTCGATGTTGTGGCAGGAGATGCAGGTAAAATGCTTACTTTGCCGTCTTGATCGCTTGCCATTATCATCACTCATACCGTTGATCACGATATCCTTTCCCCGTCCCGCACTGACACCATCGATCGTCAGGTCGGGTTGGTGGTCAGGTAGGGCCTCACCCAACGTCTGCAGCAGCCTGGCTACCGAATCGCCGGGACCAGGCTTTTGCCCTGACGGACTGAAAGCCAATATTGCAAAGGCAACAAAAAAACCGGTTAAAAACATTCGCATCATGGCAAGGCGTTAGATTCTAAACTGTCGGGTGATCGTAAATCCTAGCCGGAACTGTCCCTCTGACCATTTTGAAGCCGTATAGGAAAGATAGTCCGGTTCACTCAGACCACCGGAATTGGTGAAATTGACCTGGAAAACGTGTCCCCCTCCGGTTTCCCACTCTAAACCGATACCCAATGGAGCCTCATACCTTTCATCGATGTCCCGAAACCTGGAAGGAAGATTGGCATCCAGCAGCAAAGCCAGCCGCCGGCTAAGCTGAAACCGGCCGGCTCCTCCGATATGGACCAGGTAGTTGACATCGTCGAGATCTACAAAATTGCGATGGGTAAAACCGGCCGTAAACTGGAGGGATACCCGGTCACTGAACCGCTTTGCCACCATCATCTGAAAATGATAGGTCAGCCGGTGGGCAAACTTTGGGAAGTTACTGACAGCCGATATTTCATCGCTGCGGGGCATGGTCGAGAGGGAAGTCATCGCCAGAAACGATACGGCGACCGGCCGGTCAGTCGTATTTTTCTGACCGGCCAGCTTGTACTTCAGGTATCCATTCACCAGCATTTTCAGGGGACCGGCCCCTTTCGTGCGGTTGATTCCCGCCATCAGATTATTGCCGATGCCATAGTCCAGACCAATCAGTATATCCCGGGCATTCTCCAGTCCGTAGAAGGTGGGCCATCCACCATCATCGCCAAACATATCCCCAAAGCGATGACCGATTCTGAAATCCAGCATGTTTTTGGGTAAAGTCTCGGTTGAGAAGGAGTTGATGATCTTCCTGTCTCTGAAAATTGGAAGTGGAAGCTGAGCGCAGGCAACTGTACCCGCGAGCAGGACAATTACCAGGGAACAGATCAATTTGAGAGGACTAGGGTTCATGTTTTAAAGCTTTAATCTTCCGGATATCCATTTTCAGCCCAGCATTTAAGCAACTTGAATTCTTCATCGGTGAGGGTGCCATCCTTGGGCATCGTTTTCTGTACGACGACCTCTTGTCTGAAATCACCGATTTCCGCCACCCGCCTGACTCCGTTGTAAGAATTGTAATTGCCTACCCCGCTGGCTCCGTCATGACAGCCACTGGTGTTGCATTTATTCCGGAGGATGTCCCGGATGGCTTCATTGTATGACCGGACCTCATCACAGGGTTCTGGCATAGGCACCTGATCCTGCGTACAACCGGCCGTAAACATCAAGGTGACGGTCCATATACCGGGGATTGTCAGTATTTTCCACATCATAAATCAGCCGATCAAAGGCACAAAGGAACGATTCTTGCTGGGATTTTGTGAACCGTAATTCCTTAGATTTCCATTAAATAACTCAAAGAGTGTTTACATTCACTCGCGAAGGTGTTATTTTTACATGTTAGTTTATCCCAACAAAATCCTGTGAACACATGAAAACTTCAACCTCCCTGACCTTTATTGTCCTGGTTTTGCTGATCTCGTGCGTATCCGACACGTTCGACCGCGAACGGCTGGACTTGGATCTGATCGAAACCCTGAACCGGGAATCACCCACTGGCGACCTGGCTTATTTCCGGCTGGCAAAAAGCACCGACCTGAAATCTTTACCTCAGGATCCCAAAAATCCTCTGACAGAAGTAAAGGTCCAGCTGGGATCCTTTCTGTTTTTTGAAACCGGCATGGGTATTGTCCCGCAAAACGAAGCCGGAATGCAGTCGTATTCCTGCGGCAGCTGCCATGTACCGGCGGCTGATTTTAAACCCGGTCGAAAGCAGGGTATCGGTGAAGGAGGGTACGGATTTGGTTTTAAAGGCGAAAGCCGGGTAAAATATAATCTATATCAAGAAGAACAGATGGATGTGCAGGGCATCCGGCCGCTGAATGTACTCAATGTAGCCTATTCCGCTGAAAATACGCTGTGGAACGGCTCGTTTGGGTCGGTAGCTGCCAATGCCGAGGTATCGGATATCTGGGGTGTCTTTGATAAAGCCACGGAGTTAAATCATCTGGGGTTTCATGGACTGGAAACCCAAAACATCGAAGGGCTGAATATCCACCGGATGCTGATGACCAAAGAACTGGCTGATGAGCTGGGTTATACCGGTTATTTTGACGCTGCATTTCCCGAGCTTCCCGAAGATCAGCGCTATTCCAACGTGTCAGTGAGTTTGGCCCTGTCTGCTTACCTGCGTACCATTACCACCACTGAAGCACCTTTCCAGAAATGGCTCAATGGCGACATGAGTGCCATGTCAGCTCAGGAAAAACGGGGAGCTATGGTCTTTTTCAACGAAGGTAACTGCAATACCTGCCATACCTCTCCGGCATTCAGTGCCGTAAAGTTTTTTGCCTTGGGTGTCAATGATCTGGATGATCAGGTCACCTTCCGGGAAGGTCCCGAACTGGCCAAGAAAAATCTGGGCCGGGGTGGTTTCACCGGCCGCGAATCCGATATGTTTAAATTTAAAGTGCCGACGTTGTATAACCTTCAGGGTACTCCGTTCTATTTTCACGGAGCCAGTAAGTTTTCGCTGGAAGAAGTCGTCGATTATTTTGATAAGGCCATTCCGGAAAATCCGGATGTACCGGCATCCCAGATTGCAGCCGAATTCAAACCGTTGGGTCTGACCGATCAGCAAAAGACTGACCTGGTCGCCTTTCTCAAGTTTGGTTTGCAGGATCCGGCAGTCACCCGGTATATGCCGGCGGCTCTTCCTTCCGGCAATTGTTTTCCCAATGCGGATCTTCTGTCCAGGCAGGAAATAGGTTGCGAATAAATGCCGGATCAGGCAGGTTTGAAGTCACTTGTCCTGACCAGAGTTGAAAACAATCCGCGTCAGAGGCTATCATTCCAGCCGGTTTAACCGGGCCAGTACCAGATCGACTTTTTTATTGGTATCCTGGAGCGTTTCCTGCATGTCATAGACCGACAAAGCCGGTCTAAACGGGACATCCATGATCGCCTTCAGGGCTTTCCAGTATTGTTGCACCTCGTCTGCGTTGACCTGCTGAGGCGGATAGAGGGAATTGTCGGAGATCAGGTGGATGGTGTTGCCTTCTTTCCGGATCCGTTTGAAAAGGATATCGTTTTGGGTGACCACCACATAAGCGTAATCGTTGACCAGCTCTTCATAATTTTTCCGTACCCCCAGGATAAAAGACTGCGAAGGAATCGGCAACATACTGTCGCCGGCAATCTGAAAGATTCGCTTGGTGCCGGCTTCATAGGTGCCGAGATCCCAGTTTATCTTGGGTAGCGAACGGATGTAGGCTGGATTGGAAAAATCGCTGAGGTAACCGGCCTGAGCCTGGTGGGTAGCGGGCACTACATCGATGAGCTCGGTACCGGTCAGGTCGACGCTGACCGGAAAGTAGATTTCCCGGTCGGATATCCGGAGTGTGTCCTGATCCCGCAGTGCAGTATAGTCGACCTCAAACAGGCTCTCCATCGATACGCCAAATTTACGGGCGATCGAATACAGGGTCTTTGCCGGCGGGGTATTGCCCTCGTCATTTTCATAACTGGCATAGGTCGACTTTTTCAGATCCAGATCCTGGGCCATCTCTTCCTGAGTAACCGACCGGCGTTTGCGCAGGAATCGTAAATTTTTTGCCAAATAATCCATTTTTAATAGAATATCATTTACAATTATCCACTATTAATATACATTTGTCTATTATGAATAGACTCAAAGTTAGTAAAAATAGATATAGGTCTCATGGTTATTGACTTTAAAAAGAAAACTACGACCGGATACCCCACCGGCCGGTGATAAACTCAACGGAAATGGATTTTCGTAACCGGCATATTGTCCACCTGGATTTGGATACGTTTTTTGTCTCTTGTCAGCGCCTGCTCGACTCCAGTCTGATCGGGAAGCCGGTCATTGTAGGAGGCAGTTCCGAACGGGGAGTGGTCGCATCGTGCAGCTACGAGGCCCGGTATTATGGGGTGCATTCGGCGATGCCGATGAAATTGGCCCTGCGCATTTGCCCGGATGCAGTGGTGGTGAAGGGCGATATGGATCTCTATGCCCGGAAGTCGGATGACGTCACCAATCTGATTGCCGAGTCGGCTCCGGTCTATGAGAAAGCCAGCATCGACGAGTTTTACATGGACCTGACCGGGATGGATCGCTATTTTGGCTGCTTTAAATGGACCAACGAACTGAAGCAGCGCATCGAAAAAGAAACCGGGCTGCCGATTTCCTTTGGCCTGTCGCCCACCAAGACCGTCAGCAAGATCGCCACCGGCGAAGCCAAACCCCGCGGGCAGCTGCAAATACCCTTCGATCAGGTACGCCCTTTTCTGGACCCGTTGCCCGTTCAGAAGATTCCGATGATCGGCACGGCTACCTACAAGACGTTGTCGAGGGTGGGTATCCGTACGATCAAGACGCTGGCCGGGATCCCGGAAGAAGTCCTGGTGCGTCTGCTGGGCAAAAACGGGTCGACCCTGTACCGGAAAGCCAACGGCATCGACCCGACCCCGGTTATCCAGTACAACGAACGCAAATCCATCTCTTCCGAGCGCACGTTTATGCGCGACAGCATGGACATCGTGCAGATGAAAGGCCTGCTGGTGCAAATGGTAGAAAACCTGTGTTATCAGCTGAGAGCCGAGCAGAAAGTAGCCTCTGTGATTGCGGTCAAGATCCGGTATTCCAATTTTGATACTCATCTCCAGCAGGCTAAAGTACCCTATACCTCCTGCGATCATGTACTGATCCGGAAAGCCCTCGAATTGTTTGATAAAGTCTACGAACGCCGCATGATGATCCGTCTGGTCGGCGTAAAGCTGTCCGGACTGGTGACGGGCAATTACCAGATCAATGTATTTGACGATGTGACCATTATTAATTTATACCAGGCGATGGACCGGATAAAAAACCGGTTTGGAAAAAATGCAGTACGGAGGGCTGTTTCGGATTTTAGATTTTAGATTTCTGATTTTAGATTTAGTAATTAGGATGATTGGACCTACGGACAGAGTCAAATCCACAATTAATCAGCAATCTGCAATCTAAAATCACCAATCAAAAATGCTCTATGAAGGAAGAAATAAAAAAGAGATCTAAAGATCTGGCAATAGCCATTATTAATTATGTCGGAACTTTTACCAGATACCACATAGCCGGAAAGCATATAGCAAAACAAATGATCCGGTCGGCGACATCAGTAGCTGCAAATTACCGGGCGGTGTGCCGGGCAAGAAGTGATAAGGAGTTTATTGCCAAACTGGAGATTGTCATTGAAGAAGCGGATGAGACCATGCTGTGGTTGGAAGTCATCAGCGAAAAAGAATGGATTTCTAATAAACAGATTGAAGTATTGTATGAAGAAATGAATCAACTTTTATCCATATTTATTTCGTCGGCTAAGACTATAAAGAAAAGAATAGCCCAATTGTAAATCAATCCACCTACGCTAAAGCTACGGCGGACGGAGTCTCGCCTTCGCACAAGGCTACGGCGGACGGAGTCTCGCCTTCGTACAAGGCTACGGCGGACGGAGTAAATCAGCAATCTGCAATCTAAAATCACCAATCAAAAATGCTCTATGAAGGAAGAAATAAAAAAGAGATCTAAAGATCTGGCAATAGCCATTATTAATTATGTCGGAACTTTTACCAGATACCACATAGCCGGAAAGCATATAGCAAAACAAATGATCCGGTCGGCGACATCAGTAGCTGCAAATTACCGGGCGGTGTGCCGGGCAAGAAGTGATAAGGAGTTTATTGCCAAACTGGAGATTGTCATTGAAGAAGCGGATGAGACCATGCTGTGGTTGGAAGTCATCAGCGAAAAAGAATGGATTTCTAATAAACAGATTGAAGTATTGTATGAAGAAATGAATCAACTTTTATCCATATTTATTTCGTCGGCTAAGACTATAAAGAAAAGAATAGCCCAATTGTAAATCAATCCACCTACGCTAAAGCTACGGCGGACGGAGTCTCGCCTTCGCACAAGGCTACGGCGGACGGAGTCTCGCCTTCGTACAAGGCTACGGCGGACGGAGTAAATCAGCAATCTGCAATCTAAAATCACCAATCAAAAATGTACCTCCGTTGTCATTCCTATTATTCCCTGCGGTACGGCACCATACCGGTCGAAGAGCTGGTAGCCCGGGCGGCTGAGCTGGGAGTGGAAGCCATGGCGCTGACCGATATTGAGGTGACGACCGGGGTTTTCGATTTTATCAAAGCCTGCCGGGAGCACCGGATCCATCCGGTAGTGGGTATCGAATTCAGGGAAGGATCGAAATTATTGTACATCGGACTGGCCAGAAATAATGAGGGCTTTCATGAATTAAATCAGTTTCTGACCCATCGGAATATCAGTAAGGATCCCATACCCGACATGGCTCCTGAATTTTCAAATGTATATATCGTTTACCCTATTGATAACGTACCTTTTTTATTGCGGGATAACGAATATATCGGAGTGTCGCTCAAAGACCGGTTTAAAATCGTCTATTCGGATCTGAATAAAATCCGGAGTAAAATAGTGGCTCTGCAGCCGGTGACTTACCGGAATAAAAGTGAATTTAATTTGCACCGGTTGTTGCGGTGTATAGACCACAACATTATTCTCTCCATGCTCCGGCCGGAAGATCAGGCCGGTGATGATGAAGTCATGCTGTCACCGGATGCAATGATCAAAGCCTATGATGTACTGCCGGAAGCAATAAAAAATGCCAACCACATTTTAGACTCCTGCCGGTTTGAATTTGATTTTAGCGAACCGAAAAACAAGGCCACCTATACCGGTACCAAATACGGCGATAAGGAATTGCTGCGCAAACTCATCGACGACGGCTTTGAATTTCGTTACGGTAAGCACAATCCGGTCGCCCTGGCCCGGGTGGAGAAGGAACTGGCGATCATCGATCAGCTGGGTTTTGGCGGCTATTTTTTATGTACCTGGGATATCGTACGTTACAGCCTTTCGAGAAATTTTTTTCATGTAGGCAGGGGCAGCGGTGCCAATTCGATTGTTGCCTATATTTTGAAAATTACCAACGTTTGTCCCATTCAGTTAAACCTGTATTTCGAACGGTTTTTAAATCCGGCCCGGAAAGTACCGCCGGATTTTGATATCGACTGGAGCTGGAAAGACCGCGATCAGATACTCGATTATATTTTTAAGCGCTTTGATCCGGCCTGTACCGCGTTTTGTGGCACAGTCAGCTCGTTTAAACACCGGTCGATCCACCGGGAGTTGGGCAAGGTGATGGGCCTGCCCAAGGCGGAGATCGACCAGTTGTCGGCCAATCCGCGCAACCTGCATGAAAAGAGCCGGGAAGTGCAACTCATTCACCGGTATGCCGATATGATGCATACTTTTCCCAATCAGCTCTCCATGCATGCCTGTGGCGTACTGATCAGCGAAAAACCGCTTACCTATTACACCGCGATGAATTTTCCGCCCAAAGCCTTTAAGACGGCGCAGATCGATATGTATATCGCCGAAGATATCGGGTTTGAAAAATTTGATATCCTGAGCCAGCGGGGTCTGGGTACCATTCATTCGACGATCCAGCTTGTTAAACAAACGAAGGGAGTCGATATCGATTTTAACGACACCGGTTTGTATGTCGACCATCCGAAGTGCAATGAGATGCTGTCGCACGGAAAAACCATCGGTTGTTTTTATGTGGAGTCACCGGCCATGCGCGGATTGTTGCGACGGTTGCGGGCCAACAATTACCAGATTCTGGTGGCGGCATCGAGTGTGATCCGGCCGGGAGTGGCCAAGTCGGGTATGTTGCGTGAGTTTCAGCGGCGGCATAATCACCCGGATGATTTCGAGTATTTTCATCCGGTTTTTAAGGAGCATCTGGGCGAGACGTACGGGGTGATGGTGTACCAGGAAGACGTCATCAAGATTGCCCATTTTTTCGGCGGCCTGGATATGGCCGATGCCGATATTTTACGGCGGGGCATGTCGGGCAAGACCCGGTCATCCAAAGAACTGGAGAAAGTTAAAGACCGTTTTTTTGAAAATTGCCAGGAGCGCGGTTATCCCGATGAATTAACCCGGGAAGTCTACCGGCAGATAGAATCGTTTGCCGGTTATTCTTTTTGCAAATCGCATTCGGCCAGTTATGCGGTCGAATCCTATCTGGCGTTGTATTTAAAGGCGCATTATCCGCTGGAGTTTATGGTTTCGGCCATCAATAATTTTGGCGGGTTTTACCGCAAGGAAGTTTATTTTCACGAAGCCCGGATGGCGGGAGGGGAGGTTTGCCAACCCTGTGTCAATCACAGCGAGGTGTTGGCGACATTGCATGGCCACCGGATATACATCGGGCTGAGTTCGATCGAAGGATTTAATCTGCACATTTCCGAAAAAATTGTGGAAGAGCGCAATCTGGGCGGCCCATTTGAATCGCTGTCGGATTTTGTCGATCGATTATCCATTGGTATTGAACATACCGAGTCCTTGATTTTTGTGGGCGCTTTTCGTAGCATGGGAAGGCCAAAAAATGAATTAATTCTGGAAGCCCGGATGCTGATTAATAAAAGTCAGCATAAGGAAGTCCATCATGTGCGAAAGTTATTTAAAGAGCCGGTTAAAAAATGGGAATTTCCGGTACTGGAACGCAATGCCTTTGAAGATGCTTTTGATGAAATAGAGATGGTCGGATTTCCGGTGTCATGCGATCCTTTTCAAATGTTGAAAACCAAATACCGGGGTGATGTTTTGGTCAGGGATTTTTTACATTATGAAAATAAGGTCATCCGGATTGTAGGGTACCTGATTGCCCGCAAAGATGTGCCTACGGTAAAAGGGCACATGAATTTTGGTACCTGGATCGACAGCGAGGGGGCTTTTTTTGACACTACCCATTTTCCGGATATTTTATACCGGTGGCCTTTTAAGGGTCCGGGTTGTTATCTGATCCAGGGAAAGGTGGTCGTCGAATTTGGATTTCCATCGATCGAAGTGGAAAAAACCGACCGCCTGCCGATGGTCGAAGATCCGCGCTACAATGAGCAGCGGGCTAAGGTCAAATTACCCAACGGATCGAACGTATCGCCGGCGCCACTCACCCGGGCGCCGTATCCGTCAAAGCATAAAGTGGATGTATTATATGGGAGAAAGAAGTGAGGGGAGGGCATGTTTTTATGTTATTCCGTTATCAGGGAGTCTGTGGGACAGGCCGGGTTATTCCTTATTTCTTTACTGGATACCGTATTTCCGGACCATCGCAGATGCCATAGCAAAAGATGAAAAGGCTGGTGATGGCAGCGGTTTTCTGGAAAGCCGGAGCGGGGCTTTGCTGGAATGCAGATGAGATTTTTGGCAGTCAGGGATTCGGGATAAGCAGGTCCCTGCTTGTCTGGGTGACGGGTTGATCTCAGGCCTCGCGGGCTGTCTGAAAGGTGTTTTGATCGCCATCTACCCGGACAGTATTACGGAAAGACGGGGTGCCAGGACATAAAGATCATTGAACCCCGTATTAACTCCAACCAGAATCCTTTTTGATAAAAAGCCGCAATGACGATACAGGAATTATGTGTATATTAGGAGTTGGCTGAAACATGCTTCAAGCGAATGAGAAACAAAAAACTAGTTGTGGTAATCACATTACTAATTATTGCAACTCTTTTTATTATAGGAGCAGATTGGGCAAATGAACAAATTCACCGACTTTTTCATAGCTACTTTGCTGATATAGTAATTCCATTTGGATATTATTTTCTTCTCGTGCTTGTAGAAGACAAATACAAGATTATCCGAAATTGGTATTTAAAAGCAGCAGTAATTTTTGTGCTTTGTTCATTATCTGAAACTTTACAATACTTTGGCATTTACGCCTTGGCAATAGTTTTTGATCCCTTTGATTACGTGATGTATGCATTAGGTGTGCTTTTAGCAACTTTTACCGATCGAATTATTTTCAAGAGATTATTTAGTTTCTGGCAATAAAAGGAATGCGAATGCTTCAGCTAACATTGCATTAGCAATATGGCGGGGTGACGAATATATTTTCAGCTATTTGTTCGCTAATCAGCTTCGGTTTCGGCAGACGAATAACGCCGAGCAACAGAATAAACAATGAGCTTTTGTATCTTTAATCAGCAGCGGCACCAGGCAGACGTAACACAGAATACCGCCACATCGCCAATGCTTTTACGTTATTCCACATGTTAAGAAAATAAAAAGTAGCTAACTTAGAACATGCCTGAAATCTCTCTATGGGATAGCCGTATTTCAGATTATATTGTTAACAATCCCGCCAATTGGCGTGATGATAAATTA
>CAYRYD010000062.1:22818-28652 GCA_964428345.1 uncultured Saprospiraceae bacterium | reverse complement strand
ATAATCAATAATCAATAATCAATAATCAATAATCAATAATCAATAATCAATAATTCCCATGCGTAAAAACCCGTTTCCCCACGATCCTGACAAAGCCGAAATATGGACCATGCTGGTCGAAAGGGATATCATTGCCTTTTGCCGGAGCGACTGGTCTATGGTTGAGGATGATTTTATCGAAAACGGATTTATAGGCATCGACGGGGGGAAACAATCCAACCCGGATCTCTGGAAAATCAATTTTTCCAGTCTGGATAAATACAAACAGGAATGGCTGCGTCAGGCAGAAGTGTTTAATAACGCCCAATGGCAGGAAGATCCCATCGAAACCTTCTTTTCGCTCACCGATCTGAGCCAGATTGATATCGATGAAGACACTGCCCTGGCCCACAAGAAATTTGACGGCTATCTGACCACCCCGGGAGGTGAGCGGGTTATCATGAATTGGCAGACTCTTTACCAATGCCGTAAACACAGCGGGAGATGGAAGATCAGCGGTTTCATCGGTTACCTACCTTACCCTTTGGGAGATCAGGTGAAATCCATGGGAAACAGCCAGTGAGCAACAGACCGAAGACCAACCGGTGGGCAACTCTTAATACCTCTGAAATTCGGTAAACCCCGGTTAAAATCAACCAAAAAATCCTATCTTCCTCGCATGAGTGCAATCAATCTGTTTTTCTTGCTGGCCATACTGCTGTTTCAGGGTGGAGAGTCCCTGAAAATTTATGAAGTACGAAAAGTCAGGCAGGAAATTCAGATGACAGGCAGCGGGTCTGATCCCATCTGGAATCAGGCCGGAATCCTCACCGACTTTCAATTGCCCTGGAACGATGAAATCCCCCAGCCCACTGCCTTTCAGGCGTTGTGGACCGACAGTGCCCTTTACCTGCTCTATAAAGTGATCGATCACGATATTGTCGCGCCGGGTCCGCCAAAAGACAGCCGGGGGGTTTTGCCCAGTGACCGGGTAGAGATTTTCTTCAAGGTCCGGGGAGAGATGGATCCCTACTATTGCCTGGAGATGGACCCCCGGGCGCGGGTTTTGGACTACGAGTCACGCTTTTACCGGCAAGCCAATTTTGAATGGCACTGGCCGGAAGATCACCTGGAAGTCCTGGCAACCACCACCGTCGATGGTTATATAGTGGAGGCCCGGATTTCGATGGAGTCTCTGGAGAATCTGGCCATCATCAATGACGACCGCACCATCGATGCGGGAATTTTCCGGGGTGATTTTCAGCATAACCAAAACCAGCCGGTAAAATGGATCAGCTGGGTACATCCGGACTCCGAAAGACCCGATTTTCATATACCTTCCGCCTTTGGTAAGTTACTGCTGACCGAAGAAAAAATGCCATAAAAAAAGAGACCGACCAATAACCGTATATGACAAACTTCCAATGGTTGATCGATGGGCCCATCGTCCTGATTTACATCGCAGGTACACTCATCGCCGGCCTTATGGTCAGGAGGCTGGTTAAAAACGTTGACGATTATCTGCTGGCCGGACGCAAGGTCGACATCTATCTGGGCATAGCCTCCCTGGCAGCCACCGAATTTGGGATTGTAACCTGCATGGCCAATGCCGAACTGGGTTACAAATATGGATTTGCCGGTACGACCCCGGGAGTTGCCCTCTTTCTGGCGATGTTTATCATCGGAAAGACCGGTTTTTGCATCAAACCCCTCCGGGAACGGGGAGTCATCACGATCCCCGAATTTTTTGAACAGAAATTTGGCAAACGGGTGCGATGGGCCAGTGGACTGGTAATCGTATTGGGTGGTCTGCTCAACATGGGCGTTTTTCTACGCATGGCCGGCGATTTTCTGACGATTATTCTGGGATTGCCTGCGGGATACCTGGAGGCCATGATGACGGTGATCCTGATTATTGTGGCCATTTATACAATTCTGGGAGGGATGTTGTCCGTTTTGGTGACCGACTACATGCAATTTGTAGTGATGAGCATGGGTCTCTTGATTGCAGTTATGCTCGTAGCCGTCAGTTATGAATGGACCAGCCTTGTCCAGCACCTGCAAACCAGCTACGGAAGGGCTGCCTTCAATCCGTTTGAAAGCAATATCTACGGTCTTGACCGGATCCTCCTCGATATTTTACTGGCAGTTGCCTCCATCCTGACCTGGCAAACCACGATTTCCCGGGTATTGGCTGCCAGGGATGTACGGACCGGCCAACGCATTTATCAGGCTACCGCTCCATTTTTTCTGGTTCGGTTTATCGTGCCGGCTTTTCTGGGCATCGGTGCTTTCTACTACTTCTCTACCACCGGTCAGCAGCCGGCACGGGAAATCCTGGCATTGCCCGCTTTCCTGGCGATGATCATACCTACCGGCTTGCTGGGCCTGTTGATCGCCGGTATGCTGGCAGCGGATATGTCCACCAATTCTTCCTATATGCTGGCCTGGAGCTCCGTGATCTACAATGATATCATGGAACCAATCCACAAGCGAAAGTGGTCTCAAAAAAAAGGAATCCGGGTCAACCGGATGTTGGTGGCCTTGATTGGGATCTTTCTCTTGCTCTACGGTCTCTGGTATCCCCTGAAGGGCGATCTCTGGGTTTATCTCCAGGTAACCGGAACCATCTATCTGAGCAGTATGAGCACCATCCTCGTCGCGGCTTGCTACTGGGATAAAGCCAACAACTGGGGAGCAATCGGTGCCATCCTGTTTGGCTGCCTGATCCCGGTTGCCTTTCTGATCATGCAGGAGTTGCCGGCGACCCAGGATCTGGCCGCCCGGATAGGCCCCTATAAATCAGCCGTGGCTGCCTATGTAGCGACTGCCGTAGCCATGTATGCCGGTAGTAAATTGAAACATCATTTTCATCCCAATAAAATTGAAGAATAATGTTCCTGCAGAATTTTTGGCTGGTCATTTTTTCATTGGTTGTCCTTTGGTACCTGGTGGTTACCCTGATTGTGGCCTGGAGAGGTTTTTCCAGTCTCCGGGAGATGTTGGGAGATCTCAGGAATAAAGAATCATAAATCTGATGGTCATCTGTCAGTGATCAAGATATTGCAGTAAATCACTGATTTTTTCGACCTGCCAAAAATTGGGATGATCGATGTGCTGTTCGATTTTTTCATGCTCCCAGGTTACCTGGAAAGGAACATGACAGGCATGACCACCCAGATTCAGTACCGGCAATACATCCGATTTAATGGAATTACCGATCATTAAAAACTCCGGCGGACTCACATCGAGATGCCTGATTAATTTCAGGTAATTCTCCTCCTTTTTATCGGAAAGAATTTCGATGTGATGAAAATGTTTTTCCAGTCCGGATTTGATCAGCTTCCGCTCCTGATCGAGCAAATCACCCTTGGTGGCCATGACCAGCCGATAGCTGCCATTGAGCTTCAGCAGGACTTCTTGCACTCCATCGATCAATTCCACCGGCTTGTCCAGCATTTCCTTGCCATACTGGATAATTTTCTCGATCGCATCGAGGCCAATGGTTCTTCCCGAAATATGGATCGCGGCTTCGATCATGGACAGCATAAAACTTTTTATTCCATAACCATAGAGATCCAGATTGTTGATCTCGGTCGTCAGTAATTCACGCGATACCGTATGCCGGGGCAGGTAATGCTCCAACATCTCACAAAACTTTCCTTCAATTTCCTGAAAATTTGGTTCGTTGACCCAAAGGGTGTCGTCGGCATCAAAGGCAATGACTTTTAAACCGGATGTCACCATGATCTATTTAAGGGTTCGATTTCACAGTGAAGATGCGGTTCTTTGAGGACATTCAGAAAAAATACCGGCAGAACCAAACATGATACCTGCAGAATTTGGCTGTCTCACGGTTTAACAATACCTTCTTATTAAAATCGCCCGTGCGTCATATGATATTGTTCAGTCTTTTCCTCATGATCATTCTGTCTGAGGGTTGCCAGCCATCCGGGCAGATAGCTGGCAATCGACCCAATATCATCTATATCCTCGCAGATGATTTGGGGATCGGAGATGTCAGTGCCTACAACCCTCAGTCAAAGATCATAACGACAGCGATTGATGCAATTGCCCGCAATGGTTTATTGTTTTCCGACGCCCACAGCGGTTCCTCCGTCTGCACGCCCACGCGCTATGGCATCCTCACCGGCCGGTATGCCTGGCGAACCCGGCTGGCTGAAGGCGTAAGCTGGACCTACGACACCCACCTGATTGATCCCGAAAGACTGACTGTCGCCTCCTATCTTAAAGAGCATGGCTATCAGACCGCCTGTATTGGTAAATGGCACCTGGGACTGGACTGGGGTAAAAATGCCGATGGAGCCTTTGATTTTACCCTGCCTATCCAAAACGGCCCAAATCAGAATGGATGCGATTACTTTTTTGGCATTACCGCATCCCTCGATATCCCTCCCTATTTCTATATCGAAAATGATCTGATCACGGCGCACTCTATTGACACCATCGAAGCAATGGAGGGTAAGAAATTCTGGCGCAGAAGTGCAATCGGAAACGATTTTGTGCACGAAGAAGTATTGCCGGTGCTAACGGAAAAAGCCCTTCAGTATATTGACGAAAAGAGTCAGGAGAAAGCTCCATTTTTCCTTTATTTTCCCCTGACTGCACCGCATACACCGATCTTGCCCACTGCGGATTTTCTTGGTAAATCAGGCACCAATGAATATGGGGATTTTGTCCTGATGGTCGATGATGTAGTCCGGCAGATTGTCGATGCTGTGAAAAAGGCTGGTATTCAGGAAAACACGATGATCATTTTTACCAGCGACAACGGATGCAGCCCGATGGCCGACTTTGCCGAACTGGAGGCAGCCGGTCACGACCCCAGCTATATATACCGCGGTCACAAAGCCGACATCTACGAAGGTGGTCATCGCATTCCCTTCATCGTTCAGTGGCCGGGAAAAATTCAGACCAGATCCACTTCAGATCAAATCATTTGCCTCACCGATCTGCTCGCTACCGTTGCCGGTATTGTGGGCACACCCATTCCTCCCGGTGCCGGTGAAGACAGTTATGATCTGACGCCCCTTTTCACGGATCCGGGTATGTCCGCACCGGTGCGGGAAGCGACGGTGCATCACTCCATTCACGGTTGTTTTTCTCTCCGGCAGAGCGACTGGAAAATCTGTTTCTGTCCCGGGTCGGGTGGGTGGAGTTATCCCACCCCCAAAGAAGCCGCCGGGATGAATTTACCTCCGGTTCAGCTATTTAACCTCAGGGATGATCCAGCGGAAGAAAAGAATATTGCCGATGCCCATCCTGATATGGTGAGACAATTGAGCACCCTGATGCAACAATATTTTGATGAAGGTCGCAGCACCCCGGGTGAAAAGCAGCCGAATGACCGGGAAATATCTTTTGTCAACTAAGCGGTAGTTGAATGTGCGAACAAATCGACGTTAGAAAACAAGCAAAAAACAAGCATGAACATAAATTGGCATACCTGGAACGGCGATTTTAATCGCCGTTGCACCATGCTCGTCAGTACCCGGGCCAATAAATTCGCCTGTCGAAGGTACTTAGGTCACTGGACAACCTCCTAAACATAGAAAAGAAAAACAACCCCTGGAGCGGCGATTTTAATCGCCGTTGCACCATGCTCATCAGTACCCGGGCGAATCAATTCGCCCCTCCAAATGGCATCCGCAATGTCATTTGAATCTCAATAATATGCTGGAAAAAAATACGCTCTTCCTCTCGCAAAGTACGCGAAGTCCGCAGAGATTTACAGTATTCATTAACTACATTCTCGCAAAACAATATTGTCGAAGGTAACTGGGTGTGATAGATGCAACCTCTAAACAAGAAAAGAAATAATTTAGAGTACCCCT
>CAYRYD010000062.1:0-22718 GCA_964428345.1 uncultured Saprospiraceae bacterium | reverse complement strand
CTATTCCTCTCGCAAAGTACGCGAAGTCCGCAGAGATTTACAGTATTCATTAACTACATTCTCGCAAAACAATATTGTCGAAGGTAACTGGGTGTGATAGATGCAACCTCTAAACAAGAAAAGAAATAATTTAGAGTACCCCTGGAGCAACGATTTTAATCGCCGTTGCACCATGCTCGTTCATACCCGGGCGAATAAATTCGCCTGTCGAAGGTACTTAGGTCACTTGACAACCTCCTAAACATAGAAAAGAAAAACAACCCCTGGAGCGGCGATTTTAATCGCCGTTGCACTATGCTCATCAGTACCCGTGGCGAATAAATTCGCCCTTCGAAGGCACTTAGGGGACAACCTCCTAAACACAGAAAAGAAAAACCCATGGAGCGGCGATTTTAATCGCCGTTGCACCATGCTCATCAGTACCCGGGCGAATCAATTCGCCCCTCCAAATGGCATCCGCAATGTCATTTGAATCTCAATAATATGCTGGAAAAAAATACGCTCTTCCTCTCGCAAAGTACGCGAAGTCCGCAGAGATTTACAGTATTCATTAACTACATGCTCGCAAGACAATATTGCCGAAGGTAACTTGGTGTGATAGCTGCAATCTCTAAACAAGAAAAGAAATAATTTAGAGTACCCTGGAGCGCCGATTTTAATCGCCGTAGAACTATGCTCGTCAGTACTTGGGCGAATAAATTCGCCCCTCCTTATAAACACTAAACATTTAAACATCTCCAATGCTTCGCGAACTCTGCGGCCTCCGCGAGAGGCATCCGCAAAGTCATTTGGATCTAAATAACATGGTCGAAAAAATTACCCTATTCCTCTCGCAAAGTACGCGAAGTCCGCAGAGATTTACAGTATTCATTAACTACATTCTCGCAAAACAATATTATCGAAGGTAACTGGGTGTGACCGATCCAATCTCTAAACAAGAAAAGAAATAATTTAGAGTACCCCTGGAGCGGCGATTTTAATCACCGTAGCACCATGCTCATCAGTACCCGGGCGAATCAATTCGTCCCTCCAGCCACCGTTCAGAGCCTGAAATTTTAGTCCGGTCAACGTAAACTCGGTGACCAGCGGTGTTGAGGTCAAAATCCGTGAATCCGGAAAGATGGAGGTATAAAATTCGGCGGCTTCCCTGGCCTGCTGGTCATACCAGAGAAAGGGACTGATTTTCTGTACTTGCGTCATGATGGTTAGTTTGTTTTCTACAAAGGTATGATAGAGACCGGTGCGATCAATGTTGACCTGCGACAGAATATATGGTGGATTGCGACTTCAAACCTGCCGGTTATTATTCAAGACCTGAAATGGTCAGTATGTACCCTTAATGCAACGGGAGAAGCAGAAAGGATGGAGGCTTGTTGGCTGACCTGGGCCATTTGAATAGCTGACATTTCGCAAAACAGCAATCCCCTTATACCTCGCCATAACCAAAAAGTACGCTTTTAACCATAGAGGAAGAGCCGGAGGCCGTCTGAGTCGGTGTTAAAAGCCCCATAGGTTCAAGAGGGGTGGGGCCCGCTCGAAAAAAATGCGTTGAAATATGTGTCTGATGGATCAGGTATATTTTTTATCTTTATATAATGATACTGAAGCACTAATGATGGAAAATCCATACGGACTACAATTATTGGCATCAGAAAATAGCAATAAAACCGCTGCATTTAAAGAAAAGCGGGTGATTGAGTTTACCTTATTCATGCATTTAACAATACATGAATTCCCAATCGGGCTGGCGAAAGTATTGAAGATCAATCCTTTGCCGGGGTTTCACCTAAACAATAGAGCATGATGGCTATAGAAAACAGGAACTCATCTCTTCCAAAAAATAGGAAAGGCAGATCAGGGTGACGAAGAGCAGGAGATGATCACACAAATCCATTGAGCCGGTTCAGGACATGGATTGTGATCATATTAATGTGGATTGAAGTGTTTGACACATGAAGAGGACCAGGATAAATCCGGACTATTACACCGATTAGCCATGTCAGAATCATTCCTTATTGATTTAGCTATATTACTCCCGATAACAGGAATCATTTCTCTTCCGCTGTTACCTCATTTCCTCAGGGCTAAAGCCAATTTTCTGATGGTATTGTTGGTGGCAGTAGTGACTTCGGTTCTTGCTGTCAGGGTATTGACCGGGAATGATCTTGAAATATTGTTAGGCAAACCTCCACTTTTTGGTAATATTTTCCTGCGCATTGACAGTCTTTCGGCCTGGTTTATCCTGATTATCAATGTAACCTGTATTAACGGTACATTTTATGGAATCGGATACCTTAAACCATATGATGAGCAAAGAGCTAAACTGACCCTACACTGGATTTTGCTATTACTGTTTCAAAGCTCGATGCTATGGGTCTGTATGGTTCAGCATAGTCTGATATTTCTGATTGTATGGGAGTTAATGGCTATTTCCTCTTTTTTATTAATCCTGTTTGACCATTCGAATAAAACCACCTTGCATGCGGGAATAAACTACCTCGTACAGATGCATTTAGGAGTGCTTTTTTTGGTCGCAGCCTTTATCTGGATATATGTTTCCCAGGGCTCATTTGAATTTTCAGCAATTGCAGCATTCTTTGCATCCAATCCAAACCTCAGCTTATTTATTCTTTTTTTTATTGGCTTTGGTCTGAAAGCAGGATTTATACCAATGCATTCCTGGTTGCCGCAGGCTCATCCGGCAGCTCCCTCTCATATCTCCGGAATAATGTCGGGAGTCATTGTGAAACTGGGTATTTATGGTATTCTCCGGATAACGGGTCTGCTGAGGCAGGATTTTAATACCATTGGAGAAATCGTCATTGCTCTTTCAGTGTTCACAGCTTTGTATGGAATTCTCAATGCCGCGTTTCACCGTGATTTTAAAAGAATGCTGGCTTACTGCACTATTGAGAACATCGGTATTATCGGAATCGGTATCGGATTGGGAATCATTGGAATGGGTATGGGCAATCCATTGTTGATTGTTCTGGGTTTTGCCTCTGCCCTGTTGCATGCGCTCAACCATTCACTGATTAAATCCCTGCTATTTTTCAGTGCTGGTGCCGTATATCAACAAACCCATACCCGTGATATGGAAAAACTCGGAGGGCTGATACATCGCATGCCGCAAACCGCGTCATTATTCCTGGTTGGCAGTATCGCTATTGTCGGGCTACCGCCTTTCAATGGGTTTGTGTCAGAATTTATCTTATATTCCGGTCTTATCACCGGGATCAATTCCGCCGGTATCCCAAATATCACCCTGATGATCTATGCATTCGCTGGCCTTGCCCTCACCGGGGGAATCTCCGTACTTACTTTTACAAAGGGTTTTGGTACAATCTTCCTTGGCACACCACGGATACCATTGCACGAAAAGCCGGTTGAGGTACCCATCCAGATGCGGGTGCCACAATATTTTATTGTAATCATTATGCTTTCCATTGGCATATTTCCACAGTTCTATTTTTCAATGGTCAGCGAAATTGTTGTTAGATTCATCCCAGCTCTGGCCATGCAAGGACAGGCAATTCCGGACTCCTTCATCAACAGCCTATCTGTCATAGGTAAATTAACGTTGTTGTTGGTCCTTCTGACCGGGATCATATTAGCTATCCGGAAAAGATTCACCATAAATCGTCCGGTATCAAAAGAAATCACCTGGGGTTGTGGATACCAATCACCGTTGCCCAGAATGCAGTATACCGGCAAATCCTATTCAAAATCACTGGGAAAGCTTCTCAGCTTTATCGTTCTGGAACAGAAGAGTTATCAAGAAATAGAAGTGGAAGAAATATTCCCGGCAGAACGGAAGTATTCATCGCATTACAATGATTTTGTTGTCAGAAATATAATCGACGGCCTGGTATCCCGGCTGTTGCATACTTTCAATTATTTTCAGTTTATTCAGAATGGAAAAATCCAGATGTACATCCTTTATGGACTGATATTTATCTTTCTGATATTATTCGGATCTGTTCTTAAGGTGCTCTAATGGCATTTGTCACGACCTTCATATTAATCCTGTTTCTATCAATCCTGGCTATACCCTGGGTCAATGTAAAATGGAAAGGGTTTATCACAGTGGCTGCTGTCATGATAATGGCCGGGATCAGCAGTATCATAGCTTTCAGGGCGATGAAGGGGGTTGACTTTGAATACCTGATGACAGGGTCGCTGATGACCGGTGAAATCCCGGTTCGGGTGGATACTTTATCCGGATGGTTTATTTTAATTATCAATTTTATCTTTATTACCGGCGCTCTATATGGCCTGCAATACCTGAAGGTTTACCGTGCACAAAAGGCCAACCTGTCACTTCATGCTGTCAGTTTTCTATTGGTCCAGGCAAGTTTAATTGGTATTTGTTCTCTGCAAAACTCCATCGCTTTTCTTATTGCCTGGGAAATTATGGCATTAAGCTCCTTTGTTCTCGTGATTTTCGAACACAACCGACGGGAGACGTTGAATGCCGGTATGAACTATTTAATACAGTCACACATCTGTATCATGTTACTCACCCTGGGTTTTATCTGGGTGGCCTTAAAAATGGATTCGTATGATTTTAGTGCAATTGCCCAATTTTCTTCTTCCAATACGGCGCTTTATGGAATAGTCTTGTTTCTCTGTTTTTTTACAGGATTCGCTATCAAGGCCGGGTTTGTTCCCTTTCATACCTGGTTACCATATGCCCATCCAGCCGCTCCCTCGCATGTGTCGGGTATCATGTCGGGTGTAATTATTAAAATAGGTATCTATGGTATCTTGCGGATGCTTTTATTGATAAAAGTTGATTATCTGATTATTGGTTATATTATTTTTCTGATTTCCATTGTTTCAGGACTTTATGGAGTTATGCTGGCCATTGTTCAGCATAACCTGAAACGGTTATTGGCTTACCACAGTATCGAGAATATCGGGATCATTGGAATGGGCATTGGCCTCGGGTGTATCGGCATCGGCAAGGCCAATCATTTTCTCGCTTCACTGGGGTTTGCCGGTGCATTGCTGCATGTCGTCAATCATGCGCTTTTTAAATCACTTTTATTTTATGGCGCGGGAAATGTTTACCAGGCCACGCACACTTCAGACCTGGAACGATTAGGTGGGTTAAGTAAGCAGATGCCACAGACCACCATAGTATTTCTCATCGCTGCACTGGCTATTTGCGGATTGCCTCCTTTCAATGGGTTTGTTTCGGAATTTCTCATTTATATGGGCATGTTCAGTAACCTGGAGAGTTCTGACAAAACCCTGCTGTCCTGGATCGTCTTTGGGATATTTGCATTATCACTGATCGGTGGTCTGGCTATGTTGTGCTTTACCAAAGCCTTTGGGACCGTTTTCCTGGGAAGAGCCCGTCACCCATGGTCACATACCACCGGGGAATTCCGTGATGGCCGGCTCTTGCCGATGTATATGATCGTGACATTGATGCTGGCGATTGGTTTGTTTCCTCATTTTTTCATTAAAATGATTTCAGGACCACTGACCCTTTTTACGGGTAAATCGGAGGGTCTGGTCCCGGTTGATAAATTTCAGATAACGGAAGTTTTATCCATGGTGGGTCTGAGTTCAGCGGGATTTCTACTATTGGCAGGCATCATCTATTTTATCAGGCGACGAATGACGATGACCCTGCCTGAAAGCCAGGGCACCACCTGGGGTTGCGGGTATGTGGGACCTTCGGGAAAAATGCAATACACCGCCAGCTCTTTTGTCCGGGGTTACCGAAAACTGGCCGAACCAGTTCTTATGATCCACAAGAAAAAGAAAGAGATAACGGATATTTTTCCTTCTGATGGTGGCCATGAAACGCATCCTTACGATAAGGCAGAAGCATGGTTAATTGACACCCCCTTGAGGGGACTTAGATCTTTTCTAAATCAATTTGCATTTCTGCAAAATGGGAACCTGCAGTTTTATATACTTTATGGACTGGTATTTATTACTCTTATATTGACAGTACCTTTTGTATTGGGGTATCTGGAGTCAGTGATTGAATTTTTAAATTCACTATAGAATGATAAGCTTTATTTTGATCATACTGGCAAGCCTGTTTTTTTCCGGTGTTATTACCAGGACCAAGAGTATTCTTGCGGGCCGTAAAGGTCCTGGCATCTTTCAACCGCTCAAAGATATCATCCGGTTATTGAGGAAAGGGTCGGTGTACAGTACCACCACCAGCTTTGTTTTTCAGATAGCCCCCAGCATTTATTTTGCCTCCATTATTGCGGCTATCATGACGGTGCCATTGGGTGAGTATAAGGGGATTATCTCATTTGAAGGAGATTTTATTTTTTTCGCCTATATTCTGGGACTTGGGAAGTTCTTCAGCATCATTTCAGCGCTGGACACCGGAAGTAGTTTTGAGGGGATGGGAGCAAGCCGGGAAGCTCTGTTCTCCATGTTTGCAGAACCGGCATTTTTTATTCTGATGGGCTCGCTGGGTTTGCTCACCGGTCACAGTTCATTCCAGGAAATATTTTCCTTCTTACATTTTGGCTCATCCGTGTCCTATATCCTGGGTGTGTTGGCCACGGTGGTACTCGTAATGATTACGATGGTGGAAAACAGCCGGATGCCTTTTGATGACCCGAAAACCCATCTTGAACTGACCATGGTTCATGAAGTGATGATACTGGATAACAGCGGATTTGACCTCGGTCTGATAACCTACGGAACCAGTTTAAAATTTGCCCTGTACGGCGCCCTGATTGCCAATTTGTTCATGGGTGTTTTTCCGATATATATTACCATACCATTGTTCTTCGGGATGCAGATACTTTTTGCAATGACCGTCGGAATTCTTGAATCATTTACAGCCAGGCTGCGCATGAATCACAACCCTCAGTATATACTGGCTTTGTCATCTGTTTCCTTATTAATCTTTCTTGGAGTATTGCTGATTTTAGGGCAGTTTAATTAACAAAAATGAGTTAAACGCATGACAGATGTATTATTAATCGTGTTCACCATTACGCTGTTGTACCTGGGTATTGCCCATCGATTGCTGACGTATATTAAGATACTTGCTATCCAGGGACTATTGCTTTTTGGAATCGCCTTCATTGAACTGATTGAGATTAACGCAATCAACCTGGCCGTTGTCCTGTTGGAGACCATCATCTTCAAAACCATTGCCATCCCGTTATTTCTCAACTACGTGATGAAGAGAAACAACATCACCCGTGATGCCGAACCCTACCTGCCAAACTTCGTGTCTCTGATTATTATTACCCTGATAGTGATCGCCACCTTTATTTTATCCAACGCCATTGCCGATGCAGCTATCAGTAAAATATATTTTGTCGTTGCCCTTTCAACCCTGTTTACCGGTCTCTACATCATTGTTACCCGTAATAAAATAATTACTCATGTTATGGGATATATTGTCATTGAGAATGGTGTATTTATTCTTTCGCTGGCTGTGGGCAATGAAATGCCAATGCTGGTGAATCTGGGCATTCTGCTGGATATTTTTGCCAGTGTTTTCCTGCTGGGAATTTTTGTAAACCGGATCGGAGATGTACTGAAGGACGTCGACGTCGATCAATTGAGAAGTCTGAAGGATTAATTTTAAATAAAAAACAGAATGACGGGAATATACCTGGCAGGTTCATACATTCTTTCCGGCTTGGTTTTCTATAATAGAAACCGGTCCCGGAATTATTTACTTGTATGTGCTTTCCTCGTTTTGCAGGCGGGATTTACCGTTTACGAATACCTGCATATAAACGAAACGGAATTGAATTATTTCAGTGCCGACCCCCTGGGTATATTACTGCTTGTCACCCTCACGATCATCAGCATTCCGGCGGTGTATCATAGCTATATTTATCTGGACAGTAAGCGGGACAGTCCAAGGCACACCGCCATTTATTTTGGCTCCATCATAGCTTTGGTGACTTCGATTACAGCGGCCTATCTATCCAACCACATTGCCGTTACCTGGATATTTGTAGAGTTGACTACCCTGAGCGCTTCCGCCCTGATTTATCACCGCAGAAATAATCGCACCCTGGAAGGAACCTGGAAATATGTTTTTGTTTGTGCGGTCAGCATTACTCTGGTATTTATAGGAATTCTTTTCCTGAGTTTTTCCCTGCACGAGACCGGAAGTAGTGATCTTTCATATACCGCGCTACTGCATAATGCTCCAAGTTTGGAATTGTTCTGGCTCCGGCTCTCTTTCATTTTTATCTTTACCGGCTTTACCGCCAAATTAGGGCTGGTCCCTATGTATACCGCCGGAATCGATGCGAAAGATAAGGCTCCGTCGCCGTCAGGTGCGCTGCTTTCCAGTGTCTTAATGAATGTCGGGTTTGTGGGTATCTTCCGCTTCTATGAAGTGGTGGCCAATTCCTCTCTTCATCTTTGGGCCAATCACGTGATACTGATATCCGCCGTGCTTTCCATTTTTGTAGCGACAGTCTATATGTCCAAAGTGAAAAATATCAAAAGGATGTTTGCTTATTCAAGTATTGAGCATGCCGGTATTGTTATGCTGGGGTTGGCAGCCGGCGGAGTGGGCTATTTCGCCGCAGTTCTCCATATCATCCTGCATTCTTTTGTCAAGTCGAGTCTTTTTTTCCAGCAAGGGCAGATTTACCGCATCTATCAAAGCAAGAGCATTTATGATGTGGGCAACTATTTTAAATACAATCTGGCAGGGTCAATGGTCATGCTGCTGGGTTTCTTTTTTACAACAGCAATGCCGCCATCGGGTTTGTTTATCAGTGAATTTATGATTTTCCAGGCTTTATTCAAGGCTAAATATTTGTGGATTATGATTGTGGTCATGATATTGCTAACGATAATTATCTGGGCCTTCGGAAAGAATATTTTCAAACTTCTGTTTACACCTGCAGTAGCTTTCAAAGAGGATGGTATGGAAAAAATCAAACCGGTTGAATCGGTATCCCAGTTTGTGTTATTAGGTCTGGTGGTTTACCTCGGTCTGAATCCGCCCCAGGAATTTGTAACCCTGATTCAGGAAGCAGTAAAAAATCTACCACATTAATATGTCGATAATATGTCTGTAATATGAGTTTTATCAGCATTAAAAATAATCAACGCATTGCCTGTTCATCCATTCCGGAGTTGGACTATAATTCCTTTATGGAGTTGAATGTGTTTAACCTCTTAAAAAGTGAAGGGTCACATTGCGTCAACTATTTTGGCTATCCGGATTCCGGTAAGATCAGGCTGATCTGCTGTATTGCCGATGACAATCTGCAGTCCATTCAGGTTTCATCATGCGTGGTCGATGCCCATCAGTCCCTGCCTTCCTTTTCAAAACATAACCTGGCATTTGAAAAATTTGAGCGGGAAATCCATGAGAATTTCGGAATGGGTTATACCGGTCATCCCTGGCTCAAACCGGTGCGTTTCCCCTTCAACCGGTTTAATAAAGACATAAAGGTGGCTGATTATCCTTTTTTTTCAATCGAGGGTGAGGAGTTACATGAGGTTGGAGTAGGTCCCATCCATGCCGGCATTATTGAGCCCGGACATTTTCGCTTCATTTGCAATGGTGAGCAGATACTGCATTTGGAAATCCAGTTAGGGTATCAGCACCGGGGAGTAGAACCATTGTTTCTGGAAAAGAAAAATCTTCTCCAGCGCATTACCCTGGCAGAAAGTATAGCGGGTGACTCGGTAGTTGGTCATACCCTCGCTTTCGTCAATTTGTGGGAAAGCCTGTGTGATTACCATCCGGACCGGACCCTGCATCTCGCCAGAACCATCGCCCTCGAACTGGAGCGGATTGCTGTACATACCGGTGATTTAAGCGGTATTTGCACGGATGTGGCTTACCAATTAGGCAGTGCGGTTTATGGAAGACTGAGAACACCGGTGATCAATTATTTTCAAAAATGGTGCGGTAATCGCCTGGCCAAGGGACTGATCCGTGCCGGAAAAAATAGTTATCCACTCACAGAAGCGCTGGTGTCTGATCTCACTCAGGTTTTAGCGGAATACGAAAGAGACTTCGAAGAGATCTCTGAAGAATTGTTCAGCCAGCCAAGCGTATTGGTCCGTTTCGAAAAAACGGGAGTGGTGACCACTGAACAGGCTGCTCTCATCGGAACGGTAGGTATGGCCGCAAGAATGAGTGGCGTAAACCGGGATATCCGCACCTCTCATCCGCATAACGGCTATTACGAATTGGCTCACCAACCCCTGATCAAAAAGCAGGGGGATGTATATGCCCGGGCCCGTTTGCGCAAAGAAGAAATCAATCAATCCATTGGATACATCCGGTCGCTCGTTCAGGAGCTGCCTCAAGGTGATCCGGTCGTTGCTTCAATCACCCATCCACAACCCGGTTCATTTGCGATTTCACTTGTTGAAGGCTGGAGAGGTGAAATCTGCCATTGTGCTGTCACTGGTGACGACGGACAATTGTTGCACTATAAAATTAAGGACCCATCGTTTCATAACTGGCTGGCGCTGGCACTGGCTGTTCGTAACAATGAAATCTCCGATTTTCCGGTCTGTAACAAAAGTTTTGACCTGTCGTACTGCGGTCACGATTTATAAAACCCAAGGAGAAGAAAATGATAGATAATCTGAAAATACTATTACATCAGGGCAAACAATACATTCCAGATGTGACCACCGCGGTGGTCCCTGGAATATTCAGGGGAAGGCCGGTCATTATTCCGGGAAAAGACCCGGGACCGGAGGTGACCGGCATATGCCCGACCAACGCAATATCGATCGGTCCTCTATGTCTTGATCTGGGAAAATGTACTTTTTGCGGAGAGTGCGCCTTTGCCTTTCCGGACCACATCAAATTTACAACCGACTATAAAATAGCCACCAATGACCGCGACCGGTTGGTGATCCGGGAGGGTGACGACAAACCGGTAGAACTGGATCCGGAGCTTATCAGATCAGAAATTTCAGACTATTTCAGCGGATCATTGAAGTTGAGAGAGGTTTCGGCAGGGGGAGATAACAGTTGTGAGATGGAATTGAATGCCTGTGGCAATGTGAATTTCGATATGGGCCGGTTTGGAATTGAATTTGTGGCCTCGCCCCGGCATGCCGATGGGATCGTCATTACTGGTCCGATCACGAAGAATATGGCCCAACCATTACAAATATGTTATGATGCCATACCGGAACCCAAAATCATCATACTGGCCGGCACCGATGCCATCAGTGGTGGAATATTCGAAGGCAGCCCGACCCTGGACCGAAGTTTCCTATCAAACCATGCCGTCGATCTG
Organism: uncultured Saprospiraceae bacterium; assembly: GCA_964428345.1. Classification (GTDB taxonomy): domain Bacteria; phylum Bacteroidota; class Bacteroidia; order Chitinophagales; family Saprospiraceae; genus JABDMH01. Next base: position 11,475 of record CAYRYD010000062.1, on the reverse strand, counting down.
TATGTACCCGGTAACCCAATACATCCATTGACCTTTATCAATGGGGTGCTGGAGTTGATCAGAAAGAGAAAATGATGACGGAAGCCAATAGATCAAACAGGACCTGGCCGGACCTTTCGTGACTTCACTCCGAAGCGAGGAAATCAGACCCTTGGGATCACCAGTTCCGGAACTTTGCCTACCGGTTGAAAAACCAATGCAATCATGCTTTCCGATGATTGTTATCATTGTTTCAGACCAGCTTGACCTATTACTTTACGACAAAAAAAATGAAAGAAGTAAAAGAGGCAAACCCGAAACAAATCCTGGTCAGGATTGCAGAACAGTTGAAAAAAGGCCAGGAAGAACTCGATGCCCTGGCAGTCCAATTCTCCCTTGGAAAAGCGGAAGTAAAGGACAAATTCGAAGAAGCGAAAAAACAAATGCGAGACAGCATCCTCGATTTCAAGGAGGTTCTGGCCGATCGAAAAGACAACTGGGTCACCAGGGTCAAAGACAAACTCGATGATCTGGATGAAATGTTGGACAAAGGAAAGGCCGAAACGAAAGCGAAGTTTGCAGAGCAGAAGAAAAGTATTACAGAAAGACTGAACCAGCTAAGAAATGAGGTAAGGGAAAATCCAGAAGCAGAAAATCTGGCAAACCACTTTACCGCGGCTACCGAAAAAATGAAATTGAAGCTGGCATTATTGGAAAAGAAAATTGGAGAAGAAAAGAAAGAGCTGACGGAAGAATTCAAAGAGGAAATGGGTAAAGCCCGTACAAAAATCGATTCCATTGTTGCCAGAACGAAGGAAATGAAGGAGGATGTTGATTTGAAGCTGGAGCATTTTAGTGAGGAAATTCAATTATCATACGACCACCTTAAAAAGGCCATAAAGGCATTGTAGTAATATCCCTGATAAAGTATTTAGATTTATTTAGATAATAAATCACGAAAATGAAAAGACTGCAAAACCAGGTGGCTATCATTACGGGAGCAGCTTCCGGCCTGGGCAAGGCTATTGTAATGCTCTATGCCTCCGAAGGTGCCCGGGTGGTCGCTTCGGATATTGATGAAGAAGGACTGAACACCCTAAAAAAGGAAGTCAGCGCTAAAAACGGCACGGTCACTACCGTCATCGCCAACATGGCCAAAAGTGAAGACATTGAAAAGATGGTAAAAGTAGCGTTAGACACCTATGGAACCGTCGACATTCTGGTCAACAATGCGGGTATCATGGATAATTTCTATCCTGCTGCAGAAGTTACCGACCAATTGTGGGACCGGGTGATGGCCATCAATGTGACCGGGCCATTGAAAGCCATGCGTAGCGTACTTAACATCATGCTGGAAAAAAAATCCGGGGTCATCATCAATATTTCATCGCTTGGTGGCCTGCAGGGTGCCCGGGCCGGAGCAGCATATACGGCGAGCAAACACGCCCTCATCGGATTGACAAAAAATACCGGCTTTGTATATGCCAAATATGGTATACGTTGCAATGCCATTGCTCCGGGATCGATGGCGACCAATATTGGCGCAACGATCGACTACAGTATGATTCCACCTGTGGTCAATGAAAGGATAATGCCGGGTATGGCTTTAAGTCCAAGAACCTCCGATCCGTCGGAGGTGGCAAACATTGCCCTCTTTCTGGCATCGGATGAAGCCAGCTTTGTGAATGGAACAGTGGTGGTTGCCGATGGCGGGTGGAGCGCCTTTTAAAGACAAGCGAAGTCCTGACAAATGTGACAATTACCTTTTCCTGGCAGAAGTTGGCGCATTCCTTTAAGACCTTCATTTCAAGTTGGAGTAGCTGCTTGAGAAGGAATTTTTTTCCGTAGCTTTCTCCGCATGAAGGACTTCGACACACTTTCGGGAGTAGTACCGATCATTCCAACCCCTTTCCTTGCCAATGAAGAAATCGACGAGGCGTCGCTGCGGAAGCTGGTAGAGTTTGCCATCGCTTCGGGATTGCAGGCGGTTTGTCTGCCGGCCTACGCCAGTGAATTTTATAAACTCACGGATGAAGAAAAATTAACGGTGGTCAGGATTGCCGTCGATCAGGCCGGAGGCCGGATAGGGATCATTGCTCAATGCAATAGTCCGTCGTTAAAAATTGCCATCAGCCTGGCCAGGGCCAATGCCGCCGCAGGAGCCGACATACTCTCACTGGCTGTTCCACGCCTGTTTAGCTTACCGGAAGAGGCGATCCACTCCTACCTGTCCGGTTTTTTCGAATCGGTGCCGGATAAGCCGGTACTCGTACAGGACTTTAATCCGGGTGGTGCCACCCTGAGCGTCACACTGATCAATTCGTTGAGAAAGGCCCATCCCAACTTCAAATTTCTAAAACTGGAAGAGCCTTTGTGCGCTCCAAAGTTTGAGGAGATCATCAAAACGACGGAAGGTAGCGTGGGCGTCTTTGAAGGCTGGGGCGGCTTGTATCTCATGGAACTGGTACCTATCGGTATCCGGGGTATCATGCCCGGACTAGGCGTGTCTGATATTTTGCAAAAGGTGTTTACCCTGCGCCAAAAAGGAGAGCACGAAAAAGCGTTCGAAATCTTTGAACGGGTAATGCCCCAGATATTCTTTTCCCTGCAGAACATGGAATTATTCCACTATGCCGAAAAGGAATTGCTGATAGCCCGGGGCATTCTGAATCATAATTTTTCCCGGAAAGCCGCTTATCTGCCCGATCCATCATCAGTCAGTTATATTGGCGAATTAAATCAGCGTATAGTCAGGCTGGCGAAGGAGATTCGGGTGAATTAAGCAAATGTCTTTTCGACGGTCGACATTTTTTCTCGATCGGAATTCCTATTGCACTAAAAGGGGCAATTGCGTATATTCCGGTGATCTCAGCCCCGGCAGATGATGATCTATTCCAAATGATTCAGTAGGTGATGGGCATTTTCAGAAAGGACCGAAAAAACAAATAATCAAATGCTTTATCTGTCCGGAATCATTCTCTCCTTTTTCCTGGCCTTTGTGCTATTTACTAAAAGTAATAAAACCACAGCTGACATTATTCTGATGGTATGGCTGACAGTCACGGGCCTTCACCTGTTTACCTTTTACCTGTATTTTACTGAACAGTATCTCGATTACCCCTTCCTGGCTGTACTTGGTTTCCCTTTGCCATTGGCTCAGGGTCCGTTTTTATACCTGTACACCAGCCAGCAGACCTCATCTACCCCTTTTGACAAAAGGCAGTTGCTCCATTTCCTGCCGGTCCTTTTATCGTATTTGCTGTTTGCCGAATTTTTTTTTCTTTCTCTGGAAGATCAGGCGGAAGTGTTCAGACAGCAGGGGCGCGGTTATGAAACTCAAACCCAAACTAATTTCTATGCGGTCCTGATTTCCGGGTTGGTTTATGTTTTTTTATCACTGAGACAATTATTCAGGTACCGCAGGCATATTGTCCACCAGTTTTCCAATACCGACAAGATTAATTTCAACTGGCTTTTGTACCTGATAATCTGGATTCTGGCAATCTGGATCATCATCCTTATTATGCGGGATGACAAGCTGATCTTCGGAGCAGCTGCATTGTTTGTGCTGTGGCTGGGTTATTTTGGCATCAAACAGGTACAGGTTTTCAGCCAGAACACTCCCATGCTGCCGGTAGAACCAGCTCCTGCAGATGATGCATCTGGCATCAGCGATGAGGAAATGAGCAGCGAACCCGATTCACCGGCACCAGATCGAACTACGGGCTCTTCAAAATACGAGAAGTCCTCTCTCAGCGAGGATGATGCGGTTCTGATCCACGAACGGTTACATCATTTAATGGTCGAGGAAAAGCCGTTTAAAAATCCTGATCTAACCCTCAATGACCTGGCTAAAAGCCTCGAAGTCCATCCCAACCACCTGTCGCAGGTGATCAATTCCAGAGAAAACAAAAATTTTTACGACCTTATCAATGAGCGCCGGGTGGAGGAATTCATCAGCCTGGTCGCCCACGACGCCAGCAGCCAGTATACCCTGCTGGGATTGGCCTACGATTGCGGGTTTAATTCCAAAGCCTCGTTCAACCGGAACTTTAAAAAACATATGCGGCTTACCCCCAGCGATTATGTCAAATCGAGGATGGAGGGATCATAAGGTAGGTCTCATTGCTCACTCCGGAGGTATCATTGCCCATAACCTTTTATAAATCAATATTTTATAGACTTTCAACGAAAAGGTTTCATCCTTCAGGATGCGACGCCCAACGGGAATTTACGCTCCATCTTTGTGTCTCACATTCTTAAAAATTCAAAGACATGAAAAAAATTTCAATCCTGGCAATAGTTGCCATCCTGATGGTCAGTTGTTCCAAAGAGCTGCTGGTCAATGAACCCGGAAACCTGGTTCCTAAAACCGTCGATGAAGATCCGGGACTTCCATCGATTACTGTCAATGGTGCCAGACTGCACGCTGAGGCCTTTGGTCACCCGGACAGCACCCTGGTGGTATGTGTTCATGGTGGTCCGGGTAGCGACTACCGGTATATGTTAAATTGCGTCGACCTGGCCACCTACGGTTACCGGGTAGTATTTTACGACCAGCGTGGTTCGGGACTGTCCCAGCGATTTTCGCATGACTCCTATACTTCCCTGGGGTCCGGAGCCCTGGATCTGATCTACGATGAATTGGGCGGGGTCATTGCCCATTACAAGACCCACCCCAACCAAAAGGTGTTTCTGCTGGGTGACTCATGGGGGGCAATGCTGATCACCGGATATGTTTCAAAGTACCCGGATGCAGTACAAGCCCTGGTAGTGAGTGAACCTGGTGGTTTGCGATGGGATGATGTCGTTGAGTACGTTAAGGAATCACGTTCCTTCAAGCTTTGGAGTGAATCCCTGAACGATGCATCGTTTATCGATCAGTTTATTTCCGGCAAGAAAGACCAGCACGAAATTCTCGACTACAAGGCGGCAATGTTGGCTTCCGAAAATGAGATTACCGGAGAAGACAATACGGCGCCAGGGAGTTTCTGGAGGTCTGGAGCGGTCATCAATGCGGCGCTTTTTGAAGTTGGAGATCGATATAAACCTGACTTTTCCAGTGGCATCAGCGATTTCAAAGTACCGGTACTCTATTTCCACAGTGAGAAAAATCAGGCCCATCCGCTCTCCTGGGCTCAAAGAATATCCGGGGCTTACCCTTCGGTCGAGCTGGCATACGTACCGGGGACCGGGCATTCGGGCATCATTTCCGACCGGAAAGCCTGGACGGAAACCACCCTGCCCAAAATCCTCACCTACTTTAGTGCCATGCAATCACTTTAATTCATCCGTTAAATACAGAAAAATGAAAACGCATCAAGTATTTATATCAATAATAGTTCTGGGGATACTAGTGAACAGTCCGGTTACTTCCCAGAGCATCAACTGGGCTAGTCTGAACCAGGGAAACCGGCATTTGATCCATCTGAACATGGGCTGGGACTATGCCGCTACCGTTGCCATAGGTTATGGATATCAGATCCAGACCAGGTTATTCCCCATCGTTACCAATCTGGAATATTCGATTCCTTCGGGAAGTAATGCCCTTGACGACTTCAAGGTCAAACTGGGAGGTCAGGTCCGGATTTTTGAATATCATAATTTTCAGTTCAGCACCAAAATCCAGGGAGTCTTCCGCCGATACAACAATGATCTGGTGAGGATGATCAATTTTGGCAGCGATTTTTCAGGCATAGCCGGATATTATCGCCCCAGGTGGTTTGTGGCCGGTGAAGCAGGGTTTGACAAAGCCATAGTTACGAATTTCAGCCATTCCGACCTCTATCAGGGCCAGTATCCCGGAGTGGAGGATGGATGGTATGAACCATCTACCGGTGGAAATTTCTACTATGGAATACAGGCAGGCCTTTCCTTCAAATGGTCTGACATTTACCTCCGGGCAGGAAATGTCCTTACCCAGGATTTTAAAACGACCCCTTTGATACCCATGTACGGTCAGGTGGGTACCAATATAAGATTCTAAAAGTACGGTCAACTACGTTCTGCAATTACATAGTTAGTAAGGCAGGGGTCAATACAAACGGTAAAGCCATGGAAGTCTTTGAATCCATCCATTGGTCTGCCGGTTGGTCGATTCCCTGCCTTTCTTATGCATCATCTCCCGACAACTGATGTGAAGAAAAAACAATCTTGACGGAAGAATCAGCTCACTGTACATTCACCGGAACCCGGGATTGCCTTAAACACAATCAACTACCGGGTTTCAGCATCCCGAACCTCCGCCAACAATATCCGGACGTCTTCCGCAGACATACCCCTCAAATCGGCAAAACGATACCGGGGAAAGTGCGCTTTTAAGTGCAAAACCATTTGTCTCCGGGTAGGATTGGGTGGCAGTTCAGCTGGAATTTCCTCCATCTCGAGGATGTAATATCCGTGATCAGCGATAGCGTTGATCATGTCCTCCGTGGGCTCCCCGATATGGCAGTACTGGCATTGAGCCGCATCCAGGGCTACATTCCGGATACCGGAATCCCGCAGGTACTTCTCTCCGTAACGGAACACCATCCCCTGATCGGTCATCGACCCGGGAACAATAATGTCAAAATGCATGACATCGCCATTGCCTTTTTTAACGAAGGTATCCCAGACTCTTACTCCCATCCGAAAATGCTGCTTAGTATTAAAAAATTGGTTTTTAGAATTAAAATGCTGGCCCAATATAATAAGGATACCTAACTAAATCAAATGACCTCCAAGGCGTTTCATGTCTCCAAGGGGTCATGACCCCTTGGACCGTATCGATGACCAGGTTGTGCTTCGAATTATTCCCGGTAATAGAAAAGTCATGACCCCTTGGACCATTTTCATTACATTTTCGTTCCCGATTCAGTAAATACCAATGGATGATACCATACATATTAGCAACAATGATCTGCACACCCCAGCTACTTCGTCTTCGCCTTCTGGAACGCCTCCCTCCCTTCCCTGAAGGCAAACCAGGCGATGCCCAGGCTACCCAGGGCATCAATATAGGGAACACTGAATACCTCATAAACCAGACTGGATCCCAGAAGGATAAAGGACAGGTAAAAGCAGGTCTTCGTGCAATTAGCGTCAGAGATCAACGGTGCACTATTCAGCTCCCGACCTATTTTTAACTTCTTGCGATAAAGAAAGTACATGGTTAGAATCGAAATGACCGAAATGACAATCCCGGCCATGGTGGTTACCGGCTTTACCGCATACACTATTGACAGAACCGCACCGGCGGTCAAGCCCACCACCAGCAGATAAAAAGCGGTACCGGTAACCTTCAGTGCGGTGGTTTCAAACTGATCCCGCTTATCGACCGGATGTTTCCTCATCCGGACGATCATATGGGCAATTCCGGTGCCGGACAACACCTCAACAAAGCTGTCTACCCCAAACCCGAATAGAGCCAGGGTCTCGTCCGCGGCCCCAAAGGCCGTAGACAGTACCCCTTCCGCCAGGTTATAAATGATGGTTATCAGGGCCAATATCAGCGCAATGCCATACCGGTCCTGCAGATCTATGCTTCTCGTTTCTGCTTTTATCATTGATGGCGACGTTTCATTGCTCCTGGTATTTCAACTGATGTATCCATTACTAGGTTCAGAAACCGATGTTATCGATGAATGTTCACTGCAAGATTTCAAACTCCGTCAATTGTCCATCGCTTATCGGCGATCACCCTAACTAAAAACTTACATTTAGAAAAAGTGGTGCCTACTGGAAAACGGTAGGAGACAGATCCAAAACCTGGTCCCTAACGAAGGGGGGGTCAAGAATCAACATGGTCAGTGATAGCTATTGATGAAATGCAATGTGAATGGACCGGATTTCGCGAATCCATCGGGCTTGTCTCTGTTCATCCGGAACGATCATTCGAAAAGGGCCTAGCCCTGGTGGCAGAGGTGCTCCATTCAACTGGTAGGCGAGGATAATCTTCTTACTGACAAAGGCGGGATCGGTCTCGGCTAGAGAAAACAATACCTCATACCCATCTACAGCCCGAACCAGGACATATTTTACCAAATTCTCTCCTCTTAATTGTTCTCCTAAAGTAACACCAGCCCGCTTCAATACCTCGTGCAAAGCAACTCCTTCATAATGTTGTACCTTTTTTTCACGGGTTTTCACCTTAACGCTTGATTTCGGCATGGCTCTCAGATCTTCGACTGTGAGTGAAATTGGATTCATCACTTCCCCATCAATCCGGATGCTATGCTGAAGCATACTCTGACCATTGATTTTCATCCAGCTGAATGTGCTGATCAGGAAAAATATTACGGTCAATAACTGTTTTACTTTCAAATACATAGTATGATTATCTTAAAGATTCGGATCCGAAAATGCCGGATTCGAAATGAATGATGTGTCTGTCAACATATGCAGAAAAGCAATAATGTCATCTTGTTCGGTTTGGGTAAGCAGCAATCGATCACCACCCACCTGATTGGAACGTCCGGTGAGAAAAGGACTTACATTGGGGCTGTCCTGAATATGGTTGTTGTAGTGATCCAGCACTTCCTCCAGTGAATGAAATCGACCATCATGCATATAGGGTGCTGTCAGCGCAATGTTACGTAAAGTGGGTACTCTGAAGCGACCCTGATCAGCCAGATATCCGGTCACTGCCTCACGGCCTGCATCTTTTGGGTGGACATCCAGACCGTTGTTATGAAAAAGCTCTATAAAGAGCTTGGGCGAACCGTGACAGTGTACACAGTTGGCTCCCCGTATTTTCCGTTGAGGATCCGGTGACCTCATGAATAGATCCATACCTCGTTTCTCCCGGCTGGTAGGTACATAGTTCCCCTGTAAATATTGATCATAAGGTGCGTTGGCCGAAATCAACGTTCTTTCAAACTGGGCGACTGCTCTGGCAATAAGCCTACCATTGATTTCACCGGATCCAAAGGCTTTGCGAAAAAGTTCCTGGTAAAGCGGTATCGTTGAAAGTCTGGCGCTGGACACTTCCAGGCTTTGCCCCATTTCATGCTCATGGGTCAGCGGTATTATTGCCTGCTCTTCGAGACCGGATACCCGTCCATCCCAAAAGAAATCTCTGACCCACAATAGATTGGCAAGCGACATGGCATTGCGCTTGGTCAATGTTCCGTCTACACCCCGGCTAAACACCTGCCCGTCGGTGAAGGCCAATTCCTGCTGATGACAAGTACTGCAGGAGATCTTCCTGTTGGCGGAAAGTTCTTTCTCATAAAACAAATGGCGTCCCAGTTGCACCCCTTCTTCTGTGGTTGGGTTATCTGCCGGAATCTGGTATCGGTGACCAAAATAGGAAGGATAGGTCAAAATATAAGGAGTAGGGTCAGGTGTTACAGGAGCATTTTGAAAACTGGCCATTAAACCAATGGTACCTGCCAGCAGGCATGCGGATGCTATCCATTTTCCAACTTTCTTCATGGATGATCGAACCTGAGGGTTAACATAAAGTTGCGGCCCTGTGCCGGGAAACCTTCAACTAAAGCGTAGTTAAGATCAAATACGTTGTTGATGCCGGCTTCCAATCCCAGCCAGGGAAAAACCAGAAAATCGAAGGATACATTGGCAATACTGAATGCTTCGGCTTTAGTACCATAGCTGGTGCTGTAGCGATCTGAATTATGTTCGAGTGAGACCAACAAGTCCAGACGACGCGTCACCTGCCAGTCAACATAGGTAAAAAGTTGATGCCTTGGTACATTGATAAATTTTATGTCGGGGCGATCCAGATTTTTCTGGTTGATGTAAGTATAATTAGTATTGAATTGAAGATTTCTGTTTAGGGAGAGATTGAGCCCCAGTTCCAGACCGGTAAAACGGGCACTTCCGGTATTTTGCAATTGGAACTGATCATCCTGAACGTTGTCAACCTGCTGGATAGCGTTGACAACATCGCTGTAAAACAGATTGATCTTTATTCCAGGATTTCCACGATTGAGCGAACCGATATATGCCAATTCGTAATGATTAGCGACTTCTGCTTTCAGGTCCGGATTTGGGATAGCTGAGCCCAACCGGTATGAGTAGCGATCTTTGAGGGTAGCAAAGCGGGTCTTTCTGGCGACGGAAGCCTTCAATTGATGACCTGAAGTGACCCAATGCCACAGTGCGGCCTGAATATTGAAAGCGCTGTTATCGTTATCGGGGAAAGGTGTAATCTGGCCCATCTGATAATCTTCCGCCAGGACACTGTTACGGATATTGTAACTCATGCCGGGAACCAAACGCCATTTTTCGCCAAGGTCGATTTGATCTTCTACCGCAAGAGAAATTGTATGATCAGTCATGGTGCGTTGAGGTTCTCCCAGATTGTTTTCCCTGTGGGTATCGTGCTTGTAATATGCTCCGATCTTCAACAAGTTTGCTGGTAACATAGTCATGCTGACTTCTGTATTACCACCATAGGAATAATCATCATAAAAGCTTTGGAAGGCATAGGGTCGAGTGTGGGCGGTGTAGGTTTCATCATCGAAACTATACAGGGCGTTCTTGAATTTGTCGTAGTACATCCGCATTTTTAGCCGGACGCTTGATCCGACTTCGGTATTACTTAAGGCATACAGACTTTCCTTGTCCCAATAAGGCCATTGCCAATAGCGGATGCGAATATTGGGGTCATCTCCGGTATAAGGTGGATTACCTTTTGTCCCATCCTGCCGTACATAGCCGATGGCGTATTCGTCCTTTTCGTTGGGAGTAAAACCGACTTTCATATCAACCTTCAGATCTCTCCGGTCCGCATTTTCTCGGTCACCACCATTTTCCGAGGCTACTTCTGCAAAATCACCGGATAGCGGATAGGTCTGTTGTTCCAGAAAGGAAAATCCCCCCTGCAGGTAAAACTTATTTTGCCTGCTTCCAAGGTTGAGATTAAGTCGCCGGCCTTGTCCGCTAAAAATACCTGCCTGACCATTGTACTCCAACTTCCCGGTGGGCTTTCTGCTAATCAGGTTAATGGCACCACCCATGGTGTTCGGACCGTATAATACGGATGAGAAGCCTTTATCCACCTGAATCTTTGCCAGATCGGTGGTGGAAAAACGGGCCAGATCAACATATCCGTCATAGGGAACGTAAACCGGTATACCGTCGATAAAAACCGGTACCTGTCGTAAATCGAAACCACGCACGTAGACCACCGATTCATTCCTGGGTCCAATCATTCCCAGATTAACGCCCGAAAGCATACTAAGGGCCCTCGATGTCTCAACTGTATTGAATTTTTCCATTTGACTAGCACTTATTATCTCAAATGTATCCGGGTCCTGGCGGGCGGTAACCAGCACTTCACCTAAGGTAAAAGTCTGACCTGTGTAGTGATGGAGCGTATCCTGGGCTCGAACTGCGTTCTGGACCAACATCACCGGAAAAACCACCCGGTGAATAAGTTCATGAATTTTCATAGTTAGGATTTCTCGTTATGAATCATAAAACATATCGATCCTATAAACAATAGTTCGTGACCATATCAAGCTGCTATTTTCCCAAAATTCAGCACAGATC
>CAYRYD010000061.1:0-29432 GCA_964428345.1 uncultured Saprospiraceae bacterium | reverse complement strand
GGCGATTGAAATCGCCGCTCCAGGGTGCTCTATCAATGTTTGGATGCGTTAATAGCCTTCGTTTTGGACCAGGTATCCCGGAGTGTTTGAAGCACCGTCGATCGCCGATTGTGGAATCGGGAAGAGCCGCTTTCGCACATCGCTGTCTGTCTTCTCGGTCCAGGTATCCTCGTATCTGCCGAAACGAATCATATCGGTACGCCTTTGGTGCTCCCAGTAGAATTCAAATCCACGCTCCCGGTATATCAGGTCGATATTCATCTCGGTGAGGGCTGGTGGCGTCACCGCTGGTCTTGCAGTCCTGGAGGCCCTCACGGTGTTGACATCCTCCAACGCTCCGGCCGCATCCCCTTTTCGCATCCGTGCTTCGGCCCGCATCAGATACGCATCGGCCAGACGCAGTATCACCAGATCGGCCTCTCCCTTATTTCTGCCGGAATCAGATTTCTTGCTGAACTCATATTTCTCAACCCGGTAACCGGTACTGTATCCACTGCCTTCGACCGAAAAGTCGATGTGTTCTGTATGAATCACCAGCTTGGTTTGATCTGCCCGCGTTATGTTTCGCAGCCGGCCGATCCGGTAACGGCCGTCATCACAACGTTCGAAAGGTTGACCATGGGCAGAAGTCAGCAAACCATATTGCTGTCCTCGTAAAATACCACGGTTGATCTCAAAATCTTCACCGGCAATACACGAATCAGGAGGAATAATTAAATTTTCCTTGAAAAACCGGCTGTCCATTTCAGCCGGATCAATGGGAGCATAGGCCTGCGCCCAGGTCTGATAAAAGTCGGAAGTGATCCCCGGTCCGTCGGTTCCGTTGGCCCTGGGGAATTCCGGAAGTGGAAACATATCACCGGACAGGGAAAAATAAGCCATCCGGTTATGTCCGTTGAGGTCTGCCCGCTGGTCGACGGCAAAAATCAACTCCGGATTGGTATGATTTTCATCATCGAAAATCTCAAAGTACTCGGCTGACAGGGAATAACGTCCCGAACCAATAATTCTGGAGGTGTACTCAATCACCTTATCCAGATCCTCAGCCCGGAAATCAAAAGAAACCGCATAAGGGTCACGCCACACCGCGGCATTCAGATGAAGCCGGGCCAACAGACCCTGAACTGCTCCTTGTGAGATCCTTCCGGGCCCGCTGGTGGTGCTGACTATGTTTTCCACTTCCATCAATTCACCCTTGATGTATTCAACAGCATCATTACCCCGAAGGATAGTCGACAATTCATTGGGATCTTCTTTCACAAAAACCAATCCGAAAAGATCCAGGGTAACCATCGAATAGTAAGCCCGCAAGCCCCTCGCTTCTGCCAGATACTGCCTGGCTTCAGAGTCGGTATCCGCAAGTGGTGTCAAAACATTGATCGCAGTAACCGTTCGTGAAATACCCTGGGTCAGGGACTCCCAGGCATTGTTGATCCGCACATGCGATGGTGTATACGTGTGACGGTGCATGTCAATGAAGATGCCATTGTCGCCCCAGTCAGTACCTCCCCGGTAGGGTAAAATAGCCTCGTCGGTCGATATCTCCTGCAAGGTGAAGTAGTTGGTGTGTTGAAAAAATCCGGGTAAAATGGCGTATGCGGGTGCCAAACTTCCTTCCAGGATGTCACTGTCGGCACTGCCTCCGTTAAGAGACTCATCCAGGATTTCTTCATCGAGATCGGTACAGCTGTAGTGCGATACCATAAGGAAGGAAAATAATGTGAGAAGTATTCTGGTTTTCATCTTTCTTGCTTTTTTAGAATGCCATGTTTAATCCAAAAACAAAGGTCCTGGCTTTGGGATATCCGTTCTTATCAATTCCATAGGAACCTATCCCATCAATGCTGCTGTCCTGATTTACTTCGGGGTCATAACCATCGTAGTCGGTAATGACAAATAGATTTTGCATCGTGAGGTTGATACGCAATTCCTTGATCAGGTTATTGCTGCCTATCGCATCTGTAATGAAATTGTATCCCAGGGTCATGTTATTCAGCCGCAGGAAGGATCCATCTTTCAGATAACGGGTCGATACCGATGCCGGATTTAAAATGCTTTCACCGGGAAACTCAATGGCTGCATCGGTTGAATTCAACGATTTTGCCAGACGGGCCTTATAAAAGGCAGCGGTTGCGGTGTTGTCATAAATTTTGTTTCCGGATACTCCATTAAAATTGACACTGAAATCAAATCGCTTGTAGCTCAAATTACCGTAGAAATTATACAACCGGTTGGGTAATGCCGTTCCTGCCACCGTCCGGTCATCATCGGTATCGAGACCATCGCCATTGACATCGCGAAAACGGCTCAACCCGTCTTCGCCGATACCGGCAAATTCCTTCATGTAAAAAGCTCCGATAGGCTCACCGTTGACATAGCCGTTTACGGTGGCTGAGGTCAAACCCGATCCGGATGCGCTACCGGTCACCAAGACCGTGAAGGGCGAATTTTCCACGACATTATCGATGAAAGTAACATTACCCCCGATGCCGTAAGACAGGCCTTCCTGTCGACGGATCTGATAGTCGAGCGCCAGTTCGAGTCCCTTGTTGATGATCTTCATATCCTCGACGTTGGTCCAGTAAGTGGTAGCCGGCTGGATGGGATCGGGAGGAACGACTTCCAGCAATATATTATTGGAGACTTTATGGAAATAATCAATAGTACCCGATAAAGCAGTGTTTAAGATTTCAAAATCAAGTCCTATGTTAGTCTGAGAAGAGACTTCCCACTGGATATCCGGATTGGCCAGCCGGACAAAGGTGGTACCAGCCGGATAGGCTCCGGTGGCTGAAAACGGATAGCTCGAACCACTGCTGACCGATGTCGTAAAAAGGGCCTTGGTAATTTTGGCTGGAATCTCCTGGTTTCCGGTTCGGCCCCAGCCTGCTCTCAATTTTAAATTGGAGAAAGGCGATGATTCCATGAAAGGCTCTTCGGTGATTCTCCACCCGGCTGCAAACGATGGAAAAATACCGTATTTGTTATTTTCTCCAAATTTGGAAGATCCATCTGCCCGGATAGTACCGGTAAAGAGATACTTATCGTTGAAACTGTAATTAACCCGGCCGAAAAATGACTGGAGTTCATTTCGCACTGCATATCCTCCAGGCCGGTTATCGACCAGGTCCAGCTCCTGACCAAGACCCGGATTGTAGCGGGGTTCGATCCCATTATCGGCAAATCTGTCTATACTCCACGACCGGCCCCTCACAAAGATATTCTGATACGAATGTCCGGCCAGGAAAGAAAGATCGTGATTTCCGGTTTCAAACGTATAGGTAATATAATTTTCCACCAGGGTATTATTGTTATTGACAAACGATGAGCCCAGATAGCCATCTTGCTGTGGCAATGTACTGGGTCTGTCCTGAATATCCCGGTCGGAGGCTGCGTTGTCTATGCCGAGATTGAGTTTGTACACCAACCCTTTAATGATCTCATAAGACGGTGATATGTTGGCCAGCACTCTCCGGGTCTGGGTAATGTCGTCGTATAAATTCAGTCTGATCAGTGGATTAAAAACATCCGGAAAAATGGAAGGATTACCCTCACTATCGTATGCCGGATAGGTAGGATTAAGCGTCAGGGCATCGGCCACCATGGTACCGATTGGCGGTCTTTCGTTGGTAGTACTGGTAGCATTCAGGTTGAAATCGACGTTAAGCTTGTCGTTGAGCAATCTCTGAGAGATATTGACCCGGCCCGAGTATCGCTTTAAATCACTGTTTTTGATGATCCCCTCCTGATCCTGATATCCAAGAGAAGCGTAATACGTGAGTTTGTCGGTACCACCGTTAAAAACCAGATTGTGATCGTGCGAGATCGCCGTACGGGTGAGTTCCTGCTGCCAGTTGGTGTTGCCTCCCAGATCGGTTAAATCTCCACCGATAGCCGTGACGTTTCGCCGAAAATCAGCGGCGCTGAATACCGGTATCTCCCGTGCAAGATTGGATACCCCCAATTGGGAGGAAAACGACATCTTGGATACGCCGGCCTTCCCCCTTTTTGTCGTGATCAGAATCACACCGTTGGCCCCCCTGGCTCCATAGATAGCCGTGGCAGAGGCGTCTTTCAACACATCGATCGATTCGATATCCTGGGGGTTGATAAAGGTGAGCGGATTGGTCGAGGCACCGGTTCCGGAATTATCCAGGGCAAAGCCATCGACTACAAACAGGGGAGCACTCCCCGATCGTACACTGCCCTGCCCGCGGATGATGATCGACTGCGTACTTCCGGGTTCACCACTGGCCGAGGTCACATTGACCCCGGACACTTTACCCTGTAACAGCTGTTCGGGTGAGCTGATCACTCCCTGATTAAAATCTTTGCTTCGAAGCGAACTCACTGCTCCGGTAATGTCTTTCTTCTGCTGGGTGGCATAACCAACCACCACCACCTCTTCTATCTGGGTGATATCTGGCGACATCCGGGCTTCGATGACACTCCGGCCATCGATGGCAGTCTCCTGGGTATTGTACCCGATATACGAGAAGATCAGTATGGTGGCATCGTCCGGAACGGTGATCGAATAACTGCCATCAAAATCGGTGGTCGTGCCGATGGAAGTACCCTTGACCTGGACCGTTGCCCCGATCAGAGGCTCTCCGTTCTGATCCATGACGGTGCCGGTGATCACGCGATCTTCCAGCAACTCATTGGCGGTTCTGAAAATGGCGCCCAGCAGGTGGCCCGGATCGGAACCGGAATGCCGGACATGCATATTTTCCTGGTGTTCGAGCTTTTCGATCTGCTCAAATTTTCGCTTCAACTTCCGGATATTTTTCTTTTGGGCATCCTCTCTTCTGAAGACGATGTAATACTTCTCCGTAAGCTGCTTATACTGGAGATCTGTTGTGTAGAGAGCCCGGTTGACTGCCGATTCCAGCACTTCACCAGCCCTCAGTTCAAAGTCGACATTGATATTCGACAACGCCCGGGAATTGTAGGTAATAATGACCCGGTACTCTTCACTGATGCGATCCAGTACCTGGCTCAATGGCTCCTCATTCAGATGACCGGAAGCCAGCAGTCGAAAACTGCCGACCAGGGCAAGGAAGAAGAGTACACTTTGTCTGAAATGTAGCTGTATTTTCATAAATCCTGTCTTTTGGTTATCTCATGTCAAATGGCAGTTGAGATCAGATAAATCTGATCCGTACCGTTTTCAGTTAATTTCTTCCACTGACGAAATACCTTCTACCCATCTGTTCCATCTGAATACCATACACCTCTGTCAGGGTCATCAGGGTGATTTCCAGGTCTCTGATCGGTACACCTCCGGAAATGGTCTCCGCTTTCAAGGCATCGGTCCGGATCACAAACTGGATACCGTAGATGTCTTCTATTTCAAATAAGGCCTCCATCAAAGGGGTGTCCTTAAAAATCAGCGAACCTTCTTTCCAGGAAGCTGCCTCCAGTGCCGATATGCCCTTGCGGTTTTCCTGCAATACCCTGCTTTTGATGGAGTAAGAAATGAGGTCTCCCGGTTGCATCTCAATCATCTCTGACTTCGTACCGGCCACATCAATAGTGATCTTACCTTCCTCCAGAAATACTTTGGTTTGATCGTTGCGGGTATTGACATTAAAGGATGTACCCAACACCGTAACTGCCAGGTCCCGGGTCATCACCTGAAATCTTTCACCGCTTTCGGGTTTCTTCCTTACCTCAAAGAAAGCTTCGCCCTCCAGCTCGACTGATCTTGGATCCTGCTTATAGTACTTCAAAATGCTATTGGCATTGAGGATCACTGCCGAACTGTCGGGCAGAGTCTGCTCCAACTGCTCCCCATAGGAGGTGGTCCAGATAATCTGTGGATTGTGATAAAAATTCAGGTATATACCCCCGGTCAGCAATACTACCAGTGCCACCGAAGCGGCTACCCACCAATACCGGATGGTTGACGTCTTTCTACTGTGCTGTACCCTAAATTTACGGGTGTTGTCCGATTCCAGTCGGGACAACATTTGTCTCAAAGCCCCTTGACCTTCCTGCTCCTGTGGTGCTATCTGCCGGAACGGAATGCCGGTCACCAGAGCTTTCCCCATTTTGGCCAGTTCCCATAAACCAGGATTCTGATTCAAAAAGTTCTCCCAGTGAGCGACGTCCTTCTGGTTCGTTTGCCTGGCCCAGTGGATAAAAGTCGGGTCTTCCAGCCATCCTTCCAGCAAGCTCCAGTCCTTATCATGCAGACTATTATTCATTGAATTCGAACTTTCGAGTTGGATCACAGGCCGATCCACGGCCTACAATCCGTATCAAGAAGGAAGCCGGGGCAGTTTATACCAGTCTTCACGAGACTTTTTTCACAAAAAGTTAAAAAGAGTTTCCGGATCTGAGCCGGAATCCCAGGTGCTGTTCGGCATCGCCGTGATGTTTTAGTCAAGCAGCATCAGCCAGGGAAGGCTGAAACGGATCAGGTCGCGGAGTTTTTCATGCTTGCGGAGATTTTGCAGTGCCTGGTACAAGGTGTTGAGCACCGTTTGGTTGGCTGCACCCATAATCCCGGCAATTTCCCGGGTAGTCAGGCCATTGTAGTATCGCAGGTAAACCGCTTCGCGTTGGCGCCAGGGCAGATTATTAAGCGCCTCCAATAAGACCGCTTGTCGTTCAGCCAGGTCCGCCTCATCCGTCTGCAGGTCTTCCGGCACAAAACGGATATCCACCCTTTCCGGCCAGTTTTGGTGGGTAGCCTCCCAACGTCGTTCTTGTTTGATCTTTTCCGGGATCCGTCGCCGAAGGGCCTTAAAAAGATAAGCTTTGACCTGGGTCACTTCCCCAAACCGGTCATACGATTCGAAGAGATAAAGAAACAATTCCTGAATGACTTCCTCTACCCGGGCCCGGTCGACCCCCATCTGCATGCCGTAATGCAACAAATAGTGGTAATAGCGCAGGAAGAGTACTGACAAAGCCTCCCGGTCGCCCTCGCGGATGGCGTCAAAAAGTTGCTTGTCGGTCCGGTTGTTCATGGCGATAAGGTAGAAAATTTTTCAATTGTTCCACCTTCAGGACAGATGACGCGGAGTCATGTGCCGGATCTCCGTGATTACTGGATTGACTGCCGACAGGCAAACTGCGGTCTTCCACCTATACCCATGCATTCTGGCAGCCACCCCCCTAGTGCGCCATGGTCACATCGCCCCGGTAGGTAAAGATGCGGCCATCGATAAACTCCACCTGTACCATATAGACATAGACACCAGGATTCATCAGGCGTGTGTCGGTCCGGCCATCCCAACCGTTGGAACCAAATCCCATCGGTGCTGGCTCCTGTCCCGACTCAAACACCAGATTGCCCCATCGGTCAAAAACATGGGTGCCCAGTATCTGGCGCACACCAGGACCGCTGTATACCTGCCACCGGTCATTCACCCCATCGCCATTGGGAGTAAACCCATTGGGTATGTAAATCAGCCTGGCTTTGTCAACACTGACCCGGACCTGATCCTGACCCTCGCATCCGTTGATGTCGACCACCGTCAGTTCAAAGAGCTGATCTTCAAACGGACGGGCAAAAGTTTCGTCGCAATTGTTGCACGACAGGAGATCAGAAGGGGTCCAGAGATATGAGTCAATGGTCGAAGGACCATCTACCATGGCGTTTAACCGGATGCTGTCACCCAGCGCCACACTGAGATCCGGACCGAGATCGACGGTAATCGCCTGAGGATCGATGATTGTCAGCATGGTGTCAACCCGGCAGCCCATCTCGTCAAAGACAGTTACTACGTGATCGCCGGCGTAAACAGGGATCTCACTGCCGATCATCTGGGTCGGTCCGTTGTCGACCGAAAAAGTGTAGTTACTGCCGGTGCCGCCATTGGCATTGGCTACCGTGATGAGGGTCTGAAAGCCGTTGCAAACCGGATTGTCAGGCACGGGTACGCTGGCAAACAACTGAGGAGGCTCGCTGAGTGTAACCGTTGCCATACCGGCACAACCCTTGCTGTCGGTCAACACAATGTCGTAGGTTCCGGCATCGAGACCGGTCGCACTGAGAGTATTGGACACTCCGCCGGCTGACCAGACAATGGACGGAGCCGCATCCTGATTGCCTCCCTGCCACAACAGGCCGATCTGGCCATTTCCATCGCCAAAACAGCGGACATCCTGGGTAAACGCCGAGTCGACCGCCAGGGTCAGGGTATCAGGTTGGGCGATGTTGATGCTGAGCGGAACACTGCAGTTCGTATCCGTCGCTTCGGTGACAGTGACCTGATAGATGCCGGCTGGTATGTTGGTCACCCCCGGAGTAGTAGCTCCCGAAGCCCAGCTATAGTTAAACATACCGCTGCGACCGGAGGCACTGATCAGGATCTCGCCATCGTTGCCACCATAACAGCTCACTCGGGTGCTGTCGATGTCGAGGCTAATCTTTTCCGGAAAATCGGCCACCACCATGCTGTCGTAAATGATGCAGCCGGTGGTGCGGTCGATCACCGTAAAGGGATAGTTACCGCTGTTGCTCACCGAGATAAAGGGTATCGTCGTGACCGTATCGCTGAGCGTAGGCCAGATATAGCTTTTCGGACCGGGATAGTCGATCTGGAGGTTGAAGATGATGCCGCTGTCGGGTTCGTTGCACAATGAGCGGGGTGCAAACTGCATGGGCAGAATGACATTCACCGGCACCACCGGATCAATGATCGCAAAGGAATCGACGACTGTACAGGTATTTCCGGCGTTGGTTTCGGTGACGGAGACATAATAAATCCCTTCTTTGAGGTTGCTGATGGTGGGGGTGGTGGCTAAGGTCGACCACATCAGGGTATTGCCGGTCAGGTCGCCCGACACGGTGAGTTGTGCGACGCTGTCGCCCCGGCAGATATTCTCCTGGTCGAGGGTGATGACGACATTGGGACCAGCGACCAGTTCGAAGACGGTGGAATCGCTGCAGCCGTTGGCGTCCTCCACATATACTCCATAGAAACCGGCAGTCAGATCGCGTAGCTGGGAGAAATTCCGGCTGGGGTTAAGCCAGGTATTGTTACCGTTATTAAGGTCGTACCACCGAAAGTTGTAGGGCGTTCCTGAAAAGGGCGCACCACCGATGACCTGAGCGGCAAACCCAAGGTCGATCCTTCCATTGGTTCCATCCGGACAAGAAGGTTGAAAGACATATTGTTGTAAGGCTTGCTGATCGAGATTGAGCGGACGAGCTTCTGAAACAGTGAAACTTTGGTTAATCTCGCAATTATCTGCGTCTACCACGGTCACCGTATAAGTTCCTGCCGGAAGACCCGTAACATATGAATGACTATTAGCAGCATCAATACTAATAAATCCACTATCCTGAGTAACCCTGTCCCACATAAATTGAAAAGCAGTTTGATTAGTATCTGCATAGACATATATGTCGATTCGGCCATCACTATCCCCTGAACAAGAAGTGGTTAGTTGTGTGCTGGGGTCCACTGTAATAGTTAATGTTTTTAATGCTTGAAGATCAACGGTTTCTTCAATATCACACAGACCATCTGTCATCGTTATAGTATAGGTATCAGGATCCAGATTATTTAGATTCAGTGGAGAAGGTGAAGTCAGGGATCTAGAAATAGTACCACTGGAATTTTGAAATTCCCAAATATAATCTTGTCCCGATGTTCCCGGCACATCCACAGTGATCGATCCCGTCTGACCGGAACAAGTAGGTCTTGTAGTGCTAACCAAAAGGGAAAGTCCATTGGCAACAAGATCTATATCAGCCGTGTCAGAGCACCCGTTTCCATCAGTGGCAATGATTTGATAGGTACCCTCAACCAGCAATCTCAAACTATCATCATTAAACCGGGTAAACCCGGGACCAATCCAGGTAACGTGGAAATCACCAGAACCTCCCGAAATCGAGTCGATCACGATCTTCCCATCATCCTGACCGGCACAGGAAGGATTCTCAAATCTTGAATGTATTTCAATCTCCTCATCTATTAATCGCAAAAAGCCCGCAGAGTTTCCATTTAACAACAAATCATAATCACCTGGTGACAGACTTACCGTTAATGGAATAAACTCCGTCAGATTACCAGTAGCAATTACCGTGGTAGTTTGGTCTACCACTTCAACAAGATATGGTGCGGTGCCACCGTACGCTGTCAGTGTCACACTGATCATACCCGACCCGTCTGGACATCCCTCGCTGGCGATTAAAACCGGACTGGATGGGAGTGTAATAACCAATTGACCCGGTTTTACAATATAGGCTAGTTCATCTGTAGCGGGATCGACAAAAATTACATCAAGCCCTCCTTCATCATAAGTGGCAACGGTCAGTTCACTTTCATCTCCGGGTTTTCCTATGGCAATAAAACATATTTCAAATAAGGTGTCTCCATCATTGAGCGAATCACCAATCCCATCGGCTTTATCCAAAGGCAAAATCTTAAGTAATCCATTACCTACAAAGTCTTCTGTAAAGTGCATTATCTCAAGGAAAGTGTTGAGATTCTGAACTCCTCCATATTCAAAATATCTGGGATCCCACTTTACGGCAAAGCTCATGAAATCGATGTCATTAAAGTTGCTTACAGTTATTGGCACACAGAACTGTTCACCTGGTGCTGCACCTCCATTTCCAAAACACAAGGATACTGGATCCACATTGGGTACATTGACGACAAAGGTTTTCGAACATCCTTCACCATCGGAAACTGTTAAGAAGTAAGCACCAGGTTGCGGCACTGAAAAGGTCGTAGGTGTCCCATGAAGGGCATTGGCATCAATAATACCCTGTACAGACGGATCTCCGTCTTTCACCAATGATAATGTGTAATTTGAACCATCGTACTCCGGCAGTCCACCACTGATCATAAACATACCGGACAGACTATTGAGATCAGGAGTACTAAATTGATCAAGAGTGATTTCGTTGAGGTATACGACTGAAAAGGCCTGGTCTGTCCGGACATTTAGGCAGGAACCATTATCAAAGGTTAATGAATCAAAATTTGTTATTGTTGCCGGGGCAAACCAGATTGGTTCAGGTGGACCACTGTAAAATTGTGCCTGTACCTGACCCTGATTATGAAAGACAGCATCACCTTCTTCATTGCCTCTGTGGATCCAGGCATCTCCTATTGTCGGTAAAGGATCTCTAATTAAACAGCGATCATTTCGGAGTTCCATGGATGTTTCTCCTGTAACAGTTGGCTGACAGTCATAATAAACATAGCCGATACCGGCTGTTGTGGTTGTATTGGGATCACCGGCAAGGTTTACGGATAAATTGGCGTTATGGTTAATAAGAATCTGTTCCCCAAAGCAAAGAATGATTGGTTGGGAATCATCGATGATTGTACCGGTTTTCAGATCGGAAATGCTAATTCTTTCCCCGGCATCCATCGCACCCGCGCACGCCGACCGCTGGGTTCTGGCAGACTCCGGGATGATCAGGGGTTCGGCCACCTGGGCAAGGGTCGAAAACGACACCAGACACAGGCATGCTGCAGTCAATACATTCAAGGGTTGGATCATGTACAAAACCTTTTTCTGAGACGCGCAAAGATATAATTCTCGTCGTGCGCGGTCCTCTTTTGAAAAACAATAATATCAACGACTCCCATCGCCCTATATTGCTTTTTTCCGGTGGCTAAAACCGGCCTTTAACACTTGCCGGTTACCGGCTGGCTTCATCGAGCACCCGGGACGCTCCAGGCACCTTCGCCGGGAACTCGGTCCGGATCATGGGCAACCAGGACCTGACTGGTTCTAAAGCACCGGTTTAACGGATTCTTTGGTTTCACCAGGTGACCATTCAAGCCGGTCAAAAGCGCAAATATAACGTCAATAATCTGGAATTAAGCAAATTATACATGCAAGGAGGAAATCATGTATACTTTTTTCCCAAAGATAGTTGAGAATGCCCGTTAAGGAGTGTTAACGACAGAATCACACTGTGTGGTACATTTTTTATACCTTGCAGCGCAATTTTTTAAAAAGACTATGGGACCAGTCAAAGCAAGTATAACCGGCGTGCATGGATACACTCCGGATTATATATTGACCAACAAGGAATTGGAGACGATGGTCGACACTTCCGATGAGTGGATCAGCTCCCGTACCGGCATCAAAGAGCGGCGTATCCTGAAAGAAAAAGGCAAGGCTACGTCCGATATGGCGGTGGAAGCGATCCGGGGACTACTGGCTAAGACCAATACGGACCCTAGAGATATCGAATTGACCATCTGTGGCACCGTGACACCCGATACCGTTTTTCCCGATACGGCCAACACCATCAATCTCAAGATCGGAGCGACCAATGCCTGGGGATTTGATATCAATGCTGCCTGCTCGGGTTTCCTCTTTTCATTGAGTACCGGCGCCCGCTTTATCGAATCGGGCCGCTACAAAAAAGTACTGGTCGTCGGAGCCGACAAGATGTCGTCGATCGTCAACTACGAAGACCGTTCTACCTGCATCCTTTTTGGTGACGGTGCCGGGGTGGTCATGCTGGAGCCATCGACCACCGGATTTGGCCTGGAGGATGAGGTACTGCATGGAGATGGCTCCGGCCGGGAATACCTGGTGATGAAAGCGGGGGGGTCTCTCAATCCACCCACGGCCGAAACCATCGCCCGCAAGGAACATTATGTCTACCAGGATGGCCGGCCGGTCTTTAAAGCAGCGGTCAAAGGAATGATCCAGAGCATCCTGGATGTTATGCAGAAAAACAACCTGACCATCGACGACATCAACTGGCTGGTACCCCATCAGGCCAACCAGCGAATTTTAACCTCGGTGGCAGAAGCCCTGGACTTCCCTATGGAAAAGGTGATGATCAACATTCATAAATACGGCAATACGACGGCCGCGACCATTCCCTTGTGTTTATGGGAGTGGGAAAATCAGCTCCGTAAAGGCGATAAACTGATTTTGACCGCATTCGGTGGCGGATTTACCTGGGGTGCAACATACCTGACCTGGGCTTACGACCGGTAAATATCATTTTTCAGACGATTTTTAATTTTTATGGCAACAACTTCAGATATCAGAAACGGATTATGCATCAACTGGAACGACGACATCTATACCATCGTCGAATTTCAGCATGTCAAACCCGGTAAGGGAAACGCCTTCGTGCGCACGAAATTGAAGAGTATCTCAACCGGTAAAAATATTGAATACACCTTCCCGGCCGGTCATCGCATCGACGTGGTCCGGGTCGAACGGCGCAATTTTCAGTTCCTCTATAAAGACGACAGCGGCTATCACTTCATGAACAACGAAACATTCGAACAGGTGGCTATCCCGCCTGAGATGCTGGAGAGTCCGCAGTTTCTGAAGGAGGGAGGTGAAGTAGAAATTCTTTTTCACGCCGAGCAGGAAATACCACTGACCGTCGATATGCCTCAAAACATCATATTACAGGTTACTTACACCGAACCCGGAGTACGTGGTGATACGGCGACCAACACCCTGAAGCCGGCTACTGTCGAAACGGGAGCGGAAGTGCGGGTCCCCCTCTTCATCAATGAAGGTGACCTGGTCAAAATCGACACCAAAACCGGTGCATATTTGGAACGAGTCAAATCTTAGTCTATGGATTTTAAAGAAATTAGCGAGCTGGTCAAAATGGTGAGCAAGAGCAACCTGATCGAGCTGAAAATCAAACAGGGTGACTTTGAAATTTCGATGCGTACCGAAAAGCACGGACTTTCAAAAGGAGAAGAACCGGCCAAACCCCTGGTGACTACCCAACCGGCACCTCCGGCTGCCGCTCCGGTAGTTCAGGTTCCGGTACCAGTGGAAAGACCAGCTGAAGCTGTGGCTGAGCAGGCCCCCAAAGTGCCGGAAGAAGTGCAAGCCGGTCCTGATTATCTGGAGATCCGCTCACCGATGGTAGGTACTTTCTATCGATCCAGTTCTCCGGATAAACCTCCCTATGTCAAAGTGGGCGATCAGATCCAACAGGGGTCGGTGGTCTGCATCATCGAGGCGATGAAGCTATTCAACGAGATTGAATCGGAAATTACCGGAAAAATTGCAAAAGTGATGGTCGAAGATGCAACTCCGGTTGAGTATGATCAGGTACTATTTTTAGTTGAAAGATAACCATCGGGTGCCCAAAAATAAATCGGTCAGTATGTTTAAAAAGATCTTGATTGCCAATCGGGGGGAAATCGCATTGCGGGTGATCCGTACCTGCAAGGAGATGGGTATCCAGACCGTAGCGGTTTATTCAACTGCTGACCGCGAAAGCCTCCATGTGCGTTTTGCCGACGAGGCAGTCTGCATCGGGCCTCCGCCATCGTCCGAGTCGTATCTGAGTATCCCCAAGATCATGGCTGCTGTAGAGATCACCAATGCCGATGCCATCCATCCGGGTTACGGATTTTTGGCTGAGAACGCCGATTTTGCCGAGGTATGTACCGAATATGGTATCAAATTCATCGGCCCAACCCCTGCAATGATCCGGGCTATGGGCGACAAAATCACGGCCAAAGAGACCATGATCAAAGCCAAGGTGCCGGTAGTACCCGGATCCGATGGGTTGATCACCGACATCGACCACGGGAAAAAAGTAGCGGCTAAAATCGGTTATCCGGTCATGCTCAAGGCTACTGCCGGCGGCGGTGGGAAAGGTATGCGCATCGTGCGGAAGGAAGAAGAATTTGAAGACCAGTGGAGTGTGGCTAAAAAAGAAGCAGCCGCATCCTTTGGCAACGACGGCATTTATATCGAAAAAGTAATCGAAGAGCCCCGTCATATCGAATTTCAGATCATCGGTGATCAATACGGTAAAGTGGCGCATCTCAGTGAACGTGATTGTTCGATCCAGCGACGGCATCAGAAGCTGGTCGAAGAAGCACCCTCGCCTTTTATGACCCGCTCGCTGCGCAAACAAATGGGTGAAGCCGCGATCAAAGCCGGGAAAGCCATCAATTATGAAGGCCTGGGTACCATTGAATTTCTGGTGGACAAACACGGGAAGTTCTACTTTATGGAAATGAATACCCGGGTGCAGGTGGAACACCCTGTGACCGAGGAAGTCATAGACCACGACCTGATCAAAGAACAAATCAAGGTCGCGGCAGGATTACCCATCAGCGGCGACAACTACGAACCCACGCTTCATGCCATCGAATGCCGGATCAACGCCGAAGATCCCTACAACGGATTCAGACCCTGCCCTGGCCTGATCACCTCTTTTCACAGCGCCAAGGGTCATGGTGTGCGGGTCGATACCCATGTGTATGCCGGGTATATTGTGCCCCCTTATTACGACTCGATGATCGCCAAACTGATCTGTAAGGCACAGACCCGGGAAGAGTGTATCACCAAAATGCAACGGGCCCTGGATGAGTTTATCATCGAAGGCGTTAAAACCACGGTGCCTTTTCATAAGCAGCTGATGCGTGACGAGCGGTTCAGGAGCGGAAAATTTGATACCGGTTTTCTGGAGAACTTCAAGCTGCAGAAAGAAGAATGAGTGTCCGGGCTTCCGGTGGCAGGTGGGACCATAAGCCAACAAAACCGGAACAACGGGCGTTAAATTAGGCATACCCGGCAGACCGGAACCCCGGGTCCTGAATTTCGTAGTCGTTTTTGCCGGAAATAGCAAATTGCAAAAGTCACTCAAAGAAGCCAACGGAAGTGAGTACATTCTGGAAACTGTTCAGGAAACTAACCAACTATAAGTACCAGGTTACCGGCAATATCGTAAGCAACATTCTCGTCGCTACATTTACGGTGGTCAGCATTCCGACCATTATTCCGTTTTTTGAGATCCTGTTTCAGCAAGTGGATTTCGTGACCGAAGAAGTACCTTTTGCCTTCACTGCCGATCAGCTCGCGGGATGGTCCAGATACCAGTATAGCAAACTGATCATGACCAAAGGCCAGCAGACCGCGTTGCTTTATATCTGTAGCCTGATCGTCCTGATTTTCTTTCTCAAAAATTTCTTTCGTTACGTTTCGCTGGCTTTTCTCGTACCGGTGCGAAATGGCATGGTCTGCGATCTGCGGCAGGACTTGTACGAAAAGATCCTCAGCCTGCCGGTATCATATTACACCAATGAACGTAAAGGCGATCTGATTGCCCGCTTTTCAACCGATGTGCAGGAAGTGGAAAACAGCATCCTCAACGTCATTGAAGTGTTGGTCAAATCACCCCTGATTATTCTCGGCTGTATTGCATTTATGCTGTATGTAAGCCCGGGTTTAACCCTGTTTGTTTTCATCCTGATCCTGTTTACGGCCCTGATCATCGGGGGTATTTCGCGTACTTTAAAAAAGAATTCGTCTCTGGCCCAGAACAAACTGGGACAGATCATCTCAACCGTCGATGAAACCATCGGTGGTCTGAAGATTATCAAAGGTTTTGGAGCCGGGCAGTTTTTCAGCCGTCATTTTGCCAGTCAGAATATTGCTTTTAAGAATCTGCTCAACAAGATACTCTGGCGGCGGGATCTGTCCAGTCCGCTTTCAGAATTTCTGGGTATCGCCACAGTAGCCGTCTTGTTGTGGTACGGCTCAAACCAGGTGTTCGAAAACGAGTTGGAGCCGAGCACTTTCTTTGCGTTTATTTTTGCCTTTTTCAGCGTCATCGAACCGGCTAAGTCATTTGCCAAAGCTTACTACGATATCCAGAAAGGTCTGGCAGCCGCCGACCGGATCATGGAAGTCATGAAGGTACCCAACACGGTGATCGAAAAAGAACAGCCTGTCCGCCTGAACCGTTTCAGCCAGTCGATCATCTTTGACCGGGTTTCCTTCCGTTACGCTCCTCACGAACCCAATGTGCTCAACAATGTAAGTTTTGAGATCCCGGAAGGTAAAGTGGTGGCTCTGGTCGGAGCATCCGGGAGTGGAAAAACGACGGTCGTCGATCTGATCAACCGTTTTTACGATGTCACGGAAGGCCGGATCACCATCGATGGCCACGACCTGCGCGAGGTCAGCCTATCCGATTTGCGGAATCTGATTGCCGTGGTGTCGCAGGATCCGGTCGTCTTTAATGATACCATCACCAACAACATTACTTTCGGCAGACAGCCGGTTGACCGGTCGGCGGTCGAACAGGCTGCCCGTACCGCCCACGCCCATGATTTTATCCTTGCTACCGAAAACGGTTACGATACCATAGTGGGCGACCGGGGGGTCAAGCTGAGTGGTGGTCAGCGTCAGCGATTGACCCTGGCACGGGCGGTGTTGAAAAATGCTCCGATCCTGATCCTGGATGAAGCGACCTCAGCCCTCGACAGTGAATCAGAGCGTCTCGTGCAGGATGCCCTCCGGGTCATATTTAAAAACCGGACGGTCGTCATCATCGCCCATCGTCTTTCGACCATTCAGCATGCAGATATTATATTTGTCCTCAAAGAAGGACAAATCATCGAAAAAGGGCAACATGGCGACCTCATGGAAAAGAATGGTGAATACCGCAAGTTTGTTCAATTGCAAGCGTTCTGACCTATGTTGCGAATTGCAGTAGTAGTGTTGAGCATCTGGGCTGCCGGGTTTCGTCCGTGTGCCCTGGCGCAATTGCCTTTTATCAATTCTCAAACCCTGCCTAAAGCCGGTGATACCCTGTTTTATCAGGTGGATGAGCTTCCACGGAGAGTGTCGATCTCCGCATCCGGTACAGACCAGGTCTGGAACTTCGCCAATTTGCTGGGACCCTATCTCCAGTATCAGATCATCCAGTCATCAGACAACGAGGCCATCATGCAGGTCAGCAATGACCGGGGTATCAAACAAAAGATTTCGGTCAGCCAAAAAGGATTGGTCTGGAATGGATCGACCCGGCTGTTGGTTGGTAAAACACCGGTAAGCCAATCCTGGTGGTCAGACAGCGGACTTCCCCTGCCCTCACTGGAACTGAATTATCTGGATGACAAGGACTACAGCGCCCTGTATCAGACCTCGATGCCAGTCGCCGAATCGCCATCCGGTTGGAAAAACAGTCTGCCCACCGGCATCGATTCGGTCCGGATCAGTATTCTGATCGACCGCAGCATCAGCGTCGACGCCCTGGGACTATTATTTCTCGGCAGTGGTTACCGGCAGGAAGTCCAGCGTTTGCGGGTGGAAGACCAGATCAATAAGAAACTCTGGGTAAAAAAACCGGCCGGAAACTGGCAGGATGTGACTTCGTTGGTACGTCTCGATGATTTCCTGCCTGAAAGATCCCTGTCCTATCACTTTGTGTCGCTCGAAACCGGTGGCAATATTTGTTCGGTATTTCTGGATCAGAATGGCACCCCGGTGAAAGTATCATTTTTGACACCCCGGGAACAGGCGAAGTATTATAAGACTGCGGTAGCCGGCCAACAGGTACATGCTTATCCCAATCCGGCCCTGTCGATTGTGCGTTTCAAATTTATGGACCTTCCACCCGGCAACTATTCCATTAAATTTTACGATGTATTTATGCGCGGACTTTTCGAAAACCGTTACACCATCACGGGAGAAGAAACGGTCGAGATCAATATCAATCAACTGGATAAAGGTCCTTATCTCTACAGCCTGGTTGACGAGAACGGGAAAAAAATCGTCACCAAGCGGCTGATCGTGATCAAGCCCTGACCTGGTTTACGATTCGTTGAGTTGTACATAGATTGCCATAAAATGGGTAACCGCCGCCCCCAACACCAACAAATGCCAGATACTATGATACCATTTGATCCGGTCATGGCGGTAAAAGAAAGCCCCGATCGAATAGAGTAAACCACCGGCAATGATGAGCAGCAGGGTGACGGTCTGAATCCGGGGAAAGATCAGATACATGGTTACGATGCCCAGCCAACCCATAAAAAGGTAATAAACCAGGGACATCCAGTCAGGTATCGGCCTTTCCTGCCATTTCATCCAAAGGCCGGCAATGACCAACAGCCACATCATGATCAGAAAAAGCAGGCCGGCTGGTCCTTCCGTAAAACCCAATAAATACGGGGTATTACTGCCAGCAATAAAAAAATAGATGGCGCTGTGATCCAGTTTACGGAGGTGGTGCTTATGGTCGCGGAAATAGTGCAGGTGGTATGCAGAAGAAGCGAGGAAAACACCGAGGAAAGTGATCAGGTAAATGACAAGCCCCAGTTGCAACGATCCGTCAAGATCATTTGCCTGCCAGAGGTATCTCCCGAAAAAGAGAATAAATACCACTCCGGCCAGGTGGGTGAAAAAATGCATGTGTTCTTCATCACGCCCGTAATGCAAATGTACCCGCTCCTTATTCTTTTCCCGATGCTGCATACTGCAAAGATAGGATTTCCGTTCTTTGCTTTCCTGTAGTCTTTATTATGAGCCCACTGCAAGAATTAAGCACCGACCTGCTCCGGCAACGACAGATCCGGTTGTTACTCAAACGGGACGATCTGATGCACGGGGCTTGCCAGGGCAATAAATTCCGGAAATTAAAATATCATCTGGAGGAATTTTATCGCCAACAATTGGGTCAGCTGGTGTCTTTTGGAGGTGCTTTCTCCAATCACCTTTATGCCCTGGCTGCTTTGGGTTACGAGCATCAGATTCCCACCGTGGGATTCATCCGGGGAGAGATCGACCTCCAAAATCCCACCATCCGCCAGATCCTGGACTGGGGCATGAATCTGCAGGCGCTGGACCGGTCAACCTACCGGAGGAAAACCGATACCTCTTTTTTACAGGAGATCCGGGACCACTATACTGGCGCCTATTGTATTCCCGAAGGCGGGCACCATCCTCTGGCTCAACGTGGAGTGGCCGGATTGGTTGATGAGGTGCGCAAGCAAACCAACGACCGGATTGATCACTGGATCTGTCCCTATGGATCCGGTAGTACCGCCCTTGGCATCGCCAGCCGGGTAATTGGAAGTGAATTGGTCATTGCCTATGTGGTCCTGAAGGGTCTGGTTGAAAAAAGTATTTTAAAAGAGCAGACGGAGACCCGCCAGGGATCACGTCCGGCACTCCGGCTTACCGAGGCTCACTTCGGTGGTTTCGGCAAACGAAGCCGGGAAATTGAAAATTTTATTCCGGCATTCTATGAGGAGCATGGAGTGTTGCTGGATCCCATCTATACCGCCCGCATGTTTTACCGGTTGTTCCAACAGATCAACGCCGGAGAAATTCCGGAAGGAACCACCATTCTGGCTGTCCATACCGGTGGATTACAGGGACTGTCCGGCTACAATTACCGTTTTGGTACCCAGCTTCCGGAATGGAAGCCGGCCAAGCTTGTTCACTGACTGGTTTCGCGAACGATGTTTTCGATGATCACCGGGAAATGGGTGTGCTCCAGTACCTGAACCTTCGCCCGGATATCTTCCGGTGTGTCTTCAGGCGACACCGGACAACTGGCTTGAAAAATGACCGCACCATCATCGTATTTTTCATTGACGTAGTGGATGGTGATACCGGTCTGCACCGCACCGGCGGCCTTAACCGCTTCGTGCACATGCATACCATACATGCCCTTACCGCCAAATTTGGGCAATAGGGCCGGATGAATATTGATGATCTTTTTTGGATAGGTTTCGATCAGATAGGGTGGTAACAACCAGAGAAAACCAGCGAGGACGATAAAATCAATACCCTGCTGATTGAGCTCGAAAAGAATCTGATTAGACCGGTAGAAAAAATCCCGGTCGATGAGCATCGAAGGAATGCCCCATTGATCGGCGATATCAAGAACGCCGGCTTCCTTCCGGTTACAGACGATCAGAGACACCTCGATATCTTTAATATCAGCAAAATGTCGGATGATTTTTTCCGCATTGGTGCCGGAACCGGATGCGAATATGGCCAGTCTGGTCATGTTACCTCCGGATCGGGATATACTTGTTGCGATTTGCCGGATCAAGCGTGGTCATGATCCTATAGACATCGTTTTTCTGATTCCGGTCAGCCACCACGAAAATATCGGTGACTTCCTGAGCTTTCGCATTGGCAAACATCTGGACAATCATGGAATTGGGATAATCGGAATTGACCGTTTCGATTGATTTGAGTGCCTCCAGGATCCCGGTCTTCCCTGCTTCGGCATTTTGTGACATCTGATCCAGCCCTTTGAGGTGATAATCGTAAAGGGCCTTTCGATACGGACGGGTGCGGGGACTCAGGATATTCTCGATCATGTAGTAACGGTTACGGCCATTGGCTTTACTACTCCAGCCGGACCGCTGATCCTGGGCATATTCGGCAGGCAGGGTATTAATGATCTCGTTTGCCCTCTGATAATAGGGATCACCGCCATACAGGGCAAAACTGTCATAGTCAAGCCCCAGAATATAATAAATATAAAAGGCCAGCACCGAAGTCAGGTTTTCAGTGAAGATATTATCGCTGTAAATGACGGGTGTGGTCGATTCAAACTGAAAGGTAAATTCCTTGTCGATGTGATTTAACAAGGTAGTCTCATAATTGGTGCCATAGACAGGCCGGATGGCCTGGATACTGAGTTCAGCCGCAAAGGTGGTAGCACTCAATTCATTGGTGATGGTGATGTTAAGGTTGCCTTTGATACGCTCGTGTTCCTGGTAGGTTTCGTTGGTCCACCGCCGGTTGTTCAACAGTTCAGTGACCCTGTTTTTCAGTTCTTCAAAGAGCCTCGGATCGGCAGTTTGCAGGGTTGGTGCCTTTACATCGACCTGAAACTGGAATTCCTGAGCGGAGGCTGGAATCGAAAGCAAAACGGCCGTTGAAAGAAGCCATAGAAATTTCATAGGAGATCTTTTTTTCGCATCTGTTTTTCCAATACATCAACGATATCCAGGGCCACTTCAGTCTTTGATTTCAGAGGGAATACCGTTTTCTGACCCTCAATCTCCAGAATGGTGATCTTGTTGGTATCATGTTGGAATCCTGCACCCGGGTCATTCAACGAATTCAGGACAATGAAATCAAAATTCTTTTTGGCCAGTTTTTCAAAGGCGTGGTCTTCTTCCTTTTCCGTTTCCAGGGCAAAGCCAACGGTTATTTGACCCGGTTTTTTAGCCTTTCCAAGAGAAGTCGCGATATCTTCTGTTCGCCTGAGCTCGAGGGTCAGATGATCATCCGATTTCTTGATCTTTTGCCCGGCCGGGTGAGCGGGCGTATAATCGGCAACAGCGGCGGCCAGAACAGCTACCTTGCACCGGGGCCACAACTCAAGGGCCCGGTCTGCCATTTCTGCAGCCGACTCAACCCGGTATACCACCAATCCAGGCCGAATGGGAATATCGATCTGGGTAGGACCCATTACCAGATGCACCTCGGCACCCCGGTCCAACAGAGCCAGCGATAAAGCCAATCCCATCTTTCCGGACGAACGGTTACCAATAAACCGGACCGGGTCTATCGCCTCATACGTCGGTCCGGCTGTGACCAATACCCGGATACCGGAAAAGGTATTGGCTGACTTCCTTTGAAAGAAAGTGCCCATATATTCTACGATATGCTCGGGTTCTGCCATTCTTCCGGGTCCGGTCAGACCGCTGGCGAGTTCACCCTCTTCGACCGGAATGACCTGAACTTCGTCATGCACCAGCTGGTCGAGGTTACGCCGGGTGGCTGGATGACGCCACATATCCACATCCATTGCAGGAGCTACCATGACCGGGCAGCGGGCAGAGAGGTAACAGGCGGTAATCATATCATCACAAAGGCCGTGGGCCATTCGGGCCAGTGTATTGGCAGTAGCCGGGGCAACCAAAAAGAGATCAGCCCAGAGTCCCAGCTCCACGTGATTATTCCAGGACTCGTCATCGATCATTCCGGTCGGTACCGGATGCTTTGAAAGGGTTGCCAGGGTAAGCGGAGCAATAAACCGGGTAGCGGAAGAGGTCATAATCACCTTGACATCGGCTCCCTGCCGGGTTAATAACCTGACTAAAAAAGCAGCTTTATAGGCAGCAATGCTGCCGGTGATACCCAATAAAATCTTTTTGCCAGCGGGCATCCGGCTTGATCTAGCCCAGATTAAATTCAGTGCTTATCCGGTCATCGTCATCTCCCTCTTCACGTCGATCTTCATCCTTGTAACGATAATTAATGTTGCCACTCAGGTATTCTTCGGTGGCAATCAGGGCCGGATTGGGTAATTTCTCGTAAAACTTCGAGATCTCAATCTGTTCCTTGTTTTCGTGGATTTCCTCAATGGTGTCGGTAGAGATGGCAAATTCTTCCAATTTTTCGCCCAGCTCGTGCTTGATCTCGATATTCAGCTGATTGGCTCTTTTGCTGATGATGGCCAGTGTTTCGTAAATATTACCGGTTTTTTCAACAAGTTTGGCAATGTCACGTGCTTTGGAAAAGGGATTATAGCCTTGTACCTGCGATTTGATATCTGTCATTGTGCTAATGTTTTAAGTTTGCTGCGGCTTTGATTCACCATATCGGCCGCTTCAGAATTATATTTGCTGGATGGAAATTTCTTCTTGAAATCATCATATTTGACCAATGCCAGTTCATAACGTTCTTTTTGCTTTTCGTAAAAACTGTTTTCGGCATGGAGAAAAGCGGATTTCAGGATGAGGAATCTGACTTCTTCCGCATTGGCGGTTTCTGGAAAATCTTTGATCAGATTTTCAAACGAATGCACAGCGGCATTATAATCTCTAAGGTCAAAATAGAGCCTGCCTTGTTCAAACTCCTTGGTCTCCAATTTTTGCCGGCATTCGGTAATCAGTTCATTGGCAGAGACAACCCGGTCCGAATTTGGATAGGTGTTGATAAAAATCTGAAACAGCTCAATGGCTTTCACCGTATACTGCTGGTCCAGCCGGAAGGTAGGTGAGAGCAGATAATTGGAGTACGCATTCAGATAATCCGCTTCCTCCCGGCGTTCGCTCGAAGCATAAGTGTTTGAAAAGTTTTCAAAGTAGTGTGATGCCAAAATAAAGTTGCCCAGATAATAGTGTGTATAGGCATACTTAAATGCCAGTTCTTCCGACCGGTCCGAACCCCTGAAGCTGTTTAACACCAGTTCAAACAGCGTCTGGGCTTTCAGGTATGCTCCCTGATCGTAGAATTCCATGGCCTTGGTATAGACCATTTCCGGATCGTTACTGGTGCGGATCCTTTCAAACTCCGTTCTGCAAGCCGTTGATAACAAAGCCATTAAAACAAAAAACCACCAACCCTGCAGGCGCTTGTTTTTCATAGGGATGCAAAATTACACTATTTCGGAAAGAGTTTCAAAGAAATCGTGAGGATACATCCAACCTTAACGATTTGAAGGTCAGCATTTTGACACCCGACAAAGCGGTTTAAGGATAATTTAACAATCAGGAAGCCACCTTCAA
The DNA here is from genome assembly GCA_964428345.1 of uncultured Saprospiraceae bacterium. Classification (GTDB taxonomy): domain Bacteria; phylum Bacteroidota; class Bacteroidia; order Chitinophagales; family Saprospiraceae; genus JABDMH01. The sequence continues at coordinate 5,223 of CAYRYD010000061.1, read as the reverse complement.
CTGCGAAAGTTTTGACTTCTCCATTTTGTCCTTAACGTAGCGAAGATCGACTTCAAACACCTTTACGTTTTTCTTGGATGGCATTTCGTACATCGCATCGGTCATGATCTCTTCGCAGATGGACCGAAGACCCCGGGCACCCAATTTATATTCCATCGCCTTTTCAGCGATGTATTCCAAAGCGCCTTTGGTAATCTTCAGTTCGATACCTTCCAGGAGAAACAGTTTTTTATACTGCTTAATGATGGCGTTTTTAGGCTCGGTCAGAATCGACTCCAGAGCCTTGACGTCCAGCGGATTGAGATAAGTCAAAACCGGCAGACGCCCAAGCAGTTCGGGGATCAGTCCAAATGCCCTTAAATCCTGATGGTTGACATACTGCAACAGGTTTTCCCGGTCGATTTTGTCTTTCTCCCGGGCATTGTAGCCAATGACCTGCGTGTTAAGCCGCCGGGCGATGATCTTTTCGATGCCGTCAAAAGCTCCGCCACAGATAAACAGGATATTTTCGGTATTTACCTTGATCAGTTTCTGTTCCGGATGTTTGCGACCTCCCTGAGGGGGTACATTGACATCGGTGCCTTCCAGCATTTTCAATAGGGCCTGTTGCACACCTTCTCCCGAAACATCCCGGGTGATGGAGGGGTTATCGCTTTTGCGGGCAATCTTGTCGATCTCATCAATATAGACAATGCCTTTCTCAGCCGCCTGGACATTGTAATCACAGACCTGCAGAAGCCTGCTGAGGATGCTCTCCACATCTTCTCCAACATAACCCGCCTCAGTGAATACCGTCGCATCGACGATCGCGAAAGGGACATTTAGTAACCGGGCGATTGATTTGGCCATCAGCGTCTTACCGGTTCCGGTGCGTCCCACAAACAGGATATTGGATTTTTCAATCTCCACCTCGTCTTTAAAATCAATGCCTATCCGCTTGTAGTGATTGTATACTGCAACGGCCAGGTATTTTTTGGCATCATCCTGATCGATGATGTATTCGTCAAGGTATTCTTTGATTTTCCTGGGTGTGAGGCTGCTGGGCAGCAGAAATTTGCCTTTATCCTTATCCTTGTTGGAAAAGAGTTCTTCCTTGACGATATCGGTAGCCTGTTCGACACAGACTTCGCAGATGTGGCCGTCAATACCGGCAATCAAAATCAGGGCTTCGGACTTGTCACGGCCACAAAACGAACATCGTACATTCTTATCTTCCATAGCTTAGTTGCTGCTAATCAAAGGTATACAAATTTCCTGCAAAACTCTGAGATTCGCAATCCCCATGGCAAATCCGATGGCCTGCCGGGCAGAATTCCTTTGAAAAAAATAATGACTTAATTGTCTTTGCTTTCTCCTTTGGGTGCGCGGGCAAGCACTTCGTCGACCAATCCGTAGTCTCTCGCTTCCGTCGCAGTCATCCAATTATCCCGGTCGCAATCTTCTTCAATCTTGCTATACTCCTGTCCGGTATGATGAGCCAGCACATCATAGAGCTCTTTTTTCATGGACTTGATCAGGTTATAACTGATCTCCATATCGGCAAACTGCCCCTGCATACCACCGGAAGGCTGGTGGATCATGACCCGGGCATGTGGTAAAGCGGTCCGTTTACCCTTCGATCCGGCTGCCAGGAGTACAGCACCCATCGATGCTGCCAGACCGGTACAAATCGTGCCAATATCAGGAGCGACATACTGCATGGTGTCGTAAATGCCCAGGCCGGCAATTACACTACCCCCGGGACTATTGATAAACATCTGAACATCCCGTTTAGGGTCTGTTGATTCCAGGAATAAAAGTTGAGCCTGGATCACATTTGCCACATAATCGTTGACCGGCACACCCATAAAGATGATCCGGTCCATCATGAGTCGGGAAAAGACATCCATTCCCACTACATTGAGCTGCCGCTCTTCGATGACATGGGGAGTAAATCCATGAATATCAGGCACCGAGGTTGCCATGTACTTTTCCAGGTTTGCACTTCCCATGCCAAGATGTTTGGTGGCAAACTTTTTAAATTCATCTTTGGGATACATATTACTTATGTTTAAATGCGGTGAAATCAAGCAAAGTCCAATCTGACAAATACTATAATCTATTTCGATTAAAATTGTTTAACAACTTCAAGAATCATTCCTCTTCATGATCGTGATCGTGATCATGATGATGGTGATGGTGTCGGGAGGCATCGGCTTCCTTCACCCTTTCCTGAAACTTTTCAAGGCTAAGGAGTTCTTCTTCGATCCCGACATGATCCCTGATCGCTTCGAAGATCTTGTCTGACATTCGCTCTTCATAGGCCCGGTTAAACTGGTCCTTATTAGCCAACATCCTCTCGACCGAACCTTCAAGTACATCATCACTGACCGGATAGTTGCCGAAATATTGCCGGATCTGATCCCGTATTACCTCCTTGACCTCCTCCAGTTCTACTTTGAGGTCAAACTGATCCTTGATTTTACGCTCAATCAGGGTCCAGATGAGGTTTCGCGAAAAATCGGGGTATTCGTGTGCCAGTTGCGCCTCACCGACATTGTCGTTACTGGCTACCAGCCATCGCTTTAAGAACGGATCGGGTAATTCGATCGCGTTCAGTTCCAGTAATTTTTCCTGAAAATCCCGGTACAGTAATGCTTCAGACTGACGGAGATAGTACGCTTCAATCTGTTCGCGGAGCCGATTCCTTGCCTCTTCTTCGCTGGAAACAATGCCCTCCCCAAAAGCTTTTGCAAAAAATTCATCGTTGAGTTCGGCAGGATCGATCCGGTTTACTTCGCTGATGGTGTATTCAAACATCCGTCCGATCTGGCGGTCCATTTCGTCTTCCTCCAGATTCAGGAGATATTTCTTGACAGAATCTTCCGATCGATTGGGTTCCAGCTGATAAATATCATACCGGAAGGTATCACCTTTCTTCATGGCCAGAACCTCCTTCCTCAGGCTTTCGTCAGCAATAGTGGAAATCAGGATCTGAAAGGAAGTTTCAAACCCTTTATTCTTCAATTGTTCGTCTTCCAGTTCCCTGGCATTGAGGAGCAGACGGTCATCTTCCCTCAATCCATCTTCCGGATGGATCTCGGTACCCAAACGCTTACGCAGCCCTTCCAGTTCTTTATCGATCATCTCATTTGTCACCTCAACCTTTGGAAGTTTGAAAACCGTACCAGAATCGACTCCGGACAGTTCGAATACCGGGGTCAGTCCGACATCAAAAAGGAAGGTAAATTCATCCGACTGATCCAGGTTGAAATCATAAATCTGTTGATTTTTGGAGGGCAGGGGCTGGCCTAGAATATCCAGTTTTTCCGCTTCCAGGTAGGTTCCCAGTTTTTCCTGGATGAGTGCATTGATCACATCAGCCAGCATTGCTTTGCCATACATTTTCCGAATCACGCTCATCGGAACTTTTCCCTTCCGGAAGCCCTTCATATGGGCTTTCTGCTGGTATTTTTTTAATTCTTCGGAAAGCCTGGGCAGATAATCATTTTTGGTAATCTGAATGGCCAGTTCTGCTTCCTGATTGGGTTTGTCTGTTCGGACGACACTCATGTTTTTGCTCGAATTGATATTAATTTTTAACGCTGCCCCGGATCTGAATAACCTCGCATAATGAAATGGCCCGCAAAAATAGTACTCCCAACGCTTTAAAACAAATAAGGTTGCAGAGAAGCCAATAATTGTCCATGATGCTGAAGATCGACCGGGTTTCAGACTGAATGGAGCATGGGAGAGATCCGGAAAAGAAAATGGCCATCAGTGGAAAGGACGGCCATTCATTGGGTGCGGGTGAAGAGACTCGAACTCCCACGCCTCGCGGCACTAGATCCTAAGTCTAGCGTGTCTACCAATTCCACCACACCCGCATACCCTACCGGAAGGTGGCTGCAAAGATAAAACGATTTTGGTTCTTTCAAACTCCCGTCAAGCCACGCTTTTTTCGGGCCGGGTGTTGTAAAAAAATCGCCAAATTGGGACACCGAAATTGCTTTATTCGATGAATTTTACCGGAAAACCGGTGGGCAGCCAAATTTCCAGTAGATTTGTTATCAATAGGTTAGGAGACGAACCAAGAGGGTACAATATTTGTTTTTAAGAGGGTAACAGAAAATCTTTTATGCCGGAAGTATATGGTGCAGTTGATGATCGCAAGCTGATTCAGTCGGCTTACCGGCGATTGCTTAAGGCCATTAAAGTCAATATGGATGAAACGGATAAGAAAAACATCCGTTATGCCTATGAGATGGCCGTCGAGGCCCACCGGGAACAACGCCGGAAATCAGGAGAACCATACATCCTGCATCCCATCGAGGTTGCGAGGATCTGCGCCGAGGAAATCGGTCTGGGACCAACCGCTATCGTTGCTGCCCTACTTCACGACGTGGTCGAAGACACTGCAGTGTCATTGAGCGACATCCGCACCCGTTTTGGCGATAAAATAGCCAATATTGTTGACGGCCTGACCAAATTAAAGCGTGATTTCAATCCGACAACCGCCCAGGCCGAAAACTTCAAGAAAGTACTGAGCACCCTGGTCTACGATGTGCGTGTGGTTCTTATCAAGATGGCCGACCGCTTGCACAACATGCGTACGATCGGAGCGATGCCCAAGCACAAGCAACTCCGGATCGCAGCCGAAACAAGTTATATCTACGCACCTTTGGCCCACCGGTTAGGCCTTTACAACCTGAAGACCGAATTTCAGGATCTCTGCATGAAAATTACGGAGCGGGATCAATATGACGAGATCGCCCGCAAGTTGCAGGAAACCCGGCGGCAAAGGAATGCCTATATCAATGAATTTATCGATCCGTTAAGAGAGAAACTGGATGAACTCCAGATCAGTTATCGCATACATGGCCGGCCAAAGTCGATTTCTTCGATCTACAATAAGCTCAAAAAGAAAAATGTCCCATTTGAAGAGATCTATGACCTCTTTGCCGTACGGATCATCGTCGATGTGCCGCGGGAGCGGGAAAAGCCCATTTGCTGGCAGGTCTATTCCATTGTGACCGATGTGCACACACCGATTCCGGAAAGACTCAAGGACTGGATCACCACACCCAAATCAAACGGTTATGAATCGTTGCATACAACCGTGATTGGTCCGAAGGGTCGCTATGTAGAGGTGCAAATACGCAGTGAACGGATGGATGAAATCGCGGAAAGAGGTTTTGCCGCTCACTGGAAGTACAAGGAGATCAAAAATCAACAGGATCTTTA
>CAYRYD010000060.1:0-29805 GCA_964428345.1 uncultured Saprospiraceae bacterium | reverse complement strand
ACCAGTGGCACTATTTCATCGAAATCGGTGGCACAGTTTCACCGAAATATACATTCTGTATGAGAAACTACCTATCAGCACTACCAATCATCACCGTCAGTCACCTTGATCTCCTCTTCAAATGAATGCATAATGTACCTGAACTCCTCCATCGCCTGCGATCTCATACTGTCCCATTCTTTCTTATTTTTCTTTATTCCGATCTTAGGCCAGTTGTCCGGATAATCAACAAAGAAGGAAGCTCCCTCACCTAATAACATTTCTCCCTTAACGTAGTAGATGTCATCAATTTTAATTCTCGCCTTCCCATCTTTGAAACCCAGCTCTATCCTATATTTGAAGTAACCAGCATCTTTCTTAATAAGATTGATGTAATAGACCGTTTGCGTAGATGCCGAACCGAGAATCTTTCCATTCTCCTTGTCATCATAGTCCAATACCACTTTGCCAGATTTATAAGTCCTAAAGAGCCATTCTTTACCTGAACCGAAAAGATCATCCATTTTCTTGCCTGGTACATCCACTACCAATACTAGATTGTCGGGAGTAAAGCGATTTGTGATATATAAATCTTCTATTTGGCTGGCATCCACTTTGCTCTTTTGCCCATCCCGTTCAAACTGAACAAAGTCTTTTTCTTGGGAAATAACTGTAACAGCAACCTTAGTGCCGTTTTTCAAGTAGATTGTATCAAGATCATCCTGTCCGGCCAATGGAAGTGTCAGCAGGAAGAATAAGACTGGTAGAAGCTTCATTTGATAGCCTTTTAATAACATTCTAATTTAGTTGTCAATGTATAGGTAGCACCGCAGGCACTCCTTACGGTCGTTACCTTTTCTATGCTCTTCCTGACCTCTTCCCGGTCGCTTTCGCAGACTTCGCCCAGCGGCATCCTGCTGATTTCCTCTGTTCCGTTGTTCTCTCGCCCGCACTTTTTCAATTCATCAGAATAGGCCACCAAGAAGCAGAAGGTACAAACCTCATCCTTAGAGCAGGTAGAAAAAGTCAACCAGATCAATAAGAAGGAAAGGTATCTCATTAAGATATTTGATTTCCAATATCGGAAACAAACATAAGAAAATTAATGCCCCCGGAACAAATGCCGTTGCTATGTGAACGCTCAAGTTTCCTTCAGCACTCCTTCTAGTTCGGCAATCTTAGTCCCGATTTTCTAATGAGGCTTCTACGTTTTTTCCTCTTGAGGGTTGCTTTAACAAGATTTGAAGAACGATGCCATACCATTCCTCCATTTGCAAAATAATGACCGGTATTTGCTGCATACTCCCTGACCAAACTTTAATTGATCAGGTCCTACGTCCTTACTCTAAGCACTTTACTCCAGTCGAAAAGTAGTTTTTGATAACCGACTCTATTTCAACGGATTCAGATTCATAGAATAGCTTAAATTTCTCGATTGGAGCTATTCTTAACCACAGTGCATTCAGTGGATCTATTTCAGAGAACAGGATAATGTTAGACCCTCCACAATCTTTGTTGAGTATGTGATAAAACCTTTTGGAAGTTCCATCGATTGTTTGCAACGATACGTAAGAATCTTTTGACAAACAACCTATGTCCCGATTGTAGCTAAGCATAATATAGAGTTGATCTCCACGTTTGTAGATGGTTGCGTTAAGACCCTTTCCTACCTCCTTACTTTCCATAGTCTTAGTGGTGTCTCCATGTCTGACTTCTACCTCAAAAGAGCAATCCTGTGAATACGTTACAGTGAGGATAGTTATCACCAACAATGAAGAGAGGAGAAGTTTCATTTTTTGCATTCGATTTTAGTGGTTAACGTATGAAGTCCGAACAAACTTAACACTTCTTTTTTCTCCCGACCAGCGAAAAGATCTGTTTTCAGGGTGTCAGGTCCCCTTCGTCTGCCTCGGGGGATCCTTTGATTAGGATATTAGTCTTTCTTCGACAATGATTTTGATCTCCCCTTGTTCAAGATTTATTTTCTCGCTATACCCCCGAGATCTTGCTCTCGTCTTGAGAAAGAAAATGCAAGCAGCAGTATCGCCGGCATCAATAAGGTCAAGCAACTTAGCCTCAACCGCGTCGATAGCAGCTTCATTGATTTCATGGGTTCTTTCAGCGTACTCGGGATCTGATTCTAACCATCGATAATGAGTCTGTCGGGAAATCCCGGTTTTAGCAGCTGCGGTGGAAATGATTGCCCTTGATTCGCTGAGGGCAATCAACATCTTTCCTTTCTTTTTTATAGTGTCACTTTTGTCAAGTTCCATTTCGAATGATTTGTCGTCAAAGTCAAAGTTTGGTTGGATACTTTTAGTAATCAAGTTCTTTCATTACATAATCAAGTCGCTCAATTTCTTTCTTAAGTGCCTCTTCGTCCATATCATTGTGATTATGGCCAATTTGGTGTTCAACTCGTTCTGTATAACCTCTCCTACGACCTTTCGTTTTTAGGTAAAATATGATCGCGTGCGTGTCTTCGGCTTCAACTCTTTTTAGTAGTTGAGACTCTACGAAGTCAAGAGCCACATCCTGGATCTCAGCAACGGCCTCGGCATAGTCATGATCCTCTCTTAGCCATTGGTAATGCGTTGACCGGTGAATGCCAACTGCCTGAGCCGAACTGGTTACAATGCCTTTGTACTTCTCAAGTGCTTCCAGCATTGCGGTTTTAGATTCCTCTGTACGCGCGCGCGATGTGTCGTTTTTCTCCATGTCTGACTTCTACCTCAAAAGAGCAATCCTGTGAATACGTTACAGTGAGGATAGTTATCACCAACAATGAAGAGAGGAGAAGTTTCATTTTTTGCATTCGATTTTAGTGGTTAACGTATGAAGTCCGAACAAACTTAACACTTCTTTTTTCTCCCGACCAGCGAAAAGATCTGTTTTCAGGGTGTCAGGTCCCCTTCGTCTGCCTCGGGGGATCCTTTGATTAGGATATTAGTCTTTCTTCGACAATGATTTTGATCTCCCCTTGTTCAAGATTTATTTTCTCGCTATACCCCCGAGATCTTGCTCTCGTCTTGAGAAAGAAAATGCAAGCAGCAGTATCGCCGGCATCAATAAGGTCAAGCAACTTAGCCTCAACCGCGTCGATAGCAGCTTCATTGATTTCATGGGTTCTTTCAGCGTACTCGGGATCTGATTCTAACCATCGATAATGAGTCTGTCGGGAAATCCCGGTTTTAGCAGCTGCGGTGGAAATGATTGCCCTTGATTCGCTGAGGGCAATCAACATCTTTCCTTTCTTTTTTATAGTGTCACTTTTGTCAAGTTCCATTTCGAATGATTTGTCGTCAAAGTCAAAGTTTGGTTGGATACTTTTAGTAATCAAGTTCTTTCATTACATAATCAAGTCGCTCAATTTCTTTCTTAAGTGCCTCTTCGTCCATATCATTGTGATTATGGCCAATTTGGTGTTCAACTCGTTCTGTATAACCTCTCCTACGACCTTTCGTTTTTAGGTAAAATATGATCGCGTGCGTGTCTTCGGCTTCAACTCTTTTTAGTAGTTGAGACTCTACGAAGTCAAGAGCCACATCCTGGATCTCAGCAACGGCCTCGGCATAGTCATGATCCTCTCTTAGCCATTGGTAATGCGTTGACCGGTGAATGCCAACTGCCTGAGCCGAACTGGTTACAATGCCTTTGTACTTCTCAAGTGCTTCCAGCATTGCGGTTTTAGATTCCTCTGTACGCGCGCGCGATGTGTCGTTTTTGTCTGTTTTCATCGTTTTAATTTCATAAATAGGGCTTGGACATTGAGTCCATACTCTCGATCATATTTTGTTGATTTGCAGGGCTGTGCATCTGCAAGGTATCTTGAATGCCCATCATAGCCCCTTCCAGGACACTAGCTAGTTCATTTTTACTTAGAGTGGTGCTGAATCCCGTTGGCGTCAGAAAGTCAATTTTCAGTTCCTTTTTCATTTTTTTGAGCTCAATTTTTTGGACAAATTTTACAACATATATAAGAACTGCTAGGGGTACTAGACAACCACACTTTTTTTAGGATTGATATAGAAATAGATTTTAGGGTTGTTTCTTCTTTTTTGTCGTATAAGCTTGCTTTTAGCTTGAGTTGGTTTTCTAATCCATACTTTGTTATCCTTAATGAAGTATTTTTTAAAAGCTCTCGAATTTGAGTTCGAATTTCTCCTCACTAATTGGAGGTCATTTGGAGTAATTTCAACCTCTTTCAGCTTTCCACCTACTCTGATCTTCCACAATGCTTTACTTATATCCTCCCTTAATTTGATAAACCCCTGTGAATCAGCCTCTTTTCTATAATTCGAGGCTGATTTTTCGGATATTTGGAATATCTTTGACAAGGCTTTGCAACTGATTGGATAAAAAGAAGAGAGGTCGGCTTTATGATAGGCCCGCAGTCTTATTTGGTCCTCAGCTAACCTCCTTCTTGTCTCCTGAATTAATTTATCTCTTTGGCTATTAATGAGTTCTGTGATGGCTCCGCCAATCAGAAATGCTCTAAATGCTTTGATGCTTTTAATTTTTATTACATCTAGTCGATATGCTGACTTCTTGATAATTTTTTCAATTCGCCTCACTTCATCAATCCCTCTTACATGATGAATTCCGGAATTCGGATTGTACCCGATCCAATCTCTTTGAAGTAAAAATGATAAAGCCCGAGATACGGTTTTACTGCTTACTCCAAGCATTTTGCCAACCTTTGAGACTATTTCCCCATTAATTCTTAATTGGCCCCTGCAGATGGCTTTGAAGGCCATATACACTTGAATCTCTCTAAAGATTTTTTCCCGGATCGCAATAAAACACAATCCCCCAGGGATGCCGTAATATCTCGGCTCCGACTTCCAATCTGCTTTGAGCATCAGTCGAATAGTGTTTTCGTGTTATCAATAGACCTGTTTGCAAGTGAATACCACCGGACTGCTTTCTTAGTTGTTGGGCACTCCTTTACAGATGATGCTACGATGATTTTCTCATCTTCCAGTTGTCTTAGTGCCCTGGTTACAGATGTGCGTTCAATGTTGGAGAGCTCAGAAATTTTCCGGGAAGTCAATTCTGGATAAGTCTTTAAAAGTGCAATCACTGTCAGTTTCTCGCATACAGGAGTATCTGAGTACTTAAGTTGTTGCCAGCTCAGGCAAGAGGTTAGGGCGATTCTCCGGTTTCCTATTTGGATAAATTCAGATGACTCCATCATAATGTACTTAAGGCTGCGTCAGATGAGATTGAGTCAATGCACTCCTGGCGGTTTCTCAGCGCCCAGGCATCCAATTCATCAATTGAGAAGTAGGCTTTACCGGAGTTTGGCCGGTAGTATGGGATCTGATTAGTGCGCATTAACTTGCGCATGTATGAAGGCTTGAAATGAAGATATTCACAAGCTTCATCGAAATCGCAAATTCTTTTTTTTTGCGGTTGACCTAGAATTTGCCTTGATCCAATCTTAGAAATTATTTCCTCAAGATCAGAGATTCGATCTAGGATCAGTTTAAAGGGATCCTTATACATTCCAATCTGTTTTGATTAGAATGCAATTATATATCAGATACTCATGAAATCCTTTGATTCAGGCCTGAATCTAGGCCTGAAAATATCCCCTTGAAACAAAGTGCTAGCAGGCCATAAACCATTGTAAATCAGACGTTCAGGGGCCTGAATTTTCCCTTTAAATTTGCATTTTTCTTCTCACTTCCTTAACGAATGCAAGAGCGTTTGGATAACTTGATAGATCTGGATCAATGTGATTAATTTGGCTACATTCAATAATTTTCTCGCATTTCTCAATGTGAGCGGGGGAAACACCTGAAATGGTTCGGGATGCCTTGTTTACCCTAATATTGCCATAAAGGCTCTGCAGATATTTCCAACTCACACCATCCCTATTCCCGATCTTGGAAAAAAACTCCTTTGCGATTCCTATCTCTAAACCTTCAATTTCCACCAGCAATTTGTAAAAAAGTGCCCGCACCGGCTGGCTCGTAAGTTCTTGAAAAGATTGGAGGGGGGTGTCATCCTTGAGATCAGTGGCTTCGGAGGATAATCTTTCTAACAAACTTTCGAGAAGATCGATTTTAATCCCGCTGCGAAGCTTAACATAGGCTAGGAGTTTTTCCGGCATTTTGTTTTTTTCTGCAACCGTTTTTCTAAAAGACCAAAGTGGTCTGGAATCCGATGGTCCTTCCCAGTCTTCAGGTAGTTGATAGACTACACTTTCGATTATTCCTGGACTATCTATGAAGATCTTCTTCTGGTCTTCGATTTGTTTATGCAATTCGGTGATCCTCTCCTGGGCTTTTTCAATACAGATTGAGGGCTCGACGCTGTAATTCTGAAAAATCAAGTAGTACTCTTTTAAAATCTCATCCTTGAATTTCTCCAAATATTTACCAATGTCATCGATCTGAGGCTTCTGCTGCTCCAATGATCGTTGAGATAAATCAGCAATCAGGTCTAGTATTTCTGATTTTGAATACGGTATCGAATCTTTGACTATATCTTCAATCGCGCTGAGGTTCATTTTGCTACCCTTAATTTATTCTCAAACTTCAATTCCGGAATTCTTTCAACTGCTTTGGCTTTGAGCTCATCGGCATGGCGAGTGTACCGAATGACATATTCAAGGGAGCTATGCCCTAATAAATCGGCCACCGTTCTCTCATTGGCATTTCCTTCGAGCATTAGATTACATCCGAAGGTGTGCCTGGCACAATAGAAAGTAATGTGTTTGTCAATACCTGCGCGTTTTATCCAGTGTTTGATTGCTTTGTTGCTTCCGTTTTCCGACGGTAAGTCAAACACCTTCTCCTTTGGTTTGCGTCGATCACCACATAAATAGGTGACAAAGCTCTTGACAGGTATGCTGACCTTGGCTCCATTCTTACTTTTTAGCTTTGCACGGTGATACGATATTTCTCCCTCTTTCACCTGACTCCATCTCATTTGTGTAATGTCAGTGTAACCCATACCGGTAAAACAGCAGACCAGGAAAGCTCTTTTTACCTGGTCATTGCCACAATAAGTATTTGCCAGCAACTGTAATTCGTCCATGGTAAGGACATCCTTCAATAGAACCTGTTCACCCTTGCTTACCCGGATACCTTTAGTCGGGTCCGACTTAACAAATCCCTCCTTGATCGCCTGCCTGATAACCTTCCGGAAGGCCGTGAAATAGGTATGAGGAGTCTCTCCCCTAAATTCCCGCGTCAGATGGTCTTTGAAGGTTTCACAAGCTACCTGATTGATTTGATTGGGAAAGATGGGTTTACTCCCGAAATGCTTCAGATATTGCTGATAGGCTCCCAGGATCTTTCGTTTGTCCTTCTTGGGATAATGTTCAGCATATCGTTTAAAGTAGTCTGAGAAGTTGATTCTTTGCTTAAAGGAAGGGGTAAGATGGAAATCCCCGGCCAACAACTCCTGTTCTCTCTGGTTTCTGATCTGCTCAAGGAGATGTTTCAATTCCTTTTGAGATCTGTCAAGATACCCTGACTTCTTGATCTTAGCCTGAAGGAACTCTCTCCAACGCTGGTCATTGTGCCAAATGTCAAGATAGTATCGCCGGTCCCCATTTTGCAGGGTCCGAAAACGGAGCTTTACACCCATGTCAAGTTCAATTTTTATAGCTTTGTTTGTATGCTACTCCTGTCTAAAGATACGGGAATTCAAACAGGTGACAAAATGGTGACAGAAATTTGTATAAACAAAGTCACACTAAAGTAATCACCTTCAGAATAGAAATGTTTATAACTGATTGAATATCAATTAAAAATCAATTTTTTATAGCTTTGGATAATACCTTGCAAAGTGGGTATAGTTCCCACCTTCGGTACAACCAAACTCTTAGTAAACCCCTGTTGATCAAAGGATTGCAGGGGTTTTTTCTTTCTGATAGTTTATCAATCTCATGAAGAGATCTTTCTTATAAGAGAATTGATCAGCAGGGTCAATATCGTTACTCCCACCGACAGTATATAAAGCCGCAGGGCGACACCCATTCCGACCACGGAAGACATTAAAACCGTTGCCGCGGTAGTCAGGTTGTGAACGGTGTCTTCATTCCGGCTTTTCATGATGGTACCAGCTCCAATGAAACTCACCCCGAAAACAACCGCATAAATGATCCGGGTAGGGTCAGCACCCAATGAATCACCGCTTACATCAGCTTCCATCAATTCCACTATATAGCGACTCAGCACGATGATCATGACAGAGGCACCGGCTATCACCATGTTGGTTCGAAAACCAACCGGCTTATTGCTCTTTTCCCGCTCAAACCCAATGGCACCTCCAAGGGCTATGGCTATAATCAGATCGAGCAGTATACGAAACTGAATTACTGGTTCCATGTCTATTGATTCGTTGCTTCCATCCGGAGTGGGGTTTACGGATGAAAAATTTTTAATAAATTGAGGATTAGCGGAGACCTATAACTCTTCTGTATCCTAAGGTTTGCCACCACTGACCAATCATTAAGATCGCGACCATCATGTTTTATACCATCCTATTCTTACTCATCACGGCTTCGGCACTGACGTTCATCTTATTCTATGTCTTTCGTAACCCCGGACCCTGGAAAAGTTTCTGGGTCTTTATGACCATTTTATTTCTGGCAATGTTCGCCTTTGTGCTGTGGGTGCCCCCCATTGGTCCGGTATGGTATGACATTGCGTGGCTGGACACCATGCTCTTTGGCCTGGTGCTGGCTCTGCTGTTGGGCGCAGCTGGTGAAGGGAGAGACCGGGATTTCCCCAGGACGAAAAAGGGAGAAGTAGACCTGGTCGCAGCTGCAAAATCGGAACCGGGATCGACTCTGCTTTCCGGGATATTCCTTCGGATATTCTTCCTGATTATGATCCTGATTATTATATCGGGATTGTGGCGACTATTTCAAAAACACTGATGACAGGCAAAAACCTGTTAACACTGACGATATTTTCAACCCGGATTAAAGAACCCTGCCAACATGCATATTCTAACAGTAACAATCAACCCGGCTCTCGATAAAAGCACCTCGGTAGAACGGGTTGTTCCAGAACGAAAACTGCGTTGTGATACACCGGTATTTGAGCCGGGAGGTGGCGGGATCAACGTATCCAGAGCACTCTCCCGTCTGGGTGCTTCTTCCACCGCTTTTTATGCTGCTGGTGGTCGCACCGGAGCCAAATTAACCGAACTCCTGGATGCGGAGGGTATCAGGCAGCACATTATCGCTACCCGGGAAGAAACCCGGGAAAATTTCATGGTCATGGAAGGAAGTACCGGCCAGCAGTACCGTTTTGGTATGCCAGGACCCCCCATCGTGGCCGATGAACAGGCCCGCTTTCTCGCCGGGCTGGAAAGCTTCTCCCCCGTACCCGATTTTCTGGTGGTCAGTGGAAGCCTTTCACCCGGAGTCCCGGACGATTTCTTTGGTCAGATCGCCCGCATCGCCCACCAAATGGGCAGCAAAATGATTCTCGATACCTCAGGCATGGCCCTTAAAAAATGCCTGGAGGAAGGAGTCTATCTGACGAAACCCAATCTCAATGAGCTGGCTCAACTGGCCGGGAAAGATCAGCTCTCGCCCATAGATCAGGAAAACCTGGCGCAAAAGACTGTCCGGTCCGGCCAGTGTGAGATCATGGTCGTATCTCTTGGTCCGCGGGGAGCCATGCTGGTTACCAAAGACCGGATCGAATACTTTGTACCTCCTACCGTAAAGACCAAAAGTAAAATTGGCGCGGGTGACAGCATGGTGGCAGGGATGGTGTGTAAGCTGGCAGAAAATTGGCCTATTAAGGAGGTCGTGCGATTTGGCATTGCGACCGGTGCAGCAGCCACCATGACAGCTGGTAGCGAACTTTGCCGGAAAGAAGATGCCGAACAGCTCTATCATTGGTTAATAAGAGATGTTCATCATTGAATAAGTATTACTTTATACCCGATCACCCACAAGATGAAAAGTCTATCTTCTAAAATAGCGATCACCTTCGAACCCTATGAAATACTCCTGAAATCTCAATCTGGATTCCTGCGAAGAGCGTCAGGTGTGTAAAGAGTTTCCATTGGGACCAATCCCATTTACCAAATAGACGAACACCAAAGGATATGGGATAGTCATATAATGGGATCCTGTCCAAAAGACAAAATCAGGTATTTATGATAAAAATCGATTCGCTGGAAAGCCTGATCTTCGAATATCAGGCTTTGATAAACCAGATCAATAAAAGCATCAGCGAACTGGTCCAATACCAGCAGACCGAAGGGGAAGAGCCGGCAGTAACTCTTACCGAAAAACTCAACCGGCTGAAATATCACCGCAAGAAGCTCGAAGATGGTTTAAAACAGGCCCGTCACTGGACCATGGCCGACTGGCTTAAGGCACGCAAACTGGTCAGGGAAACATTTGAAAAAGCACACAACGAATGGATGAGTGCTTCTGAAGATCTTAAAAATCCCGGAGATGTTTAGTCAAAAATTAAAAGCCACCCAGGATCGGTATCCCGGGTAGCTCAAACACAAAATCCGTAAGAAAGTTCTTTTGGATCGAGATAAATCTTGCGATCACTATGATTTCCTAAGGTTCTTCTTTTGTGCGTAGGATTCTACAAACTTAATCTAAATCTAAATAATAAGAAAGTCAAAGATTTCAAAATAGTTAAAATACTATCAAACTCAGTGAAAATCCGTAGGTATAGTTTCCCGATTCTTCACCTGACCCTGACCAATTTATCGATTTTATCTGTCTCATCGGAAGGACATTCTCCCGTAAAAGTTTGCTGATCGCTATCTGCTGAATTACTTTTGGATAAATTCTTGCCTTCGGCAATAAAAAATCCAACATGAAAATTGCAGTTGCCCAGATTGACTGTATTCCCGGCGATACCCGGCGGAATATCGGAAGAATCACATCACTTATCGCCCAAACCAAAAGACAGAGTGCAGAATTGGTCGTCTTTCCCGAATTGTCGGATACTGGTTATGTCATGGAAGTAATCCGTCAGCGTACCAACGATTCCCATACCAGTGAAGTGAACCAAATCTTGGCGGCCGCTGCCAGGGAACACGCCATATGGGTGGTAGCAGGTATCGCCGAACGGCATGGCGATAGCATATATAATGTCGCTGTTGTTATAGATCCCGATGGCATCGTCCGGTGCCGGTACCGGAAAATCCACCTATACTATCCCTCCGGAGAGGGTATTTTCAACCCGGGAAATGAACTGGTCACCCTGCAAGTCCAGGATTTTCGGCTTGGCCTGATGATTTGCTACGATGTACGCTTCCCCGAACTGGCCCGCAGCCTGGCTTTACAAGGGGCCGACCTTTTGATCGTTCCAACGGCCTGGCCGTTCCCCCGGGTGGAGCACTGGCAAATTCTTACCAAGGCCCGGGCCATCGAAAATCAATGCTATCTGGTAGGGGCTAACCGGGTAGGCACCGATGACCAGGCAGTTTTTTGCGGTAACAGCCGGATCGTAGACCCTCACGGTGTTGTGATTAGCGCTGCTTCGGAAGACAGGGAAGAAATCATATATGGAGACATTAACCGGGAGAAAATTGACTTTGTACGCAACCGGATGCCGGTGTTTGAACACCGGAGGCCCGAAGTGTATGTGGAGGCCATCCCTGACAGATCACCCGGTAATAGGTCAACCGACTGAATTAAAAAATCAACCTCCAATAATTTGTTTTTTTGTAAACTTGCAATCCCTTTGCCGCAGTGGTGGAATTGGTAGACACGCACGTTTCAGGGGCGTGTGTCCGTAAGGACATGCGAGTTCGAGTCTCGCCTGCGGCACACCTTTAATAAAATTGGTCAAATATATCCTGCCATCCGGCAGCGAAAGGCAACCGGGATAACGCAAGTATGAGCAGAATCCGGGCCTTATTGGCTGGCAAATCACGGGCATAGACTACGGACAGACCAGGATTAGGATCACCAATGATCCGTCCAAACGGAGCTTTACTGGCTATGACAACCGGTACTTTAGCGGCTACCTCTGCCAAACCTTCTGCTGCACCCTTGCTGAGTCTGCCACCGGCAAACGACTGAAACACCAGTCCATCAGGCTGAAGACTGATATAATTATGTAAGATCTCCTTGTCAAATCCGGTAAAATCCGAGATGAGGTCAACCCGGGGCAATTTATCCAAACCCATGATATCAAAGGGAGTGGATACGGTGTGCAGCTGCCCGGTTTTCCGGTAAAATTGAACCCGGTCCGGATCAGTGATTCCAAGAAACCCGAACCCGGCCGATTGAAAGGTTTCCGGTCTTCGATTGTCCGTTTTCCAGGCATCGCGGGCTGATAGTATGCATTCATTCATGACCAGCAATACTCCCCTGCCAATGGCATCATCATGGATAGCTACCCGAACCGCATTGATCAAATTAGCCGGGCCATCCGCCGATATCTCATCAGAGGTCTTCATGGCTCCCGTCAGAACCACCGGCCGGCTGTCCTTGACAGTCAGATGAAGAAAATAGGCCGTTTCTTCCATCGTGTCGGTACCGTGGGTGACGACGATTCCTTTCAAATCATGGTCGCTCAGAAACAATTCATTGATTTTCCGGGCCAGTAACAGCCAAAGATCAGGGGTCATCCTCGACGAAGTGATCGTCGAAAATTCATGTATTTCAATAATGGCATGGTCAGAAAGTTGAGGTACTTCCTGCAGCAGGCCTTTCCCTTCGACCCACAAATTTCCCCTCCTGGTGGCAATGGTACCGCCGGTACTAATGATCATGACCCTGGGAATACCTTCAGGCCTGCTTTGATGCCACTTTTCTCGGTCCATAGCTGAGTGGATCTTGATCAACCATCCTGAATATTCTTTCTCTTACCGTAGTTAATTGATCAGTACCCCTCTTTGACAATCGTCTTATATCCTACGCTGGAGGGTGTGGAAATTCTAAGAAAATAAATCCCGGCGTTCAGTCGGGAAAGATCCAATTGAAGACGGGAGTTCAATTCCTTCTGCTGCATCACAAGCTGACCATGAGCATTATAAACCTGCATAATTCCGGATCCGGTTTCTTCATCCAGTCGCACCGTCAGGAGCTGGCTAACGGGATTGGGATAAACTTCAATTGGCAATGGCTTAAGATCCCTAACGTTTACCGACCCAGCCTCCGGTATCAGGTTGACCGGTACTCCTGTATACACCGCAAAATTGTCAGCAATGGGATCGTCCACATCAATCGAGCGGTATCCCGGAAAGAGATCATACTGGTACAGGATATGAAAGGTATCGTTGACTACGGCAAAAGCGGAAGGAAAAACCGCTTCAATAAATTCATAGACTTCCGGATCCGACAATTCAGGGTTGATAATGTCATAGGGTGGCCCCCAGGTCTGACCGCCGTCGATCGATTTTAAGGTCACCAAGTGCCGGTAATTCTGGGCGTACAGCTCGTTGTAGAAAGCTTCAGTGATCATGGAATAGACGATATAGAGCCCTCCTTCCCCATCGGCTGCAATCTGAGTCATTGAAGTGATGGTACCGTTTCCATAGCGGGGAATCGCACTGGCTTCCAGATCAATCGTGTCATTCTGATTGTAGTCAAGGAGACCGGCAACCAGTGATGGTGCAGGCATAGTTTCATTCCAATAGGAAACACCTGACCATGCAGGGTAGAAGTTACTACCCATATCGGTCGTATCATTATCAAGGACATACGAATCGGCCCAGGTGACATGCACCAGACCCTGAGCATCGATCACTGCTCCTCCCGAACCATCGCTCGTATAGATAGCCAGGGTGTCGGGAGCAAATGGATCGAAGGGGATATCATCGACCGTATAACCCTGATCTACCTGGTATTTGTCCAGCGGAAAATCATTGATGATGGTGCGCTCCCAGGTATCGCCGTTATCGTAGGATTTGTATAGGGCCAGGTCTCCCCAGATGCCAAAAATGACAATCGCAACCACCTCGTCCCGGGCTACAATCGTATATGTATCTCCCTCTACTTCGGAGTAAATGGTACTGTCCAGCTCCGGAATGATTGCATCAATTTTATCCCAGGTAAGGCCTCCATCGAGTGAGCGTGCATACAACGGATGGCCATTCATCCCCTGATAGACCGAACCTCCCAGACCATCTTCGGGAGTGGTCAGGGCCAGCAGATGGATGGTCATACCATCCGGTCCGCCGGAGGCTGTGCGAGGCCATAACAGTCCATCGGGAGTATTGTTGGGAATGACCGCTTCGGTCCAGCTATCTGCTTCGGCCTCCCGGCGCAGACTGATGAGATGCTGATCTCCACTATGTGCAGTAATATGCAGGGTTCCATCGCTGAGCCGTACGATCGAAGGCCAACCGGTCCGGACGGATTCGAGCCGGGAGGTGGGCATGGATCCCCAGATGCCTTCCTTAAACGCATTAAATCCGGTACCCCGGTCGGGATATTCCGGATCAAAGGATTGGGAGAATGTCCAGACACCAGCTTTGTCTGCCCCATTGACAACCAGCCGGTTTTGCATTGCCGCATTGGTCTGGATATCATACAATGTACTGCCAATGGCAGTTTCCTGGTTGAGAAAACTGGCCTGTACCGGAACGGAGGGCAGATCACGGGAAGAAACATGCCGCCGGATACCATCTGTGGGTCTGATCCGCAATGCTGTTTGCTGGGCAGCTTCCGGTAATCGCAGAAAATTCTGGGCCGGAAGCAAAACCGGCAACAATACAAGCATCATGAGGAGGAGAGACTTGGACATTCGTATTCAGGATTTATTTTCCCTGAAGGTATTAACTTCTCCCGGGAAAAGAGCATTTTTAAGCTCTATATCCCTCAGGTTCCAAACACAAGACCAATGAGCCTTTTAATTTTTAAAGCTCTGCACATCATTGGATTCGTCGCCTGGTTTGCCGGGTTGTTTTACTTGTGGCGCCTCTTCATTTACCATGTCGAGGCATTCGACAGACCCCAACCGGACCGGGATATCCTCAGCGCCCAGTTTACCCTGATGGAAAAACGCCTGTTTACCATCATCGTCCGGCCAGCTATGCTGATTACTTTTGTGGCGGGCATCGCCATGCTGGTGATCAATCCGGTTTATCTGCAACAGGGTTGGATCCAGGTCAAGCTGTTTCTGGTGATATTACTGGCCGGATATGGTGAATACGGCAGTCGCACGATCCGGATGTTGGAGCATGGTATATCACCGGGTTCCTCCAAAAAACTCCGGATGATCAACGAATTACCAACGGTTTTATTGGTTGCTATCGTGCTTTTGGCAGTATTGCGCAACCAGCTGTCTTTGATCGGTCTGCTGCTGACCATCATCGGACTGATTTTACTGCTTGGTATATTTTTCTATCTGTATGCGAAGAGCCGACAGAAGAAAGCCCGGGAATAATCGTTCAATATCGGGGACACCAAACCGGCAGGATCCGGCCGATATGATATTGTCCGACACAAAATCTATTTTTGCACCTTATGCAGTTTTTATACCCTCTTTTTCTTGCCGCACTGGCAGCCCTGGCGATCCCGGTGATCATTCATCTTTTTTATTTCCGTCGATATAAAAAAGTACTCTTTACCAATGTGCGCTTTCTCAAGGAAATCAAAGAGGAATCCAGTATCCGGTCGCGGCTTAAAAACCTGCTGACTCTGCTCTTCCGCCTACTGGCTGTACTCTTCCTGGTATTGGGCTTTGCCCAGCCGTTTATTAAACAGGACGAAAATGTCAAGAAAGGGCAAAAACTGATCAGCATCTTTGTCGACAACTCCTACAGTATGGCATCCCTTAGTCAGGATGCTCCTCTCCTCGAAGAGGCTAAACGCAAGGCCAAAGAAATTGTCAATGCCTACGACCTGGAAGATCGCTTTCAGATCATCTCCCATGACCTGAGTGCCCGCCAACAGCGACTGATCGGCAGGGAGCAGGCTCTGACGTTGATTGATGATCTCGAGCTTACGGCGGCGGTGACCCCACTCTCGAAAGCTTTTCAACGCCAGCAGCAGTTGCTTGATGAAGAAGATAACCCCAACAAGATGGTATACTTTATCAGCGACTTTCAGCAGAACATCGTTGACCTCGAGTTGTCGGATACCACCTACGAATACAATCTTCTGCCCCTTCAGGCGGTGATCGAACAGAATGTCAGCATCGATTCTGCCTGGTTTGAAGCACCCGTACAAATGCTGAACCAGGCCAACCGGCTCCTGGTAAAGGTCCACAACTGGTCAGATCAGAAAGTAGAAAATGTACAACTTTCCACCCGGATTGAGGGCGAGATCAAACCCCGTGGAGCTATGGATATCGAGGCACAGTCTACGGCAATCGATACAGTTACCATTACTCCAATGCTGCCGGGGATCCAAAAAATCGAACTGAAAATCACCGATTTTCCCATCCAGTTTGACGACACCTATTACCTGGCTTTCGAGGTCAGACAGCAAATACAGACCCTGGTGATCAACGAGCAGCAACCTAACCGTTATGTAGAATCAGCCTTTGGCAGCGAGGCTTTTTTCGAGAAAACCAATCGAAATGCCTCCAACCTGGATTATGCCGCGTTTATACAATACCAGCTCATCTTAATCAATGAGCTGCAATCCATCAGTACCGGTCTCTCAGCAGCCCTGAAAAATTACCTTGAACAGGGGGGTAATGTTGTTTTGTTTCCCTCTTCGAAAGCGGATCTGACGTCTTACAACACTTTTCTCAGCTCTCTGGGAGCCGGTAGTCTGAGCGACTTTGATACCACCAGCCGGGTAGTCAACTACTACAACGCCGACGAATTTATCTTCAGCGATGTATTCGAACGTAGCCGTGAAAATTTGCGCCTGCCCTCCACCAGGGGTAACTACCGGTTGGCTGACCGGTTGGGTAATTCTGAAAAGTTACTGGGTTACCGGGATGGAAGCTCGTACCTGGCCAAGTTTGCTACCGCCAAAGGTCGTATCTATCTCTGCGCTGCTCCTTTAGACATCGGGTATAATAACCTGGTGACTCAGGCCGAGGTATTCATTCCGATGCTTTATAAGATGGCTTTGTCAACTTCGGAGGAGGTTAAAGTGGCCTACACGATCGGACAGGATCAGTTTGTGGAATTGGAAAACCGCTCAACCGGAGCGGAGGTGATCTATAAAGTCTCTGGTCCCAGCAGCTTCATTCCGGGGCAGCAGAGTCAGGGGCGCCATGTCATTCTTGGATTTCACGATCAGGTCCAACAGGCCGGTTTTTATGACGTCTACCTGCGTGAAGAAGAGATATTGAACACCTATGCTTTTAACAGCAACCGGCTGGAGAGTGATCCTGCCTGCCTGTCAGCCAATCAGTTGACTGAGCGGTTTGGGGACCAGGCAACCATCATCGAACCCACCCGGCAGGCCAATCTGGGTGAATACATTCAGGAAAAGGATCAAGGGATCATTCTCTGGAAATACTGCCTGATTTTAGCATTGATTTTTTTAGCTTTGGAGGCGTTGATTATCCGGTTTTGGCCGGGATAAAAAGAATGGGCTCCGTATGCAACTACTGCTCAAGCAGGTAAAAATCATCGACCCCACATCGTCGAATCACCAGCAGATTAAAGACATTTTCATCAAAAATGGTGTCATTGAAGCCATCCGGAATTCGATTTCCAAAGATGTCAAAACCATTAAAGTCGAAGGTGCCTGTGTATCACCGGGCTGGTTTGATGTAGGTGCTTTGGTCGGTGAACCCGGTTACGAGCAGGTAGAGACGCTCGAGACCCTTTCAAATGCCGCCTCCAGGGGAGGTTTTACCACGGTGGCAGTGCTACCCAACACCCAACCAGCCCTGCATTCCAAATCAGAGATCAACTTTATCCATAAGCATGGAGCGACATTGATCACGGCGATTCTACCGCTGGGAGCGGTTACCCGTGATTGTGCAGGCAACGACCTCGCTGAAATACTCGACATGCATCATACCGGCGCCCTGGCCTTTACCGATGGCAAGAATTCCATCCAGAGTGCTGGTGTTCTCCTTCGCTCACTGGAGTATGTAAAGGCCTTTAACGGCATCATCATCAATCACCCGCATCAGTCTGGAGTCAGCCCGGAAGGATTGATTCACGAAGGTCAGGTGAGTGTAATGCTCGGACTGAGAGGATTGCCTGACCTCATGGAAGTGCTCATGGTAAAGCGTGACATCGACCTTCTGCGGTACAGTGGTTCGAAACTGCACATCCTCAACATCAGCAGCATGGAATCTTTGCCGATTATTGCTGCGGCAAAAGACGAGGGACTCAATGTTACCTGTTCGGTACCGGCATTCAACCTCGAGGCTCCGGTAGAACGGGTGGGAGATTTTGATGCCAATTACAAAGTATTACCTCCCCTGCGTTCGGAAAAGAACCGGCAGGCCCTGATCGAGGGAGTAAAAGACGGGATCATCGATTTTATTACCTCCAACCACCGTCCGGTCGATGTCGAGGAAAAAATGCTGGAATTTGCCTATGCTGACTTTGGGATCAGCAGCCTGGAGACCACCTATGGAAGCATCAGTAAGGCCTTCGGGCGCAATCGCAGCCTGATCCAGATTGTCGAGGCCCTGGCGATCAACAATCGTAAAGTCTTTAACCTGGAGATACCAACCATTGAAAGGGGCCGGGTAGCAGAGCTGACCATCTTTCATCCGGGACTTTCCACCCGTTATGGTCGCCTTCAGTTTGCTTCGCGTTCTAAAAATAACCCCTACCTGGATCAGGAACTGCCCGGCAAAATTCTGGGCGTTGTCAACAGAGGTCAAATGCAATTGCTGTAAGCGATTAACGATGAGAACCGGAATAGCATCAGTCAAAATAAATCGGGTTAAAAATCCTACCTTTACACATTATTCATAGTAAAATATAAATGATCAAGTATGTGGTCTTTAGAAAATCCAGCTGTTAAGAATGGTATACTGGCAGGCATTGGTGCTGCCGTGTATGTCCTCCTGCTATACCTGATTAATGCCAGGATGGTTTTTGGTCCCGCATCTTTTATTACCACGGTCATTTTTATCGTGTTGATGGTGCGGTCGGTTAAAGCGGAAAAAGAAGTTTTGGAATATACCTCATTCAGTGATGCTTTAAAGCCGGCATTTCTAACCTATGTTATTGCTAATTTGATCTACGTCATATTTTATTATGTGCTGGTTAATTTCATTGCTCCCGAATTACTGGTAATACAGAAGGAAATGGCATTGGAAATGCTGGAAAAAATGAGTGGTTTCCTGGGTGAGGAAGCGGTGGAAAAAGCCGTTGAAGAAATGGAGGCTCGCAGTGGTTTTGGAATCGGAACAGCGATCTGGACCTTTGCCTGGAGTTTGATTTTTCCAGGATTTCTGATTGCCGCCATTATTGCTGCCGTGATGAAAGACCGTCAGCCAATGACCAGTTAATACTCTATGGATTTGTCAATCGTCATACCACTGCTCAACGAAGCAGAATCGCTGCCGGAACTAAAGACCTGGATCGAAAAGGTCATGCGTGAACATGATTTTTCTTATGAGATCATTTTTGTCGACGACGGCAGCACCGATGAATCCTGGAATATTATCCGTGAATTTTCGCACCAATCACCCCTGGTCAAGGGAGTGCGTTTTCAGCGAAACTATGGTAAATCAGCTGCTTTGCAAAAGGCTTTTGAGATCACCCGGGGAGACATAGTAGTAACGATGGATGCCGATCTGCAGGACAATCCGGATGAGATACCGGCTATGGTCGACATGATTGTCCACCAGGGCTATGACCTGGTCAGTGGTTGGAAAAAAAAGCGATATGATCCGATCTCCAAGACCATTCCCACCAAACTCTATAATGCCGTACTGAGAAAAATGAGCGGCATAAAATTAAATGATTTTAATTGTGGGTTAAAAGCTTATCGCAAGGAAGTCGTCAAAAGCATTGAGGTATACGGCGAAATGCACCGATATCTGCCGGTGATCGCCAAGTGGGGTGGTTTCCGCAACATTGGCGAAAAAGTGGTGAGCCATCAGGCCCGGAAATATGGCCATTCAAAATTTGGAGTTTCCCGGTTCATCAATGGTCCCCTCGATTTAATGTCTATTATGCTGGTGGGTAAATTTGCCAGAAGACCCATGCACTTTTTTGGTTCCGTAGGCACGTTGATGTTTAGCATCGGATTTTTGATTTTGGCCTACCTTTCTGCCTCCAAAATATGGTGGGACAAAACCGGAATTAATGAGCGTCCCCTCTTTTATTTTGGGATTTTAGCCCTCATCGTCGGCAGTCAGCTGTTCCTCACCGGATTTCTCGCTGAACTGGTTGTCCGTAATTCAACCACCCGCAATCAATATCATATCAGCGAAACTACCGGAATACCCGAAAAAAAAGTAACCGAAAATTATTTCAGTTAAAATACCAAACCTCCTACTTTGCAGGATAAAATTAAACTCGAATTGCTTCAGCATCTGGATGTGATTAAGATGCTGGAAAAAGAAACGCAGTGGAAATCCATTTTACACAGGATCGCGGTGGAATGCATCCGGTGTCTCAGGGGAGGAGGAAAAATATTATTGTGTGGCAACGGGGGCAGCGCGGCTGATGCCCAGCATATCGCTGCGGAATTGTCGGGAAGATATCTGATGGACCGGGATCCATTGTTTGTCGAAGCATTGCATGTAAACACCTCCTACCTCACCGCCGTAGCCAATGATTACGATTTTTCCGAAGTTTTTGCCCGGGCCATCCTGGCCAAGGGGAAACCCGGCGATATTTTGATCGGACTTTCAACTTCCGGAAAATCTCCCAACGTCCTTAAAGCCTTTGAGGTAGCCCGGAAAATGGAAATGGTCACGGTGGCCTTCACCGGCCAGCCGGAAAATAATCTTGGCAATTTGTCCGATTTTACCTTAAAGGTTCCTTCGGCGCATACTCCCAGAATTCAGGAAGTCCATATCCTGTTTGGTCATATGCTCTGTCAGCTTATTGAAGAAGCTTTATTCGGAAGAGCAGATGAAGACCGGTAATCACTGTCAAACTGAAACAGATGTCCACAGGATGTCTTTTGTCTGAACTTTCTCCCATTTCGTTTCGCAGTCGCGTGATCACTCTGATCATTACTTTTTCTGATTGATGAAATCAATATTTCGTTTCAGTCCCTTGTATTTGGTCCGTTTGACGGCTGATTTCTTAAATAGCCTGTTGAATACTTCCTCGGTTATTTCCAGCCATTCTCCCTTGCTCATTTCCATCAGGGTTTCCGCCGGCTCAAAAGCGGGCTCCCGGTGTTTTTGAGAAAATCGATTCCAGGGACAGACCTGCTGACAAACATCACAACCAAACATCCAGTTATCCATTTTTCCGGCAAATGACTCCGGAATGGCCTCTTTCAGTTCAATGGTCAGATAGGATATGCATTTACTACCATCCACCAGATACCCCGAAGGTGAAATGGCTTCGGTCGGACAGGCATCGATGCAGCGCCGGCAAGTGCCACAGTGATCCCTGATCGGTGCATCCGGCTCAAGATCCAGATCGACGATTAGTTCCGCCAGAAAAAAATACGATCCGGCTTTCGGATTGATGAGCAGGGTATTCTTTCCGGTCCAGCCCAGACCCGCATACCGGGCCCATTCTCTCTCCATCACCGGGGCCGAATCGACGAAACCACGACCTTCCACATCACCGATTTCCCGCTGGATCTGCTCCAGCAGGTTTTTCAATCTCTGTTTGATTACAAAATGATAATCTTCACCGTAAGCATACGTCGAAATTTTGGGTGCCTCAGGATCTGTTTGTTTTCTATCAGTGTAATAATTATAGAGTAGTGAGATGACCGATTTAGCTCCCGGTATGAGACGGGATGGATCAATCCGCTTTTCAAAATGATTTTCCATATACGCCATAGTACCGTGATAGCCCTGATGAAGCCATTGCTCCAGACGCTCCGCTTCCCGATCCAATCGCCGGGCCCGGGCAATACCCACCATGCTGAAGCCCTGCTCCATCGCCCATAATTTGATTTGCCGGCTGTACCGTGCCTCTAAGGTCATTGTTGTAAATTTAATACCTTCAATCAGATTTCCCGTCCGCTCCTCCAACCACGATAACCACTTCCAAGACCTCCAACCATTTCAAACCGCCTCAAAACCATACCAGTCCATCTCAAACCATATCAATCCACCTCAATCCATATCAAACCACTTCCAACCACTTCAAACCACCTCAAACCATATCAAAACCATATCAAACCACTTTTCTTACTTTTAGGGCGTGTACCTATTAAAAAAGACGATCAAAACATGAAAATGACGGTAGTACTTCTGCCCCTGGTCCTGGGTCTGAGTTTTATCCCAGGCTTTGGCCAAACAAACAACAGTTTTCCTGTTCAAACCAAAATCGACAACGGGATCATCGAAGGCAACTATGATGTCGGAGAAGGATTGTCCATGTATCTTGGAATACCTTTTGCCAAACCTCCGGTCGGTGAATTACGATGGAAGGCACCACAACCTATGGAAAATTGGGAGGGTGTCCGGGAAACCAAAAAATTTGGCCCCCGGGCGGTT
The DNA here is from genome assembly GCA_964428345.1 of uncultured Saprospiraceae bacterium. Lineage (GTDB taxonomy): Bacteria > Bacteroidota > Bacteroidia > Chitinophagales > Saprospiraceae > JABDMH01. Next base: position 7,348 of record CAYRYD010000060.1, on the reverse strand, counting down.
CAGGCTAATGTTTTTGGCGACATGCGATTCCGGTCGGATGGTATCAGTGAAGACTGCCTCTACCTCAATGTCTGGACTCCGGCTAACCGACACAGCCGGAATTTGCCCGTTCTGGTCTATTTTTACGGTGGCGGTTTTGTAGCTGGCGATGGCTCTGAACCCCGGTATGACGGAGCCAGCATGGCAAAGAAAGGGATGGTCACGGTGACCGTCAACTACCGCCTCAATATCTTTGGCTTTTTTGCCCATCCGGAGTTGAGTGCTGAAGCTCCGTACAAAGCCTCCGGCAATTACGGTCTTCTCGATCAGGCCGCAGCCCTGCAGTGGGTACACCGTAACATCGCCGCCTTTGGAGGCGATCCTGCCAAAATCACCATTGCCGGTGAATCAGCCGGATCGATCTCCGTTTGTGCTCAGATGGTGTCTCCCCTGGCCCGTGATCTGATCGCCGGAGCCATAGGAGAAAGCGGGGCCGGTATCAAGCCTACCCTTGCTCCGGTACCACTGACAGAAGCAGAACAAACCGGCCTGGAGTTTGCTAAAAATGCCGGATATCCCACCCTGTCCGAACTTCGTAGTCTCAGTACCAAAGATGTATACGACATCTATCAGGAATCCAGGCGATTTGGATTTCCTACGGTGGTCGATGGATATTTTTATCCTAAGACGGTACCAGAGATCTTTGCGGCCGGCGAACAGGCCCAGGTTCCCCTGCTACTGGGCTGGAACTCGGCAGAAATTCCGGGAATGGCCTTTATGCAGGGATCCCCCTACACCGAAGAAGCTTATCTGAAGAAGGTAAAAGAAGTCTATCCTGAAGATTATCAGGAGGTTTTAAGCCTTTACCCGTACGGTTCCAGGGATGAGATCGAGCGGTCAGCCACCGCTCTGGCATCCGATCGGTTTATCGCATATAGCACCTGGAAATGGTTTGACCTGCATCGGAAAAACAGCCGTCAACCCGTATACCGCTACCTGTATAGCAAACTCCGGCCACCATTAAAAGATGAAAACCTGATCGATGGACTGGCCGGCGGTACCGTGTCTAGAGAAGGCGAAGAAACAACAGCTATACCCCAGGCGATCGGGGCTCCCCACGCCTGTGAAATCGAATATTGCATGGGCAACCTGCACCTCATGACTGAAAGAGCCTGGGAGCCCGAAGATTACGCCGTGTCGAAAACCATGCAACATTACTTCGCCAACTTTATCCTGACCGGTAATCCCAATGGTGACGGCCTGTCCGAATGGCCAAATGCTGCGGCAACCGATCCAACACCACCGGTGATGATCATTGATGTCAATTCAGAAACCAGGGATGCGGAAAACGATGACCGGTATCGGTTTCTGGATAAAGCTTATGGTAATGACCAGTGGTAGTAAAGATAAGGTCCGGGAATTCCGGACCCTTAACATGTTGAAGGTTTAATACTACAGCAATTTGGGTTCAAGCAACCTCTTCCAGACGGAATAACCCTTACGATTTAAATGCACTCCGTCCCACCATAGCAGGTTCTTTCTGGGTGTACCATCCGGATTGATGAATTCCTCCTGAGTGTCAATAAAGGTCATATTCGACTGGTTTTGCACATACGATGCAATAAGCTCGTTGGCCTTTTGGGCTTCCGGCCATATCTGCCAGCGGGCGGTCGTAGGTGTGATGGGCAGGTATATCAACTGAGTCTGGGGGAGTCGTTTACGGATCATGCCGGCAAGTTTCCTGAATTGCTCAAACACCATCTCTGGCGTCTTGTCATTCGGTCGTCCCGTGATGTCATTGGTACCGGCAAACAAGACGATTGTCCTGGGGTGATATTTGAAAATAATCCGGTCGGCGTAATGAATGATATCGCTTAGTTTCGAACCTCCAAACCCCCGCTGAATGATCGGAATGGAAGGAAAATCCTCTTTCAGCCGCGACCAGAACCGGATGCTGGAGCTGCCGACAAAAAGGACTGCATCCCCTGCCGGAGGCTGAGCCTTGTCCTCTTCTTCAAATTTACGGATGGCGGTTTCCCAAACCACCGGATCATCACTCTCCAACCGGGAGAACTCCTGCGACAGTTTAAGATATACCGGGATAAACAACAGGGTGAGTAAGGCTAAAAAGCCAAGGATGCCAGCAATAATAACCTGTTTCATAATGCTCTGATTTTTATTGTTTAATTGATTCTTTTTTGCTGAAGGAAAGGAGGGGGATCAATTTTGGCGTAGATGACTTGTATCTTCTATACTGGTCTCCGAAAGCCTGGAGGAGATCCCGTTCTTCATATTCAACGGCAATCAAAATATAGATCGTTAATAAAGAAGCCAGTAGTAATTGACCTGCGGTAAGATGGGGTGTGCACCAATGTACCATCAGCCAACCCAGATAAATGGGGTGTCTGACCATCTTATAGAAAAAAGGCGTGACAAACCGGTAGCGGAAGACCCGGTTCGTCTGACCGTAGTACCAGGCTTGTTTGAGTCCGAAAAGATCAAAATGGTCGATGAGAAATGTGCTGAAAAGGGTAAAGAACCAGCCGATGCCATAAAGCGTCCATAATACGGGTTCGATCCAGTAATTCCGTAGATCAAACAGGGTGGCCGGCATGGGCTTCCATAGAATACAAAGGGCTAACAGTGTGATAGAAGAAATCAGAATATAGGTACTTCTTTCCATCGCGAAGGGAATATATTTTCGCATCACCTTCTTGACCGATGGTCGGGCCATCAGGGTATGAGGAATCGTAAAAATCAGGATCAGGCCCAGATTGGAGAAGATCCCACCTGCACCCGGGGAGGCACTGCCGGAATTAATGCTTTTGGGAATCAGATACCCCACGAAGAAATCGGCGTACCAGGCGACAACAGCCAGCCCAATCAGGTAACAAATCAGTGAATAGGATAGAACAAATACTTTTTTCATGGTTTATTTTAGAGGTATCAACGGGGAAAATGGTAGCATCAGCTTTGGCTAAAAGGATTCAGATTTGTTCAAAAAGTATTTTCTTTCCAATTGGATAATCCGGGTGATTTTGGTAAGCACCTCAAACCCACACAAGAGGACCCTGAGCATTATTTTTTAACTTTCGTAGCATGTTGTCGTATGACATAAAATACGCCAGGTCGGGAAATCTGAACATCGCTTATCAGATCGTCGGAGAGGGTACAGACTTCCTCATCATCGTTCCCGGCTGGGTTTCCAATCTGGAAGAGATCTGGAATCTGCCCGGAATGCCGGATTTTATCCAGGCCATAGCAGCTGTCAGAAAGATTGTCTTATTTGACAAGCGTGGTACGGGTTTGTCGGATCGGGTCAATGAAGAAGAGGTTCCCAACCTGGCAGTCAGGATGGACGATCTCAGGGCAATCATGCAAAAGGAATCGATTGATAAAGCTTCCGTCATGGGGGTGTCTGAGGGGGGTCCAATGGCTATATTGTTTGCCGTCACTTTCCCCGAAAAGGTCGAATCCCTGATCCTCATTGGCAGCTATGCCAACTGGCTTGGAAGCAGCAGCAATCCTCACGGTATCCCCATGGCCGATCATGAAAAGGTGATGGCAAGGATAGAAGATCAGTGGGCACGGGGATTTGGCCTGAAGGGATTTGCACCTTCCTGGTATGGCAATTCTTTTTACGAACAGATCTGGGCTTCTTTCCTCCGGAAAAGTGCCAGCCCGAATACCGCCAGAGCGCTTTACCGGATGAATCTTATGATTGACGTTGCCGATGTCTTAAACCAGGTAACCCAACCCTGTCTGGTTATTCACCGGAAAGACGACAAGATTATACCAGTCGCTTTGGGTCGCGAACTTGCCAAACAAATTCCGCATGCCCGTTTCGTGCCGCTGGATGGTGCCGATCATTTTTTCTGGCTTGACGACGATGGAAGCCTTATCCGGGAAATCACCGGATTCCTGGGACACCGCTTTCCCGGTATCCATCCGGTCATTTCAATTTATACAGTTGCCCTCGTATCGATGAATGAGGGTAATCTTCAGGAGTATTTATCCCAATCTGCCGGAGAGAGTGAAGTGACCGGTCAGATCCAGCAGGAAGATTATGCCCTGCTGATATTTGAAGGCTTGTCTCCGGCAGTGAGGATTGCCCGGGAATTGGTACGAATCGCCGGTGACAAGACGGCGGTCATAATCCATACCGGGCCTGCCAACCTTGATGTGGAGAGGATCAACGGGCCGGTCGTCGATATGCTGGATGAAGCTTTTGTAAAAATCAACCAACCCGGCATCTGGGTCAGCCAGATTTGCCGTCAGTTTCTTGACGGGCCACAGATCAGTTGGCAGGAAGTGAAGCATTTACCCTGCAATCAGGTATCGGGTTCCTGCAACTGGTATCGGCTGACCGGAACATCCCGGAGAAAAAGAGTGGAAGCATTTCTCCATCTTCAGGATGCGAAATTGAACGTTGCAGACATCGATGCCTTGCTGAACCTAAAGGACCATCTGGATACCCGGTTTCTGGATAATCCCTCCCTGAAGCAGCTTTCGTATTATTCGGGTTTGAATAATTTCAAACTGAAGTATGGTTTTAAGAAACTCTTTCAGGTACCGGTGAAATCGTATCTGAAAGATCTTAGGCTGGAATTTTCCAGGAAGCTGTTGCAGGATTCCGATTTGCCTGTGCAGGAAGTCGCCCGTAAAGTGGGGTATGAACACCCGGCCAGTTTTAGCAAAGCCTACCTCAAGAAATTTAACCTCAGTCCCCAGGAAGAAAGAAAAACCGTTTCGACAACTTAACCCATGACTGGTTCCCTTCATCGGGTTCCAGCCACCCTTCAATCTTCTTACCAATATTTTATCCCTTTCTCTTATCATTATTTCCGGGAATGAATTACCGTTGCCGATCTCCTCCGGTTACTCGCTTCTCTGCAGGCTGCCGGAGCTGATCTCACTGACTGACTTACAGCCTGCCAAAGCCATGGTGAGTTCGAATTCTGCCTGTATCCCCCTGATCACCTGTTGCACGCCGGTAGTTCCCCCGACCGCCAGTCCGTATGCGTAAGGACGTCCAATGCCAATGGCCCGGGCGCCCAATGCCAGGGCCTTGAAGGCATCACTCCCGGTGCGGATACCGCTGTCAAACAGGATGGTGACCTGGTCTCCAATAGCCTGTTTGATGGAATGAAGGGCATCGAGACTACCAATGGCACCATCAACCTGGCGGCCACCATGATTGGAGACCAAAATACCGTCCATCCCGGCATCGACTGCTCTCCGGGCATCATCCGGATGCTGGATTCCCTTCAAGACAACCGGTAAACTGGTCATCTCGCGAAGACGATGCAGATCGGACCACTGCAGTCCCGGATTCATGTAAATCTCGATAAATTTCCGGATGACCTGAAGCGGTGCACGGGTCCGGAAATTGGTCCAGGTCGACCCCGGAAAATTCTTAGCCATTTGCCACAAGGAAATCACCAGACGCAGGCTTGGCCTGGGTCTGACTCCACTGACAGGAGGTTCGTTGATCACGAGCCGGTTGAATACCGGGTCACTGGTGTATTGGGCAAGCCCCATCCCATAAAGAAATGGCAGCCAGGCATGATCCAGGTCACGGCTACGCCAACCGAGCATGGTGGTATCCAGCGTGACGACGATGGCCCGGCATCCCGATGCTTCGGCCCGTTGCACAAAGCTGGCGACCAGATCTTCTGACTTACTCCAATATAATTGAAAGAAACTGGGTACATCCGGCATCAGAGCGCTGATCTCCTCCATCGGCTTACTGGCCTGACTGCTGATCATCATCGGAACTCCGGTCAGTGAACAAGCCCTGGCCACCGCCCGGTCAGCTTCGGGATGGGCCAGCTCGAGGACGCCGATGGGACAGAGAAAAAACGGTACCGACGTGCGGATACCTAACCATTCAACAGAGGTATCCCGTCGCGAAACATCCCTCAGCATAGAAGGGACGATCTTCCATGCATCTAAAGCCTTCCGGTTGTTATCCATCGTTGCTTCCCTTCCGGCCCCTCCATCCAGATAATCAAACACCCTCGATGACACACGCGACCGGGCCAGGTCCCGCAACTGATCCATATTGTACGGAATCGGCGATCTATCTCCCCGTAAGCCTCCCAGAAAGATCTCCTTTTGCAGATCAACCGCAGATTCGTGCTTTTTTGTCATGATACTTTTTTTCGGTAAATGCGGCTTCTCCTGCCGGGTAGGGAATCCTTTTAGCCAAATTAGCATTTTATCTGGTTTAGACGGATGTCAATGACAAAGACGTACTTTTGCAGGCTGCCAATGCATCGGTAATCCGGATTTATGAAAAAGTATTCGGTTAAGGAAGTGTATTTCACCTTGCAGGGTGAAGGAGCCCAGACGGGCAGAGCAGCTGTTTTCTGCCGTTTTAGCGGCTGCAATCTTTGGACCGGGCGGGAGGAAGACCGTCACAAAGCCATCTGTCAGTTTTGCGATACCGATTTTGTCGGTACTGACGGGGAAAATGGTGGGAAATATTCGGTTACCGCGTTATCCAGTCTGGTCTCCGGTCTCTGGCCCGGCGATACTGGTCGCCCGCTTGTGGTTTGTACCGGAGGTGAACCACTGCTGCAGCTTGATGCAACGCTGATCAACGCCTTCCATCAGGCAGGTTTGGAAATCGCTATCGAAACAAACGGAACCATCGCCGCTTCTCCTGATATCGACTGGATCTGTGTCAGCCCCAAAGCCAATACCCACCTGAAACAAATCCGGGGTGACGAGTTGAAATTGGTGTATCCTCAGCAAGGTATCGACCCTTCTGACTTTACCGGACTGGACTTCCGGTATTTCTTCCTTCAGCCAATGGACGGACCGGCCATTCAGGAAAACATCCGGCAAAGCATCCACTATTGCCTCCACAATCCGCAATGGCGTCTCAGCCTGCAAACCCATAAGCTGACCAATCTCAAGTAAAGGGCGAATTGGGCAACGGTGATTCCTGATCATTTTTCTCACACCCTGATCTCCGCTACGTATGCTTCCATTGCGACCAGGTATCTGTCCATAAAAGCTTTATACACCGGATTGCTACCCAGCACTTCCGGGTCACCGAGCACAATCACCTGTTCCTTTGCCCGGGTAAGCGCTACATTGAGCTTGCGATCTACCTGATCAGAAGACAAGTTGACGAGATTACCCAGCTGATCCTCTGAATTCACACACAGGGAAATAATGACGATATCCCTGGCTCCTCCCTGAAATCGCTCTACCGTATCGATCACCAATTCATCGGCCGGCAGATTCTCCTGCAATATTTCCTCCCGGATCTGGGCGATCTGGGCCCGGAAAGGGGTGATAATTCCGATATCCGCAAAGTCAAGGGTCCTTTCATTTTCAGCGTACAATGCCCGCAACC
>CAYRYD010000059.1:13523-29806 GCA_964428345.1 uncultured Saprospiraceae bacterium | reverse complement strand
CAGATCCGTGCTGAATTTTGGGAAAATAGCAGCTTGATATGGTCACGAACTATTGCTACCTGATATTTCAACATTTTTCGATATTGGGCCTCAATAGTACTTATCTCTATCCGGTGAATAAATTAGATTCCTTGAGTTTTTTGGGGGACTTTGATCTTATATTCTGGACTTTCTTCATACTGGTACTTCCAGATTTTGGTTTACAGTTTCCTGTTGAATTCTGGCTTGTGGTCTTTGCTCTATATTACTTTGTACTTTTTGGTGGCAAAAAGTACCAAAAACCACTCCCGCATATTTTTGCGGGACATATTTTGATGACCCACTAACCATAGCTTCCGCTGAATTCTATAAGGCTACTATGCTGCTCTCAAAACCTGTTGCAGACCGGATCATTGATCTGTATTGAACAAAACTACTGCCAGCCCCCGCTGTATAGAATTCCGGCGCTCCAGCTCTGGAGTGGGTCCCCATCAAAACATGCTAAGTCGGAAACACCAACCAGGAAAAGTATTCTTATGATAAGCTTATCGGCGATCAATCTTATAGATGGGACCTGGATACCAGGTAAGAGTTAAAAGCCACTTCATTTTGGTTGAAGTCACTGGATGCCTTCTCCAATTGTGGGCCTCTTAATCCAATGTGCTAAAATGCGTGATATTATTCTTTAGTAATTTTAGAAAGTAGTATCATGTCAGCACCCAAAGATAATAATGAAAATTGAAAATATCTCCGGATTAAAGCATGTCAGCTACCACAGATTTTCAGGAAAAAATGCAGTCAATATTAATCTTGGATATAATTCTTACGCAGATATTCGCAATTGATCACTTTTTCCATCAAATCCTGACTAACGTAATAATATTGATTGGATGCTTCAAATCCGATCCGTGAATCCAACCTGATGATATCCCATAACCCGGTAGCCATCTGAATCTCTTCCTCCAGTAACTGTTGCAGGCTTTTTTTCAGTAGCTGACGTTCTCGGGTGGTCAACTCATCCCGGGCCAGTGAGTCCCGCAGCATGATGAAACGACTTTGGCCGGCAGCCGAGGCAAAATGCAGCCAGGCAGCCTTTGCTATTCGCCAGTCAGCGAGGGCCTGATCTTCTTTCTCCGGGTCGCAGGACCGTACTAACCGCTCCAAATAAATCAGACCTTCCTCCCACCCTTTAGCAACCTTATCCAACTGGTCAATAAAAGTCTCGGCCGGATAAATTCCCCGCCACCGTTCGAGATCATCGTAAGGAAAACCGACCATGCTCGCTGCATAGCCGGTTGGAGTTGCATACAGGAGATTGGCCGGACCATACTGTTGCGGACCGGAGTACAAGACTCTCTGATCATAAGGAAACTCCCGGAAAGCCTCACTAAAAGCAGTCCATGCCTTCCGGGCAATCGAAGCAGCCTGTTCTCCATACCGGCTAATCGCAATCGCGTCGAGCACCGCATTGGGTTCCGCTCCGGGGTTAAGAGAAAATTGCCGGGCAATTTCCAGATTAGGCGACGGATAGCCTCCCAATGTCCAGCTCAGCATATATCCGTCAATGTCCACTTTCGCCAGGTTGGCTGCATGTTGAGCGATCAGATCAAGGGCAGGAATCCAGGGGATGGCTGACAATTCCCAGGTATTGTTGAATTGTACTTTCGCCACCGTTTTGAGGCCGGCAGATTTGGCCAGTGCCCAATGTCGCAGTGCCCGTGGTCCGGGTCCCACTGATGAGATGGAATACTCTCCAACCTTTGATGGTACACCTCCCCTTTCAATCGGGTTGGCCCATTCGCTGACCGACATCAGCCAGACTGATTCTGGCAATCTGGAAATCACATCGGGAGCCTCACCATGTCCATGCCAACCCCAATCCCAGACGATCACTTTAGCCTCCGGATTAGCCCGGTGTACTCCGTCAGCAATAACCTTATTGACTTCAGCGATGATGTCGGCATACTCGCGTTTGCTGCATCTTGGACAACTTTGCTGATCGCCGTGCGATGCACAATTGGTGAGATTCTCGGATGCAGTAATGGTAAAGACACCACCCAATTCTGGAACTTCCTCAAAGACGTAAGTCAGCGCATTCCTGATCCAGTTTCTGACCTGGTCATTACTGGTACACATCGTCATAAAATCTCCTTTGCGGACACCAGCCATCTCCTGACGCTTTTCGAAGAAGGATAGAGGCATAGCCCGTGGTTCATTCATGTACAGGTAGATCTTGATACCGAAACGCTCCGCCCGTCTGGCAATCCGTTTCAGGTTGACCAGGCGCTGCTGATGACGATCGCCAAATTCCGGAAAATCCTTTCCACCGGGAGCCAGTTGGTTCAGTACCACGTGCATCCAGATACCATTGATCCCCCTGGCTGCCAGTCTGGCCAGCAATCCTTCCGGATAGGGGTCACTGAGGGTGTCCAGGAGCGGATCACCAAAAACGCCAAAATAAGAATAGAGGTAACGTAACCCACCGTTCGCCGGGACTCCGGCCGGTGAATCCATCACTTCATCATGCGTCCAACTCAAATCGCGGATAAAGCTGAATAGTGGCTCGACCGGCTGATCAGGGACTGACCGGAAATATTTTTCTACCAGCTGCTTGATTTCTCCGGCACGTGCCAGGGTTGCACTGTCTGGTGAAGTGTATTTTAAAGGTAGACAAGCGGGTTTTAAATTACCAAACTTGTGAAACAGGAAATCATCCTCCTTCAGGGAAAACTCCAGCTCCTCTCTAGACATATCTGCCAGTGTCAACAATTGATCATAAGGTAGCAGGTGCCAGTTTCGTCTCAGGATGGTAATGTAAAGCTGCTTTTTGAAAGCAGTAGGGACGCGTTGGGCTGCCGGTAGTCCCATCGAAGCGGCAATGGCATGAACATCCTCAACCCCACATTCTATCGTCCTGGCGATCCGGTCAGGATCAACGAGATTCCAGTTCCGCCATACCAATGCGAAGATCCGGTTGGGAAAATGCTCAAAAACAATGGCCGGCGGATGGGAGCCAACCGGCAATGTTTCCTGGGCAATTAGTTTAGAAACCGTGCAAACAAGCGTGAGCAGTAATAATCTGACAAAGTAAAAGTCATTCATGAATACAGGGCACATCTAAATACCTCTGAAATTAGGCAAATTTAAAAAGAACCAAGTGAGATTGAGGAGCGAACTCCCGACCTCCAGGGCGGGAGCAAAGGTCTGGGGGACCTTTGAGCGACGAAACCACTGTGTGGGTGGGTGAGCATCGCGAAGGAGCCTAGCCGGAGCTAAGTGACTGAGGGATAACGAAATTGAGGAGCGATCCGGGAGGCTTCCCGGTCGAGATCCAGTGGATCTCGAAGCGATGAAACCACGAAGTGGGTGGGAAAGCCAGGTTATTTTTAAATAGCTTATCATAGATAAGCTATTGCCAATTGAATGGGGTTTTTAGAGGTGCCCTAAAGTTATTGTAAAATCCAATTATAAAAAAATACCCGGACGGTACCCCAGCCTGTTGATAACAAAGTAAATATTAAATTAGAGTTCATATCTCTGGCAGGTTGCGGTCAGGGATGGATGCGATGAATGGTTTAAAATGCGAAATTTCGGGTATCATCCAAATTTCAAGACGGGAATAGTCTGACATAAACTAACCTTCACTTTAAATATGAACAAGCATGTTTACTGTCATCTGGAAATATGAAATCAGGAAAGACATGAAAGCACATTTTTTGGAATTGTATGGCCCCTCCGGAAAATGGGTTCAATTGTTTAAAACTGGTCATGGTTATTTGGGGACTCAGCTGATCAGGGATATATTGACTGATAATCAGTATCTTACAATTGACCGGTGGACTTCGCGGGACCGATATGAAAAATTCCTCACGGATAATAAAGTGGAACTGGCCAAAATTGATGGTGAAGGGGGGAAACTGACGATTAATGAAATAAAGATTGACTGGTTTGAAGATGATCTGACATCAGATCTGGAAACACCAGGTGAATTACATCCGAAGTAATTCCAGGAAGCATTTGAAAATTGGGCTATCTTCCGGCTCAAATAGAACCTGTCAATGTCAAACGAAATTCTCCTTCTGAAAAAGCAGATCCTGCGGCTCCAATTTGGCCTTATCGGCTGTATTGCATTGATTTTTCTTTTTATGATCTTATCCTTCACCGACACAGATAGAAAGCCGGACATCATTCGTGCCCGGGGTATCATCATTGAAGACCGTGAAGGCCGGGACCGCATCCTTATTGGAGCACCACTACCCGCTTCTTCAGACCGGGTCAGAACCGATACTACCCTCGTCCGAAAGCATTGGGCTAAGAATTACCGGGATCCGGATCAGTTCATGAAATGGTACCGCGATTACCGTCACAGCGCTATTGGCATGGTGGTATTGAATGAAGAAGGGTTTGACCGTATACAAATTGGAGATCAGCTTTCTGACCCCAATAGTGGCAAAAGGATGTTTGAAGCTGCCGGTCTCCTTTGGAATGACCGTGAAGGCTGGGAGAAAGGCGGTGCCGGCGTTAATACAACCAAAGAAGGCCAATCCAGAAGTGTCATTGGACTTGATGACAGCCAGGGAGAAGCGGTACACATTATTGCATTGGAAGATGGCACCAAAGGTCTGATCATCGGAGGTGAAAATGGACGTCTGATGATAGGCATGTCGGAAAAAGACGGACAATGGTTTCAGAATGCCGCAGCTTTTACGGGGATTAAATACTTTAATACTGACGGAAAATTGGTCTGGGAGCAGAATATGTCAGACCCGTGATGTCAGATGAAATAAAACAAGACAATGTATTTCAGCTGACTCATGGTTGGTCCTTGATGGGTGTGCCGGATCGGGCATCTTATTGTCAAAAGCATCCATAACTTAGCAAACAAACACTAAATTTATACGATGCCTTTTTGCAACGATTTTTCAGAAGGTTCAAATGATATGTCATGAGCAGTGATCTGAGTGGCATATCCATTGAGGCAAAATAATAACCCTTTTTAATGAGGCAGGACCAATGTACAGCATTATCAGATAAAATAGAATATAGCGATTATGCAGGCAAAAAAAATACACATTATCGGAGCGGGAATTTCGGGATTGTCAGCCGGAATATACGCCCAGATGAATGGTTTTGATTCGACTATTTTTGAGATGGGCCAGAATGCGGGAGGGGTTTGTACCTCATGGGAAAGGAATGGTTATTATGTCAATGGTTCGATCCATTGGCTCATTGGTTCCGCACCCGGTACGGACATTCACGAAATGTGGTGTCAGCTGGGTGTGATTGAAGACAGTACTTTTTATAATCATACCAGTTTTATTGAATTTCGCGACATCGAAGGAAATGATGTCCATTTTTATACCGATCCCCAAAAATTAAAGCAACATTTTTTGCAAATATCCCTGGAAGATGAGGACGTCATTGAAGAATTCATCCACGGTATTCAAACCCTTGCCCGAAGTACATTCCCGATGGATAAATCTTTTGAACTGCTGAATTCCTGGGAATGGACCAAGATTATCTTCAATAATTTATCCGTCATCACAACGATGGGTAAATACAATGAAATTTCCGTCAGCGATTTTGCCGCCAGATTCAAATCAAAAGTATTAAGGACTGCTTTTGAAAACTTCTGGACACCTGAATTGTCGATGACTTTCTTTATGATGCAAATGGCCCAGGCCAGCAGGGGGAATACCGGTTATCCTCTTGGTGGTTCGGGAAAATTTGTCGAAAAGCTGCTAAAGCGTTACCGGGAGTTGGGTGGAAAAATTGAATTCGGGAAGAAAGTCAGGAAAATATGGGTCGATGATCATTCAGCAACAGGTATTGAAACGCAGGATGGTGAAAAACACCTTTCAGACTTTGTTATTTCAGCCTGTGACGGCAATACTGTCTTGTTTGATATGCTGGGTGATGAATATATCGATGATCAGGTAAAGGAAGCGTATCATTCGCTCCAGACTTTTCCTTCCCTTGTTTTCTTTTCGGCTGGAATCAACCACCCTTTCAATGAGGTGCAACCATCGGTCATGGGGATCAACATTCCCTTTAAAGAGCCGGTCAAAGCAGGAAATTATACCCATACCAGAGGTACTTGCCAGATCTACAATTTTGATCCGACCCTGGCGCCGCCTGGCAAGACCCTGATCACCTGCATTTTGCATACCGATTATTCGTTCTGGAAAAATTTGTACGACGAAAATATCGAAAAATATCAGGCTGAAAGACAGGCCATCAGTCGTCTGATCATCAGCAATCTCCAGCGGCAATTTCCGGGCATTGACGCTTTGGTTGAATTTACCGATACGGCGACGCCCGTCACCTTTAAAAACTGGACCGGCAACTACCAGGGTAGCTATGAGGGCTGGCTACCTACCCCGGATGCCAGCAAGATCAATCTTCCAACCCACTTTAGGTCCTTGTCCAACTTTTATATGGCTGGCCATTGGGTCAAACCGGGTGGGGGTATGCCTCCGGCTGCCTTTACCGGTCGGGATGCCATTCAGTTGATTTGCCGGCAGGAAAACCTTCATTTTAAAACCACCGTGAAGTAGCTAATCAGATGATCCATCATCATTTGCCAGGAACCGACAATCCTTCATAAAGTCCGGAACCTACCACATAAGTCTCTTCTCCGCTCTGCACTTTCATAACATAAGTCTGCTTTGGTGCCGGCTCGTTGGTACCGGGCCGGTACCAATAGCATTCCAACCATACATTATCTTCCCTCAGTGCCGCAGCAATTTGATCCCGTATCACCGCCTTCCCCTGCAAGTCCCTCAGATCCATGAGGTTCCTACCCTCAAGATTGGGCAGAATGGGATTGACCAACTCGGTACCATCGGTGCTCTGAACAAACACGTAAGTATCCATAAATATAAATGGTCCCGTCTTATCACGGAGCTGACCAAAAGCCTTTTTCCCGTGTCTGGCCACCTGAGCAGCTGCATGATCCACCAGATCTTCGATCATCGACTTGTCCATTTGCAGATTATAAATCCCACAGCCGACCATGAAATCCTTGCCGGAAGGAAATGTCACCCGTCTAACATAGCTGGATTTCCATACCGGAAAGATGCCTCCGGGTTCCGGGTACATGTAGTGAATCCATCCCTGACCTCCGGGCTTGGAGGCTACCTCCAAAATCATCCTGACAATGGGTCGACCCAGAATATCCCTGAGTTCCAGATCGTTCCGGCCCTCTGTCTCTGGTTCTGCCGCATGAAAAGTCCGGGTCCCGTCCATCGAAAAAACAAAAAAGTAGATATCGTTACCAAACCATTTGGATCCTTGCTTCCGGAGATCCACGAAAGCCTCTTCTCCCCTTTCTTCCAATACTGCTGCCGCTTCGTGTACAAGCTCCATTAGTTTGGGGGCGATCATTTTTTTGGCCGGAGCAATTGATTGAGGCGCGTTGGCCAGGTAGGCCCCGCAACCCACCAGTACGGTTTCATCTCCTGCCTTAGCTTTGCACACATAGGCCGATTTTTGGGTGGAGACGCTTTCGCCCGGCTTCGGCCACATGTAGTCGACCCATCCGGAACCATTCGCCTGGACCACTCTAAACATATCCCTGATTGGAAATCGTCCCTGGGTATCCTTCAGATCCAGGAGATTGCGTCCCTCCAGATTGGGGAAGGCCGGGTTGACCAATTCGACACCCTGCATGTCTATGACAAATATGTAAGCGTCCTTAACGATGAAAGGACCAACCGGATCACGGAAAAGATCAAAAGCCGCTTTCCCTTCCTTACCTATCTTTCTGATAGCGCTCTGCACCAGATCGACGACAAATTCCCGTTCCATCCGGTCATTATACATTCCGCTTCCGACAATGTAGCTTTGACCGGATGGGGCCTTCACCAACCGCACACAGCTACTCTTCCAACGCGGAAAAAGTCCGCCTGGTACCGGCCATTGATAATGATACCAACCTTCCGGCTTGTCGGAAAAAGCAGTCGCCGCATCCAGGAGTCCCCGGATAATGGGCTTGCCACTGATGTCTTTCAACAATAGCTGGTTCTTGCCCTCCAGCTCCGGATCGACATGGACCAGCATATTGCCGGCTCTATCCAGGACGAAGACGTATCTTTCATCCTGCTTCCAGCGGCTGCCGGAAATCCGGAAATCCGCAAAACCAGCCTCTCCCCTGCTGCGGATCAGCTCTGCTGCCTCCTGAACCAGCAAAATGAGCCCTTGGGTCTCATCGTGCCGGCCGGCTTCAGATATCCCTTGATTTTTGGTCGATTTAACTCCAATGCTCTGCTGTTTCTTCATATTAGATTACTATATTTTAATGCCCCGGATGTAGTGTAGGAATTTCATTTCTACGCAAATACTGATCCTCACCCCGAAGCCAGTCTTCCCGCACTGGCACGAAGAAATCTATAAATTCAGCATCCTCCTGCACAACGATCGAATGGGGAGTATTAGCGGGAATGATGATGATTTCACCGGCATTCACGACCACCTCCTGGTCGTCGAAAATATATTTCATAACCCCTGAAAGCATCAGGGAATACTCCTCATTCGGGTGATAATGCTGCTCAATCATGGTTCCGCGCCCGGCAGTAAGTCTTGCCAGCGTACCTTTTTCTCCCGAGATCATCTGCCGTGAAAGGGTGGCACTCATTGCTTCTCTGTTGATGCTTTCCCAGGACATCTTGCGAACTCCATCTCGCTTTTCTGTGCCATAACCCTCATAGAATCCTCCGCCAACGATATAGATGTCTGTTCCTGATTTGACTTTACGGACGTAGGTGTGTTTGTATGTGGCTGCATTATCTCCCGGTCTGTACCAATAATAGCCAACCCATGCACTGCCATTTCTGAGCGCTGCATCAATGTACTCCCGGGCCACGTATTTACCATAGATATCTTTCAGATCGATGAGATTCTTGCCCTCGAGGCTGGGTTGCACAGCATTCACCAGTTCGACACCATGTTGGTCATCGACGAACACATAAGCATCCATAAAGACAAATGGACCGGTTCTGTCGCGTAACTGGTCAAAAGCATCTTTCCCCTGTTCGGCTACCAAAATGGCAGCACGGTCCACCATATCCTCAATAAAAGCCTTGTCCATCTGCATATTGTAGATTCCACAGCCGACAATGTAAGACTTCCCCGAAGGAAACTGCACCCGTTTGACAAAGCTTGACTTCCAGGTCGGGAAGATGTCTCCTGGTTCAGGATACATGTAGTGAATCCAACCCTCGCCAGCGGATGTAGCAGCTGCCTCCAGAAACATTTTGCCTATCGGCCTGCCCAGTATATCTTTCAAACCGCTTACATTGACACCTTCGCTTTCCGGGTTGGCTGCGTGGAAAATCCTCACCCCATCCATATTCCATACAAACAGGTAAGTGTCGTCCTGAAACCATCTGGAGCCTTCTTTCCTGAACTCCGGAAATGCCGCTTCTCCCCTCTCTTCCAATACTGTACCGGCATCCCGTACCAGCGACATCAGTTGCGATGCAGTCATCTTTGTGGTCGTCGATACAGCTTTGGGTGCATCAGACAGGTAGACTCCGCATCCTACCAATACCCATTCCGATCCCATTTTTACCTTACTTACAAACGCAGATTTCTGCGTGGATATATTTTCTCCTGGTTTTGGCCACATATAGTCAACCCACCCGGAACCTTTGGCCTGAACTACATCAAACATTTCCCGGATCAGCAATTTGCCATGCGTATCCTTGAAATCCAGCAGATTACGACCCTCCAGGTTGGGAAAACCCGGATTGACCAGGTCAATTCCATTCCTGTCGATGACAAAAACATAGGCATCCTTGGCCATGAAGGGACTGGTCGGATCATAAAAATACCGGAAAGCTTCCTTTCCTTCCTTTTCGACTATAGCGACCGCATCTTTTACGATATCCACCACAAATTCGCGTTCCATGCGATCATTATACATTCCACTTCCAACGATATAGTTTTTACCGGATGGAGACTTCACCAATTGTACAAAACTGCTTTTCCATCGCGGTAATATTCCACCGGGTACCGGCCATTGGTAATGATACCAGCCTTCCGGCTTATCCGGAGAGGTCATTACGGTTGCCAGTAATCCCCGGATGATGGGTTTGCCATTGATATCTTCGAGATCAAGCTGGTTCCTGCCTTCCATCTCCGGATCAGCGTGAACCAACATACTGCCGGCCGGATCGAGGATAAAAATATAGGTCTCACCTTCCCGCCAACGGCTTCCGGTAACCCGGAAATCTTTGAAAGCGGTTTCGCCCCTCAGCCGGATCAGCGCTGCAGCATCGTTCACCAGGGCAACCAGATTATGAGCAGAATCGGATTGTTCTCCGATATATAAATCATTAACTGCTGAACCTGTCCCCACAGCGAATAAAGAAATTATCACTACTATTAAAAAGGACCATTTTTTCATGGTTGATGGATTTAACAGATTAAATAATAAGATTTATAGTGGGCTAGTCATTGGTAAATAGCAGGTTTTTTGACACGGTTAGAACCAGTCAGGGGGGATTGCCGGAATTAGCCGGTGGCCTGCAATACGACAGTAAGACTGGCTCCCCACACACCATTTAATTGAATCCAGCAAATATGGAACAGGTCAAGGCATCTTAAAATGATGCCTGTCAACCAAAGGGATGATACTCATTCAATAGTGAAACGAACAAGGATTGCACATCGGTTGCGACCTTGCGATAGGTATCAGGTCGCCAGTGATTCGTCAATGCTCCGAATCGGTTGGATGCGGCCATAGGTCAATGATCGCCAGATCCATTCGAAGGGTCCATACCGGAATCGCTTTAGCCACCAGATGCTGGCAGGTACCTGAATTGACCAGACAGCGAGTGCCAGTATGACACCCAGGGTCGGAGTAAACCGGCCAAATAGTCCAGATCCGGCACATAAGGGGACAATGATAATGGCTTGCAACAAGTAGTTGGTTAATGCCATCCTTCCGACAGCAGCGAGAGGCGCAAGCCACCTTTGCCAGGAGCTACTCAATGCCAGGAGCATCAATAACGCGGCGTAGAAAATTGCCGTGCACCAGGCATGAGCACTCCATAAAAGGCCGAATGTAAGTTGCCTTATAAATCCGGGACCGGAATATGGCCATGAAGTGAAAAGTGTTTCTCTCACTAGGTAAATAAAAACTCCCAGACACAGCCCCCCAACAAGGGCCCGGGTGAGCACTTTCCGGTGGGCCGGGATATCTTTAAAAAACCGCCGTCTGCCCATAAACAAACCAAAAAAGAACATCGGTAAGCTGGAAGGCCAGGAAAAAATTGCGGTTGAGTACCAGTATTTTACCCAGGCGTAGTTTTCGGCGAAATAGCCTAATCCTTCAGCATCGGGTCTCTGGGGTAAAGGCATACCCGACAGTTCCCATATGTTACGGGCGACGTAGGGAAACAACAGTCCCAGGATCGCCCCAAAGGCAACCACTTGATTCGAAGCATGACGGAAGAGTAGAAGAATGAACAACATTGCGGCATAGGGTACCAGGATGTCGCCGTTGCGAAGCAATAAAGCATGGAGCAAACCAATAAGGAACAGAGCCAATAATCTCCGGCAGTATACCGGGACAATGCTGATACCCCGATCTACAGCGCGGGTCAGTTGTATCGAAAAACCGAGCCCAAAAAGAAAAGCAAACAGGGTATAGAACTTGGTGTCAACCAACACCGAAAGTACTTGATTAAGTAACCGTTCAGTACTGTTGTAAGTTTCCTCAGGCGGACTACCCAGATTCCAGACCGTATAAGCCAACAATACACCGAAAAGTGCAAAACCTCTTAAAATATCCAGTGCCTGAATCCGTTCTGCAGGCGAAACCGGTCTGAGCAATGCGGAATCTTGCTGATTGGTTGAAATACTTGTTTGCATCACTTTCCCAATGCATTAAAATCCTTTCATTGACCGAAGAGGTGAGACCGGTTAGAAAAATCATATTCCCTGAAAAGTCAGACCCTCTCCTACCCCGGAGAATGAATTCCAATATAGTAAAGTTTATCCGCAGATTGATCACCTTTCAAGGCTGCTTGAAGACTGATTTTCGTCTCATTCTCAGTGATGCCCGCAGGTATTGTCAGATCCACTAAAAGGTACTTTCGAAATGGCCCGGTCAATAACTTTTTCGGATAATGATTGCCAGGCAGAAATTCGGGAAGACGGCTTATTCATATCCTTGGTTTTGTATCTATGCCTCAATCTTGGAGATAGCGCTTTCAATGCTCTTCAAGTCATTCCAGTGTTTATTCAAAACCACACTCCTTTGATACTTATTCTGATCTTCATTATTTTTGAATGGGGTTTTCCAGAAGTGCTCTCACTACATCCGGAAAAGACAACCAGTCCCCAGAAATATTTATGAACCGAAGATCTCTCGTGAAAAAATTAGCAGTAACCGGCACATCGGTCACTGCACTCCCCACCATCGCAACAGCCCTGAAAGCTGAGAACTCTAAAGATGGCCGGATTGGATACGCCATACTGGGTTTGGGAAGTTTCGCTTCCTATGTGGTACCGAGGTTGAAGTATTGCACAAAATCAAAAATTACCGCTCTGATCAGTAGTGACCCCTTAAAAGCAAAACAATGGGCAGGTCAATACCAACTCGGTGACATTGCGATATACCATTATGACGATTTTTACAAGATCAGAAAAAATCAGTCCGTTGATGCCGTTTACATCGCAACTCCCGTAGGCACCCATGCTCATTTTGCACAGCTGGCACTAAGTGCTGGTAAACACGTACTCACGGAAAAAACAATGGCTGCCAGTGTAGAGCAGGGACAACAAATGATTGATGCCGCCCGTCAGGCAAACCGGAAACTGATGGTCGCTTACCGGGCAAGGTTTGAACCCTATAATCAGGCCTGTATCGATTTTGTCCGGGACGAAACTTTTGGTAAAGTCACTTCAATCACAGCCCATAAAGGATTTGCCATCGGAGATCAACTCGGTAAAAATCAATGGCGTATCAGCAAGACGCTGGCTGGTGGCGGTGCCCTGATGGATATCGGTATTTACAGCATTCAGGCCTGCCGGTACCTGGCAGGGATGGAACCCATTGAAGTATTCGGCTTTTCGACGAGTACACCGCATGATCAACGATTTTTCGAAGTCGAGGAAGATATTTCGTTTACGCTCAGGTTTCCAAATGGCATTCTGGCAACCGGTACTGCCAGCTGGAGTTATTCTCTCCAGAATTATTTCCGCGTGGGCGGGTCTAAAGGATATTTTGAACTCGAACCGGCCACCTCCAATATGAATTTAAGAATGCAGGTTAAGCAGGAAAATCCGACCCTGATCGGTGAGCGATTTTATCCCCCGGTTGATCAGATTCCGGCCATGTTTGATCATTTTTCGAATTGTATCCTGGAAAATTCAGAACCAAAGACCGCTGGGACAGAAGGCTTAAAAGACCTGCAGGTTATCGACGCAATCTACCAGTCGATCCGCGAAAAACGCCCGGTTACAGTATAATTCAACATTCCCTGTACAAACAATTAATCATACATGGAGAAAATATTCCTCACCGGAGCAACCGGAGTCCTAGGTAAAAGAGTGACCACTTTGCTGATCGCCCGGGGATATCCGGTGAAGGCGCTGTCCAGATCGATCGAAAATGATCGCATCATCCGAGAACTTGGAGCCACACCGGTCCGGGCTGATTTATTTGATGAAAAATCGATGACGGAGGCAACGAGGGGGATCTCCCTGATGCTGCATCTGGCCACTGCCATCCCAAAAATGGACATGCCCAAAATGAAAGATTGGGAGCTGAATGATAAAATCCGGACTGTCGGTACCGAGCATTTGCTGAAGGCTGCCCAAAACAATGGAGTTGACAAATTTATCGGACAAAGTATTTGCGCTCTCTATGGTGATCATGCCGATGAACTGGTAACCAGTCAATCCGAACTCCGGGCAAAGAATAATCGGATGCTGCGTTCCGCCTATGAAATGGAAAACCTGATTACCCGGGAAGAACAGATCGATTATATTATCCTCCGTTTTGGCACTTTTTTTTCTCCGGATAGTTATCATACCCAAAAACTTCTGTCGGAGGTACAACGGCGAAAGATGCCACTGATCGGTCATGGAAATTATTACAAACCCAACATTCACTCCGACGATGCTGCTGAGTCCATAATACATGTGGTGGAAAATTTCCGGGCAAACAAAAACCGCATTTTCAACATCACCGATCAGGATCCGCTAACCTATAAAGAAATGTTGCTACAGATCTGCGATATTACCCGGAGTCCATCACCCCGAAAATTACCCAAATGGGTCGTAAAACTTCTGGTGGACAAAGACATCTATGAATATCTCACGGCATCCATCAAAATCGAAGGAGAACCAGCGTTAACGGAGTGGAAGCCCGCCAAAACTTTCAGGAACACCTTTGGTGAAATAGCATCAAGACTCTAGACACAAAATATTCCTTTGCTCCGGCTATCATCACCAATTCTATATCATCTCCACCTGCATCCTCCAAAGCAATACTGATGAAAAGACTCCCTTGTATATGAACCAGGCGATCGCCAGTCATAATCGTTCTGCCTCTTCAGTCGTTTTGCATAACGACCTCTTCAATCAACAGGACAGTACTCTATGGTAACAAATCATCCAATGTGGTCAAACAGAATAGCACCACAAGCCTGATTTTCCATTTGAAATTTCTCCATTCATCAGTATTCTTCTATATTAACCGTTCGAAAAAAATACAACCATGAAATATCTTCTGACTTTTTGCCTGCTGGCCGGCACCATTGTCCTGGCCTGTGCCCAACAACCACAGATGAAACCGGAAGAAACGGAAGTGTGGGAACCAGAGCCTGCTGTTGTAACCCCTGGCATGAATGGATCGGCTCCTTCTGATGCGATCATCCTTTTTGACGGTACTTCTTTAGACGGCTGGCAGCACCAGGATGGATCACCGGTCAAGTGGAAACTGGAAGGTGGTGCCATGGTGGCTCAAAAGGGAGCCGGGGATGTCTTCACCAAAAAAACCTTCGGCAGTGCCCAGATTCATATTGAATGGCGTACACCTGCCAAAGTGGAGGGTGAAGGGCAAGGCCGGGGAAACAGCGGTATTTTCCTTCAGGGTGTGTACGAATTGCAGGTTTTAGACAGTTACAACAACCGTACCTACAGCAATGGTCAGGCCGGTTCCATTTACAAGCAGACCATGCCACTGGTCAATGCCTCCAAAGGTCCGGGTGAATGGCAGACTTATGACATCATCTATCACGCTCCCACTTTCTCCAGTGGTCGTGAGTTCAAAACCCATCCCTACATCACGGTCTTTCACAATGGAGTGTTGATCCAGGATCACACAAAAATCCAGGGTACTACCCCCTATATTGGGATGCCTAAAGTCAATCAACACGGAAAAGGACCTTTGCGCCTGCAGGACCACAACAATCCTACCGCTT
The DNA here is from genome assembly GCA_964428345.1 of uncultured Saprospiraceae bacterium. Taxonomy (GTDB): domain Bacteria; phylum Bacteroidota; class Bacteroidia; order Chitinophagales; family Saprospiraceae; genus JABDMH01. Next base: position 14,390 of record CAYRYD010000059.1, on the reverse strand, counting down.
TCCGCAACATCTGGATCCGGGAACTGTAGGAATCCGCAGAGAAGACTCTTAAAATAGTGACGACGGGGTCCTGGAGACCAATAGTCGATCTTGTTGATTGGGTCTTTCCAATGCATTGCGTGACACAATGCAAAAATCAATAATTTCTTTTTGCCTCTCGCAGAGAACGCGAAGACCAGTAGCTCCGGTCTCTGACCAGAGAAAGAAATGAAGATAACGGCAGATCCGTCAAAGTTTGTATGAAAAAGATCCTGGGATCAAACGATTTCAGAGAGTAGAAATTTTTTGGAAAGGCAGGAAATAAAGAAAATCTGTTATTCACAGAGACCAATCGAATTGATTTGAATAAGGCAATAATCAATAATTTCTAATTAATAATTTTCCATTGCCTCTCGCAGAGCACGCGAAGATCAGTAGCTCCGGTCTCTGACCAGAGAAAGAAATGAAGATAACGGCATATCCGTCAAAGTTTGTATGAAAAAAGCTCCTGGGATCAAACGATTTCAGAGGGGCCAGATATACCAGTAGAAATTTTGGGGAGGCAGGAAATAAAGAAGATCTGTTATTATTCACAGAGACCAATCGAATTGATTTGAATAAGGCAATAATCAATAATTTTGTCATTAATAATTTCTTTGCCTCTTGCAAAGGACGCGAAGACCAGTAGCTCCGGTCTCTGACCGGAGAAAGAAATGAAGATAACGGCAGATCCGTCAAAGTTTGTATGAAAAAAGATCCTGGGATCAAACGATTTCAGAGGGGTCAGAGATACCAGTAGAAATTTTTTGAAGGCAGGAAATAACAAAGATTCGTTATTCACAGAGACCAATCGAATTGATTTGAATAAGGCAATAATCAATAATTTTG
>CAYRYD010000059.1:0-13423 GCA_964428345.1 uncultured Saprospiraceae bacterium | reverse complement strand
AGAAATGAAGATAACGGCAGATCCGTCAAAGTTTGTATGAAAAAAGATCCTGGGACATACCAGGTTGATTGAGCAACTGCTTTGAGTTCATCTTAGTAATAATCAATAACTTGTAATGAATATTTGTCTTTTTTGCCTCTCGCGGAGGACGCGGAGTCCGCAGAGTATCCATTGAATCATACCATAGTTCAATAATCAATAATCAATAATCAATAATCAATAAATGGTCACCCGGATTGCTCCTGAATGACCATTTTTGCATGAAAAACCAGTAAAAGAAAGAATATTAACAACCACTGACTCCTGATGCTTTCACCAGGAGATGTCCATTGAATTTCTTTTTGAGCGAAACACTATCACCCATATTGACTTTTATTTCCCTGATCCTGCCATCGGGGCCCTCGATAAATATCAGCGAATTTTCAAATGCCAGTTGTTGATTCCGGTCAGGAAGCATGCTGCGCATCAGATTCAGCATTTCGTGCAATCCCAACTCAGGAATCTCGATTTCGATAGTCCAGCCCTGGTCATAGAACATACGTTTTACACGGATTCCCCGTTCCAGCAGGTAAATGGTCTTTTGAGCCGACGAATCCAGGGTCTGCTGACGGACAAAATTACGGTCTAAGTATTCACCTATCGTATAGGCATATGAATAACCGTCCTGACAAATTTCTTCTTCACTGCCTGGAAATGGCAGAGCAGAGAGGTAACCATCAAATAAATAACCGGCAATACCGTCATATTCTACCAGAATCCAGTGGCCGTCCAGCCAGTCGATCCGGTCGGCTTTGTCCTCCGCAAATTCAAACGTATTGAGAACCTCGACCTGATCGCCATATCGCACGACATCAATGACCTCAGCGTTGCGGTGTGGGTGGGCTCTTAATTTTAATCCGCTGCTGGCATAGACATTTAATCTGGTACCTGCACTGTAGGGTGGAAAGTCATTACTTTTTGCATCCATAATGACCAGGATAGACAGGATGATGAACACTGCGGCATTTTTCATAGTGATTCAATTTTAACGGTGAAACAATGGTAAAGGATCTTTCATATACCAAACTTAGGTGGAAATCAACCTTCATCCGGCGGTGTTAGCTGAAGGGCAGCGGTTATCCTAGAATTCGTTGACTGTTCTTTAGAATTCGTTTTATGAGACAAAAAGCGCGGAAATACAATCCATGTTAAATGGATTGGGAGAGGCTGCTTATTTTTAAATAGATTGTCGCAGAATATCGATTGACAATTGAACGGGGTTGCCTTTTATCAAATCATCATTTTTTGGATCTCCTGCCTGACCTGTTGTAATTCTCTGGTAATTTGCTGATGTTGGGAATGAAGCTGATGAAGCGCTTCTTTTTCAGATTCCAGCATTTTATCAAATCTGGAGAAATTGGACTCAATTTGTTCGCGGATAAAGGAGACGTAATGCCTGAGGCGGGAGGTCACATCTACCTGTAGTTTGTCACGACCTTTTTGGACTTCCTCCTTAAAATGGCGCATAATCTTCCTTTTTTGAATACCGAGGGAGACACCGGCAAAAATGAGTCCAATGGTGGTAATCACACCTCCGGTAATGTCAAAGACCATTCCGTTGGTAATGATCGTCAGCAATACACCAACCACGGCGATGCCCCCACCGGTAGCCAGCGTGGGAGACATGTGCTGCTCCTGGGCAAAAATACCCTCATCCTTGAAATTTTCGGATTGTTTGAGAAAATTGGAAAATGCTTCCTGCAATTCAGTCAGGACTTTGGATCTCTTTTCGGCAATGTCGCTGAATATTTCATCATCGTCTTTCAATATGGTTTTGCTGGACCGGATTTTAAGGTCTATAATTTGTCCCATCTGTTGTATGGATTCTGCCAGCTCAAGCACCCTCTCATTCAGTTTGCTTCGCAGTCTGCCATTGAGATCTTCCTCCATTTCCTTTACAAAATTTTCCAGCCAGTCTTTTATCGATTTTTCTTTGGTAAATATGGAAGCAATACTGCGCCGAAGCACCGCTCCAAAAGAAAGTACATCACTGAGTTCATCAGATTTGGCACGCATCGTCTGATCGTAGCCAGCCAGAAGGTTCTCGACCAGCACATCCACCCGGTCATTGGAGACGGAAGATTGTTTATCCAGGGTGACATGAATGTCTTCGCGGAATGCAAGATCGGTTTCGTACTGAACCTGACGAATATCAATGCCGTCCTTAATTTTCTGTGCGATACTTAGAGTGGTGTCGACATTGCTTTCAATTTTAAGTAATGGCGCTTTCCCTCCCGTGATCTTGTCATGGATGTATTTTCTGAGAGGAAGGTAACCGCTGGTCTCCCGATTTCCCTCCTGTTCTTCTTTGGCTGACACTGCAAAGACTACTGCATTTTCTATGCCCTTTTGACGAGCCTGTTTTCGTACACCTTCGAGATTGATCACCAGCTCGTCTTCGGGAAGCAGATCTTTTTGTTGTAAAATAAAAATGATCTTCTTGCGCCAGTCTTCGTGAATGTAGTCAAAAAAGTCCCAGGATGATTGCCGGTAAGGGTTTTTCGCTTCAAAAACAAAAACGATCAGATCGGCGCCCGGAATGAAGCGTTCGGTGATTTCCTGATGGTGGGTGATGATCGTGTTGGTGCCGGGCGTATCAACAATGGCGATTTCCCGAAGGATCTCGGCCGGTTGGAATATTCGTTTTAAAAAAGGATTGATGATTTCTTCCCTGGGAGGGTCTCCATAAATAATCTGCTGGATGGTGTCAGTCATCGGTGAGGGTGCCACCTTGCAGATGTCTTGCTCCGTTTCCAGTAAAGCATTGATGAATCGGCTTTTTCCCGCCTTGACTTCACCAACTATGACAAACATGAAGGGTTCTTCGATGCGGTCTTTCAGATCAGTGATGGTGCTGGTCAACGCAGAGTGACTGATGCTCTCAGTCAGTTGCAGCAGGAGGTCGATGGCAGTAGAAATACGTTCCCGCAGGCTTTTTACTTTATCATCCAGAACTCCTCTCATCGGATCAATGACCTTGGTTTGTAAGGTCTAAAGATAGATATTATTGTGCAGTCCTCAGATAAGTGGATTCCAGCTGTGCAACAGATAGTGGGCATGGAATTCTGCAGACTAATGCCGTGCTCCACTGCCGGTCAATTATTGGTTATGGCTTCATTCATTTGTGAAAAGTGGTAGGTATACTACCAGAATATTTTAAAAACCACAAACAAATACAAAAGATAACCTACCCGGCACCAACAAGCAATACCAACAGTGTGAGACAGGCTGCAGAACCGGCAAGAATGTAAAAAGCTTTTTGCACAGAGAATCTTTCCGCGGCTTTGCCAACTGCCAGGGGTACCAGAGCCCAGCCAAAACCCCCAATGGAGAAAAACAAACCCACCGACCGGCCCCCGAGTTCCGGGCCAAGTTCGGTGTTGACATAACCCAGCAGTTGAGCAATCAAAATTGGAAAAATCGGTGCCATGACCACCGCTATGGCTACCACGGCCAGAATAGTGGTCTTAGATGATTTAGATAAGGCCAGTAGAACTGTGCAGATAATACAGCCAATGGCCAATGCCGTCAGCACCGGCATGTCATACCCGTGAGACAATGAAAAGGCGGCGATCAACCGGGCAATGGTAAAGGTGAGCCAAAAGACAGAGAGATAGGTGGTGGCTTTGCGAACAGTCAGACCACGATTGATCATCAGGGTAGTTGCCCACAATGCCGTACATGCCTCAATGCCTACGTAAAAGAAGAAAGCCAAACACAGAATCAATACTTTCTGATCTGCCAGAAGGGTCCCGATTCCGACAGCCGGACCCTCACCGGCATCGACGATCAGGGGCTGCCAATCTACTAAAAAGACTAAAATCAGCGGTATACATATTAATAAAGCAAATGATATAAATGTCTTCCTAAATTGGATCCTTTGCAACATGTAAGCAGACGCTATGGGCATAATAAAAGCACCCATACCAAAAATAAAATCACCAAAATTCATGGCAGACGATAATGGAGCACCCTCTCTGAATATGGGCAGGAAGGCACTTCCCTGGAGCACGTTTAATACATTGACCAGTGCCGACCATCCTATTCCCAACAAAAGCACCGCAACCAATGCAGATGCGTACTTTCTGGCACCTGAGAGAACCAGAACACTGCAGATCAACATACCCAGCGCGACAATTATGACCAACTGCCGGCCAAAATTGTCCGCTAGAATACCGGCGGCAAATGCCATGGGGATGGTTGTAAATCCAAAAGCGCTCAACAACCCTCCGACCCGATCTTCGGTGATTTGCAGGCTTTTTGCCAGCGGAACCTTAATGCTGCCTAATAATGCATGGCTCATGCCCGCTACCGTCAGGGCAATGATCTGCATTGCCGTCAAGAAAACATCCATTAATCAAGATTTAATTGTTCAGTCGAGAAGTGCCCGATCCCCCACCTTCCTGATTCAGGCCTTGTCATTAACTAAGGTACAGAACAGAATCTAACGGAGTATTGAAAACCATGACCGAAATTTTATGAATTTCCGGTGGCTTGACATAAGTCTCCATGGCATCTGGCCGAAGGGAAAAACCAGATGTATAAATATCAATTGTCTATTCATACATCCACGGCTTCAAAGAAGTTGATGATGCATTAATTCCACCAGGTTTCTCCCTCGATTAAATATTTTTCTTTGATCAGTTTTTCATTGAGTTCAATACCAAATCCCGGCCGGTCACTCAATTGGATATGTCCATTTTTGATCACCTCTTTGTCATACCCGAGAACATCAGGATCTCCGTTGATCCCTTTACCGGCCCGGTTGACCGGATTGGAGATAAAAGCCTCATGGGCTACAAACTCACGTACGGATGCGGCAAAATTAGCGGAAGCAATGGTAGCAATTGGACCGGCGACATTGTGGGTACAAACCGGGATATAATAGAGTTCTGCGAGATCGGCTATTTTTTTTGCTTCCAAAAGTCCTCCGGCCATGGACACGTCAATCTCAATCATATTGAGACCCTGGTTTACAATAAATGGGCGGAAATCATCTCTGGTATATAAATTCTCTCCGGTCAGGATGGGGACAGGGGACTTCTCGGTCAATTTGATCCATTGTTCATTGTAGGCGATCGGCAGAGGATCTTCCAGCCAGATGGGGCGGACCGGAGCCACTGCATTGGCCAGACGAAGTGCACTGTCAAAATCAAATTCCCAGTGACAATGTACGGCTATGTCAAAATCCATTCCCAAAGCCTCACGCATATTGGCATAGCCTTTGGCATTTCTGTCAACTTCCAGATTGGAGAGCCTGCGATTATCCAGCCGATTCCAGGCCTGATCCCTCAGTACATTGGTTTTGCAGGCAGTCCAGCCCTGGCTTTTCATCAGATCCGCAAATTCTGCACAGGAATCCATATCCAGCATATCCCGGGGCCCTGCGGAAGCATAGGCACGGACTTCGCCGACATGCCTGCCTCCTCCCAATATCTTGTGCACCGGTTGTCCGGTGATTTTGCCGATCAGATCCCACATTGCAGATTCTACCCCTGTAATGGCATGGGTGGCTATTCCATGATTCCCTCCGTAATAGGAAGTACGGGTACTCATCTTGAAAACCAGATACTCCAGATCCAGAGGGTCTTGTCCTTTCAGGATGGGTTTGCACACATTCAGGACAATGTCTTTGGCGCCATGACCATTTTCGTCGTGATGACACTCACCAATCCCGGTGAGTCCGGCATCGGTGGTGATTTTGACCAGTGGACTCACCCGAAATCCAATCTTAGTCAGTACGCATTGTACGTCAGTAATGGTCACTTTACCGGCAAGAGGATTGGCCAGCAGATCGAAATAAGGCCTGAAAACCAGAGCGGGTGTCGCCATGGCCAGGTTTCGAACAAAAGATCTTCGTTTCATTTCAGGATTACTTTAGGGTTCGTTAGTTCTATAATGTTCCGTGAGCTCCATATCTCTTTACATTCAGGATAAACATCTTCAGGCATCAAATTTCTTCCAGTATTGAATGTCCTTTTGAACGATCACCGGAAGTCCATTGCCAGTCTTCAATTAATCTGATTTTTCCATTGGGTAAAATCTCAGGTTTTGAATTACATACTCCGGTCATCAATTCACCTTTCCTGTTTACATGATGATAACGCATATCAATATTACCTGCGTCATCCACTCTAGCAATCAGGTGTCCTTTGATTATTTGCCCACCCGAATACTCGCAGGTCAGGATGTTTCCCAGTTGTTTATAATGAAAAATAGTTTGCTCCGATGTATCACCATTATTCGTATTGCTGATAAGTCTGAATTTTCGATCGTTGTAATTCATCTCATAGAGGTACGGTTAACAACCAAAGTGTCGCAATTCACTGCAAGGGTGCGCAATTGAGAATTGAATTTTTCCCTGGTTGCGACCAGGCAGGCATTAATTGATTCTTGCTGGTGATGCATGTTCAGGTTTAGTTTTTTCTAGATTTTATTTTTTGTTATCTGCCGGCATGACGTTTGATCTGTGTTGACGATTCATTTTTTCTATTAAACTAAACCACTACTTGAGGGCCTTGGTCAGCAATCTAAAGAATTCCTCCTGTACTTCAACTTTTTCAAGCCAGGGCACGTGTCCGCATTTTTCAATAAAAATCAGATTGGTCTGTGGTAAGACATCACGGATCTCATAGGCCGTTGATTCACCGATGGGATCCTGTCTTCCCTGAATCAATATGACGGGACCGTGATATTGTTTGAGTCTGCGCATACGATCGTCTGAGCCCTCGACATAACTGCGTACGGTATAACTCGAGACATCCGGCTGTCCCATGATCGCTTCAAAATCGGTCATCGCCTTGGTCTGCATCGCTATCTCCCGGTCATAGAAATAACCCGGCCAGAGTGCCCGCAGACCGGACTTCCCAAGGCTTTCCAGGCTTGCCAACTCCTTACGGTCGCTTTCATGCAAACGCATCCTCAGGTTGTCACCGAAGTAAGCATAGAATTTTCCGGTCGGACCACCGGCACCAACCAGGATGAGTTTTCCGGTATGTTTAGGTCGCTGTGCGGCATATTCCATACAAAGCATGGCCCCCCATGAGTGACCGATCAGCGTCAGTTTGTCAAGGTGAAGATGTTGGCGTAGTGCTTCGAGATCTTCAATATACCTGGACATGGACATGGACGCTGAGTCGACTTTACTGACAACAGATCTGCCGGTACCTCGCTGATCCAAAACGATACACCGGTATTGTTTCTTCAGGCCTTCCCAGACACCCCGCATGTAGTCAGCATTCAGACCCGGCCCTCCTGCCAGGATGATCACCGCTTCGCCACTACCATATTCACGTACCCGTAGCTGGTTTCCGTCTGCCGACCGGATGAAATACTCATTCTGCGAGAGCACTGTGACGAAGCAAGCAGGCCAGATAATACGAGGATACGAGTCATGGTTTAAAGAATGGTCAAAACAATCGATGAGACTCAGCATCAGCATAGGAAGCCAGCGCCAACAGTACTCATCTCTTAAAGATAAGATTTATAAAATATGGTTTTCATGCAATCTTGGATAACCGTCCAGTGATCGAAACTGGAAATTGTAAGAAGATGCATTGCACTGGAGACTACGGGCTGTATTCATTCTACTACAATTTCGTCGATCAGCATATAAGGTGCTCTTCCCGCTCCCGGGTGCCATTCGGGCGTGACTCCGATAGTGTGAGCGATCACTTTGACATACCGGGCGCGCCTGGTGTCGAAGGTGGCCATAAAATCCCTCTGCTGACCTCCGTATTGATCGATGGGCAAAGTATTGATCACTTCACCGACCCTTTCATAGCGCTTCCCATCGCGTGAGAGGAAATATTCGACCTTTTGGGGAAATAGCCGGAGCCAGAACCCGTATTGATAATAGGCGGATTCTACCTGGCTCACTTTCTTCTGGCCGCCCAGGTCGATCACTACCTCGAGATTTTTACCGGGAAAAGCCAGCCAGTTATAGGCGTAATCGTGGCTGCCCCGGATGCCATCCGTGAGCATTGTCGATGCTCCTTCAGGCAGACTCTTTTCTTGCGGACTGATGAAGGTGACTTTCCTGCCATAGGCCAGATGTTCGTTCATTCCCTGCGAGAATAAGCGGTACATGGCCGAGCGGTATTCTTCCGGACTGGTACTCCACTCCTTCACCCGGGTGACTCCCTGACGTATACAAAGATCGGTAAAGGGATCAATCATGGCCCGCAGGTCAGCTCTGGTTTTCCAGCGGTCTCCTTCCTTCCGGAAGACACCCCCTTCACCAGCAAAGGTCTTCTTAGCCTGCTCCATGATGGTAAACTGGAGCGGCAAGCGGGCGATCCTGACTCTTTCAAGAACATCAGGCTGATCGTTGACCGAGGCTTCCGCAGCATTAAACAATTGGTTGTAACGATGGATAAGGGTTGGGGTCAGGTAACTGGAAGCAGCCTCATTGGGACTGCCAAAAATCCGGAGGGGTGCACCCGATGCCAGCAGGGCTTCCCGCATTTCGACAATATACTGGTGGACAGAACCAGCGGCAGCACCATAGAAGCCCTCCAGGAAGTCAACCATGAGTGAGTCAACATTGGCATAGGGATTCCACATCAGCTTGGAGATGAGATAAGCCCTGAGTTCCGCAAATTCGCCTCCCACTTCCCGGTTACCCTGTTCAAACATGGCCGAGACTCCGTGTTCCGCAAAAAACCGGAGATTGGGTTGAAGGACATGAAGATTTGGGAAAGGACCAAGCAGATTGGTAAACTGGATCACATAATCCCAGACAATAATATCTTCAGCAATCCGTCCCCACTCCTCCACATCGCGCCTGAAATCGGCGCTGGTGGAATCTTCAGCAATAGATTGATCCCGGTTTACTTCGATGCTGCACAGCATGATATTCACATTCTTTCGCGGTTTCAGGTTCTCCGGAGCCTTCCTTCCATATTCATAAGCCAGGGTCGATATAATCTTGTCCGGAAACTGATCCGCCACCTGATTGACAAACTGAAGGATCGATCCCGATGGAGAACCCTCCCTTTCGTCGATGGCACGGCATTGGTCACAGGTGCAGTATTGCCGGTTATCGTTCTGGCTGACAGACCAGTAGGTGGCTTCCGGGTTCCGCGCGATCATTTTCCGCAGATTCTGGATGGTGATCTGCAGCACTGCCTCATTGGTAAGGCAGAGCTGGGTAGGTATCCGTTTTCCATCGACCATGGCGAAGTACTCCGGGTGATCCTTGTAATACAAGTCTGGTGGCACCAGGGCATTGAAGGTATGCACCCACATTCCCCAGTCGGTGCGTTCTCCATGCTCGTCATGGTCGAGTTTGTGCCAGTCGGTATACTCGGCATCCCAGGTGACCCGGTAGTGGGTATCGCGAAAACCGATCACCGGGATCTGGGTATCATCAATGAAGCCAAGTTCAATGCGGGAACGTTTTGGGATCACTTTCACCTGCGGGCTGTACATCCGGCAATCCAGGTATTGCTCCAGGAACGCATATACGCCGTATAGGGTACCTTTCTCATTTCCTCCAATAATGAATAAACGGGTACCATCGGTTTTTATCGTAAAACCATCGGGTCCGAAGTCATTGAGGTTCACTTTCACTCCTACTTCATCGACCCGCTCGTTCTGGTCCAGGACAATCTCGTAATCACTTTTGTTTTGATCTGCCCTCACAACCGGAAGGGCACTTCCGGATATCTCCAGGAGGTATTGCTTCAGTACCTCGCCAGCCTTCTTCTCATGGGGTGATGCTGATACGGGTATGACGATCCGGTAGCGGCTGGTCTGGTTGTCATCGGTAAGGACTATTTTACTCGTTACCTGAGAATAAACGTGGCCTGATAACGGAATCAGTACCATCAATGGTAATAGCCTGATCATTATATAATGCAGCAAACAGTGTTTGAATATACTTACAGACATAACTAGAGTTTTATCAGAATAGATCAAGATGAACATTCCAATTTAAGATATTGAACGCATTGTCAAAAGATGTAGACGGAATCCCTTTGATCTCTAAGCTCAAGATGATGAAGAAATTGAATCTTCACAATAAACCTCCCCCAACACATCAATCATTGGTTGATGGGGTGGTGTTTTATGAACAGCTCATACTGTTTCCTAAACGCTTCTTCCTTTGAATCTCCTTCAACCTGATCTTCTGACAGACCTTGGCTTTGATTGATCAATTGATAGTATGCCTGGGGATATTCATCAAAATACATTCTGGGGATTGCCTGAATGCCGGTTAAACCCATATACACGGAGAATAATACAAACAGAGACAGCATGACGATAGAACGATCATTAAATCGCGCGATCAGTTCAAATGATGAAATACTTTCACTTCCGTAATGAATTTTATGATGGATCAGAGAAAAAATAACAAACAGAATGATCAACACGAAAGCTCCACCACCTGCCCATTCAGAGGACAAAGGGACAAATGGAGCGGTAGTCATGGAGACAAGATACAGGATAATGCTGGAATGAAAAATCAACATAAGCCAGGCAAGCATGGTACTCTTTGGTCTTATTTGCAGGTATGACATCCTCATCTATGAAATAATTCTTAACTAAACAAATTGCTGCAGAACTAACCATAAAAGATCGAAAACCAAATCATGCACCATCATTGTCCGGCTACCCTACCGGAGCCCGACAGCAGGCTGGTATCCAAAGTCGTAGATTGAATATCAGTCGATAAGTTTGGCGGTGACGGGAATGTTGTATTCAGCCCCGTCAAAGATTGCACTGCCGGCAGAATCACCAGCCGAAGAAAAACTGTAGACGGACAATGAGGGTTTTCCCATGGATATCCGGGCATTCCTCAGGTCTCAGTCTGGTCGATCGTTGACCGTGGTTGGTCGGTATACGTTTGGATTACTTCGGATATCCGGTCGGTGTCCGAACGCATCTGGTCTCAATCGAATTGATTATCATGAAACCAACGCGAAAAAACCTAATGAAAACCTTTCGGTTCCTGCTTTTTGCATTTGTCCTGGCACTGCTTGCATTCCTGATCATCAAATCGGTGGAAGACCATTACCACATGGCTCACACTGATTTGAAAATCATAAAAGAAGAGACCAGATAAACCGCATCTACAACCCCAGTTCAGCTCTTAGATGATGATCTTCCAGATCGTGCTGTGACCAGTAGGGCATTCGTTTGGTGGATATCCGTTTGGAAATACTGGTGAGTTTTTCACCGGAAGCAACGGCATAGGTGTCGGTCCATCCGGCAATATGATAGGGAAAATCCGATTCGTAGATAATCTCCAAAGTCCGGTCAAATTCCGGAAAAATCACCTGATAAACTTCCAGGTTATCACCCGGGAATCCAGTACCGCCAAAGGGATTTCGCGTGAGTTGTACCGGATATGGTTTATACTCGATATGCTTTAAACGGGTGAAAACAGTACCGGGTAATATGGCTTTTTCTCCTGTGGGCAAATGACCAGGATTCAGACGGATCTGATTGAAAATCTCATCTTCCGTAAGCAGGTCATCAACCGAAAATTGACGGTCTCCTTCGGATTCGAAATAGGAAAACTGACTAACCCGGTAACTGTTTTCCGCATGATTTAATTGCGTATAACTCTGACCGCACCAGTCCTGGGAAGAAGTCGTGATTTTGAGGGTACGTGGATATTTCTTCTTTTCCACCGGTGTAAAAACGGAAGTCATAATTGAATAATCATACACTCCGGTTTCAAATTTGATGACCTGGTTGGTTTTCAATACACTGGTGCTGGCATCACTGGTATACGTTTCATTTTTCACCTGCTTATCAGTGAGAAAGTCTTCCGTTACGAAAATCAGTACTGTATGACCTGGATGTATATCCTGATACCGGGCTTGCTGCGTTTCGTAAACATTGATTTCGGCATTGCCATCGTACCAGAGTTCTTTCCAGGCTTTGTCCTGATTGTAGTTGACCAGCACGGCTCTTCCACCGGTATCCTTTCCGGCCGGATTCTGACATCCAATCATCAGAGATGCCAGAATCATGATTGAAATCCATTTCATGATTACCATTTTACCTGACAAATTAACGTTGATCCGGGACTTTAGTTGGAGGGATAGCCTCAATGATGGCAGTGATTTTCGTCAGTATATGAAAAATAATCAGCACCTTAGAGAAATATTGCAAATCGTCAGGGAATGAAGTTACTAAGTATTGCAATCATGTTATTCTGGTTGTTGATGACCGTTCTGCCGGGCTATACCCAGGATTTTTCAGTATTGGAAAAGAGAGTCTATCAGGGCAGAGAAGGGACATTACCTTACCGCATTTTATTTCCGGAGAATTATGATCGCAGAAAGAATTATCCGTTGGTCTTATTCCTCCATGGTGGTGGAGAAAGAGGTAATGACAATGAGAAACAACTGGTACACGGAGTGAAACATTTCCTGGAACCGGCAAACCGGAAGCAGTACCCGTGCATCCTGATCGTACCTCAATGTCCGGAAGATTCCTACTGGGCATCTGTAAAATTTGAACGGACGAAATATCCACTGGAGTTTGATTTTAATTATAGTTACGACATTACCAGGGGGTTGCAACTGGCGATTGATCTTACCCGTTCAATCATTAGATCGGAGGCAGTGGATAAAAAGCGGATCTATATCACCGGACTTTCCATGGGAGGCATGGGAACCCTGGAAGCCGTATACCGGTATCCCAGGTTATTTGCTGCGGCTGCCGTTGTTTGTGGTGGAGGTGATGAGCAGGCATTTCAGAAGAATCATGCGAAAATTCCATACTGGTTTTTTCATGGTGATGCAGATGGAGTGGTGAGTGTCGAACACTCCAGGGAAATGGTAGCCCGTCTAAAGACCCTGGGTGCACGGGTGAAATATACGGAGTACCCCGGAGTGAACCACAACAGCTGGGAAAATGCCTATGCCGACCCGGAACTGGTCCCGTGGTTGTTTGGGCAGTAGCGGTAACTATTGAATTATTGATTATAGATTATTGCACTGCTGTCTGGTTAAGGTCAACCAGCGAACGACCATCCTCTGCAAACTCAGTTATCCCTACGAGAGGCCCTGGAATTATTAATTGTAAATTATTGATTATTGCATAGAGACGTTTAACTTGTTACATTTATCTCCGGTCGGAGACCGGAGCAACTCACCTCCGTTACTAACTCAGCGATCTCTGCGAGCCATCGAATTATTAATTAGAAATTATTGATCATTGGTCTGCTGCCCTGGATTAAAGTCAACCAGTAAAAGACCATCCGCTGTAAACTCAGCGATCTCTGCGAAAGGCAAGAAAATTATTGATTAAAAATTATTGATTATTGGTTTGCCGCAATGGGTTAGAGTTAATCAGTACAAGACCATATTTTGCAAACTCAGCAATCTTTGCGTGAGGCATAGAAAATTATTGATTAGAAATTATT
>CAYRYD010000058.1:18046-30316 GCA_964428345.1 uncultured Saprospiraceae bacterium | reverse complement strand
TTTTCAAGACTCTTTCCTGCTCCGGACAGAGTCCGGAGGTACGGAGATTCTGCTTCTCAAGACACTTTCTTTGCTCCGGACAGAGTCCGGAGGTACGGGAATTCTGCTTTTCAAGACTCTTTCCTGCTCCGGACAGAGTCCGGAGGTACGGGAATTCTGCTTTTCAAGACTCATTCTTTGCTCCGGACAGAGTCCGGAGCTACTGAGATTCGAGCGTTTGATTTAACCAGGACTCATATAAAGGATTCAGATAAGCATATGGCCAACTCTTCCATGACTTAACCAGCCCAGCCACTTCTGGATTTTTCAGTGTATAGTGAACTTTCTGAATCAACCATTGTTCATTGCGAATCATATGATCGAAACTTTCGTGCTGCCAAAATGGTCCAGATCGTCCCAGTATCTTGTTACATTCTCTGGCAGTATATCGCTTGTGCCTTTCCATTGCACGCCATAATACTTCTTCTCTCGTGATGGCAATTTTATGAACATGATTTGGCATGATACAGAAGCAAATAAGTTCATAGACATTCTGACTCATCCAGATAAGCGAATCATAAACAACACTGGCCAACCGGGGTTCTTTCAAATATTTTGGTCCACCACTTTGCCGGTCAAGCCACCTATCAAAGGCGTTAAAGTATTTATTCCATTCTTTGATAATGATCTGCATGACCAGATCCTGATCCATGTTACCGTCTGTCAGCTCTGCTATTTTCCGTTGCCGAATGGATTTTAGTTCTTCCAATCGCGCTTTGGGTAAGGCTCCATATAGATTATAGGTTACAAAAATTGGGACATCATGGGGTTGTTTGTGAGGTAGATTCCTTTTGTAGAATTGGGGGTCATTCATCTGAATAAAAATAGGAAAATTGATGAATGCTGTTCTTTTAAGACGTTTTTTTTGCTCCGGACAGAGTCCGGAGCTACTGAGTTTCTGCTATCCAAGACTTTTGCTTGCTCCGGACAGAGTCCGGAGCTACTAAGATTCTGCTATCTATGACGTTTGCTAGCTCCGGACAGAGTCCGGAGCTACTGAGTTTCTGCTACCAAGACTTTTTTTTGCTCCGGACAGAGTCCGGAGCTACTGGCATTTTTCTACCTTAGATAGAACCAGAAAATTCCAGCTATGCGTTTTATTAATCTACTGCTCTTAATGACGCTTGCGTTGATCACCTGTCAAACCGGCGTCGAACCCTTGGCTGACAAACGGCCTAATATTGTTTTCATCATGTCGGATGATCATGCCTATCAGGCCATCAGCGCCTACAGCAATAAACTGATGCAGACCCCCAACATCGACCGGATCGCCCGGGAAGGCATGCTCTTTACCAATGCCTGCGTGACCAATTCGATTTGTGCACCTTCGAGGGCGGTCATCCTCACCGGTAAACACAGTCATCTAAACGGCAAGATCGACAACCGCTTTCCCTTTGATACCACCAACATCACTTTTCCCCAAATCCTGCAGGAGCATGGCTATCAGACCGCTATGTTTGGTAAACTCCACTTCGGCAACAGCCCCAAAGGCTTTGACCAGTTCCGGATTCTCCCGGGGCAGGGCACCTATTACAATCCGGATTTCATCACAAAAAACGAGGGTAACATCCGGGTCGAAGGTTATACCACCGATATCATTACCGACATGACCCTCGACTGGCTCGACAATGACCGCGACTCAACCAAACCTTTTTTCCTGGCTTACCTGCACAAGGCCCCCCACCGGGAATGGTTGCCCGCCGAACGGCACTACAAGGAATTCATTAAAAAAACCTTTCCCGAACCCGAAACCCTTTTTGACGACTACGAAGGCCGGGGCAGAGCGGCTCACGAAGCTGAGATGAACCTGCTGGCGCATATGAACTGGGCCGGTGACAGCAAAATCTATCCCGAAGTCATGGACGAACTGGGCATTCCCGAAACGGTCGACTGGGACAAAAAAGCCTTTGAGCGCGAAGTGGGCAGACAGACTCCTGAGCAACGGGCAGCCTGGGATGCCGTCTATGGTCCGATGAACGAAGAATTCAAAAAGAATTATCCCAATATGTCGAAAAAGGAACTGATGAGCTGGCGCTACCAACGCTATATGCAGGACTATCTCGGCAGTATTGCGGCGGTTGACGAGGGGGTGGGAAAAGTGCTGGATTATCTCGACCAACATAACCTGACCGACAACACGATCGTCATCTATACTTCCGATCAGGGATTTTATCTGGGCGAACACGGATGGTTTGACAAACGTTTTATCTACGACGAGTCGTTTAAAACCCCGCTCCTGGTGCGCTGGCCGGGCGTGATCGAGCCCGCCAGCCACAATACGCAAATGGTGCAAAACCTGGATTACGCCCAGACCCTGCTGGAAGCCGCCGGCATCACGCCACCCGATGACATGCAGGGAGAAAGCCTCATCCCGCTGTTTAAAGGCGACACCGCCAATTTCCGCGATGCGGTTTACTACCATTATTACGAATATCCCGCAGTGCACATGGTCAAACGGCACTACGGCATCGTCACGGAAGACTACAAGCTGGTCCATTTTTACGATGATGTGGATGAGTGGGAATTGTACGACCGTAAAAAGGACACTCACGAAATGAAAAATGTCTATCACGATCCCGCCTATGCGGAAATCGTGGCTGACCTGACCAAGCAGCTGGCTGAGCTGAGGATCAAATACCAGGATAGCGAAGAACTGGATCAAAAATATATTCAGCTTTATAAGACGGATCAATCTTCGGAATGACCAGGTAATCCTGGTCAAAATCCCAATTAATCAGACTGACCGGAAAGAAATTTGAGTGCAAGTATATTTCTAAAATCAGCTTTTCTTTTATGGCATCGCCGGATAAAGTGAGAAAGACCACCGTGGTCAATATCAGTAAGGCCAGCCTGCAGGAACAAGGTTATGCTGACTTAATGCAATGGCTCCAGGATCCGGATCATATCTATATCGGCCGGGCCGTTCGCTATGTTCCCGGCGCTACCAAATCAAAATGGGCCAATCCCTTCTCCAAAAAGGTCTACGGCCACCAGCAATGTGTCGATATGTACCGGGAATACATATTAAAGAATGAGACGTTACTGGCTGACCTTCCCGAACTGGCAGGGAAGACCCTGGGTTGCTGGTGTAAGCCGGGACCCTGTCATGGAGATATCCTGGCCGAACTGGCGGACAACCTCAATCCGTAGTTTTTCCATCATTCCAACGCTCACCGTTACTGCTACGGTCCACTTTACCGGTATGTCTATTCCTTAACTTTTGGACTGCTCTCATCGGATGGAACTTTTACCGTATTCGCTCCGGTAAACGCTGCTTTTGAAGCCATTGCAGCGACCGTCTCAACCCTCACACCTGAACAGCTCAGCACCATATTAACATACCATGTGATCGGCGGACTGAATGTAAGCTCTGATGAGCTGACCGACAATCTGGCCGTCGAGACGGTTAGCGGCCAGGCTTTTACCATTGATCTGGAAAACGGTGCAAAAATTACGGATTCAACCGGTCAAACAGCCGATATCATTCTGACCGATGTACAGGCCACCAATGGGATTATCCATGTACTGAACAAGGTGATTATACCTGTCTTGCAGTAATATTAAAGATCGTATATTCTGGTTTATCAGGGGATCCCGGTAGTCGGGATTCCCTGTTTTTTTTACAGCATAAGTCATGATCCGCAGGCACCCGGTGTCGGATGACCACCAGGCGATTCGATGCAAAACAATTAAACAATTAAACGATTAAACAATTAAACACCAATAACTGGTAACGCTTTTTATCCGGAAGGTCACTTTCACCCAGATCTGTAAAATCATTACCTATGTTGCACGAAAATATTTCATTTTTCCCTACCCCATCAACACCAGACCTGGGGTGTTTTTTACGGAGAAAGCACGGTCTCGAAATCGATGCCGATTATCAGAATATCTTTGTTGATTTCTGTCCGTCCATCGATTTTCAGCCGGAATACCATCAGGTATATTTCCGGGTCAAATGCGGTCATGCCGCCTTCTTTCAGCGTGCTCTGATCTATATGACCACCGATGCCTCGATACCCGGTCAGATTCTTTCACAGTTTCCACCGCATGCCGTGCTGGGAGGCGACTATACCCCCCGGCCCTCTGACTGGCAATACTTTCCTGTGCAACGGGGTTCGAGGTTGTATTGGTTTATCGGTCAGCACCGCAATCCGCAGGAGGCTGGCTGGAAACCGGACCGTATCGTTGGTCATATCTACGATATTTATGAAAACGGAACCTTGAGCACCGTTCACTATGATGACCATGGCGGTGACCGTGACCTCAACGATTTTATACTCGAAGTAGCCGTTGTCGGAAGAAGATCATGGAACCTGTTGGAAAACGCCGTTGTCCAGGCTGAATTCACCAAGCAATTTGCCGAAAAAGCGCTGCCGAAACTAAAGAAACGGCTGCAGTTAAAGACCTGACATCCGGACTCTTCCGGGTTACCCTGGGTTCTGCTTTACATCTATCCGCGGTGGTATCAGATAGTATAGTACCGGAGTGACCAGCCGGCTCAGCAGTGTCGAACTGATCAGTCCTCCAATCAATACAATTGCCAGAGGGCTGATCAGCGGACTGCGTTCGAGTACCAGCGGTGTCATACCGCCAATGGCCGTGAGTGACGTCAGCAGGATGGGCAAAAAACGGGTTTCGGCGCCATCCATGACGGCCCGGTAAAGATCCATGCCTTTTTCCCGCAACCCGTTGGTATAATCCACCATCAGAATCGAATTTTTGATTTCGATACCGGCCAGCGCGATAATTCCCACGGTAGCTACAAAAGACAGGGTTTCTCCGGCGATCCACAGAGCTACCAGGGCGCCGATGAAACCCATCGGTATGACACTCAGGACGATCAGGGTCGATTTGAACGTGCGGAATTCCAGGATCAGGATGGCCAGTAGTCCAAATACCGTAAGGGTGATGATGGTCTCGATACCACTGAAGGACTCTTCCCGCGACAAGCGTTCGCCGGCTGCCATCAGCCGGTATCCGGTTGGCAGGGATATTTCCCCGTTGATCCGGTCAATGATTTGATCGGTCATCTGATCGGTATTGTATCCGGTCTGGACAAAACTGCTCACCTGACTATATCTTTCCTTATTGTAATGCCGGATGACCGGGGGCGATGGGATCAACGAGATACTGGCGATCGACTTGAGAGGTACCAGATCTCCGCTGAGGCTCGTTACATGGATGCGGTCAAAATTTTCCAGGGCATTAAGGGTATTCTGGCGCATCGACACCTGAATCTCCCGCTCATCGCCACTTTCTGACCGCACCTCCCCAATGTCCAGCCCGGCGATGGCCAACCGGACAGTCCTGGCCACTTCACCGGAAGTCAGTCCATATAGTCCGGCCTTGTCGTGGTCGATCCGGATGCTGAATTCCGATTTCGTGTATTTCAGATCATTTCTTACGTACAGGCTTCCTTCCATCGATCGCATGATCCTTTCCATCTGGTCGCTGAGCCTCTCCAGGGTATCCAGATTATCGCCGATGATCCGCATTTCGATGGGAGCCGAAACAGGATTCCCCTGCTGAAAACGCCGGACCTCGATCCTCGCCCCGGCGTACCCCTCCAGTTCCCCCCTCAGTTCATCGGCAAAAGCAACAATCTGCGGCACTTCGGTATCGTCGGGCAGGTACACCATAATCTGACCGATATTGTCTGAACTTTGCTTCTGAAATTCATTGTAGTAAATGCGGGGATTCCCTTTTCCGGCATTGCTTCCGATCCGGACGACGCCGGGTTTGGCGAGGAGAAATTGCTCGATTTTCCGGATGACTTTATCGGTATGATCGAGGTTACTTCCCGGCTCAGTCTCTACATCGATGATCACAATCGGCTTTTCGGAAGCCGGAAAAAGACTAAGGCCCAGTCTGGGAATCAGGAGGAACGATGCTGCAAAGATAAGGGCAGCTGTCGAAAGACTGATGACCGGATGCCGGACACACCAGGCCAGGATCTTCTGATAGGGATCATTGATGTACCTCTTAAACAACCGGAAAAAGTAATTGCCCTCGGCATGACTGGCCTTCTCATGACCTTTTAAGAGGATACTCGAAAGAAAAGGGATGATGGTCACCGATACAAACAGGGAGGCCAAGACGGTCAGCATGACCGCCATCGGAAGCGACCGGATAAAGTCGCCGGAACCTTCCGGCAGATTAGCCAACGGTAAAAAGGCGAGCAACAGAGTGGCCGTACATCCCAGGATGGCCACCATAATGTGGTTGGTCGCAGAAACC
This sequence comes from uncultured Saprospiraceae bacterium, assembly GCA_964428345.1. Lineage (GTDB taxonomy): Bacteria > Bacteroidota > Bacteroidia > Chitinophagales > Saprospiraceae > JABDMH01. The sequence continues at coordinate 24,037 of CAYRYD010000058.1, read as the reverse complement.
GCAGCCTGCTTTGCACTGATCCCCCCCCGCATATACCGTTCAATATTTTCGACAACCACAATACTGTCGTCAACCAGCAGCCCCAGGGCAATGACCATCCCGACAATACTGAGCTGATTCAGGGTATAACCCATCAGGTCCAGCAGAAATAACCCGATACTAAGCGAAAGTGGGATCGAAATCATCACGATAAAAGAAGCTCTGGTGCCCAGCGGAAGCAGGGTCAGCAATACCAGAAAGATCGCGATTGCAAAATCCCTGCCCAGACCGGCCAGGCGGTGCCGCACTCCGGTTTCCTGATCAAAAACCTGAGCCATCTCGATGCCGGGCGGCAGTTGTTCGGAAAACCCGGTCAGAATGCCTTCCAGCTGATCCCGGGTAGCAATAATGTTACGTTTATCCTTCATCGCCGTGATCACCCAGATGGCCCGGCGGCCATTATAACGGGCGATGTGATCGGCATTTTCGTCGTTGAGATACACATTGGCAATATCGCCCAACCGGATGATATGCCCTTCCCGAGTACTGCGGATTACGGTGTTACGGATGTCATCCAGATTTTCAAACTCCGACAGGGTTTTGATATTGAAGGTCCGGGCACCAAGGTCGATGTCGCCTCCCGGAATATTGATGTTATTAGCTTCGATCAACCCCAGTACCTGATTCAGCCCCAGATTTACCCGGGCCATCTTTTCGAGATCGATTTCGATTTTGATCTGCTGATCGGGAACCGCCTGAAGTTCCACCCATTTGATGTCCCGGATACGCTCAAGGTCTTTCTCCAGCTGCTCTGCGTAATATTTCAACTCTTCCATCGGAGCTGTTTCAGAGATCAGGGCCGTCTGTAAAATAGCGACATCGCTGCTGGCCGCCCGCTGCACATCGAGTCGAACGAGACCATCCGGGAGATCCCGCCGTAATTTGTTGATCTCCCGGTTTATATCATTGTTCTTATTATCCACATTGACTCCGTAGCTAAACTCGACCAGCATGACCAACAATCCATCGCGGATGGTTGACTCGATCTTTTTGATATCCTCGAGTTTATAGAGTTCTTCCTCAATCGGATCGGCGACCAGCTCTTCCATATCGGATGGGGAAGTACCGGGATAGACGCCCACAATGCTGAATATCGGAGCGCCGAAAGGTGGATCTTCACTCCGGGGCATGTTAAACAGTGAATTCAGCCCCAGGACCACCAGGGCGATGAAAATGATCAGGGTAAACTGATAATTCTGGACAAAAAACCGGTTGAAATTCATCTGGTTATGATTTACTTGGTCTCAGGACAAGATTAATACTGGGCTATGGATACCTGATCACCCTCTTCGAGATACACCGATCCGATTGTGACCACCTGGGAAACTCCCTCGAGACCGGAACTGACCACTACCCGGTCACCCAGGATCCGGTCGATGGTAATGGATAGTTTTTTAGCTTTTCCCTGCTCCAGGGTAAAGACGGTGGCAATACTGCCATTCGAATTGACGAGGGCTTCGATCGGAATGGTGGTCAATGCTTCCTGTTGTTGCGCCTCCAGTTCGACCTTGCACAGCATCCCGGCGGCCAGTGAGGGAGGTGATTGCCTGAAAGTCAGCTCGACATCCAGGGTAGCACTGGCATCCATGGCCTGTACCGCCTTGTCGGATACCACAGCCTGAAAGGTCTGATGGGGATAGGCATCCATTTGGATGGTGGCTGGATCACCGGTCCTGACCCGGCTCCATTCACGGTCCACCAGACCGGTTTTAATGCGCCAGTCCTTGTTGTTGATGCCCATGATGACACCAACGGGAATTCCCGGGCCGGCGATTTCCCCCTCGTGTAATAACTGGCTAATGATCTTGCCGGAAATAGGTGCACGCACCTCACTGTGCTTTTGGTTAAACTCGGCGATCTCCAGACTCTGGCGGGCCAATTCCAAAGCAGTACCGGCGTTCTGCCGCTGTTCCAGCGTCGCAACGCTGTCGGCATACAGATTGGAGACCCGTTCCAGATCGCGTTCGGCTTTCCGGACGCCTTCCCGGGCCTGGTTGACCTGAGCCTCAATTTCGGTCATCAGCAAGGTAGCCAGAAGCTGCCCTTCCCGGACGAGATCCCCTTCCCTGAAAAAGGTGCGATCCACGACACCACCGGTCTTGAATGCCGGCTTTGCCATGGTTTTACTGACAATAGTACCCAGGCTCCGGATCGAAGAGGAGGTGGAGCCCACCTGGACGTCTGCCGTCTTGACATAGGCAACACTGACAGGATCCGGAGTTGCTGCCTTATTAGGCTCCTCATTGCGGCCAGTCTGACAGGCCATTAATACACTGAAAGCCAGCAGGGAAATACTGAAATAAATCTTCATTTGGATATCAGATTTTGATATTTGAGAACGGTTATTCAATTGGATAAGCAGCTGTCGTATAGAGATATTCGGCCCAGCGGCTCCAGGCCTGGTAGCGGCTCACCAGGTACGCCATTTCCGATTGGGTCACCTGAGTACGGGCATCGAGTAGTTCCAGGTAACCTGCAGAACCCGACTGGTACTTTTTCAGTATATCGTGATAGGTTTTTTCGGCAGCCCGGATACGCGGTTGATAGGTAGAAGCCTGTTCAATGGCGGCTTCCAGGTTCCGGAGGGCAATCGCGGTTTGCATGGTCAGCTGATCACTGACGTGCTGTTGCTCTTCCTGGCGTGCTTTCAGACCAGCAAGGGCCTGTTCCTTCCGCAACTGATGGCGCCGGTTGTCGAAAATGTTCCATTCCAGGTTGATGCCCAAGAGCGCATAAGGTTCGAGGCCAAAATTAAAATCCTGAGACCCGAGGTCGAGTTGGGCCGCTACCCGGGGTTTGTGAAAAAGATTTTCTTTTTCTACAGCCAGACCTTGCATCTCAATACCCACTTCCAGTTGCTGGATCTCTTCCCGGATACCAGACTGGAAAACTACCGGGTCCGGAAGATCGGGTAGAACAATATCAAGTTGTTCCCTGGTAAAGGAACCGGAACCCAACAAAAAAAGAAGATAGTTCCAGGCATTTTCTTCCCTGGCCCGGGTCTCTATCAGCTGAGCCTGCACGGTAGCGGTTTCTGCTTCGATGCGTGAGAGGGATGACGGCAAAGCTACCCCATGGCGGATCATGCTCCGGGTAGACCGGTCTGCCTCCTGCAACAGGGTATCAGCCTGCAGATAAATCCCGACCGCCTGACCGGCTTGTTTCCATTGGAAATAGGATTCCATGAATTCCTTCACCAGCAGACGCTTAAAAGCTTTGATTTCCAACGACTTGAGATCCAGTTGTCTGGCATTCAATGACCGGTTGACCGCCAGTTCCGGATAAAATACCGGCTGCTGAATCCGGAACCGCGCATCGTAGAAATTGTGGGGAAGAAAGTAGATCTCCTCATTCTCCAGCGTATGAAATTTCTCCGATCCGGTCAGTTCATTGAGCTGGGTATGTACCGGATTCAGCAGGTCTCCGATCGGAAAATCAATGGACCGTCCGCCGTAAGCCAGGGTGTACTGAGTCCCGAAAGCGATGGTGGGCCCATACATAGCCCGGGCTTCAGCCAGGGAAGTTTCGGCCTGACTTAGTTCGAACACCCTGGCTTTTAATTGTTTGTTATTATCCCAGCAGTGTTGAATGAACTCCCTGAAATCCTGGGCTTTTGAAGGAAGAACCAGGAAAAGGACCAGGAGAAACGAAAGGGAATTTCGAATGTTCATTTAATGTACAGTGTTTAGCATTTGGTAAAAAAATTAGCGAAACAGGCATTGCATTATGGAATCAATCGTCTTGCGGATCAGTTCATCGCCACCATTTTGTTCGACCAGTTCCAGCCTTTGGGATCTCGCCAGGTTAACCAGGCCATGGACGGCACTCCACAGATGGAGGGCCAGCAGGCGAGGTTCATTACCGGAGGCCCTTCTCTGGTCGATGACTTCCTGACAGGTATTAACCAGAAATTCGAAGAGGCTGATACCATGGCCCCACTCGACCTGGCACTTTTGTAAATGTTGAACGGGCTGGGGAGCATTAAACATGATGTCGTACCACTCAGGGTTCTTAAGGCCAAAAGCCACATATCCTTTTCCGATTCTGCGGATACGTTCCACCGGATCAGCCGCTTCAAAGGCGTCATGGAGGTCTTTGGCCATCAAGGCAAAGCCCATTTCCATCAACTCGTAGACGATCTCATCTTTGTCTTTAAAGTAAAGGTAGATGGTAGCCGGACTATACTCTGCCCTTGCTGCAATATTGCGGATGGACAGGTTGTCCTGGCCTTCCCGGATCAGGATCTCCCTGGCTTTGGCGAGGATCTTATCCCGGAGTTCCTGTTTTTCTCTTTCCCGGCGTTCTGCGATGCCCATAGATGATTTATTAACAGTGCAAATATAATGAACACTGTTCATGAAAAGCAAGAGGCAGATGCATTTTTTTTATTGGAGGGGCGAATTTGCTCGCCTGTGTACTAAACATCCTACCTCCTGGAAGGGCGAATTCATTCGCCCGAGTACTAAACATCCTACTAACTACGGCGATTGAAATCGCCGCTCCTTTCTCTATCCCCAAAGCATTTTTCGAAATCCTGGAGGGGCGAATTCATTCGCCCAAGCACGAAACATACTACCAGCTACCACGATTGAAATCGCCGCTCCATTCAACTCGAATCTCCTGGAGGGGCGAATTCATTCGCCCAGGTACAAAACATCCTATTACTACGACGATTAAAATCGCCGCTCCATTCGCTACCTCCAAAGCATTTCTCAAACTCCTGGAGGGGCGAATTCATTCACCCGAGTACTAAACATCCTACCAGCTTCGGCGATTAAAATCGTCACTCCATTCGCTACCCCCAAGCATGCTTTCAAACCCCCGGAGGGGCGAATTCATTCGCCCAAGTACGAAATACCCTACCAGCTACGGCGATTAAAATCGCCGCTCCAATTATTCGTTAAAATTTCAGGTAGGTATACGGCCAATCATCCCAATTTTGGGCTAATCCAGCTTTAATGGGATTATTAATGATGTAGTTGACAACATCCTCCAGTTGTCTATCATTTCTAATATATCGATCATAATAGTCCTTCTGCCAGAAAGTGCCCCTTCTTCCCAGCAACTGGTTGGCTAATCTGGCAGTTTTTCCCTTTAGAGTCTTAATTATTTTGCCAAGTTGAACATAATTCACGGGAATTATATCCTCCAACAATCCATCTGTTAATTGTGCACTCGTATCAAAGATAAGGTGAACATGATTTGGCATAATACAGTAGCTCAATAAATGGTATAATGTCCCGTCAAATCTCTTTATCTCCATGGCAATCAACCTGGCAATTTCTTTATTCTTCAAAATGCACTCACCAAATAAACCTTTATCCAATTCACTGTCGATCTTTAGAAATCGCTGTTGCTGAGTCCTTATTTTTCTTTTATTTGCTTCAGGGCTTCGTATTGCTTTAAATAAATTCCGCTCATTAATGTATTCTTCCTCCAATTCAGAGACCACAGATTGAGGAAGCGCATCAGCCAGACGAAAAGTAACAAAGAAGGTGGCACCAACAGGTGTCAGATGGGGGAGCCGGTTCTTAAATTCTGTTTTTGTCATTTAAGATGAAAATAGATATTTTATTAACCATATCATCCCTACTCCGGCGATTGAAATCCAATGCGAGGGGCGAATTGATTCGATCTTGTACTAGACATCCTACCCCCTGGAGGGGCGAATTCATTCGCCCAGGTACTAAACATCCTACTACTTCGGATTAAAATCGCCGCTCCATTCGCTATCCCCAAGCATTTCTCAAACTCCTGGAGGGGCGAATTCATTCGCCCGAGTACTAAATATCCTACTACTTCGGCGATTGAAATCGCCGCTCCATTCGCTACATCCAAGCATCTCTCAAATTCCTGGAGGGGCGAATTCATTCGCCCGGGTACTAAATATCCTACTACTTCGGCGATTGAAATCGCCGCTCCATTCGCTACATCCAAGCATCTTTCAAACCC
>CAYRYD010000058.1:0-17946 GCA_964428345.1 uncultured Saprospiraceae bacterium | reverse complement strand
TCGCTACATCCAAGCATCTTTCAAACCCCTGGAGGGGCGAATTCATTCGCCCGAGTACTAAACATACTATTACTTCGGCGATTGAAGTCGCCGCTCCATTCTCTATCCCCAAAGCATTTTTCGAAATCCTGGAGCGGCGAATTCATTCGCCCGAGCACGAAACATCTTACCAGCTTCGGCGATTGAAATCGCCGCTCCAATTATTCGTTAAAATTTCAGGTAGGTATACGGCCAATCATCCCAATTTTGGGCTAATCCAGCTTTAATGGGATTATTAATGATGTAGTTGACAACATCCTCCAGTTGTCTATCATTTCTAATATATCGATCATAATAGTCCTTCTGCCAGAAAGTGCCCCTTCTTCCCAGCAACTGGTTGGCTAATCTGGCAGTTTTTCCCTTTAGAGTCTTAATTATTTTGCCCCGCTGATCACTTTCCAGGGCAGTCTCTGATGTTCCCACATCGCAGCATAAAGCACCAGGGGATTGTTCATATCCATCGACAATTCGGCACAACCGGTGCGGTCATCGACATACAAGATCTTGTTCCAGGACTTGCCTCCATCGACCGATTGATAAATGCCCCGGTCTTCGTTCTGACCATAGAGAGCCCCCTGTGCCGCAACATAGACGATGTCCGGATCTTTTGGGTGAATCCGGATCCGGGAGATATGCCGGGTTTTTTCCAATCCGGTTTTACGCCAGGTTTTTCCCGCATCGGTCGACTTATATACTCCATCACCATGAGATGTCATCACCCCCCTGGGCGCATGTTCACCCATGCCGCAATACACCACATTGGGATCACTTTCGGCCACTGCTACCGCACCGACCGAACCGGTGGTAAAATAACCATCGGAAATATTTGTCCAGTGCTGTCCGGCATCCCCGGTTTTCCAAAGTCCTCCTCCGGTAGTACCCATATAGTAGGTCAATGGATCACCATGAACCCCGGATACTGCAACCGACCTTCCACCCCGGAAAGGACCGATGCATCTCCATTTTACGGATCGAAAAAAAGAAGTGTCTCCGGACAAGTACTCCGGATATACGGCCTGGCCATAGCTATTCAGCAAGAATATGAATGACAAGGCGGCCAATAGAAGTTTTTTCATTTCTGCTTTTTCAGAAGGGTAAATTAGGGAATTTGAAAACAGCATGGTGCGACCCTCCAATAAAGCCGGATTCACAGCCCGATATGACTAAATTGGGAGGTCTTTCTGAAAACTGGTATCTTTTCCTCCTAACAGCTTTTTAGTATGAAAATTTTAAAGTCGAACATCTGGCTCCTGTTTGCACTCCTGGTGATCCGGAGTGAGACCACCGCCCAGGTGTCATTTTCGGAGCAGACCATTGACAAGACCGTACAGATCGGTTACGGCCTGGCCATTGGCGACGTTAATGGTGATCGCCGGCCGGATATCCTGCTGGCCGATAAAAAGGCCATTGTCTGGTATCGCAACCCGGACTGGACCCGGTTTGTAATGATCGAAAATCTGACTGAAAGGGACAATGTTTGCCTGGCTGCCCGCGACATTAACGGCAATGGCCGGGTGGAGGTCGCCGTCGGGGCTCAATGGAATCCGGGTGAAACCAACGATGAATCCGCTTCCGGATCGGTGCATTTCCTGGTACGTCCACCCGATCCCACCAAAACCTGGAGAGCGACTCCCCTTCCGCACGAACCAACCGTACACCGTATGGGTTGGGTCAAAACCAGCAGTGGTTTTCAGTTGATCGTCGTACCGCTCCATGGCCGGGGAAACCGGGATGGCCAGGGGCAGGGAGTCCGGATCTATGCATATCAGCCGCCCTCCTATCCATTGGGATCCTGGAATCGCATACTGGTTGACAGCAACCTGCACGTGACCCACAATTTTGACATCCTGCAAGACGGTGAATTTGAATCGCTACTGATCGGAGGCCGGGAAGGTGCCCGGCACTTCCGGTTCGTGAATCACCAATGGATTCCGGAGAGTGACTCGATTTTTCATACCGATCCGTTTGACGGCTTTGGCGAAATCAGAAAAGCGTCAATGTTCGGCGCTGGCATTCAACCTTTCCACGGCAACCGGTTGACCGTTCATTTACCACAACAAGCTCCCAAAATCATCACCGAAGAACTGCAGCAAGGACATGCGCTGGCCTGTGCTGACTTGCTCAACCAGGGGATTGAACAGATCATTGTGGGCTGGCGGGAAAAAAACGGCCGGGGGGAAATGGGGATTAAAATCTATCAGGCCCGAGATCGTCAATGGAATGCATGGACCGAACACTGGATCGACAACGACGATATGGCCTGTGAAGACCTGAAAATTGCCGATCTGGACGGCGATGGGAAACCGGAAATTATCGGAGCCGGCCGGAGTACCCGCAACCTGAAAATTTACTGGAACCGGAACTAGATCTCAGCGATCCAGGACGACGCGGTTAACAGCATCAAAATTCTGGAATGTGTTTTGTACCGTGGATTAAACTTTAACCAGGCTTTAAGGTCAAAACGATCATAAAGATCATCCCATCCTATGGACATCCATTGCAGGGCACTTCTTTTGATTAGTTTGCTGTCGGTCGCCGTCACCAGACAGGCTTATTCTCAATACGACAGTTTATTGATTGATGGTCTTTACCGCACCTTTTTGCTCCATCTTCCCAGTGGTTATACCGATGCGCAGCCATTACCGCTGATCGTGGCGATGCACGGAGGCTTTGGCAGTGCCATCAATCTTCAAAATCAGTCAGGACTGAGCATCAAAGCCGATCAGGAACAGTTTATCGTCGTCTATCCCGAGGGCTACCGGGGAGGTTTTTTGAATATCCGGACCTGGAATGCCGGCTGGTGTTGCGGTGCCTCCAGCGACCAGCAAATTGACGACGTAGGCTTTGTCGATACCTTACTCGACATATTGACTGCCCGGTATGCCATCGACCCAAACCGGATCTATGCTACCGGCATGTCCAATGGTGGTTTTATGGCCTATCGTCTCGCCTGTGAACTTTCACACCGGATCGCCGCCATCGCCCCAGTCGCCTGTTCGATGAGCCTGACCTCCTGTGACCCCGAACGTCCGGTGCCTGTCATCCACTTCCATTCTTACCTGGATAGCAGCGTGCCATACCAGGGAGGTATCGGTGATGGGGTATCCAATCATTACAACCCACCACTGGATTCGGTTGGGAAAGTCTGGGCGGAAAAAAATAATTGCCGGAACATGGCAAATACGCTGACTGATAATGACCAGTATACGCAAATCCAATGGACCCAATGTGACTGTCAGTCTGAAATAAACCAGTACCTTACCCGGGATGGCGGGCACTCCTGGCCGGGAGGGCAACAGACCATCATCGGAGATCCGGTCTCTCAGTTTATTGATGCCAATGACCTGATGTGGACTTTCTTTCAAAGACATTCCCTTGAATGCAACATTACACCGGTCGTTAATTTGACTGAAAATACCGCACCTGAAATTTATCCGAATCCCTCCGACGGGATGTTCTACCTGAGTCAGGCAGTTCACCAGGATTTGTCCTTCAGGATTTATCATGCCACCGGTCAGGAAGTCACCGCGTCGATCCGGGAAAATCTCATCGATCTTTCGAACGCGGAGCCGGGTGTATATTTCCTTCGCCTGCGAATGGCAGATCAGGTATGGACGATTAAACTGCTAAAAAATACTCCTTGATACTATTCAGTGGTGAGTTTTGGCAGTATACCAAACAAAAGATTAATTTGATCACCGTAACTTGAGGGTGAATCCTGCAATGTGAATGTCTCTGATTTTTACGAGAGACTGTTTTCAATGTTTTACAATGCCAGCTGCATGAAACCAAACTTTTATTTGCTAGTACCGGCTATGTTGAGAAGCAGGTTACGTAATGTCTACTATACGCTCGGGGACTTTTATGACCAGCTTAGCGGACGCCGGGATAAAATGACCCCTCCCAAACGAATGATCTTTGTGGGCAGAGGCGATTACCGTACGATCGGCGAACATTTTTTATCCATATTTAAAAATCAGGCCGGACTCAGACCGGAAAGTCATGTTCTGGATGTTGGCTGTGGAATCGGTAGGATGGCGGTGCCCCTGACTTCTTATCTGAACGCTTCGGCACGGTACGAAGGCTTTGATATTGTGCCGGAAGGTATCGGTTGGTGCCGGAAAAACATTACTCCGGAGTATCCCAATTTTCATTTTCAACATGCCAATATCTACAACCGCAATTACAACCCGGAAGGACATCTTCAGGCGATTGACTACCATTTTCCATATCCCAATGACACCTTCGATTTTGTATTCCTCACCTCGGTGTTTACCCACATGCTGCCGGAAGACATGGAACATTATTTTGCTGAAATTTCCCGGGTCCTTAGAAAAGGTGGAAATTGCCTCATTACTTTTTTCCTGGCCAATGATGAGTCGATTGCCTTGATGGAGCAGGGAAAAAGTACCATCGATTTTAAACACCAGTTTCCCGGTTTTCTGACCAGAGATCATGATGTTCCGGAGTCTGCGGTCTGCTATCCTGAAGAATACGTGCGCCAGCTCTTCGATCATTATCAATTCGATCTGCAGGCGGTCCATTATGGCTCCTGGTGTGGGAGATCAGGAGCACTGAGTGTACAGGATATCATCATTGCCCGGAAAAAATGACCTGTCCCGTCCAGATTCAGGTCGTCCTGAAAAAATGAGTATCACATTTATTGACGATAGGGAAATTTCTTAGCTGCCTTCCGGTTGATCTGATCAATGATTTCGTTGGCGGGTTTTCGCCAGTCGGCACCTTCATCAAAGCCAATCGACCATAAAGTAATGCCTTCCTGCATATCAAATAAGGAATAATTACCGGTAATTTCCTTTGACTGGTTTGAAAATGGTGGTAACCACGGCCACAGACCATAACGGGTGAGCCGGTTCAGGATGTGCACCCCCACCTCGATACCATAGGAGGCCAGGTCGGACATCAGCCGGGCTTTATCGATGCGGGCACGGACTACTGCATCGACCTTCAGTAATCCGGCTAGTCTATCGGGTGGGAGATCCCAGCTGTCCCGGATACCAATCCCCTCCCTTTCCAATATACTGAGGGTCTGGTGATAATCCTGAATGTCCACCCGGATTGCTCTCCGGCCAGCCCTGGTACTTCGCAACAGTTCATGGTAAAACGAGATCTGAAAAGCTTTGCTTTCCGCCTCCTCAACATCGCGAACATCCTGTTCCGTCAATCGTTCGGGGATAACCCCGGTGAAATGCATTTCAAAAGGAAGCACGGCAATCTCACGGTGCCCGGCAGTGACATCCTCAAAACGGGAGGATAGAAAATAGGGCGTGCAACCCAGCAATCCGATTAAAGCAAGAAGAGGTAAATACGTAATCCACTTCATAATGTGCTGACACATTGGTGATTGGTGTAAAATAAATCACAAATATCTCCGCAGATAATGATGTCAGGCATGAACTTTCATGATTGTGATCAAAAATGCCGTTTCGGAATTTCCTGTACACATGAGATTTTTATTAAAGAAACTTCACCTCATCTTTTTGTAAAAATTTCATAACAATCATATTTCGTAGAAAGAATCCTGAGCATTCCAGGTTCACACCGTGAGAACCTGACCAGGGGATATAGGACCACCACCTGAGGATGGCGCATCAACGGTCAGATTTGTTCATATTTTAGAAAGTCATCATCGGTGAGGACTAAATTTCTGATTATTTGAATACTTTTAGTAAAATGGAAATTCGATGATCCATCAAAAAAACATCCAGACGGAAATTGATGCCAGCTACCTCTATCAGATTTTGTCGGAAAATGAAGAAGACCCTCAGATTGCCAGGGTATTCAGCCAAATGAGCGACATTGAAAAGGGGCATGCCATGGCATTTCTCAAAAAAAATAATTTGCCAACGGAGCCCTTTCCCAGGCCCTCAGGCCGTGCGAAAATCCTGCACCGCATCGGAAAAATTTTTGGTTACGGCTATATTTTGGGTGTGTTACTGGAAACAGAAAAAAGTATTTCCAATTCCCTGACTACTTTACGAAATCGAAACAAAACAGCTTCGCCATTATCCGATACCGCCCATGTCACCATACTGAAAAATATTTTAACCAAACCGGGCATCAAGGGTACAGTGATCGCCCGGTTTGAAAAACGCCATCACTCAGTAGGAGGCAATGCTTTACGGGCAGCAGTCCTGGGAGGGAATGATGGGCTGGTTTCCAACTTCAGTCTGGTTATGGGTATTGCGGGCGCGACCAACGGCCGGGAAGAAGTTCTCCTTGCCGGTCTGGCGGGTTTGCTCGCCGGAGCCCTTTCGATGGCCCTGGGAGAATGGATCTCGGTCAAAAGCTCGCAGGAATTGTATGAAAACCAGATGGAACTGGAAATGGAAGAGCTGGAGACCAATCCGGAAGGAGAAGAAAAAGAACTAGCCCTGATTTATCAATCGAAAGGGATCAATGAAGTGGAGGCTAAAACCATGGCCAGGAATCTGATGGCCGACAGGGACAAAGCACACGAACTGCTGGTCAAGGAAGAATTGGGTATCAACCCGGAGGAGTTACAGGGTTCGGCTATGGAAGCGGCGGTAACCTCTTTCCTGCTGTTTGCCCTTGGAGCCGTCATTCCAGTCATTCCCTTTTTCTTCACGGGTAGTTTACAGGCGATCATTTTCAGCACCGTGTTGAGTGCCACCGGCCTTTTTCTGATCGGGAGTGCCATCACCCTGTTTACGGGAAAAAGTATCTGGTACTCGGGCCTCCGGCAAGTCGGATTCGGACTGGCTGCTGCCGCTGTGACGTTTGCAGTTGGCAAATTGATTGGTGTGTCAGTAGCGGGATAACTTTTGTTGGTGCGTATTCATAACGTACCTATTCGGGCACAAAGCACGGTATACAATACACTTTTCGGGACCGCTAACAATGCTGACCGCCCAACGTATTTTCCACTTTAAAAGGGTCTCCTAAAAGGAAAACGTACACACTACTAAACTTATTCCCTTTGACATTTGACTTGGCCGTGGTTACCAGGATTTCAAACCGTACCAAAACCGGCTTTTACTCCTTTAAGCCCCGAATGACTACCTTAGAGGTTTTATCATCGCGGCAGGGGTAACTCAGGGCTTTTTGCCAGGACTTTGGATCTTCGATTATCTCAAAAAATTCATCCAGATATTTGAGACTCCGCTTCCGGGATCCCTCATCCAGATAAGGACAATTAATGTACACCAACCTGAATTCCTCTTTTTTAGCCCGGTAATAGGCCAGTCTTTCTTCAAATATGGCCATATCCGGCTGGCAATATCCCCGGTATCTCCGATTCCGTACCGAGGCCAGGTTTAATTCCGGTGCGGGGCGGGCATAGGGTGCCATCACCATCCCTGAATGATCAAAATCGTACGGTACCGCAAGAGGTTGACGGGCATTCGGAAGACTCACCAGCCGGATATTCTGCCGGTATTGAATTGACCAGTCCGTATTGCCAATTAAATATTGAAATATTGCGAGATCCAGGAAATTATCAAGGTCTATTTCGCGGGGTCTTACCAAATCCTTCTTTAGGATTTGTCCACCGTTTCTTTCAGCCATTTGGTCTTCATCTTCCAGCAGGATTCCGTACTGACCCGGAATTCCCTTTCGACTTTCATCACCGGTCAAATTGACTTTTACCAGCCGGGCGCGAAAACTCAGTGGCGTCAGTAAATTATATAGTTTATAGATCAGATATTCCTGCACCACATATTTTTCTCCCCGGCAAGGAACAACCAGCTTCAGCTTATCGTGTCCGTAAAAAATCGAATTTTCCGGTACCTCTTTACTTTGGAAATTCAGCATCAAAGGAGGATAAAGGCAATTATTCTCCAATCTTCTGAAATGACCTCTGGTTCTGACTTTAACCGGAAAGTGTTCGAGAACCTCCGGAGATCTGCGGTATTGAAGTTCAAAATCAAAATAAAGAGCCTCTCCGGTCCGATTGCTCATCAATCCGTCGGCATCTCCCGTAAGAGTAATCTCCAACAAGTCTTCCGATGCAAACAGATCAGTGGTTTGATCCGGGAGCAAATGGAACGACAACAGAAAAATTCCAGAAAATATCCCAAAGAGTAAAAACCGGGTCTGTTTCCTGATCCGGAACACAACTATCAGCCTGCTGATCCTGATCGTATCATTCATAAGGCACAGACAATTTACTCAAAGGAGTAAGGATCATTTCCCGGTAAAGAACCCGGATCTCTTACTGTCAAATTTAATGATTTCCGGGCAAGGTTGCCTGGACTTCTGCCGCCATAAGAATGGATTCACGAAGTAAGTGGGAATTCTTACCTTAGCCAGGACGGCCATCTATCCTAACTATCTTTATAAAAGCAACTGTAATTCATGGAACGAAGAACCTTTATTCAAAACAGTCTTGCCCTTCCTTTTATACCAACCAGCTTTACCGACCGGACCTTTGCTGACCAGGACGAGCTGGTGATCGAAAGGCCGGCAGAAGGAAAACCGCACCAGGGTAAGGTATTGGCTGCCATTCAACCCCATTCGGATGATATCCCTTTATTTGCAGCCGGCACGGTCGCCAAACTGATCGATGAGGGTTATAAAGGTTACCTGATCCGGATGACCAACGATGATCATGCTGGTGCCGGAAATACGGTGGGCGAAGTGGTGCGAAACAACGAAATCGACAACGAGGCAGTAGCCAAAGCACTTGGCCTGGAAAAAACCTACGACCTCTACTACCGCAATCACCTGATGGACAATGTCAGTCCGGTGGAGATCCGGTCCCGCCTGATCTTTCTGATCAGGATGCTAAAAATCGATACTATTGTTTGTTATGACCCATGGGGACATTACGAAGAAAACCCGGATCATTATGTGACCGCTCAGGCGTTTGAAGCGGCAAGATGGATGGCTGGCGGACGGCTAGATTATCCCGAGCACTTTGACGCCGGACTGACTCCCTATACGGTAAAGGAAATGTACTATTTTGCCCGCGGACCACAATTGGTAAACCGGATCGTGGACATCGGCCGGTACATCGAACGCAAAATCGATGCGAATCTCGCCAATGTCACCCAGGGACCAGCTGGTAATGCGGGATCCATCATCTTTAACCGGTTAAAATCGGAAGGGAAAAAACTTGATCTGTTGGGAAATGATGCCGTATCGGCCAACCGCAACTATATTAAACATGTCGTTCTGGATATGGATTCGAAGCGACTGCGAGGAGTGCCCAGCGACCGCGAACTAGGTAAACAATTTGAACTGGAATGGGCGGAGGCCTATCATTATGTGGGTCCCCAACCCTCTGTATTTGATGAATATGTGAAAAAAAATGCCCGGTAAATAACGCTGGTTGTCTGCAAGGGTGGAGGAGGAAATCACCGGCTCATAATCCGGTCGCCATGACTTTGGATCCTCGGGATTTGATCAGGTTTTGCCGCACCTTCAGTCCGCGGAACAAGCCAATGGGATCCAGGGCTCCACCGGTCATCAAACGGGCTTCAGCAACCAATGGCCGCACATCGGTGCGAAACGCATTTTGCAGAATCTCCTGACATCGTGTTACATCGTTCTCATGCTGGGCCTGTTGCAGCGCAGGACGGTCAATCAGAAGACTCTGGGCATAAGCGATCATAATTGCCTCCACTGATTGCAGAAGATCTTCCAGCGGATCTTTAACATTGTGGCTCGCATCGATCATCCAGGCCAGGTCCCTGCTGTGGTCCAAACCTTTTTCATCC
The DNA here is from genome assembly GCA_964428345.1 of uncultured Saprospiraceae bacterium. GTDB lineage: Bacteria > Bacteroidota > Bacteroidia > Chitinophagales > Saprospiraceae > JABDMH01. The sequence goes on along the minus strand of CAYRYD010000058.1, from coordinate 8,206 downwards.
ATACCGGTGATCAGTTCATGAAAAATCAGAAAGAGCTGATAGGGCTTAATACTACCTACCGTCAGATCATCGTCGCCGTATTTGCTGTCATTGAAATGAAATCCGCCGAGCTTGCCTTCCATCAACAAGAGGGCAACAATTTGTTCGATATTGGCATTGGGGAGATGATGTCCCAGGTCAACCAGGGTAAAAGCTTTGTCACCCAATTTACTGGCGTACAACAAGGACTGGCCCCAGTCGCCCACCGTCATGCTGTAGAAATTGGGTTCATAAGCTTTATATTCCACAAACATCTTCCAGTCATCGGGCAGAGCCTGGCTGATGATTGTCAGACACTCCAGCGTATTTTCGAAGGCCCGCCTGAAGTTGAGCTGCCCCGGATAACTGGCTCCATCCGAAAGCCAGACGGTCAGGGAGTTTGAACCCAGGGCAATACCATGGCGAATTACCTCCAGATTATGATCAACAGCCTGCCGGCGAACGGCCGGATCCATATGTTGCATACTGCCAAACTTATAGGAAAGCGGTTGGCCTGTCTGATCCTGAAAGGTGTTGGAATTAACCGCGTCAAATCGAAGTTCAAAGGACGATGCCAGAGCCCGGATATCTTCGGGATGCTCCGGAATATCCCAGGGAATGTGCAGGGAAATGGCCCCGCTCGACCGGCTAAGTTGATGCAATAAACCGACATCTTCGATTTTCTCTTCCAGACTTCTGGGTTCGCCACCTCCCGGAAAGCGGCCAAAACGGGTACCTCCCGTACCCAAAGCCCAGCTGGGAATGGCAATTTGAAAAGCAGACAGCTTCTGAAGGATCACGCCGACATCATACCCCTGACGGTTCAAAGCATCCTGCAAAAAAGAAAATCCGGACTGGTGGGTCGACAATCTGGTGCTATTGTGCTGCTGCAGCTGATCTGACGAAATATGCATTGATTCCTGGATCTTTTTAAAATCTCTAATTTACATTTCTCCTCTGGAAATCATCCGGAAGATCCAGAAAAAGCCGGGCACTCACAGAGAGCTATTAAGTACCCCATTGACAGAAAAAAATCCCGATTTTTTTTCGGACGCATCGGAAGACCGGCATCAAAAAATGCTGTTATGTGTAATGGGATGGAAGTAAAGTTATTTGCCAAAAACCAGATCGAATCTTGTAAAAAAGCCGTTATATATAACTTCACTTCCGGGCATCGAGCGTGCTCTCCGGGTACCGGTAATAGTTTGCTAAACTCCCGGGAAAATCTTAACTTAGTATGTGAAATAAACCCGATTCCCAACATATTAAAAATACCCGTTATGGCCTTAGTTGTTCCCAAACAAGAGATTAAGGATTTTGATGATTACCGCCACTGGCTCTGCAATAGCGGCACCAAGTATTACGAGCAGGTATGGTCTTTCCGCAACAAGGAAATGATCCTGCAGGAATACCTGGCGGTTTGTTATGCCAAGAAAATCAAACCCCAATTCAATAAGGAAGATGGTTTGACGATCGATCGCCTTTCCAAGAAAAATTAATTTTTCTCCAGGGGGTTTAGGCCCCCGTGGATTTCCACTCAACCCGGTAGTCTTAAAAAGTTTACCACTGGTCAATGATGACTCTTCTGAGTATTTTATATCAACACCAAGGGATCAGAAGGTAATGACTGAGAATTAAGTTTTTTGGATGTTTTTTCCTTTACGCTGATCATAATCCGACCGGGTTTGTGATGGTGAGTCCAATTTCAGGACTGAAAGTCTGACTTTCCTATCTTGATCCGGATTGTATGGATAAAGCAGATGGTATCAGAAAATACGACCCGTAATGACCTGCTGAAATTTATGGTCTGTGTGGGTATTGCCCTGGTTCTCTGGCCGATGGCAGGATGGTTTACTGTCGATCGCCGGGGGTGGCATATTTTTTCCATATTTTTTGCCGTAATCATCAGTTTTATCCTAAGACCTTTCCCGATGGGTATGAGCGTGCTCCTGGGTCTGATGGCTCTGGTAGTCACCGGCACCATCAATATGAACCAGTCTCTGACAGGTTTTGCCGATAGTACCGTGTGGCTGGTTATCACGGCCTTTCTCATCGCGCAGGCTGTGTTAGATACTGGTTTTGGCACGCGGGTGTCCCTTTGGTTGGTCAGCCGACTTGGCAGGTCTATGAAAGGACTGGCCTATGCGATCTGTGGTTCCGAGTTTCTATTGGGTTCCGTAATCCCATCCAATACCGCCCGCGGAGGCGGATTGCATGCCCCCATCGTCGATGCACTATCACGATCCGTCGAGAATGCCTCCGCAAAAACCGTACTGGCAGGTCGTTACCTCAGTCTGGTCGGTAGCCATGCCAATTTGATCGCTGCCTCCATGTTTATGACCGGCATGGCGGCCAATCCATTGGTTACCAAAGCGGCCAAAGACGTCTACAATCTCGATTTCGGCTGGAGCACATGGCTACTGGGCAGTATTGTCCCGGCCATGGTTTCATTCCTTTTACTCCCTCAGATCATCTACACCCTCGCACCACCCCAACTGGACGATGGGCGGGCGGCACAAGTGGAAGCCCGGAAACAATTGTCCATTCAGGGCACCATGAAGGGACCGGAAAAGATCATGATGAGCATCCTGACCGGCATGCTTGTATTTTGGGCCTCTCAAAGCTGGCATGGCCTTTCCACTACCCTTATTGCCTTTCTGGGTGTGATCACCCTGCTGATCACCGGTACCCAGAAATGGGACGACATCACCGGCAATGCGAGGGCCTGGGACACCCTCATCTGGTTGGGAGGTCTGCTCACGATGGCAAACCTGCTCACCGAGTATGGTTTTATCCAGTGGTTTGTCGACTTAGCGAAACATTGGGTAGCTAGTTTTTCCGGAATCGCCACGGTAATTCTGCTGGGACTTTTGTATTTCTACTCGATGGTCGCCTTTTCCATGCTGACCGCACATATTGCCGCCATGGTCGTTCCATTCCTGATCGTCTGTGCTGCCACCGGGGCACCACCCATGGTTGCTGTTGCGATTTTTGCCTATTTTTCCTGTCTCTGCGGTTGCACCACCAACTATTCTTCCGGACCGGTCATCATTTATTATGGATTGGGGTATGAAAAGGCTTCGCGCTGGTTTCAAATCGGGTTTATTATATCCCTGGTTCACCTCATTGTCTGGATCGGAGTGGGTTTGCTCTGGTGGAAGGTACTTGGATGGTGGTGAGGTGGATTGACAGGCTTAGAAGTTGAGGGATTATGGTGGAAGCAACATCCAATAAGATATTTAATTAATTTAAACCCAATGCACAGACGATGAAACCGATACCTCAGTGCTGGTCAATAATCCTGCTAGCCTTTACCGGCTGCCATTCACCAATGCCGGAACGAAATAGTCTTGCGGGAAATCCGCTCCGGTTTCAACATTCCATCATTGATTCTGCCGGGGTAGAAAACCCATGGGTAAAGATTTGCGCTGACCTGGACGGTGACCGCAAAACAGACGTGATCATTGGAGGTCAAAAAGGTCCATTGATCTGGTATCGAAATCCCGACTGGCAAAGGTTCGTCATCGCACCTGGTGACTATCAAACCGTCGATGGTGAAGCCGGAGATATCGATGGCGATGGAGATCCTGATATTGTGGTGGGTGGTCTGTTCTGGTACGAAAATCCAGGTAAACTTCATCATCAATCCGGACAACCCTGGACTGCTCATTCGATCGCTGATCATGCGACCCACGATGTCGAACTGGCCGACATCAATAGTGATGGCAGACTGGATGTGATCACCCGCAATCAATCGGATTTTGGCACCTTTAAGGGAAACAAAATCCATCTGTGGATGAACCAGCCGGAAGGAATCTGGCTGGAGAAAATACTGGATTGCAACCACGGAGAAGGCCTTCGGGTAACCGATCTGGACAGTGATGGTGATCCGGATATCATCGGTGGCGGATTCTGGTTTGAAAACGCAGACGTTTGGCAGGCACATGTCTTTAGCGATTGGCACCCCAGCGCCAATCTCGAGGTAGCAGATCTCAATCATGATGGCCGGCAGGATATTATTCTGACCCCTTCCGAACTAGCCGGTCAGTTTCATCGCATCTCCTGGTTTGAGCAACCGGCCACGAATACCACAGAGAAATGGATCGAACATGTATTGATAGACTCGATCGAGTGTGTGATTCATGGGGTAGCTGTTTCTGACTTCAATGCTGACGGATCTGTCGATATTGCCTATTCTGAAATGCACCAGGGAGCTGACCCTGACGAGGTCGTCGTATTAATCAATCAGAAGAACGCCGCTTCATGGCATAAAATGGTGATCTCCAGTCAGGGATCACATAGCATTCAGGCGGCCGACATCAACGGGGATCATATTCCTGATATCATGGGTGCCAATTGGAGCGGACCGTATCAGGTCGTGGAATGCTGGATTTCGACCGCCGATTAAATTGTTGTTAAAAGGGCACCTCTAAAAACCCCATTCAATTGGCAATCGCTTATCTATGATAAGCTATTTAAAAAATAACCTGGCTTTCCCATCCTCTTCGTGGTTTCGTCGCTCAAAGGTTCCCCAGACCCTTGCTCCTCAATCTCGCTTGGTTCTTTTTAAATTTGCCTAATTTCAGCGGTATTTAGAGTTGTCCTAAAATTATTCCGATATTTATTGAGGACAGCCTTATCACGTTAAAATCAATTTTTCCAAATAGAAATACCGATCGTATGCTCAACCATACCCGTCGAAGATTCCTTAAAAAAATATCGCTTGCCACTTCCGGCATTTTTTGTGCTCCAATGTATATCCCTGCTTCCTCCCTGGGAAGAAATGGCCATATCCCACCCTCCGACCGGATCAATCTCGCTTTTATTGGCGCTGGCAATCAGGCGGAGAATGATGTCAAGGGGTTTTTAGATGATGAAAGAGTCCAGGTCACGGCAATCTGTGATGTCAATAAGCAAAGTGCCGGATACTGGAATGGCAAAACCGGCGGACGGGAATATATCCGCCACCTGGTCAACGAAACCTACACCTCCCAGCGAGGGAAACGATTTAAGGGGTGCAGGGGGTTTGAAGATTTTCGAGAGGTGATCGACCGCAAGGATATCGATGCGGTCGAGGTAGTGACTCCGGATCACTGGCATGCCATACCGGTTCTTATGGCCGCGGCATCCGGTAAAGACATCTACTGCCAGAAACCACTCGCCCTGACGATTGCCGAAGGACGGGCCATCAGCAATGCGGTGAAAAAATACGGGGTGATCTTTCAAACCGGCAGTCAGCAGCGATCAAATTACCGTTTTCGACATATCTGTGAACTGGTCCGTAATGGAAGGATTGGCCAGTTGCAGACTGTCACATGTGGTTTACCGGGGGGAACGCCGGATTTTGGAAAGACTGGTCATCTCACCCAAACCATTCCGGTACCAAAAAATTTCAATTATGATCTGTGGTTAGGTCCGGCTCCGGAGGCACCTTTTTGTCCGGCCCGTACCCATGTAAATTTCCGCTGGATTCTCGACTACTCGGGAGGGATGGTTACCGATTGGGGAGGACATCATCCGGATATCGCTCAGTGGGGTATGAACACCGAATATACCGGTCCGGTAAAAATCCGGAATGCCCGCGCAAAATGGGCCGATCATCCCATCTGGAATACCGCAACAGAATTCTACTTTGAGTGTGTTTATGAAAACGGAGTAAACCTGGTCATTACGAATGAAGCCGAGGAGGGCGTGACTTTCACCGGCACGGAGGGCACCGTCTGGGCAAACCGGGGGAACTACCGTTCTGATCCGCCGCATCTGATCGAGTCAGTGATCGGAGAAGACGAAATCCGGCTATATCACAGCGACAATCATTATCGCAATTTTATTGATTGCATCCTTTCGAGGGAAGAGACAGCTGCTCCGGCAGAGGTAGCCCATCGATCAATCACCCTTGCCCATCTTGGCAACATTGCCATGCAGCTCAAGACCAATCTCGACTGGGATCCGGTGGGGGAACGCTTCATCCAAAATGAAAGGGCGAACGCAAGTCTTTCCAGACCCATGCGTTCGCCCTGGGATATGATCTACAAGGAATATTCTGTTTAAATGGGCAATAATCTCCAGAACTGTTTTAAGCAGCCTCTCTTTCGACCTTTTCGCCTTCGAGACGTTGTACCCTGGCTTCGGCTTTCCTGAACGGCTTACGAAAACTAACGCCCAGAATAAAACTAATGGCCAATATTGTTCCCAGTAAAGCAGCTATTACGTGTTGACCCACCATGGAAAAAATAATCACGGTAGCCATCATTACATAAAAACGCTCCACCATTTCCTCCATGTTCAAATCAAAAACTTTCAGCGTTCTCATTGTCTTATTATTTAATGTTAAATACAATATACAGTGATCACCTGCTGAAAACACTGACCCGGAACATCAACCAGGATGATTTGGATTGTCGGAGGATGGGTAAAATGCTCACTCACCAAGCAGTTCATCTTCCAGGATAGTATCGTCTTTTCCGTAGTCCCGGGTATTATTGATGATCTGATGGTATGCCCTATAGGCATCGGTGGCACACATCATCGACGGACTGCCACCCATCAGCACCGCTACACCGATCGTTTCCAGAATTTCTTCTTTGGACGCTCCTGCTTTAATGGCATCGTGCATCTGATAGGAAATACTGTTCTGGCAACGGAGCACAATCGCCATCCCCAGAGCCATCAATTCCTTGAATTTGCCGGGCAACACTCCGGTCATCAGGACATCGTGATGTAACCGTCCGAAATTGCGGATTAGTTCAGGGGCATCGAACTCCAGGTCATTAATGACGCCTTTGATGTTATGATGTCGTTGGGCATAATTGGCCATCATCACAGTATATTTTCAATTCCGGCAGAATAGGCTTTTAGCACGTCCATAGGATTCAGTAATCCGACCGGTTGACCGGTTTCATTGACTACCGGAATACAATGGATCTCCGCAGATAACATGTGTTCTACCGCATCGGCCAGTGAATCAGCCGGACGGGCAGTAATCAGTACCTTTGACATGATCGTGCTGACTGGGGTAGTCCGCAAAATAATGTCATTATAAATTTTACCGGTGGTATCATATGACAATTCCACCATTTTGTTCAAAAGATCTTCTTTGGAAATAACACCGACCAATTCCGACTCATCGACCACCAATAGATGACTTAGACGTTTTTCCCGGATAATCCGGAAAACATCCATTATCGAAGTGGATTTTGCCACGGAAATCGGAAATGCATTCATCACATCCTGTACCTTTCTCATCTGCTATTTCTTCATAAAAAAGCGGTGCATCTGAAGGTGTTCCAAAATCAACAATCCTGATCGCTGCTCCGACAGATGCACCAACGAAAACCTACTTCACTTCAATTTCTTTTGTCTTCTTGACTTCGACTTCTTTCTTAGGAAGAGTAATAGCCAGAATTCCGTCCTTATAGGTCGCGGCGATTTTTTCCGGCAATACATTTTCTGGCAGCCAAAAAGACCGCTCAAAAGAAGTAAAATGATACTCCTTCCTTGTCCAGTTCTTATCTTCTTCTTCTTTCTTATCTTCCTTTTCCGACTTAATGATCAACATATTTCGTTCGATGGAAACATGAAAATCATCTTTTTTCATTCCAGGGGCAGCCATCTCTACCCGGAAAAAAGCATCATCTTCCGATACATTGACGGCAGGAACGGTTCTTTCGCGATAAAATGACGGGAAAAAACCATCATCATCCCGGAAAAAATTATCGAAAAAGCTACCGAAGGTGGGCAGGGTGCTTCGATCTCTCCATTTTACAAGTGACATAGTATTTTAATTTTAAGATTAGTTAAAAGAATATCTTTGGGGCTCTCCCTCTATCCATCCGGAAGCATGATAGATATTGGCTCCAATTGCTTACAATATTAAATGGTAGGAAGAAGGATTGCGTTGACCGGAATCAGAACAATCCATGATTGTGATCAACGACTCGACAATACATACCGGCAAAATGCAAACTAATTACAACAATCACCGAACAATCTTAACATAAGGGCACCTCTAAAAACCCCATTCAATTGGCAATCGCTTATCTATGATAAGCTATTTAAAAAATAACCTGGCTTTCCCACCCACTTCGTGGTTTCGGCGCTTCGAGATCCACTGGATCTCGACCGGGCATCCACCCGGATCGCTCCTCAATTTCGTTATCCCCCTGCCTGGCCGGCCATGGCAGACAGG
>CAYRYD010000057.1:0-30694 GCA_964428345.1 uncultured Saprospiraceae bacterium | reverse complement strand
CTTGGCGAGAGGAAAAAAAATGTAAGGGAAGGTGCCTCTCGCGGAGGTGGCAGAGCTTGCAAAGGGTGGGATCAAGTTAAAAAACTCGAACCATTATTTGCAATATTGGACATATTGTAATGGGAGACCTTTGCGCTCTTAGCGTCCTTGGCGAGAGGAAAAAAATATGAGGGAGGTGCCTCTCGCAGTGGTGGCAGAGATTGCAAAGGGTGGGATCAAGCTAAAAACTCAAACCATTACTTGGCATATGAACGACATTGTAATGGGGGACCTATGCGGTCTTAGCGTCCTTGGCGAGAGGAAAAAAATGTGAGGGAAGGTGCCTCTCGCGGAGGTGGCAGAAATTGCAAAGGGTGGGATCTAGCTAAAAAAACTCGAACCATTATTTGGAATATTGAACGATATTATAATGAGAGACCTTTGCGGTCTTAGCGTCCTTGGCGAGAGGAAAAAAATATGAGGGAGGTGCCTCTCGTAGAGGTGGCAGAGATTGCAAAGGGTGGATCAAGCTCAAAAACTCGAATCATTATTTGGAATAATTGGACATTGTAAATGGGGGATCTTTGCGCTCTTAGCGTCCTTGGCGAGAGGATAAAAAATGTGAGGGAGGTGCCTCTCGCGGAGGTGGCAGAAATTGCAAAGGGTGGATCAAGCTCAAAAACTCGAATCATTATTTGGAATAATTGGACATTGTAAAGGGGGGGATCTTTGCGGCCTTCGTGTACTTTGTGAGGGGGGAAAAGAGCCTGCCTTTACCCATTTACCAATGAAGAACCAATATCAGGTTTCCATGAACAGATCAATGTCTGAAGAACCGGGATTTTTCCCATCAGGAACGACCCTTCTTTTTGGCTTTCTGCATGGGATTTGGCGAAGGCTCCACTTTATGTTTTTTAAACACCTGAAAGCGGCTCGGCAATTCAATTTCTGGCCAGTTATTGTTGGACAGGTCGATATCGGCAGTCTCTCTATAGGGGTCAATCCGGATGGCGGTGACCTCTTTATCTTTGACGAATACCTTAGTGAAGTTATTTTCGTCATGACGCCAGATTTCTGCCGGTATTCGTTGGATTTCCCGGGTACCGTCGTCAAAGGTCCACTCGATAATCACCGGCATGACCAATCCTCCGCGGTTGCTGAAATGGAGTTCATAGTAGTTCTGGTTACTGAACAATTCCTTTTTCTCTTTGCTGGAATATGTTTCATCGTAAAGTTTATACTTCGTTTCCTGGACCGAATCGGCAGTATTCCAGGGTTCGTAATCGGTATAGAAGTCTCGTAATGAACTGTCCTGCTCTACTTTAAACAGTATTCCCGATTCGCGGTTACGTATCCGGCTAATGTGATCGGAGGGTGGCTGAGGTACCTGTTTCTGTACATAATCTGATTTGGCCGGGTCATTCTCCAGGTCGACTTTATACCAGGCTACACTGTCGAGCGAGATATCAACGGCGTCGATAGTATAAAACCAGCCTCTCCAAAACCAGTCGAGATCGATACCACTGGCATCTTCCATCGTACGGAAAAAGTCGGCCGGTGTGGGATGTTTAAAGGCCCATCGGCGGCAATATTCCTTAAAGGCGTAATCAAAAAGTTCCCTGCCCATAATGGATTCCCTTAAGATATTGAGGGCAGTGGCCGGCTTGCTGTAGGCGTTGGGAAAGAAATGGACAATATTGTCGCTGTTGGTCATGATCGGTTCGAGCTGATCTTTGGGGAGGCTCATATAATCAACGATCTGTTCTGCCGGGCCGAACCAGGATTGATAATTGTTGTCAAATTCGCTTTCTGCCAGGAACTGGACGTAACTGTTGATGCCTTCGTCAAACCAACTCCACTGCCGTTCGTCACTATTGATGATCATCGGGAAGTAGTTATGACCTACCTCATGGATGATGACGGAGATTGCCGAGTTTTTTGCCGCTTCGCTATAGGTGCCATCTTCTTCTGCGCGACCGGGATTGAAGCAGATCATGGGATACTCCATACCGTTGGACGCCTCAACTGAAATGGCGGTGGGATAGGGGTAAGGGATGCTGTACTTTGAGTATGAGGATAGAGTGTGCTCGACGGCTTTGGTGGAATACCGCCGGTATATGGGGTAGGCTTCCTTGCCGTAGTAACTCATGCACATGGTCTTTTTACCTTCACTGTTCAGATGTCGCATGGCATCCCAGACAAATTTACGACTGGCGGTCCAGGCAAAATCCCTTACATTTTCCGCCTGGTAGATCCAGGTCTGATAGCGGGAAGATTTCTTGCTTTTTTCATTTTTAACGGCCTCATCGTAGGTCACGATCTCCACTGGCTGGGAGGCATTTTGGGCTTGTTTCCATCGTCCAAGCTGGTCGTCCGTCAATACCGTTTCGTAGTTGAGGCATTCTCCGGTAGCACCGACGATATGGTCATCGGGTACGGTAATCTTCACCAGAAAATTGCCGAAAGTCAGGGCAAACTCTCCCCGGCCGGTGAATTGTTTATTTTGCCAGCCTTCAAAATCACTGTATACACACAGGCGGGGGTACCATTGGGTAATGGTGTACAGGTCGTTACCATCTTTGGGAAAATACTCGTACCCTCCCCGCGCAAGATTGCGGGCCTGGCTCCCCTGGGTGAGTGATCCGGCATCTATCCGGTCGATCAGGAAGTAGTTCCACTGGATATGAAAGGTGAACGAATTTCCGGGTAAAAGTGGTGCCGGAAGATCCACCCGCATCATCGTTTGGTTGATCTTGTGTGACAATGGATCGCCGTTGGCATCCTTTACCTCTTCGATGTTGACTCCGTATTTATCCCGTTCTCTCCAGGTTTCGAGCTTGCGGAGATCCGATTCACTCATAACCGGTTTGATGTTGCTTGGATCGAAATATTGATTATCATTGAGGGTGGAATGTTGATTTTCGTCGAGTTGTAACCACAAGTAGTGCAGGGTGTTGGGCGACTGGTTGTAATAGGTGATCATCTCGCTGCCATAAAGCCTGCGGGCATCGACATCCAGACGGCATTCGATCTGATAATCGCAGCGCTGCTGCCAGTAGTCTGGTCCGGGAGCACCATCCATACCGCGGTAGGCATTGGGGTCCGGCAGCAGATCGGTAATTTGCTCAAATTTATTTCCGTGATTGGATACCTGGGCATAGTTTGGCATTGAGCTTGCGATCAGGAACCCCGTAAAGACATGGAACACCGTTGATTTAAACACAGACATATGGTTTGACTTTTCAGATGATATCATGAAACCGGTAGGGAATATCAAAAAATTCCCTGAATCTATCGGTGTTAACAGGTGCAGATTTAGACTGATGGTACCCGGGAATCGATTAACATCATTGTCTGAAATTCGACCATATCCTGACAATTTAGTGTAGGGGATAGAAACTCGGTAACTTTGCTCCGGTTTTGATCCAACTTATCAATCTGAAAATCAACGAATTGTACGTCTTTAAGCGGCATTTAAAAAAAGATTGACTCTAAAAGGCATTTTTTTTACTTTGTCCTATACTATAATATGTTGGAAACTTTATTTTAGCACCGTATTTAATCAAAGCCTCTGTTCTTCTTATGAGTAATAACAAACCCAGAGTAATCAAGGACTACGAGAAACTGGACGCTGCCCTTCAGGAGCAGATCAAGCTGGAATACCCCCTGGGTTTCAGTCGCCATCTCATTTATTTTACCAACAAGGATGGTCAGAAGGTAAGTGCCCTTCCTTTTGAGACGGAAGAGAAATATTATCTGGTACGGATGACGATACCTCAGGCCAAGCAGATCATCGCTGATGATGACGATTACGATGAAGAAGGCATCCTGAAAGATGACGTCAAGGTCGAATACGAAGACAAGTATGCGGTAGTCGGGGAAGATATGGATCTGGGAACTGACGATACAGAAGACGACCTTGAGGATGAAGGGTATGATGATGACTATGATGAAACGGAAGACGAAGCCGATCAGGACGAAGATTGAAATCTGATCGAACCCCGGACTACGTGGGTGGTTTCCTGTTTCTGTGTGGTAGCAGTCTCGAAATCAAGACATGCCTTACATGCAAAACCCATTGGCCATTCAATAGATGGCGAAATACCTGAATCACTTATTGAACCCCGATCTTCTACTTAAGATGCCCGGGCCGCTATTTTTTCAAAATTCGTGTCTACAAACTCCGAACCATTCCATTTTCCCAGCCACTCACATTCTTTACGGGCTTTCATATAACGATTAAATGTCTCAACCGCATGACCTCTCTCTAACCGTCGGATGGTAATGTTGGAATGAAATCCATTCTTTATATTGAAATAGTAAGCTCCTTTACGGTAATCAAAATTTTTTTTGGAATGTCTCATAAAATTAATTATTTCCGAATTTCTTCAATTTATAGGTAGCATCGAGAATTTCATTTCTTCTCTTTACCGATTTTTTAGTATGAAATTTCCTTGCTCTCAACTCTTTCATCAGTCCGATATTCCGGTGTTTACGCTTGTAGCGTTTTAGGGCCCGGTCTATCGTCTCATTCTCTTTTACGTTAATAATGATCATTCTTCTCTTTTTGTTTAAAAAAATTCAATACCTGATATGTTTCAGGGTTTGAAGTATTACAATTACAAAGGTAAATCCGGTAAAATGACCAGAAACAGGGACCGGAATGTTTAAATCCGAAAGGTAAGTGCCGGTTGGCAACCACTCCGGTAATCTTGCAATAGCACTATTTACAACGCAATTATACGAAGAAAAGTTCGGTTTTTAAGGTGATACGCCCCAAACGGACCTTTTGTCTCAGGAGTAACCTGCGGTTCAAGATTTCCCGGATCGACGGCTTTTGTAAGATTTCAGCAGATAACAATCGTCCTCAGTGATGGGGATGAACAAATCGGCCTCATCGATCAGTATCTGTGCGGTCGTTTCCTTTACAGCCGCAATTTCTACCCTGACACCTGCACCTTTAAGGTGCCTTACCAGTTCGATATAATCTGAATCACCCGACATGATGATGATGGTATCAACTTTCTGGGCAATCTGAGTTGCCTTGATGGTCAGGGGAATATCTGCAGATTTGTGGCAAGGTACGACCGATCCGTGAAACTGGTCGAGAAGCCGGGTAGCGAGTTTGGAGGATATTTGTTTCCCCTCGCGAAAGTAAATCAAACGGCTGAGTCCCCGGTTGACTAGTAATTTGGGGATGAGTATATCGAAATCCAACAGGACATTGCTCTTTTTGAGTAATGATTTAAGACTTAATTCAATGTTGTTTCCGTCGATCAGAATGGCAACGGATTGATTGATAATGATGGGATATTCGTCTTCCATAGGTTGAGTTGAGCTGATAAAAATTGGATCCTGGTCGGGCACCTGCAAATCTGTGGAAATGCCAGTATATGACGTTTATTACTTGGTATTCAGGGGTTTGTTCGCTTGTATTTTCTCCAGAGTGCTTTAAAGTGTCTGGCCATGGATCTGGCGGTGTCCTGACTAAGACGGATCACCTCATTGGTGTCATCGCTGGCTGGTGCAGTGAAAGCCAGGCAATCACCGGAGGCGTCGTAAATGGCGCATTCCATGATGAATGGAGTGAATTCAGATTCTGGTAAAATCAGAAAGTGTCTGGAGATTTCCTCATCCGTCAATTTATACCGTTTCTGGTAGACTTTCAGATTTTTTTCAATCTGTCTGCTCACCGGTACAATATAACGGTACTTGGTCTTCTCTCCGAGGTTGACACTCACAATTTCGGAGAAATCCTTGTTTTCAGTATCGTAATGCAAGCCGGGACTCACTACCCAAATTTCCCGGGCTTTATTTTCAAGTTTTATCAATTGTTTGATGGTCATTGTTTTTTCGAATTTGCCGGAGGTAAAGATAATCAAATGATGATGATTTGATTCAGGGATGGTATCAGGAAGGGCAGGATTTGAACGAAAATGTCCGGATAACCTGAAATTGTCTATTTTCCGGCAGGAGTACCTGACCTGTTTTATCTTTACCCTTCGCTTTCAGGAATGATCATGATCTGGATATATTTTACCGTGCTGATACTGGTCTTGCTGGCAATTGATCTTGGAGTTCTGCACCGGAAAGGGCGGAGAGTTACTCAGAAGAAAGCTGCGATGGAAACGATCTCCTGGGTAATCATTGCCTTCCTTTTTAGTTTGGCCATATACTGGCTTTATGATCAGGGTATTGCGAATAATCCCCGTAATCTTACTGCCGGAAGAGCGGTATTGAAATACCTGACCGGTTATCTGATTGAGTTGTCACTGAGTGTAGATAATCTTTTTGTCATTGCGTTTATTTTTACCTCGTTCCGGATTCCGGTGAAATACCAGCATTGGGTATTGTTTTGGGGTATTGTGGGTGCCATTGTTTTTCGCGCTACCTTGATTGGTATCGGTGTGTTGCTCATCAATAAGATCAGTTGGATGACTTATGTTTTTGGTCTCTTTTTATTGTTCACCGCGTTCAGGATGCTGTCACACGCCGATGATCCCGAAATGGACCAAAAAAAATTGGGTGTACGGATTATGTGATGGCTCAAGGTCAGCTATCAGCTAAACGGACACCGTTTCTGGGTTGTGGAAGAAGGCCGGAGATACGCAACCCCCTTGTTGGCGGCATTGATCATGATTGAAATGACGGATGTGATGTTTGCCCTTGACAGCATTCCCTCGATTCTGGCAGTGACAACAGATCCCTTTATTGTTTACAGTTCGAATATGTTTGCAATCCTTGGTCTGCGCTCTCTATATTTTTTTCTTGCCCATATGCTACGGAAATTTCATTATATCAAATACAGTGTCTTTGCCATCCTGGTATTTGTCGCATTGAAATTGCTTGCTTCCCACTACGTGGAATTTCCGGAGTGGTTTTCGCTCACCTTTATAGCGGTATGCCTCATCATGGGCGTGGTAGTATCCCTGCAGCAGCGAAAACAAAAAGTGAGACAGTGGAGGGAAAGAAAACGGAAAAACCCACAGCTTAAGGCTGGGTAGATTTTTTGTTCTTTTCGATTTTTTTTATTGACCTCCGGTCCGGGTACGAATTTCAATGACACCAGCCGAAGCCATGGATCCGTAAGTCGTCAATTCAGATGGCCGGCTCAGCAACCGGATGGCAGTTACATCAGCCATATTGACCATCTCATTGGTACGGCTGTAGTTATTACCGACCGGCAATCCATTCACCACAAAAAGAGGTTCCTGATTCTGAACACTTGTATTTTTCCGGAGCATTACTTTCGTCTGATTTCCACTGCCGCTGACAAGCAGTCCCGGATAAAACCGCAGCGCCTCAGCCAGATTACTGAATCGGGAAAAGTATTCGGTAGAGCTAAGCCGGTCTCCCCCGGTATTTTGACAGGAAAGAATAGCAAATACGAGCAATAAAGCAGCAAATTTTGAATTCATCGTCTAAAAAGTTTTAGCAGGTTAAAAAGATTGTAGACTGAGAAGTTGACCTCCTCAGAAAATTTTGGGTAGAACCAATCAAATTGAGTAACCGGAAGAATACCGGTCAAGTGAGTCGAGCTATTTACGGGTATTTATCAGATGGGAGAGCTTCATCAACAGCTTTGGAAATATACATAAAATTACAGCCAGGTGCAAGTTCTGACACAGGCAAGAGCCGTAAAAATCAGCCAATGGTTACATTTTGGATGTAAATGGTATCCTCCGGGCGGTAATCGATAGCAATATATCTGTTTGTCAAACTCAACTTTCTTTTTTAGGAACCAACTTTGAATACTTCTACCCTGATCGGAAATTTCAACTTTCAAACATCCCTCAGGAACTGAAAATGTATTCGCGTTGATCCACAACAACGAAACGAAGCGTAAAAGGTATTTTAGCTCTGTCGATGAGGCAATGAACTGGCTTACCAATTAACCGATCCTGATCAGTTTATCAGAGTGGTTATCTCTTCATTTAGTGTTTAAGAATCCGGGACTATTTACTCTTGCGTGCCCACACAAGATGGTAATTCCAGAGTTGCTCTTTTAACGCCCTGAATTGATAAAAGGCTGCCTTTTCTTTCGACGGTAATTTAGAACGGTGGGGATCCAGAAGTTCAAGCAGGCATTGCCTGTAATAACCAGGCAGATGCTGGATCCAGAGGTTTCTGGCAAAGGGGACAATATTGTTGGTGACATTGGTTGATACGATCCGGCTGAAGCCGGCTTTTGAGGTCTTGTCTATGAAATCCGGGAAGTATTCTAATCCGGGTATGGCAACACAGGCAGCCCATTTTTGCAGCCAGTCATTTTTTGCCCCGGAAGGTCTGCGGTTTCCAAAATAATCAGCTACTACCAGGCGTCCTTTGGGCTTCAGAATCCGGTAGGCTTCGTTGAGGAAGGCCAGTTTTTCCGGAGCATGACATACACTTTCAATGGCCCAGACCACATCAAACGTTTCATCCGGAAAACTGGTACCGGTAAAGTTGCCTACGGAGAAACGAACCCGGTTGTCTAACTGATATTCGGCTGCCCTTGCCCGGGCAAAATGGACTTCCTTTTCACTCAGGGTGATGCCCTCCACCCGGCATTGAAACTTGCTGGCTAGAAAGAATGCAGAGCCACCAAACCCGCATCCGGCATCCAGGATTAGGTCGTGTTGTTTGATACGGGCCAATTTGGCTACTTTTCGATCCAGGTTGATCAGAGCTTCCTTCTGACCGGAAGTCTGTTTATTCCAATAGCCATAATGCAGACTGAGGGGTGAATGAGTCCGGGTGGCAAGCTGAATTTCACGATGGTAATTATCGTAATACCGGATTATTTGTTCTTCAAGGATAGCCGTAGACATGGATCAGCAATCTGGTGAGTACGTTGGAAGTTAGTGAAAATATCAATAGGCGGGCCGTATCGACCGATAAATTTGACCGGTGCATGGTTTTTGTTTACCGATCTGATAAGACGACTGTCTGATCATGAGGATACCCTTTCCCAAACGATTCTTCACAATTGTGGAATTGGTGTTTTCTGACTCTTACCTTATGAAATTTGGTCTTTAAGGACTAATGTCAGAATAATATTTATGAGAAGAAATTGATAGTAAAATATATTGTAAAAGAACCAGAAAGATCGTTTTGAGAACCGGTTTTTAGCATTTCATCGGAATTTCTATCTGATTGATCGGGCACTTATAGCTAATTGACAAAAAACGTGGGAAACTTTCAACCTAATGAGAGTTTCCGCGTTACCTTTGGAATGAAAATGGAGCTGGAATCTAGAATTTGTGATAAGGTCGAGCAGTTGTTTCTGCGATTTGGAATCAAGAGTGTCAGCATGGATGATATCAGTCAGGCATTGGGTATCTCCAAGAAGACGTTGTATCAGATGGTTCCGAACAAGGCGGGGCTGATTACTGCCATTCTGGATCGTCTCCTGGAGGAAGAGCACGAGCTGGTTGCCGAATTGAAGGGTACAGCAAAAGATCCGATTCACGAGCTGGTGCTGATGGCCAAGCACGTTGCCTCCAACCTGAAAAGAATGTCACCAGCAGCTATCTACGATTTAAAAAAATATTACGTAGAAGAATGGCAGGCTATTGAACAGGAAAGGAGTGATCTTATTCTGAGAGATATCAGGAATAATCTGGAAAAAGGAATGCAGCAGGATTTATACCGGGATGATCTGGATCCGGACCTCCTTTCGCAGCTGTATCTCCGGATGGCCACTTTTATTATAGATGAGAAAATTTTTGAAAGTCCGGTATCGAAGCGCGAACAGTTATACAGTGAGTTTGTAAAATATCATATCCGGGGAATTTCCACTTCGAAAGGGATACGATTGCTGAATAAATACGAATACCTACTAAATTCATAATATGAAGATAAGTTTGATCTGGCTTTCTTTAATGCTACTGATAATAGCTCCAGGCTGGTCGCAGGTACGCACTTTTACCATGCAACAGGCTATGGAATATGCCTTGGAAAATCACAACAATATCAAGGCAGCTATGCTGGAGGTGATCGATGCGGAAGGTAATATTAAAGAATACAAGGCAACCGGAATGCCGAAGGTAAGCGGCAACGTCCAGCTGCAACACTATATTGATATTCCTACCTCCATTATTCCGAGAGGAAGTTTTTTTGAGGGTATCCCGGAACAGAATATTCCACCCAATCCCGAGCAGGATCTGGAAGTGAGATTTGGGTTCAAAAATAATATTACAGCCGGGCTTTCGGCCGACCTGCTGCTTTTTGACGGATCTTTTTTTGTGGGTTTACAGGCCGCAAAACTGTTTAAGGAAATGGTTGCCCAAAGGGCCGATATTACCAAAGAGGAACTGGCTTTTAATGTGGCCAAGGCTTATCTTGGAGTACTGCTGGCCCGGCGAAATGCCGATCTGATCAGCAGGAATATCGATAACCTTCAGCAAACGCTGGATGAGTCTATTCAGATTTTTGAACAGGGATTTCTGGAGAAGCTGGACATTGACCGTCTTCAGCTTTCACTCAATAATTTGAAGTTGGAACAGGAAAAAGTGACCAGCCTGATCGACCTGAATAAAAATGTACTAAAATTCAGCATAGGGATGTCTCCTGGTGAAAAAATTGAAGTGACAGGTACTTTGGACGAGATCCTACCGACCGATTACGAGCAGGTTATCTTTGATCAGATCCTTCCTGATTATACCCGTCGCCCCGAGTATCTGGTATTGCAAAAAGTGGATAAACTGAATGAATTAAATATCAAGAGGATTCAATTCGAATATTTACCGGTTTTAAAGGGTTTTGGAAGTTATTCGCAGGTTCTGCAGGGCAACAGTATAAGCCAGGGAAGCTGGTTTCCGACATCCCTTGTTGGTCTGACGCTGGAGGTTCCGATTTTTGATGGCTTTGATAAAACATCCAGAATCGACCGGGCGAAAATTGAGCGTGATAGGAATCTTCTGATGTTGAATGATCTGGAAAAGTCCATATCGCTGGAGGTGGAGAATGCAAAAATTGCATTACAGAATGCCATGAAGACTCTTGAATCAGCTAAGCAAAACCAGGTCCTTGCCCAAAGCATATATGACACTTCTTTAATTAAGTATCGCGAAGGTGTTGGTAGTAGCCTGGAAATTACGCAGGCTGAAAGTGACCTTTACGCCGCTCAGGGAAGATACATTACCTCATTATATGAATTGTTAATTGCCAAAGTCGATCTGGAAAAATCGACTGGTAGTCTTTTAAAATAAAAAATGAAGAAACAGCCCATTATGAGAACATTGCATTTATTCATTTTTACCGCCCTGATTGTCGGTTGTCAACCTCAGACCGAGATGGGTATGCCGGAAGACCTGGCAGGATTAAAATCACTTTTACAGGAAAAGAAAGCCAGTCTCAAGGCTTTAAATCAGGAAATCTCACGGATTGAAGAGAAAATTTCAATTTTGGACACCAATATTACCGAATCGGTAAAACTGGTTACCACCATACAACCCATGAAAAAAGACTTCAGGCATTATGTCACTATTCAGGGAAGTGTCCAGTCGGATGATATTGTGAACGCCAGCAGCGAGATTTCGGGGCGCATCACGAAATTGCTGACAGATGAGGGAGAATATGTTCAGAAAGACGAATTGATAGCAACTATTGATGTGGAATCTGTTGACAAGCAAATTGCTGAAGTGGAAACTTCCCTCGCATTGGCTATCGATGTTTATGAACGGCAGGCGCGTCTTTGGGAGCAAAAGATCGGTTCAGAAATCCAATATCTTCAGGCAAAGAATAACAAAGAACGGCTGGAAAAAAGTCTGGAAACCCTTCAATTTCAGTTAACCAAAGCCAATGTCTATGCACCGATTTCCGGAGCGGTTGACAAGGTATTTCTAAAGGAAGGAGAGCTGGCTGCTCCCGGAGCTCCGGTGGTACAGATCTTAAGTACCAGCCGGCTCAAGGTGGTGGCAGATGCACCCGAAAATCTTCTGGGAGCTATCAGACCAGGTGACAGGGTTGAAGTGGTATTTCCCGCTTTACAGGATACAGTGATGGCTAAGATCAGTCTGTTGGGAAGACAGATTGATGCTGCAAACCGTACTTTTGGTATCGAAATGCAGGTGCCTAACCGTAGCGGATTACTGAAGCCCAATCTCCTGGCTGAAATTAAAGTCAATGATTTTACCGAAAAGGATGTTTTTGTGGTTCCTCTCGAACTTTTACAGCAGGAAGTAGGAGGTAGAGATTTTATCATGATCAAATCTGCTGACGGAGACCAGTGGAGAGCGGAAAAATTATACATCGAAACCGGAGACAGCTATGGAAGTGAAATCGTGATCAAGTCCGGATTAAAAGAGGATCATGAATTGATCATGACCGGTGCAAGAGGACTTACACACAGGGAATTAATTGAGATTGCTCACCACGAAACTACCCGATAATGCCAGAAAATAATCCTAAGAAGCTGCGTCAGTTTGGTTTGACCTCGTTGGCGGTCGACAATGCCACCTCCATGTTTATTCTGACCTTCATGATATTTCTCTTTGGATTGCAGGCATATAAGACCATGCCCAAAGAGCAATTTCCGGATGTCTCCCTGCCAACCGTGTATATTAATACACCCTATTTTGGTAACTCGGCTGCTGAAATTGAAAATCTGGTAACCCGTCCGATCGAGAAAGAACTGCAATCGATCACCGGCCTCAAGACGGTGAATTCCACCTCCATGCAGGATTATTCGGTAATTACGGCCGAGTTTGATGCCGACATGGAAATGGAGGAAGCGGTCAGGAAAGTGAAAGATGCCGTGGATAAGGCTAAATCTGAGTTACCGACCGATCTTGACGAAGAACCAACGGTGCTCGAAATTAATACTTCGGAAATTCCGATAATGACTGTTAATATGTCAGGCAGTTATACGATGGATGAACTGCGGGGGTTTGCCGAATATATGGAAGACCAGATCGAGGATGTTAATGAAGTATCGAATGTGGTCATTAAAGGTGCATTGGAAAGGGAAGTAAAAATTGATGTAGACCTGTATAAAATGCAGTCACTCAAAATTACCTTTCAGGATTTGGAGAATGCCATTTCTATGGAAAATATGAATATGTCTGCCGGTGAAATTGTGAACAACGATTTCAGGCGGGCAGTTCGCGTGATGGGGCAGTTTCGTGATGTTGATGAGATAAGAAACATCATTGTAAAAAGTGAAAACCAGCGTCCTATTTTTCTAAAGGATATCGCAACGATTACCTATGCTTTTAAAGATCGGACCAGTTATGCACGTAGCGGATCTGAACCGGTAGTGTCTTTGGATGTGATCAAAAGAAAAGGGGAAAATCTGCTGGATGCATCCGATGCCATAAAAATGGTGATTGATGAAGCAGGTGAAGTTCTGCCGGACGAACTAAAAATCAGTGTCTTTAACGATCAGTCGGTATATACGAGAACGGAAGTTGCAAACCTGGAAAACAGCATTATTTCCGGGATGATTCTGGTAACCCTTGTTTTATTGTTTTTTCTGGGTTTGAGGAATGCTTCCTTCGTGGGGCTTGCTATTCCACTGTCGATGCTGACGGGTATCATGTGGCTGGAATTATCAGGGGTTACCCTCAATATGGTGGTGTTATTTTCACTGATCCTTGCCCTGGGTCTTTTGGTGGATAATGCCATTGTGGTGGTTGAAAATATTTACCGTTACATGCAAAATGGGTGGAATGGTAACGATGCTTCCAAATTTGGTGCCGGTGAAGTGGCGATGCCCATCATTGCTTCTACGGCCACCACCCTGGCTGCGTTTGTTCCGTTGGCTTTCTGGCCGGGAATCATGGGAGAATTCATGAAGTATCTCCCGATTACGCTGATTATTGTCCTGACCTCTTCGCTGCTGGTTGCCCTCGTGATTAACCCGGTATTTACCAGTAAGTTCATGAAGGTGGATGCCCGGGCTGAAGATGTAAGAGACCGGAAAAGGAAAAAACGAAATGTGTTGATCCTGACAACTATTTTGTTGACCATCTCAGTGCTTGCCCATTTTGGAAAGATTGAATGGCTGAGAAACCTGATGGGCATTGCCACTTTGGTCACCCTGGCTAATTATTTCATTTTAAGACCTGCTGCTTTTGCTTTTCAGAATAAAGCATTGCCGGTGTTGGAACGCGTGTACGATCATTTTATCCGCAGGGCATTGCACAAACTGATGCCATATTTTATTTTTGGGGGTACCTTTGTCTTGTTGTTTGTAGCTATGGGTATCCTGGGTGCCAACCAACCAAAAGTGATCCTCTTTCCGGTACCCGAACCATTTTATATCAATGCATTTATTGAATTACCGATTGGAAAGGATATCGAAGCTACCAATGCACTGGTAAAGGAAGTGGAGGAGAATATTTTCAATACACTCGAACCATACGATCATATTGTGGAAGAAGTATTGACCCAGATAGGTGAAAACACTTCCGACCCTAACAGTCCACCGGAACCTGGTGTTACGCCAAATAAAGCACGTATTACCGTATCTTTTGTCAAGACACAGGAACGTGGAGGTATTTCCACTAAGAAAATCCTGGATGAAATCCGGGAAAATTTACAGGGTTATCCCGGAGTAAGTCTGGTGGTCGATCAGAATGCTGCAGGACCTCCCACCGGAAAACCCGTAAATCTTGAATTGAAAGGTGATAATATTAATCAGTTGACCACACTTTCTGAGGAAGTGATCGCCTATATCAATAGCCGGAATATTCCGGGAATTGAAGAGTTAAAGGCAGATGTATTGTTAGGTAAGCCGGAACTGATCATTAATGTAAACCGGGATGCCGCCCGCCGGTTTGAGGTATCTACTTTTGATATTGCCAATTCGATCCGGACAGCCATTTTCGGTAAGGAAGTATCCAAGTTTAAGGAAGGGGAAGACGAATACCCGATCACCGTCAGGCTTGACGAAAAGTACCGCAACAACATCACGGATATCTTAAGCCAGAAGATCACCTTCAGGAATCCTGCTGATGGTAAAATTGTTCAGGTGCCGATTTCGGCAGTAGCCGATATGGAGTATAGCTCGACGTATAGTTCAATCAAGCGAAAGGATCAGGAGCGGGTAATTACCATTTATTCGAATGTGCTGGAAGGCTACAATGCCAATGAAATAGTAGCTGAACTGGATGATCTGATGAGTGCCTATAACATGCCGGAAGGTATCACCTATGAATTTACAGGTGAGCAGGAGGAACAGGAGGAAAATATGGCCTTTTTATCAACGGCATTTCTGATTGCCGTTTTTAGTATTTTCTTTATTATCGTCGCACAGTTTAATTCCATTGTATCACCTTTTATCATTATCCTATCTGTATTGTTTAGCACCATTGGAGTACTGTTGGGTTATGCATTTACCGGTATGGATATTGTCATTATTTTTACCGGAGTGGGAATTATCAGTCTGGCTGGAGTCGTGGTGAATAACGCTATTGTGCTGATCGATTACATAAATTTGCTGATCAGACGAAAGCTGGAGGAAAAGGGATTATCTGATAAATCTGAACTTACGCAGGAAGAAATTAAAAATGCCATCATCGAGGCTGGTGCAACCCGTTTGAGACCGGTCTTGCTGACTGCTATTACCACGGTGCTTGGCCTGGTACCATTGGCAGTGGGTTTTAATTTTGATTTTTTCACCCTGGTATCTGACCTGGATCCCAATATTTTTATTGGTGGTGATAATACGGCCATGTGGGGCCCGATGGCCTGGACGATTATTTATGGGCTGACATTTGCCACCTTTCTTACCTTGATCGTCGTGCCGACCATGTATTGGATGTCGCATCAAGGTGCGGTGTGGATACGGAGAATGACAGGAAGAAAAAGAGTGGTATCGGCCACGACATAAATTGTAAATTATGAGTGCATCTAAGCCATTGAAAGACCTGAGAGAGGATTATGGTTTTAGGGATTTTGATATGTCATCCCTTCCGCCGGACCCGGTAGAACAACTCCGGAGATGGTTGGATGCAGCAATGCATACGGAAGGGGAGATAGAGCCCAATGCGATGACCCTGGCGACGGTGGATTCAGAAGGGCAACCGAGAGCCCGTATTGTTTTGTTGAAGGATATACTGGAAGGAGATCTCGTATTCTTCACGAATTATCAGAGCAGTAAGGGCCAGGAGTTGGCCCACAACAACCGGTGTTCGGTGGTCTTTTGGTGGCGACTTTTGCACCGGCAGGTCCGGGTTCAGGGGGAGGTCATTAAGGCTGATGGCGAATATTCAACCCGGTATTTTCATAGCCGGCCATTGGGTAGCCAGTTGGGTGCGATCGTATCGCCTCAGAGTCAGGTCATCCCTAACCGTGAAGTCCTGGATCAGGCGATCGCTGCCATTGAGAATGAGTTGAAACCCGGTCAATTACCTGAAAGACCGGACCACTGGGGAGGTTATCGCATCCGTCCTCATTACTTCGAGTTTTGGCAGGGGCACACCAATCGTTTGCACGACCGGTTTCAATATCGCCTGGAAGACCATGGCTGGGTCATTGAACGGCTGGCGCCATAATCATTGGATCGATCAGGAATGGATGGCGATTTTGTCATAAACCCACGCATTCAGATTGGCAGAATGGATCTTAAAGGAAAGATGAAAATTTATCTAAAAATCTGACCTACAGAAGAAAATGGATCAGCGGTTGATTTGGAGCAACTCGATTTGACAGCTCACAAAAGTAGTCAGCCGATTAAAATCGCAAATTCTTTTGCATTCAGTTGGTTAAAAATATTTTGATTGTATCTTTGCGGTCGCAAAAATGCAACGGAGATCGAGTAGCTCAGCCGGTAGAGCAACGGCCTTTTAAGCCGTGGGCCCTGGGTTCGAATCCCAGCTCGATCACTTTTCTTATTCATCTCCATTTCTCCCTTTTGAACGGAGAATAAAGCTTCCACTGGCGAAATTTCCATAATATCATCCGGTGAAGGATTGAAACAAACCTGTCGCATGGCGGCAAACATTCGATTTTATGGGCAGCTAACCAGGAAAGGAGTCTTCCCGACAGCTTTAGCCTTCCAGGGCCTGAAGGATATCACTGGTAATATCGTCCAGGTGTTCAAGACCTACGGATACCCGGATCAATCCATCCGTAATTCCAACCTTTAACCGCTCTTGTTCGGTCAATCGCGAATGGGTAGTGGATGCCGGATGAGTGGCGATCGTCCGGCTATCTCCCAGATTGGCAGACAGGCTGCACATCTTGAGATTATTGAGAAACTGCCGTCCTTTTTCGATGCCTCCCCTGACTTTGAATGCCACAATACCTCCACCAAACTTCATCTGAGCTTTAGCCAGTTCGTATTGAGGGTGGCTTGGAAGATGCGGATAAATCACATCGTCAATACCAGGCACCTGCGAAAGACGTTCAGCCAGCACCCGGGCATTTTCACAGTGCTTTTCCATTCGTACCGGCAGGGTCTCCAGACTCTTCGAAAGTATCCAGGCATTAAAAGGCGACATAGCCGGTCCGGTATGCCGGCAGAAGAATGATACCTTGTCGATCAGGGCCTGGTCACCCAGGATAATTCCACCCAGTACCCGGCCCTGACCATCGATGTATTTGGTCGCACTATGGGTAATAATCTGGGCTCCCAATTTCAGAGGATTTTGAAGGATGGGAGTAGAGAAGCAATTATCGACATTCAGGATCAGGTTGTGTTCCCGGGAGAAATGAGCGGCCTTTTTCAGGTCTATGATCTCCAGTCCGGGATTGGATGGGGTTTCCAGCAGCATCATTTTGGTCCGGCTGGTCAGGGATTGTTCCCAGGTGCTGTGATCGATGCCATCTACATAGGTACAAGTGATACCAAAACGGGGTAACAGTTGAGAAAGTATCTGGTGCGTTGAACCAAACAAAGCCCGGCAGGCAATGATATGGTCACCCGATTGCAACAATCCTGCTATACTGGACCAGACTGCCGCCATTCCGGAAGCAGTGGCAAAACCGGCTTCGGCACCCTCCAGTAAACACATTTTCTGAATAAACTCGTGGGTATTGGGATTGGCGTAGCGGGAATATACATCACCGGGAATTTCTCCGGCAAACATACTGGCCATCTCTTCGGCACTTTCAAAGGTAAAACTGGAGGTCAGAAATACGGGAACACTGTGTTCACGATACTGGGTACGTTCCAGCTGGCCACGCACGGCGGCGGTTTCCTGCTTCATGTTTTTCATTTGATATGATCGATGTTGATGTCAAAATCATAGGTGATCCGGGCCGTCTTTTTGATGATCTGGGCAACTGAACAGTATTCTTCCAGGCTTAGTTCGATCGCTTTTTTAGCCTTAGCTTCCCGAACTTCACCGTAAAAGTGAAAAAACAGATGGATGGTGGCAAATTCAGAGTGATTGTCCACATCAATCCGTTCGGCGTTGATGTCAATTCGAATATCTTCCAGCTTCTGACGTTGCTTTTTTAAGATCAGGATCACATCAATAGCGCTACAGCTCGCCAGACTGGCCAGCAGCATCTCCATCGGCCTGAATCCCTTTCCGGTGCCGCCAATGGCCGGAGCCCCGTCACTATTTATAGTCACCCCGGCCTGGTTGGTGCTTTCCAGGTGAAATTCACCCGATTTCCGCCGGAGTGATATTTGCACGTTTGCCATAACGAAACTTCGATTTTTTAAAAGTGGGTACAAAAGTGTGAAATATTTACAGGTTTCTTCATCGAATAGGACAAACCACTTGCTTTTTACCGGCAATCATGTGGAAATTTATCCGCTAACGTCTAAAATCTGGCTCTCACGGGTAGAAAACCCGCTATTCTCAGACAGGTGACAGGCGGAAAAGTAAAGTTGCCTGTAATAATTGAGGGTTCGTATGGATGCCCGTCTATTCTTAATATCCGCTTCATTATCTTTGGACCCGTTATTAAGAGCATCACTTTGAAAACCTACAGATACAAGCACCCTTTTCATTTGGAATGCGGTGACAGCCTTCCAGAAATTGAATTGGGCTATATGACCTATGGTAAGCTCAGTAGAAAGGGCGATAATGTTGTCTGGATCTGTCATGCACTGACGGCCAACGCTGATCCACAGGAATGGTGGCCAGGATTGGTGGGTACTGGCAAACTGTACGACCCCTCCCGACACTTTATTGTTTGCGCTAATATGCTGGGCTCCTGTTACGGTAGTACCAACCCCGACAGCATTAATCCGGCAACAGGTACGAGATATGGAGCTGACTTTCCGTTGATTACGGTCAGGGATATCGTAAAGAGCCTGATTCTCTTAAGGATTCACCTGGGTATTGAACGGATTTTTCTGGCTACCGGCGGGTCGATGGGAGGCCAACAGGTACTGGAATGGGCCATCATGGAGCCCATGGTGATGCAAAATCTGGTCGTCATCGGCACCAACGTCAAACACTCTCCCTGGGGCATCGCATTTAATGAGGCCCAACGTATGGCGCTGGAAGCAGATCAGACATTGTACGATGATTCGGAAGAGGCCGGCATGAAGGGATTGGAAGCAGCCAGGGCCATCGCTATGCTCAGTTACCGCAACTACATGGCTTACCATCTGACGCAGATGGAAGAAGAAGAGAAAATTGACTCGTTTAAGGCCAGTTCTTATCAACGTTATCAGGGACTGAAGTTACGGCGGAGATTTCGACCACTGGCCTACCGTACCTTAAGTAAGGCCATGGATACCCATGATGTAGGAAGGGCAAGGGGAGGATATAAGCAGGCCCTCTCCACGATCAGGGCCAGGTCTTTGGTTTTCGGAATTCAGTCCGACTTTCTTTTCCCCATTTCCGAGCAGGAAGAAATCCGGCAAAATATACCAGGGGCATTGTTGGAAGTCATTGATTCGCCATTCGGTCACGATGGATTTCTCATCGAATTTGCCCAGATCACCCATAAAGTGCATGAATTTTTAGATAGAAAACTATAGGAAACAGGATTAATTAATGGAAGTTAAACACCAACGGTACAAGCGATTGTTGGTAGCAAACCGGGGAGAAATCGCTATCCGGGTCTTACGCGCTGCTTCGGAGCTGAAACTCAATACGATCGCCATTTATACGTATGAGGACCGGTATTCCTTACACCGCTATAAAGCGGATGAATCTTATCAGATCGGAAAGGAAAATGAGCCTCTCAAACCCTATCTGGATATTGAAGAAATCATCCATATCGCCAAAAAACACAGGATCGATGCCATTCACCCGGGATATGGGTTTTTGTCGGAGAATGTTCATTTTGTGAGACGGTGTGAAGAGGAGGGGATTGTTTTCGTGGGACCCGGTTCGGAAGTAATGGAAAAACTGGGTGACAAGGTTAAGGCAAAACAGATCGCCCAGTTGACCGGAGTACCCACCATCCCGGACAGTCAACTGGATCTGTCCGAAAAGGAGAAATTGATGGAAGAAGCACAGGCGATTGGGTTTCCACTGGTCGTCAAAGCCGCGGCCGGGGGTGGTGGCAGGGGCATGCGGATTGTACGAAGCGAGACCGATCTGCTTGAAGCCTTTGAAGAAGCCCGGGGAGAAGCCAAAGTGGCCTTTGGTGATGGCCGGGTCTTTCTGGAAAAATTTATCGAAGAGCCCAAGCACATTGAAATTCAGATACTGGGAGACCGCTATGGTCATATCGTGCATTTGTTTGAGCGGGATTGCAGTGTGCAGCGAAGGTTTCAGAAGGTGGTGGAAATGGCTCCCAATATCACCCTTCAACAGGAAACCAAAAATCAGATTTATGAATACGCCCTGAGCATTGCCAGACATGTCGGCTATGTCAATGCCGGCACTGTAGAATTTCTGGTCGATCCGGAAGAGAATATCTATTTTATCGAGGTCAATCCCCGGATCCAGGTCGAACACACCATAACCGAAGAGATTACCGGTATTGATCTGGTGCGTTCCCAGATCCTGATTTCGATGGGTTATGAATTGGCTCATCCCACCATTTTTATCAGGTGGCAGGAGGATATCGAAATCAAAGGTCATGCGGTGCAATGCCGGATTACCACCGAAGATCCGGCCAATGGATTTAAACCGGATTATGGTACCCTGATTGCCTACCGGAGTGCGAGTGGTTTTGGTATCCGGCTCGATGCCGGGAGCGCCTATCCCGGATCGACCATATCACCGTTTTTCGACAGCATGCTGGTTAAAGTGACCGCATGGGGCCGTACCCATAAAGGAGCTTGTGAGCGTCTTTACCGGGCTTTATCGGAATTCCGGATCCGGGGGGTGGAGACCAATATTGGTTTTCTGATGAATCTGCTCGAAGAGCCAACCTTTCTTTCCGGGAAAGCAACAGTCAACTATATCAGCCGTAATCAGCAATTGTTGATTCCTGCTCGCAGACGGGACAGAGGCACTAAATTGTTGCGTTATCTGGCGGAGGTGATCGTCAATGGAAATCCCGATGTTAAATCCAAGGATCCGCAACGCAAGCTGGCACATCCTCATATACCACATGCTGATCATGATGGGCCAATGCCTTCCGGTACCCGTGACCGGCTGAAAGAGCTGGGGCGGGATCAATTTGTGAATTGGCTCAGGAATGAACAGATGATTCATTATACCGATACCACCTTCAGGGATGCCCACCAGTCATTGCTGGCCACCCGGATGCGTACTTACGATATGTTGAAGATCGCTGATGGATTTGCCAGAGTACATGGTAGTGAGATCTTTTCGATGGAAGTGTGGGGTGGAGCTACCTTCGACGTAGCCATGCGGTTCCTGCATGAAGACCCCTGGACCAGACTTCAGCTTTTCCGGGAGGCGATACCCAACATCCTGTTTCAGATGCTTTTAAGGGGATCAAATGGGGTGGGGTACAAGGCTTATCCCGACAATCTGATTGAATCTTTCATCATCAGGGCCTGGGAAAACGGCATCGATCTGTTCAGAATTTTTGATTCGCTCAACTGGATTCCGAATCTCAAGACCAGTATCCGGGTGGTCAGGGAAAAAACCGATGCACTCGCAGAAGCCTGTATCTGTTATACCGGTGATGTATCCAACCCGGCACGGACGAAATACAATCTGCAGTATTACCTCGATCTGGCCAAAAGACTCGAAGATGAGGGTGCACATATTCTGGCGATCAAAGACATGGCAGGGTTGCTCAAACCGCTTGCAGCCGAGATGATCATTCCGGCTTTGCGCGAAGCGATCAGTATTCCGATTCATTTGCATACCCACGATACCTCGTCGATCCAGGCAGCTACTTATCTCAAGGCCGTTGATGCCGGTGTGGATGTCATTGACGTGGCGATCAGTTCAATGTCCGGATTAACTTCCCAACCCAATTTTAATTCCATTGTGGCTATGCTCAAAGGGCATCCGCGGGAAAATCCGGTCAATCTCCGCAGTTTAAACCAATATTCAGATTACTGGGAAGTGGTTCGCACTTTCTACTATCCTTTTGAGACCGAACTGCGCGCGGGCACCGCCAGTGTCTATGATCATGAAATCCCGGGAGGTCAGTACAGCAATCTTCGTCCTCAGGCCCGGGGCCTGGGGCTGGAGGATATGTTTGACAAAATTAAGGACAACTACCAGGCCGCCAATGAGCTCTTTGGTGATATTGTGAAGGTAACTCCCTCCTCGAAGGTAGTGGGTGACATGGCGATGTTTATGACTTCCAATAGACTCACGAAAGAAGATGTAGTCAGGAAGGCAGACCAACTGTCATTTCCGGAAAGCGTCAAATCACTCTTCCGGGGTGAAATCGGTCAGCCGCATGGAGGTTTCCCTCATGCATTGCAAAAAGCAGTATTGAAAGGAGAAGAACCTTATACCGAACGACCGAATGCCTATCTCGAACCCATTGACCTGGAAGAATCCTTCAAATCCTTTAAGGAAAAGTACGGACCTTATGTCAATTACAATGATTTTCTTTCATCCCAGTTATATCCGCAGGTCTTTGATGAATTTTTTCAACATTATGAACAATATGGGGTGGTACGTACCCTGCCAACACCTGCTTTTTTCTTTGGTCTGAAGGAGAATGAGGAGATTCTGATTGAACTGGCTGAAGGAAAGAATCTGCTGGTCCAGTATATCAACTGCTCCCGGCCTGATGCCAACGGTGAAGTGATGGTATATTTTAAATTAAATGGTCAGAGCCGCGTGATTCCCGTTTTTGACCATTCATCCAAAGTTGAGAGGAAAGTGCGCAAAAAGGCTGAAAAACTCACCCAGATTGGGTCACCGCTGCAGGGTAGTCTTTCCGCTATTCTTGTGAAGGAGGGACAGAAAGTGGAGGTCAATGATCCATTGTTCGTTATTGAAGCCATGAAAATGGAAAGCACGATCACCGCACCGATGGCAGGAGAAGTCCTTAAGATTTACCTTTCTGCAAAGGAAATGGTGGATCAGGATGATTTGATTCTGGAAATTGATCCGGTTAAGCAGTCCATCTGATCCTTTGGCACTTGAAAAATTCGCAGGTTATATTAGATATTAGGTGTGTGCTTTCTCCATTGATTTTCAAGAACCTGCCCAGGTATTTCATTTTAAGATGCAGTGACCTGAAAGGTTCGTCATTCTGTAAAGTCTGATTCTGGCCGGATTTTTGATTAGATCCGGTTAATCCTGTGAAGTTTAACACTTCCCTTATTCAGTTTTCATAAAGACTCAAATGCTGTCTGAATGCATCAGGTCAAACCTTTGCATTTACCGACTGTAAAACCGTAGTAGATCCTGATCCAAATGCAAATGGTAACTGCTTATGGATCAACCCCTACTTGCAAAATTAAGGCTGTTTGTTTTTTGGTTAGGCATTTATCTGTTAATGCCATTGACGATCTCAGCCCAATGGGATCCGGACTGGTTTACCTGTCCCGATGTGTCTACCACCAAATGTGAGTCGACCGTTCCCAGTATTTTTATCGACCTGAGCGATGATCCGGACCGGAAATGGTATTCGTGTAAAATCGGCCGCGGACCTCAGCAGGATACCTGCTGCGGTTTTGCCCCTGCTCAGAATCAGGAGCGTTGCATCGAGTTCAAGATTCTTCTGCACCCCGATGCCGAGGCTATTCTGTTTGAAATACCGGAATCCAACGAGCCGGAATGGCAGCAGGACAGACAACATCCCAATGCCCCATCCTCTCCCGGTGCCAAACCTTCCGTCAATACTTATCGAATCAATTGCAGCCCTACCCTCTATGGAGGAGCCCAGGGTGACGATCCGGCTTGTTTGACAAGTACTATCCTACAGGATACGGTTTTTATTACCTATTGCCAGCCAGGTGGAAATGAGAATGTATACAGGATCAAATCGATCAGAGGTAGTATCGATGGAGGTGATCTGATCATCCAGCAAGGTGAATGTGGCGGCAGTGTCAATGTCAGCACTACCAACATCGATTTGTCGACCTTGACCTGGAGTTCCACTCAACATGGTTCGTATAATAGTTTCCTTAGTTCAACTACCGGAAGCTCGGTAACCGTGACGGTACCCAATGGAGCCAACCTCTCTTACGCACGTTATGTGGCGGGCGTACCTTACCTCGATTATCAGGTGTGCGGTTATCCAATTGGCTGGGATAACTGTGGTGGAATTTCCCAGGTATGCGCCATTGCCAGCATTGCCGTTGTGACTCCCCCTTCCATCATGGTGACCGACGTGAGCGTTTGCCCGGAAGATCCCTATTATGTGGAAGTCACACACAGTAGTCGCAATCTGTTTGATTACTGGTGGTACAATGGCCCGAATGGCACCGGCACTTTGGTAGCCTCTGGTAATGGCGTTTATTCACACACCTTTACCACCGCCGGGGCCAAGTCGGTGGTATATCGTGATCCGACCGTGGCAGCATTGGGGCTTGATCCCAACTGCACCAGAGACACCCAGAATATCAATATTGTTCTGTATCCCCTTCCCAATGCCAATATCACCGGTCCCAATGTGCCACTATGTACCAATGTCCCCTATGCCTTCTCAACACCTTCGGTATCCGGAGCATCCTATTTCTGGGAGTTTTATGAGCACCCGTCTGGTACATCTATTACTACATCAACCTCGAGAACGCCCAATATCACATTCACAACCTGTGGAGATAAGAGGGTCAGATTGACTGTGACTTCCAATCAGGGTTGTGACAGTATTGTCACCCGGGTCTTTCAGGCCGACAGCCTGCCTCCCAATCTCACCGGATGTACCCTTCCTTCACCAACGGTCGAATGCGGTGGTACTGCTCAAAACAATGCCAACATCACCACCTGGCACAATGACAATTTGGCAATGCTTGATAATCCGCCTTTACCCAGTTGTGTGACTGACAACTGTGCCTGGACGGTTACCAGCAATTTCAATCTGAGCAATTTTACACCCAGCTCCTGTGGTGACGGGTCAAACACCGGTTCGATCACCGTTCTATATACTGTGTCAGATGGCTGTTTTCAAAGTCAGATTTCGGCAACCTATACGATCACAGACAATACGCCACCGGTAGTCAATGATCCGGACCTGGCGGATATGAGTTTCGACTGCGTATTAAGTATTCCGGATCCTGAAACCAATATCACCCTGGTGGAGGCTTGTGGTATGGCTAGTTTTACCCATATTGGGGATACGCCAGCGGGAGATCCCTGCAATGGATTTCAAATAGTCAGAACATATCGCCTTGTTGATGCCTGTGGGAATACGACCGATTATGAACAGACATTTACATTGAATGATGACCAAGATCCCGTGATTAGCTGTGGTAGTCCCGTGGTTTTGGAAGGTTGTGGCATCGCCGATATCGATGTACCAGCCAATGGGAACCTGGAATACAGTCCGGTAACAAGAAATATTACCCTGGCAGAGCTGAATAGTGTCGGGGGTAGTGCTTCCGATAATTGTGGAATTGAGACCCTCTACTATAGAGATGTACAATCGGGATCATGCCCGATCACCATTACCAGAACATTCACTGTAGTCGATAGTTGTGGTAATCAAAGCAGCTGTACTCAGACCATAAGCCTGGATGATGTCACGGGTCCTTCCATTGTAGCACCTGCTGACATTGATTCAGAAGGTTGTGTCATCAATGATATCCAGAGTGTTTCCGGACTTACCTATAGTCAGGTCAGTACCACCATTCCATTAGCAACCTTTTTGAGTCTGGGTGGAGGATCAGCCGCTGGCGACAATTGTTCAATCCTGGATATCAGTTATTCTGATGTAGTGACGACCGATGCCTGCGAATACGAGGTCACACGTACTTTTGTTATCCGCGATACCTGCCTCAATCAGGCAACCGATGTACAAGTCATTCGGATTGCTGACCTTACTGATCCAACAATCAACTGTCCTGATGATATAATTGTCGATGGTTGCAATACCACCGAGATCCTGGGAGTGTCCGGACTGGCTTTTAGTCTCACCCAGGTCAATATCAATATTGCCACTTTTTTGGGATTGCCGAGTATTACACCACCATCGGTACAAGACAATTGTGGCGTACAATCGCTCACCTATCAGGATTTTGTCTTGACCCAGACCTGCCCTGAGGTCGTAAATATCAGGAGAGATTTTATTGTTACCGATTCCTGTGGAAATACCGGTATCTGTTCCCAGTCCATTGTTCTCGAAGACAATACTGATCCAATTCTGACCTGTCCGGATGATGTAGTTGCGGAAGGATGTGATCAGTCTTCTTTGTTATCCTTGTCGGGTTTTGCATTTAGTAGTACTCCCGTTGCCCTCACTGAAACTCAATATGATAATTATGGTGGTGGAGCCTTTGCTGACGATAATTGTGGCAGTGTTAGTATAACTTATCAGGATCAGATTGTTCAGGCCAGTTGTCCCTTGATTATCAACCGGACATTTACAGCAACCGATCCATGCGGAAACACAAACCAATGCATTCAGGTGTTCACAATTGTGGACAGTACACCTCCCAGTGTGAATGATCCGGATCTGGATGATATGACATTTGAGTGTGTGAGTGAGATTCCGGCTCCTGAGACAAACATCACATTGGTTGAGGCATGCGGATCTTCCAGTTTCAATTGGTTGGGAGACACACCCGCGGACATTCCCTGTGGTTTAACAATCCAAAGGATGTACGAAATTATTGATGGCTGCGACAATCGGGATACGGTGGTGCAGACCTTCACCATCGATGATGATAGTGATCCGGTTATAAATTGTGGATCCTTAATTTCAATAGAGGGGTGTGGTATTGAAGATATGGATACCCCTCCCAACGGTAACCTGGAGTATAGTACGGTTGTCAGACCTATCTCTCATGCGGAATTTGCCAGTGTTGGCGGAAGCGCCAGTGACAATTGTGGTATCGATAGTTTGTTCTACAGGGATGTATTGTCCGGTACTTGTCCTTTGGTAATAATTAGGACATTTACTGCAGTTGATAGTTGTGGTAATCGGGCCAGCTGCAGTCAGACCATTCAGGTGGATGATACAACTTTGCCAACCATTACTGCTCCAGCTGATATTGATGTGGAAGGTTGTATAATTGATGATATTACCGGAGTTTCCGGTCTGCCATTCAGCTCTGACAGTGCAACAATTTCGGTAGCTACTTTTACGAGTCTGGGAAATGGAGCAGCAGTCAATGACAATTGTGCAGTCTATGAGGTGAAGTATATCGATGCTGTAAGTACCGATGGATGTCAATATGTAGTGACCCGTACGTTTGTGGTACATGATACTTGCTTAAACCTGGCTCTGGATGTTCAGGTAATCCGCATCGCAGATTTGACCAATCCTACCATTGTATGTCCTGACGACATCACTGCAGAAGGATGTAATAACGGAGATATTCAGACTGTATCAGGTCTGGCATATAATACGGAAGTTACCACTATTGATTACAACACTTTTACAACATTACCAAGTACTGTTGTTAGTCCGGCTGTCAATGACAATTGTGGAATCATGTCCATAACATACCAGGACTTTGCACTTACTCTTGTCTGTCCTCAAGTGGTGAATGTCAGACGTGATTTTATCGTTACCGATTCTTGTGGAAATACTGCTATCTGTTCGCAAAATATTGTATTGGAAGACCTGACGGCACCGACTATGGTATGTCCGGCAGATGTGACGGTGGAAGGCTGCAACCAGCTGGATATTTTGGGGCTTACCGGATACGCTTTTAGTACCACTCCCGTCAACCTGACCGCAGCTCAATACAATGCTTATGGCAATGGAGCATCCATAACGGATACCTGTGGAACGAGTACGGTTCAATATCAGGATCAGATCCTGCAGCCAAGTTGTCCGACTATTGTTCAACGGACTTTTACAGCATTTGATCAGTGCGGAAATACCTCGAATCCGTGTATTCAAATTTTGACAGTCACAGACACTACTGCTCCTGTTATTACCTGCCCCCCGATGATCAATGTGGCTTGTATTGCCGATCTGCCGCCAGCTTATACAACCTACGCTCAGTTTGTCAACGATGGTGGAATAATTTCTGATTGCAGGATTGATGAGTCATCATTTATGATGGTTCTTGACAGCCTTCTTGCTGATGGCTCAGGTTGTCGCGAGTACCTTCGTCGCTATAGTATTGCGGATAGTTGTGGGAATGTGGATTCCTGTGAAATGACCGTACGTGTTACCGACAATACACGGCCGACTTTTAATTATATCCCGCCTGATATTGTGATCGATTGTGATAGTTGTATTCAATCTTTCCTTAATGGGGGCTTTGAGCAACCCAGGTTGGGTAGTGCTCCGGCACCCGCAGGAGGAGGACCAGGTACAACCTGGGGTTACTACAAGGAATGGCAGGTACCTGGTTGGAATACCCTGGCGAGTCAAGACAACATTGAACTGCAGTTACATGGTGCAATCAATGGCTCTCCTTCACATTCCGGACAGCAGCATGCCGAACTCAATGGCAGTCAGAACGCAGACCTCTATCAGGACTTTTGTGTGATTCCGACAACACAGTTGGTGATTTCATTCTTCCATTCAAAAAGAAATACCGGTAATGGCGGACCCAATCCATGGTGGGATGATGATATTATGGAAGTATTGATCGGGCCAACTGGTGGACCATATGTAAATGTGGGCACCTATACTGCAACCAGCTCATCCGGATGGTCAGGTTATACTGTCACCTGGGATGTTCCGGTGGGAATCACCCAGGCAAGGTTTATTTTCAGAGCAGTGCATGGTGGTACAACTGACATTACCTATGGTAACCTGGTTGATGATATTTCCGTTAGTACCAATTTTAGCACCACTCCGCCAACGGCCTCCGACAATTGTCCTGGTACAGTTGCAATTAGTTCCGTTGTAGACACGATCGAGAATACCTGCTTGAATAATTTCCTGCTACGAAGAACCTGGACAGCAACGGATGCCTGTGGCAATTCGACAACCAGAACCCAGCAGATCCGGGTAGGAGACTTTGATGCTCCCTATTTCTGTTCTCCGGTGACTGAGTTGATTGAAATTGGTTGCGATGAACCTATTCCTCCTGTACCATCGGTTTCGGTTTGTGATAGTTGTGATATTGCACCGACGGCCGTTTTCTGGGAAGAGATTGAACCCGGCGCTTGTTCAGCTCAGTATGACATCGTTCGCTATTGGGCCCTGGCTGACGCCTGTAACAATCGTGACACGCTCACACAAACGATACGGATCACTGATATATATGCACCTACCATTGTTGCCCCGGCTGATATTACCATCAATTGTGAAGATGCTTTGACTTTTCCTCCCGGCACTCCGGTAGTAACCGATCAGTGTGGCAATCCATATGTATATTTTGAAGACAGAATTATCCCTGGACCATGTGGTGGTAACTATATCATAGAACGTACCTGGATTGCCGATGATTCCTGTGCTGCCGCTGAGGATATTCAAATTATTACCGTCCAGGATACCATGGCACCTGTCGTGGTTTGTGTCGCTAACGATCTGATCTTACAATGTGATCAGGACTATGCTGGAGAAATCAATAACTGGCTTAATAGTATGCTCTCAGACATAGAGGCAGCTTCCTATGATAATTGTGGAGCTATCACGGTTGTTCATGATTGGAATGGGGTTTTACCCACGCTCAGCTGTGCTGGAAACAGTGGACTTACAGTGACCTTTTCCATTTCGGATGTATGTAACAATGTAACAACATGCCAGGCCAATATTATAATCATAGATACTATTGCACCGGTAGTAAATTGTCTTGCAGACAGCCTGATTCTTGATTGTGGTGATGACTATGTGACGGAGATCAACTCCTGGTTAAATTCCACCATGGCAACGCTCTTGAGCCAAAGTACGGATGAATGTGGTGATACAATAATTGTCAGTCATGATTGGGATGGTAACCCTCCTGCTCTTGATTGTGCCGGAAATGTGGGTATTGAAGTTACTTTTACCGTTACCGATCGATGTGGTAATCCCTTCGTTTGTACAGCACCCGTAATTATCAGGGATAATACCCCACCAACAATAAATTGTCCTTCAATTAGTGGAGGCACTGTTTCCTGCCATTCAGATCTGATTAATCTGATTGCCGTAGATAGTGTTCTTTTTACCAATGAGGTCTTTGGTATTGTGGTTGATGAGTGTTGGACTGACTTCACGGTCAGTATCAATGGCATCCCCTCTCCCCAAAACTGTCCGAATCTCAATATTCCTATTACTTACGTCATCACAGACCCTTGTGGTAATGTGGATTCATGCACCCTAATATATAGCATTGACAATATGGGACCGGTGATTGATGCCTGTCCGGTAGCGGCTACGGTGGAATGCTATGCGGACCTGGTAGCCCGGATCACGGCCGATAGTCTGGCGT
>CAYRYD010000056.1:0-31227 GCA_964428345.1 uncultured Saprospiraceae bacterium | reverse complement strand
TCATAGTCTCTGGAAGCCATCTGGTCCAACGGTT
Organism: uncultured Saprospiraceae bacterium; assembly: GCA_964428345.1. Lineage (GTDB taxonomy): Bacteria > Bacteroidota > Bacteroidia > Chitinophagales > Saprospiraceae > JABDMH01. Next base: position 31,193 of record CAYRYD010000056.1, on the reverse strand, counting down.
TACCGATTTTATGTAAAGTCAGGTTTTCAACCGGGGTGATCCTGGATTTTGGAAGATACTACCTTGGTGCAGAGCCGTTCATAACGGTTAAAACCGGGTAGTCGTTCATAACGGTTCTAACGGTTCTAACGGCTTGAACGGATATGACAAGCAAAGCCGCTCGAAGCGGTAGTAACAATACTAAAGCAAGGCTAAATCGAAGATTAACTAACTCCCTAAATCTAATCAATCTAAAGCAAGGAACGGGTCAGGACAATTTATAAAAGCAATACCCTATTTCCTCACTTGACTTAGAGGAGCATTCAAATGGCCATTATTTGAAATCTCTCACCATAACACCTGCAAAATCGATTCTGCCAGGCAGGCAGGTTTCTCCTGCGCCTTTATATCAAAAATGACCTGATTAACAATCCGGACTCCTCCTGGTATCTCCTGGAGATTTTTCAGGTGAAATTTTGCTCTGATATAACTGTCAACCAAAACAGGATGGGTAAACCGTACCCTGTTTAATCCATAATTGATAGTCAGGGCCGCATCTTGGAAATAGACCACCTGATAAAATAAATGTGGCAGGAGGGACAAAATCAAATGACCATGAGCTATGGTCTGTTTAAAAGGCGATTCTATTCTGCATCGCTCCGGGTCTGTGTGAATCCATTGATGATCACCGGTAGCATCGGCAAAAAGGTTGATTTTTTCCTGACTAATCTGAATCCAATCGGAAATTGCCAATTCCCTTCCTATAAGCGGTATCAGATCAGAATTATTCTTGATGATCAGCATTCGTATCTTTTCCATGGACGTTGTATCCAATCACTTTCTACCCTGTGTGAGTCGCTCCACCAGCGCACCTACCTCTTTTCTCGATGGTTCGGACATCCAGTAATTACAACGCTCTCTGATCTCCGGGGTCAGATCAATGTCAACTTCCTTCAGGAGGGCTGCCCGTATCATCCTTTTCGTGGTTTGCAAAATATAGTCGTTCGCTTTTAAAATCGATCGCATTTTTGTTTCCGCTTCCTCAAGGAGATTTTCCGGACTTACAATCTGGTCGATCAGTCCGACCTGAAAAGCTTCGTGAACATTAAACAAGCGCCCTTCCAGGAGAGCCTGGCAGGCAATCCTCTTGCCCAGCCAAAAGCTGTAAAGGGCAAAAATACTATCCGTGATATTAATGCCCACGGCCACTTCATTCAATCCTATCATATATTGATCATGGTCTGACATCAGGCGAAAGTCACAAGTGAGGGCAATAATCGCTCCCCCTGCCGGGCTGTGGCCGGAAATGGCAGCGATAAGGGGTTTGGAAAAGCGGGTGAGATCAACCATCATGCCCAGAAAATCGGTCCAGAATTGTTTGATCTGATCATAATCATACCCAAACAGTTCAATCACGTCCAGACCAGCACTGAAATAATGCTGTTTGCCGGTGATGATCACACCGCGGATACCAGGGTCATTTTGCAACTCCGAAAAAGTCAGCCGGAGCTCCTGCACCATCATATGATTGATGGCATTGACCTTGCCGCGATCCAGTTCAACGACGGCCAGGGACTCTTTTCTGTGAACTTTTACAAACATCATATTTAAGTCAAACCTGATGACAACAGTAAACCACCGTCAACCAGGTAGATACCACCTGTACAATAGGAAGCAGCATCCGAGGCCAGAAATACGGCCAGACCTGTGACCTCGTCTGGTTGACCTACGCGACCAGCTGCCACATTTTGCCGGATATGTCGAATGAGATCTTCATTTTGGGTCAGCACTGTACTAAACTTGGTCATGATCAGACCTGGTGCGATGGCATTAACCCGGATACCCTGACGTCCCCACTCAATGGCCTGACTCTTTGTCATCATATTAAGGGCGGCTTTGGTCAGACTATAAGCTCCCATCCCCCGGCCCGGATGCAACCCTTCTACCGAACTGATATGAATGATGCTACCCCGCTTCTGCAATTTCATCTGGGTGGCCGCCAGGTTACTCAAGATCCTGGCTCCGTCGAGATTTACCTGAAATGTCTTGTAAAATGCTACATCGGTAATCTCATCAAAAGGACCGTAATAGGGATTGATGGCCGCATTGTTTACCAAAATATCCAGTCGGCCATAATGGTCAACGACTGCCTTGATCAGTTCCCTCCGCTGGTCTCGCTCACCCACATGGCACGCTTTGGCCCAGGCATGTCCTCCGGCATCATTGATCTCCATGGCTATATCGTCGACTACCTCCTGCTTCCGGCTGCTAACCACCACGGTAGCGCCAAACTCGGCAAGGCCACGGGCAATGGAGGCTCCGATACCTTTACTGGCTCCGGTGACAACAGCCACCCGGCCATCGAGACTAAATCGCTGTTTAATGCTCAGGATACCCGTCATAACAGCAATATAAATGATTTAAGGAACCTATCCTATTCCGGAGATTAAATTGCTGACAGAGCCGATCAAAAACGCGATATGGCTATCTTTTCCTACCTTTGGGACGAGCTACCGGTGTTCAGACATCAATGGATTTAACCGAAATCGTTCATTTTGATAATACCCAGAGACATCCATGGGAACTAGCCCGTTACGTGGTTATCAGAGATTACGTTGAGACAATACTAGGGACAACTGACAGCCATCGCCACCTTACAGTCTTAGATATTGGCTGTGGTGATGCTTACCTGGTACATCGTCTGGCTCATGATTTTCCGGAAATTCAATTCTATGGGGTAGATATCAATTTTTCAGCGGAATTGCTGCACCAAATCCGGGACAATGTTAAGGTTCCCAATCTTTCCATCAATCAGAAACTGGAAGATCTGACATTACCGGTTGGGTCGGTTGATCTGGTATTATTGCTCGATGTGCTTGAACATATTGAGGATGAGATTGGATTTATGCACTCGCTCCCCAATTATCCTTTTATTCATCAGGAAACCACCTTTCTGATCACAGTGCCGGCATATCAGCCGCTATTTACTACCCATGATCACATTCTGGAACATTACCGGAGGTATTCAAACCGGACACTGCGAAGGCGATTGTCGGCTGCCGGTTATACCACCACTTTTGAGCGATATTTTTTTATGACCCTCATTCCACCAAGGATTATCCAGCTGGTGAAAGAAAGACTGAGTGCGCCGACGATGACCAGTGTTTCGGACCTTGCAGCCTGGAAAGGTGGTTCAGTGATGACTTCACTTATTAAGAATGTCCTGGTGATGGACTACAAACTGGGAGGTCTCTTCAAAAAGATTGGGATTCGACTACCGGGACTTTCAAATCTGGCCATATGTCGAAGATCTGTCTGATCATTCCTTGTTACAATGAAGAAAGAAGACTCGGCAAGGATGACTTCGAACAGTTTCTTTCGGTCCATCCGGATTACGACTTTTTGTTTGTCAATGATGGCTCAACGGACCGGACTGAAGCGGTACTGGTTTCCTTTATCAATCCATTGCCGAATGCCTTTATACTCAACCTGAAGGAAAACCGGGGAAAGGCAGAGGCAGTCCGGGCAGGTTTTTTGCAGGCTATTCATGCAGGTGATTACCAGTATGTCGGTTATCTGGATGCGGATCTGGCCACCCCACTCAGTGAGATGGTCCGGATGAAAGAAATACTTGAAAGAAACCCTTCTTTAAAAATCATCCTGGGAAGCCGGTGGAAGAGACTGGGTGCTCAAATCAACCGCAATTTAATGAGGCACTATCTGGGTCGGGTCTTTGCCACCGTTGTCAGTTATATGTTCAGGATCGAAGTATACGACACGCAATGTGGAGCAAAATTATTGGTTAATAAAGATTTGGATACAATATTCAGGGAGCCGTTTATCAGTTCCTGGTTTTTTGACATCGAAATTCTTCTTCGGCTGATCGATGAAAATCACGATCGATCCATCGATGCCTATGCAGCCGAAGTTGCCCTCAAGCAGTGGATGGAAGTATCCGGTTCAAGGATCAGGATCATCGATTTTCTGCGGGCCCCATTCGAGTTGCTGAAGATAAGAAAACATTATCGCTCCAAATTTCCTGGCAAATAGTGCAAGATTTGTTCTGATATACCGGTCTGATTGCTGATAAACAACCAAGCGGATAAACACCTTTATTTAATAGTGGAATTGTAGAACAGCATCCCTTTCCATCGCTAGCCAGAAAGGGGAAGAAATAATCAAGGGGGTACTGAGTTCAGTGTTCGATTACACTTCAGTCAATATTCCCCCCCGAATTAATGATAGTGCTAAACAAGAGGATTGGGATGCAAGCTATTGGAACTAAGCTAGTTAGTGTTGTGCTAATGGTCGATATCAATGAAAATTCGTAGGTGGAAAATGAAAATTCGTTTAGAAATCCAAATTCCAGGGTGTATATAACCGGTCCTTCGGTAGTCAACAAAAAAGATCTAAAAGATCTATCTTTAAAGAATGCTAAAATCAGATGATCAATCTTAAGAAACACCATCCTCATAACTTCCTATACCATGCAACTTGTCATCATTGACGATGAACGTAATGCCCGGTTAAATATGCAGGCCATCCTGCAGCAATACTGCGACGACTGCCAGATGATCGGAGAGGCCGGTAGTCTCCGTGAAGGCATCGCCCTTCTGTCCTCGGTCAGGCCGGATATCGTACTGTTGGATGTCGAAATGCTGGACGGTACCGGCTTTGACCTGCTGGATGCCGTGAGCCCATACCATTTTCATGTGATCTTCATTACCGCATACGAATCCTTTGCAATCAAGGCCTTCAAGTACCATGCAATCGACTACATCCTGAAACCCATTGATCCCATTGAATTAACGGCGGCACTGCTTAAAGCCCGGCAATGGAAACTGCGGGAACATCCGCATTCTGTCTTACCAGATCCTGACGACGTGAGAAGTCCTGCTAAAATTAAGCTAACCAATTCCGATGGTACATTCTTTCTGGACATCACTAAAATTGTTCGACTTGAGTCATATAAAAATTACACTACTTTTTATTTAGTAGACAAGCCGGCGATTGTCGTTTCCAAAACCATCGGTTTTTTTGAAGATCTATTACCCGATCTGGTATTTCACCGCACTCATCAATCGCATATCATCAATATTAACCACATCTACCAACTGCAAAAAGATAACCACGGCAACATCCTAATGGATGATGAATCCATAGTGCCTATCTCCATACGAAAAAGAAAAGAAGTGATCGATAAAATCAAAAACGCACGGCCTGGCCTGAAATGACTGCAGGTTACACGTAACTGATTACGAATATCAAAAACTGAAAGATTTCTTCACCACTATCCGGCAAGGTTGACACTGTCATGATTCATGATCTCGTTTTGCACCATCGGAAGCATCCATCAAGATTACTGATTCAGTGCTACGAAGCTTTAGCGGGTGGCGGGCATTAATTACCTACCCCATTTGTGCCAATAATTGCCATTTTCTATCAATAATTTGCTGACTTTTGGTCCATGCAAGAAACAGACTTTCCCAGGATAACCGTCAATCCCAACATCCTGGCGACGATTGGACGGCGGCATCCCTGGATTTTTTCCCGGGGCATCAAGCACAAGGAAAGCGTCAGGGAAGGAGACATCGTCCGGGTATACAGTACTGATGGTCATTATCTGGCAACCGGACATTATCACGACAGCAGTATTGCCGTGCGGATCCTGTCGTTTGAAGATATCCCAATTGATCAGGACTTCTGGGACAAACAACTTACTGCCTGTTTAAAAAGACGAAAACTACTGGGCTTGCCAAATGATCTCACCAATGCTTTCCGGTTAGTACACGGTGAAGGAGACAACCTCTCAGGGCTGATCATCGATGTGTATGACCAGGTCATCGTCATCCAGTGCCATACGATCGGTATGCATCGCAATATTGGTCAGATTGCCCAATCGCTCACCAGACTGCTGGGAGACCAGATCGTCATTTACGATAAAAGCAGCAATACGCTGCCATCCGGATATTCCAAAAATAATCCCGAGGGTTTTTTACATGGAAATAAAACTGCCGTGATCATTAAGGAAAATAATCATCTGTTTTCGGTCGATTTCATCGAAGGACAAAAGACCGGGTTTTTCCTGGATCAAAGGGAAAACAGGAAACTGTTGGGCACCTTTGCTCCCGGAAAAAAAGTGCTGAATCTATACTCCTATACCGGTGGCTTCAGCATTTATGCATTAAATAATCAGGCTGACCTGGTCTGCTCAGTCGATGCTTCCGCCAAAGCCATCACTTCGCTGGATAAGAATCTTGTTTTAAATCAAGTTGATCTTTTAAAACATCAGAGCATAACCGGTGATGTAAAAAAAGTACTACAGGAAATCCCGGATCATGAATACGACATCATCGTTGTAGATCCGCCTGCTTTTGCCAAGAGCCAGTTTAAATCACACAATGCGGTACAGGCTTATAAGCGCATCAACTCGATGGCAATTTCCAAAGTGAAATCGGGCGGGTTGCTTTTTACTTTTTCCTGTTCCCAGGTGATCGATCAGATATTGTTTCAGCATACCATCACCGCCGCGGCGATTGAAAGTGGCAGAGATGCCCGAATCCTCTATATTTTATCCCAGGCAGCCGATCATCCGGTGAGTATTTTTCATCCGGAGGGGAAGTATTTGAAGGGTTTGGTTTTACAGGTGGAGTGATTTGCTTCAGCGCTGTAGACATATTCCTATACACGAAAAATATATGGGAGCGCCAAGTCTAATTTAACGCCAGAAGCCCAAATCCAGACCCTTTATCCGGGTTGGCTCACCATGGGAGCAGAGACAACCACCTCCCTTATGGGCAGCTATCTCTTCGTTCAGAAGAATTTCCAACATTTGGTGGGGGTTAACCGGGGTAATCTGAACAGGAATATTTCTTTGTTTAAAACCCGGGAGGGAAACGATCAAAGTATCCGGCCCCACTAAAAATCTAAAAATTAAGTGACCATTGGTAACACCGAAGGTTCTCTTTGGGGCTTCTCCCAGAAAGAGACGACAAATGGCAATGGCCACACCATCGCTGAACAGTACCCTGGATCTTACCCTCCTGTCGATGACGGGAAGGTAAATCAAACCAAAAATCCATACTAAGATAAAGAAATCTCATACAAATTATTTAGAAATACAAAGATTCTAATGTTAGAATAATCTAACTTTTATTTTTAAGGAGATTTCATATTTTTAGGCCAGAAAGTCTTTTATGACCACACCTACCGTTGAAAATTACTTGAAGGCCCTCCATCTACTGGCGAATGAACATGACCAGATCAATGTTTCTGACCTTAGTGAGCTCTTGCAGGTAAGTACCCCTACCGCCAACAGCATGGCGAAAAAACTGCATCAGGCCGGTTTGATCATCTATGAGAAATACCGGCCACTGGTCCTCACAGAAAAAGGTAAACTGGAAGCCGCACGGGTAATCCGCAGGCATCGTCTTACGGAAATGTTCCTGGTAGAAAAGATGGGTTTTGGATGGGAAGAGGTTCATGAGATCGCCGAACAGATTGAACACATAAAATCACCGGCATTTTTTGACCGGATGGACGACCTGTTGGGCAACCCAACGACCGATCCGCACGGATCGCCGATTCCGGATAAACATGGCTATATGGCTGAGAGGGATTACAAGAAGCTCAGTGAATGTCAGGAAGGTGACCGGGTTACCCTGATTGCCCTCGCATTTTCTTCGTCGGAATTTCTTCAATACCTGAATGAAAAAGAGCTTCAACTGGGCTTGCCTCTGGAAATCCTACACAAAGAAGAATTTGACGGCAGTACCACGGTCAGATACCTGGATCATCCTTCGGTCACCCTGAGTAAGATGGTATCAGAGATCCTCCTGGTGGAGTAATGGCCTGACTTTTTATGGAAGGAATGGTAGGAAGACTTCGCCTTATCAGGAGCACTCCAGAGTATGAAAAGAAGCCACCGGTGCCAACGTCAAAGACCCTGAAGCACGCATCGGCTAATGTTGACCACTCATCACCATTTTCCAGTACTGCCCGGCCTCGGTTGGTTTGAAAGTCCAGTCTTCAATGAGCATGGGTGACCAGTTGGGATCAAACACCCAGACCACCCAGGATATTCCCTTCTTCCGGCAATATTTCGTTATGAGATCGACATACGATGGATCGCTGATTACCGGGATATGGGCACCCCGGGCATCCGGACCACAGAATCCGATCTCGGTAAGGACGACCGGATACTGATCAGCGACAAAACCCCAGTCTTTTTCCCACTGTGGTTCCCATGGTCTTTCCCTCTTTTGGGGGTAGGGATGACTGACGTATGCTACTCCGGGAAATTTAATAGGGTCATTCTTTACATCCATCAAATCATAAGCCCAGTTAAACCCGGCGATCAAAGGAATGTTTTTGGCTCCGTTCGCCCGTACGATGACGATGAGCTCTTCCATGATTTCCCTCCATTCGGGCCAGGTGCACAGTCCAAACCGGCCGGATGCCAGGGTAGGCTCATTATAGAATTCGAAAAAAGCAACGGTAGGATTATTACCATAACGTAGCGCCATCGTACGCCAGAATTCAAAGGTCTCTCCCCGGTTCGTAATATATCCGTCATTTTGAAATAACTCCGAACGAAGATTGCCGATGCTGTGCCAATCAATAATTACATACAGTCCTTCCGCTTCTGCCAGGCGAATACCTTCATCCAGCAATTGAAGGTAGGTACTTTTCCCCCTTTCTCTCCAGGCCCTGGGATGTACCGGAAAACGGACCAGATTGGCCCCCCAGCTCTTTATTTGCTCAAAATACTCCGCATTCCAATGCCCGCTCCTTTCCAATTTATCGGGATCACTCGAATTGAGGCCCTGAAAAATCATGGTTTTACCCTGCTCGTTGACGAAGCGGTTTCCTTCCACTTTGATCCAGGACAATGATTGGCCACGAAGGTCAGGGAAGCCCAGAAAAAAAACGAAAAGGAAGGTTAATATTCTGCATTGGAATTTCATTTGAGCGGAATTTTATCAACCTAAATTAGTGAATTTACAAGGTATTGCCATCCAGGTTTCTGCGTGCATAATATCTTTTTCAATTTGTGAAAGGAGTAAAATACCACCTTCTTACCACTACCAAATCAACAATCTGAAATCAGAAATCTGAAATCTGAAATCCCCTAATGATCATGCCCGGCCTCCTCCTCTCCTTTCCTGGATTCAGCCATCAGGAAAAATGAGCCATTGTCGACAATGCTGGAATCACCTACCGCAGGCAGCGGGTCAACCGGTTTGATTTCGATATAACCTAAATCGCTTTCACCGGTCTGCACCTGTACCTTTCTAAAATGCACCTGACCGTCATGTTCGTCTTGTCTCACAAAAATATAATAGAGACCTTTATCGAGGGTAACAGCTCCCAGTGGCAGGGTATTCAACACATCTTCCTGGTTGATCACCCGGGCTTCGACAAATTCTCCGGCAGTCAGTGGCCCGTAATCACCAAGGATCTCTGCATGGATGTCATAGCTGTTGTCTGTTTCATCCACCATGGCATTGATCCACAGAATTCTGGCCTCCTGAATCCGGTCAGGACGACTTTGTACAAAGAAATTAAGGACCTGGTCTTTTGCCAGATACATTACATCCGCCCCATAAGCCACCAGATGCAGATGCAGATGCTCGTTACTGATGATCTCCGCCAATGGAGTGCTGGCGTTGATAAACTGGCCATTGCTGACCAGCAAATGCTGCACGAAACCCGTCATTGGCGCCAAAACGGTAAATGTGGAATGGATCTTTTCACCGGCCTGAATTCCAATCGCAGCCAACCTTGCTGACAATGCCTCGATCGCCGCCTCCTGCTGATTTTTTTTCGAAAGGGCTATTTCGTAATTTTTAGCCGGTGCTATATTCTCGCTCACAAGCTGTTCCTGCCTTTCCAGATCCTTAATGAGATATTCCAGTTCAGCCTGCTTCATCTTTAAATCCTGCTGCCAGTCAATAATCTGAAGATTCTGAATGGTAAAGAGTTGCTGACCTTTGCGCACAAGACTCCCGGCCATCACATGTACGGCGACTACTTTCCCCTCGAGATTGGATCCGGCAATCGCTTTACCAGCCGGTGGTAACTCTACCCGTCCTGTCAGCCGCACCATAGACCGGATCTTCTGAGGCGTGATGGCGGTATAGGTAAGTCCAATATTCCCGATCTGTTCTGTGCTTAGGGCAACCTCCATACCCATCGCGCCCTGTTGACTGGTCGCCACAGGTGTATGATCGTGATCGTGCTCCAAAGTGTCCTGATTGGTACCCGGATTACAGGCGGTTAAGATTATCATTAGTGTGGTAACTACCGCAAGGCAGGCTTTCTTAAAAGCTTTATTGATAGACATAATGGGTTAATTCATTCAGATTTAGATAATAGTTTTTCAATTTCTCCAGATAAGATTTTTGCAGGGTATTATAACTCTGATAGCTGAGTACAAGATCACTGTATGATACCTCACCTAGCCGAAAAGCCCGGAAGAGGTCGGTCAACAAACTTTGCTGCTGTTCTATCTGCTCCGACAACTGGCCTGCTGCAGTGAGGTAAACGTTTGCCTCATCCTGCAACCTTTGCCGGTCGGTCGCCATAAGATGGCTCAACCAGCGTATTTGTTCATCTTTGGAGGACGCTTCCAACGCAAAAGCCCGGCTCTGCTGTTCCCGGTATGATCTGTTGAACGGAATACCGGCTCCCACCTCCAGTCCGAAATACAGGAACGACCCCCCCAGCCTTTGTAAACGCAGTCCGGTAAAGATGGTGGGTGAATTCTGAGCCAGCACGACATCCCGCTGCTTTTCAATCAGTTGTTGATCAATCATCAGAGATTGAATACCCGGATGTTGATCTACCAGATACACGGGAGGGTTGATTTGCAGATTCTCCAGGTTTACGATATCAAATCCTTCAAGCCCGGACCAATTTTGCAGATTCTGTATTAAAAGTGCTTTCTGACCTGTCAGCCTTTCCATTTCTATGGCTGATTGCCGGGTGATCTGCTCAATCTGGCGAACGACCAGGCCGCCTGCTTCACCCAGTTCGGCCTTCCTTACGGAAATACGCAGATATTCCTGAAATCGATCCTGCAATTCGTACTCAACCTCCAGCAGGGAAGTGATATAGGAGGCTTCGATAAACACCGACATCACTCGTGCATTGAGTAGGTTTTTCTGCATCGCCACCTGATTATCCACACTCATCATTTGGGTTTCGTACAACGCCCGGTAAGCTACGGATTGCCTGTGAAGCCGGAAATCCTGCCGGAAATTGAGTGACTGGACTCCGGAATTCTCGGTAAAATCCTGTTCTTCCGTGCTTAGGGAAACCGATGTAAGGTTAGGGGCAACTGGTTTTTTACCCTTCGCCAACAACCCCTCTTTTTGGAGTTCTGCATAACGCATCAGTATATTTTCCTGATTGGCAAATTGCTGCAGAAAATCCGGATAATCATAGACTGGCTGAGCAATCGCCTGACTGGTCAGTAGCGTCAAAATGATAACTCCCAAAGACCGTGTACCGCGTATCTTCAGTTTTCCGGATTCCAGCAAATAATAAAGAATTGGCAAAATTACCATCGTCAGGAAGGTAGCAGTAATCAGTCCCCCAATAACCACGGTGGCCAGGGGTTGCTGGACTTCGGCGCCAGCCGACTGACTGAGGGCCATCGGAAGAAAACCCATAGATGCAACGGAAGCAGTCATCACCACCGGACGAAGGCGCACCTTGGTACCTTCTTCGACAATTTTTAGTACATCAGTCATTCCCTTCTTTTTCAATTGATTAAAATATCCGACCAACACAATTCCATTAAGCACCGCCACTCCAAAGAGAGCGATAAATCCAACGCCGGCGGAGATACTGAAAGGCATGGACCTCAGATAGAGTGCCCAGATACCGCCTATGGCCGATAACGGAATCGCCACAAAAATTAATAGCGCGTACTTAACCGAACCAAAGGTGAGATACAAAAGCAACAGAATGATCAATAAAGCAACCGGTACCACGACCGAAAGAGTCTGTTGAGCCCTTTGCAGGTTCTCAAACTGACCACCATAACGGACAAAATACCCGGGAGGTAATTCCAACCGGGATGAAAGCGCTTCTTCGATCGAAGCCATCAGGGTTGCGATATCGATATTCCGGGCATTCACTCCGATGGTGATCCGTCGCCGGGTATCATCACGTGATATCTGGGTAGGACCTTCCTCAAAGTCGATATGGGCTAATTCCGACATCGGTACCAGCTGCCCATTGGGCAAGTCAACCTGCATGGTCCGCAGACTTTCGATGTCCTGACGTTCTTCTTCCCGCAAGCGCACTACTACATCGAAACGACGCTCTCCTTCATAAAAATAGCCTGCACTCTTACCGGCAAAGGAAGCTTTTACAAGGTCATTGAGCTGAGCGACCGACACGCCATAGGCAGCCAGTTTTTCCAGCTCGTAATCAACCACCATCTGTTGCAAACCGGCAGTGGCTTCCACTTTAATGTCTCCGATTCCAGGCAGGGTTTGTAAGATACTTTCCGCTGCATGGGCCCGGTCAAGCAACACTCCGAGATCTTCCCCGTAGATTTTTATGGCAATGTCCTGCCGCACACCAGTCATCAACTCATTAAAACGCATCTGGATGGGCTGGGTAAATTCATAACTCACTCCTGGAAACTTGCTCAGTTCCTCTTCCATTTTTTCGAACATCTCTTCCCGGCTCTCTGCGGAAGTCCACTCGTCTCTGGGTTTCATTATGACATAGATATCTCCCGCTTCCAACGGCATGATATCGGTGGGAATCTCGGCGGTTCCGATTTTGGTGACCACCTTATCCACTTCAGGAAATTTACTGGTCAGGATATCCTGCAATGTTGCTGAAACCTCCACCCCCTTACGTATCGAACTGCCTGTGGGCAAAATCTGATGAAGGGCAAGATCCCCTTCCTCGAGTGTTGGGATAAACTCGCTTCCCATCCGGGAAAAAACCAACAGGCTGAAAACGAACAGGATCAGTACTCCACCCAGTATTCCATATTTAAACCGGAAGGCAAATCGCCGGACCGGCTCATAGGTACGATAGATCAGGTTCATGATCCGGTCGGACAGGGAGTTTTCCCTGGCAACGGCATTTCTCAGGAACAGATCAGCCATCATCGGTACATAGGTCGTGGATAAAATCAGGGCTCCCAGAATTGCAAAACTGACAGTCTGCGCCATCGGGATAAACATCTTGCCCTCTACTCCCCTCAGAAAGAAGATCGGCACGTACACCATCAGGATGATGATCTCTCCAAAGGCAGCGGAAGTGCGGATGCCGGCCGCTGCCTTAAAGATTTCATTGGATTTTTGTTGAGCCGTTAGTTGAGCGGTCTTGTTTTTAACACCCAGATGATGGAGGATGGCTTCGACCACAATAACCGCTCCGTCGACAATCAAACCAAAATCTATTGCACCCAGACTCATCAGATTGGCGGAAACACCGAAAATCCGCATACAACTCACTGCAAACAGCATACTGATGGGAATGACGGAAGCCACGATCAGGCCGGCTCGCAGGTTTCCCAGTAAAAGGACCAAAATAAAAATGACGATCAGGGCACCTTCAATCAGGTTTTTTGTAACGGTATGTGTGGTCTGGTTGACCAGTTTAGACCGGTCGAGATAAGGCTCGAGTACGATTCCCTCCGGTAAGGTCTGTTTAATAGCTTCGATCCGTTCCTTGACTCTTTTGGTGACCTCCATCGAGTTTTCACCTTTGAGCATCATCACCTGTCCAGCCACCACTTCTCCCTTGCCATTCATGGTCACCGCTCCAAAACGGGGAGCATGACCGATCCTTACCTTAGCCACATCCTTCAGGAGCAAAGGTGCCACACCACCTCGCCGGATCACAATATTTTCCAGATCTGTCATGCTGGTTGCCATCCCTTCACCCCGGATAAAAAAAGTCTGGTTTTCCTTTTCGATGTAGGATCCACCCGAATTGGCATTGCTGTTTGCCACCGCTTCATAGATTTCGTGCAGGGGAACACCGAAAGCCTTCATCCTCATTTGATCAAGGGCAATTTCATATTGCTTCAGATAGCCTCCCGCACTGTTGACTTCGACCACCCCTTTCAAGCCGATAAGCTGTCTTTTGATCAGCCAATCCTGGATACTCCGGAGCTCGGTAGCATCAAACTGATCTTCATAACCATCAGCCGGATAAATTACATATTGATAGATTTCACCCAGACCGGTCGAGATCGGTCCCATCTCGGGATTGCCATAGCCGGAGGGTATGGTGGTTTTAGCCTTTTGAATTTTCTGGTTAATCTGCTCCCGGGCCCAATAGATATCAGCCTTTTCATCAAACACAATGGTAATCACCGAAAGACCAAACCGGGAAATCGACCGGATCTGTTCAACCCGGGGTATGTTTCCCATCTCAATTTCCAGAGGATAAGTGATAAACCGTTCAACTTCCTGAGCCGACAAATCGGGTGAAGAGGTGATAATCTGCACCTGATTATCGGTGATATCGGGTACGGCATCTAACGGCAGATGCGATAAATTATAGATCCCCCAACCAATCAGCGCCAGCGTAAAGACGCCGATCAGCAACTTATTATGGATGGAGAAATAAATAATGCGTTTAAACATTTTCAACTTTTTTTAATCCCTGTCATTACCTATCATCCAGAAATTACCGTGGAAATACGAGCAGTCAGGTATAATGAAAAAGAAGTTGATCCGGAAGCAGACCGCCGGACCCGTCTAACAGAAATAGTATCTGTTAAAACCAATCAATCTTGAAATCAGCTTAGGCTCGGTGGCCGGTCAATACCCGGTTTAAAAAGAAAGGAATACCCGTAATCCACAAAGGCAATGGACTCCCGGGAATAAAAATCTGGAATAATAGAATGCGGCAATATCGTCGACTGGACAATCAAATCCAATCCGGGATGCAGATGGTGTACCGGCAACTGGTCATGATCAAAGGTACCATTGTGTTCATGACTGTCGGGATTCACATAATGATCCCTCACAAAAGACCAGATCGAAAAAAGTTGACCATGAGTGGCCGCTTCCAACTGATGTAATTTAAAATGTTGCCACGCAGAAGCGAAATGCCACAACTGGGCAAAATCAGTATGGGGACTGATGCTGCCGACCATAAAATAACCGGCAAAAAACCAGGCAAAAACCCGCTTCATGTGACAAATATAACATAATGAGCCTTAGGCCGCATTCAAAAATGACCTGGTAACCGCATAGTGTGATCGGTGTCACAAGGAGACCACCATTCAAATCCGGTCCTGTAACGGTAAAATTATCTTCTAATTAGACGCTTTTAGTAATGACAAAGGAAACATCCCATCATAACGGCTGCCCATGTAAGCTCCCCAAATTACTGGTTTTTTGAGCCTGTGCGAGGTTTCAATGCGGTTGATCTGCATCCCGTCAAAAGTATAGGTGTGCCTTAAATTGGTGGCATGAATATAGATGATATCCAACAGGCCATCATCATCCAGATCGCCCAGCCAGGGGGTCGATGCAATATTGTTACCATCCAGCGATTCGCTGATCTGTAACAGGTCACCGCTGACAAAATCAATAATAGCCAGCATGTTATGAAAAAATTTACGAAACAGCTGATCCTGGATCTGATAGTTGATACTAAGCAGAACATCATCCCGGCCATCCCCTGAAAAATCATAAACCACCGCCGTGCTTGTCTGGTAAAATCCCAGCGAATCGATAAATTCTATCCGGCCATCTTTTCCATTCAGCATGAATTGCCGATTCCATTCCAGTTTAGGCCAGACACCAGCCGCTATCGAAACAAAAAAATCGGGAATCTGATCTGTCGTAAAATAACCCACCGCCAGTGAACTGTAAGCCTCACAGCCTTCCATACGGGTCTGCCAGATCAGGGAAAAATCGACACCGTTATAAGCATAAGCGGTTCCGTCAACTCCCAGGGCAACCACATCCAATATCTGGTCGGCATTGAGATCTACGGCTACCGGAGGTGCAATAAATCCTTTGTCGGGCGATGAGGCCAGTTGCCGGGCCTTCGACAGGTCATTGCTGACCAGATCATTCAGATCAGCGACATATAAATGACCCCCCAACGTTTCACCACCGGTACCGAAAATGATCCGGTAAGGATGGGTCGGCGCCGGTTGAAAACAAATGACCGACATATAAATTTCCTTACCATCAGGCATATCTGCTTTGGCAATGACCTGTCCGGTTTTGCTGTTCAAAATCAGTAAATGACCAGCTGGCCGGTTGGGATCGTATGGCTCTGCCTTTACGTCGCCTCCATTGGATACCAGGATATCGTCCAGTCCATCACCGTCCATATCTCCAATAAACTGTGGATTATAGAAATTATACCATCCTGCTTCCCGGGGTGCATCTGTGCTTTTGGAGCGGAAGAATTCCCAGAGAATGGTTCCGTCAGCACCGTTGATAGCCTTTAACTCGGCCGAACGGCCTCCAATGACCACATCTTCGATCCCATCTCCATTGAGGTCCTTTAATGCTGCCGAACCGAAAATCTGATCCCGGGCCTGCACTTTCCAAAGTAACCTGCCGGTGGCTCCGTCCAGGGCAAGTACCGCACTGTCACTTGCTATGAATTCCTCCCTGCCAGCACCGAAGATCAGGTCTTTAACTCCATCTCCATTCAGATCGGTACAACGGGGTGAACTGAAGGTCCCCAAGCCATCAAGCCTAACTGTCCATGAATCCTGGCCAGACAGCCCTGCACTCATGAGCATCAAGGTGAAGCAGATGATTTCCTTCAACCAACATATTGACATCGTATACTTGTTGCCTGTGCAGTAATTCATAAACCAAAGGATGTTTGAGTTGGTGGTGTTGAACGGATCGACTGGTCTATGTCAAAGATAACAATTCCGGTAACCGGAAGCAGAATGCCAGGCTATCTACATCATAAGTTCCTGAAACGCTTTCATCCAGGCGGTCTTCATCAGACTGGCACCGGCGATGGAAGGATGCACCCCATCGGGGCACCAATAGCGGGCCGGGGCTGAAGTCAGCGCTTCGGCAAAGATGCTGTGGTAGGGTATGAATGCCGCACCAAACTCTCCGGCAATTTTCCGGGCAGCCATGCGGTACTGGTCAAAATCCGCCCATTTTTCGTTGATAGCCGTCCCCCCCGTGACCGCAAAAGGCTCGCCGATGAGCAATTTAACATTCGGTAAAGCATCTTTCGTTTGTTGGAGTAGAGCCCGGAAATCCCGTTCGTACACTGCCACGGTACCGTCATAATTGCCGTTGATCATGTGCCAGAAATCATTGACTCCAATCAGAATACTTAACACATCCGGTTTAAGAGCCAGACAATCCAACTCCCACCGGTCGGCCAGTTGGTAGACCTTGTGGCCACTTATACCCCGGTTAAAACACTGAAGACCAGCTTCCGGATTACCGGCAAGCAGCTCGGCAACGATCTGATAAACATAGCCTCCACCCATACCGCGGCCGCTGTTGGCATAATAATCGCCCCGGTCTCTTCCGGCATCGGTAATCGAATCTCCCTGGAAAAGGATACGCATGCCGGTAGGCAGGTCCATAGTTACTTCTTTCACCATGCCTGGAAACAGTGCTCCGGCACCAAACCCTGCCGTAGTCAGGGTCCCGGAGGTATGGAGAAAATGTCGTCTGTTCATGTCATTTAATTATTCAGGTCCGTTATGTTTTATCGGGGAAATATACGCAAAATGCCATTTTATTCGGCCCCGATGCAGATTGATCAATGGCTGAATCCGTTAAAGCTTATCTCCCAAAAATAAAACAGAGGGCGACAATAGTCTACCCTCTGATGGTGTAAAATTCAGTTCTGGTTACAAGTTGATTCTTTCCCCTCAGGAAAATCGCAGCAAGCACTGACCTGAACGGGTGATTTATTGTAGCAATATCATCCGTTTGGTATCCTGAAAGCCGGCAGTCTGTAACTGGTAGTAATAAATGCCATTAACCGGAAACAGATCCCGTTGGAGATCAACCTGATTATCTCCGGCCGGGAATTCGCCTCCGATCCTTTTCACCAGTTGTCCGTTGATGTTGAAGACCGAAATGGTGGCCTCCATGGTCCGGGGCAGGCTGAATCCGATGGTCGTAACCGAAGTAAACGGATTCGGATAGTTTTGATCCAGCGCAAAACCGGAATCCTCATCGCCCTCACTCCCTCCCAGACGCAGCGGGATCCGGACATCCTGATGATTCAGGAAATTATCCGGTTTTCTTGTCTGGATATTGGGGTTGATCTGCTGCACCTCGTGGATGGTTTCCGTAACCGACTTGACCGTATCGACCACCGGTTCGGAGCATCCGGTATTGCCCACAATGACCGCCAGGATATCACAATAATCGGCCGTACCGCTGGGCCAGCTGATCACCCACATCCGCAAGATCCGGGTACCGGTATCTCCACAACCCAGTTGAAGGCTGTCGGTATCTTCTTCCCAGGTTTCATCATCGATACCGTCTTTCAGCTCGAGCCGAAATTCGAGGGATGTATCGTTGCAGGCAATCCGGCTACTTTGATCGTATTCCCTCGCCCAAAGCGTCACCATAGCCGTATCGATCAGCCCATCCTGATCAAGATCCATCGGGTTAAGACGAGTGGTGAGGGAGGTCAGGCAAACCGGAGTTGGTTTTTTGATGGAAACCACATTAAAATGATAAAAACATTCACCTTGATTGCCGCATTCGTCGGTTACCACCACCTTCAGGCGATATTTGCCTGCCGCCAGATCAGGTATGGAAACCCCAAAGTCGGTCTCCGGGCTCTTCAGCTTTGGACTCTGAAATCCATCGATCAGGTCGATCTGATCGGGGTTACTCACTTCATACAATTCCCAGCGATAGCTGGTAATACCGCATGAGTCGCTCATGATTACTTCCGCCTCAAAATCGTAATAACAATCTCCCGACTCTATGGTCTCGCCATCTTCCACCGGACCGCCGATTGTACAAACCGGTGCTACCGTGTCAATCAGAAAAATATGCTGTATACAGCTGTCGTAATCAAACTGTGGGTTATGATACCATAAGACATCAACGGGCTGTCCAGCGCACCAGTCCATAAAATACCAGGTGCGCTGGATTTTATAGCATGCCTGTTCGCCACCCACAATTTTAAAGACCTTGTCTTCATAATCAATACCGACAAGCCGGCAATCATCATCAAAGCGGTATTGCAGCCAGCCGGTTTTATCCGGATGGAGGTCACCGCCCACCTTTCCGGAACCGTTGGCATCATACTCAATACCACAGGAAACCAGTTCGAGATCTTCCGGCACCGAAAACATGTGCTTTTCAAGTCCGCATTCATTGTAAATCCGGATCCGCTGGGTACGGGTGATGGTATCGGGCAGATGTGAGGTCTTAAGAGATTCCGGGACACCTTCATCGGTGTAAAAGGAGGCCGGGCATCCCTGCCAAACCTTAAATTTTCGATAAATGTATCCTTCACCACAATGGTCGATTTCACACCAGACCTCCTGGTCGCAACCGATGAAATTGTTGCAATTAGCCAGGACCAGCCCCTGGGAAAAGGTATCCAATTGAGCTTCGTAACCGCAATCCCAGATGGTATCGGTTTTCCAGTAATAGCCCAGATGTTCGTCATAATATCGCTTTTTCACGATCTCATCGATCACACAGTAACAGGAAGAATCGATAAATGGGATCTGCAATTCCACCTCCATTCCATTTTCATCAAGATAGTTGCCATAGGGGCCCTTCCAAACTTTCTGGTAACCCCCGAATATTGCATCCAGGGCCCCCAGGGCAACGGCGTCTTTTTCTTTAGCTAAGTCAATAATGGACGCAATACTCAGTGGATCGTTGTGACCTTCCAGATCATATCTGGCGGTTTTATAGGTTTTACAGGTAATTTCAATATCTTCTACATCTTCGACAATCTGAACGGGAATTTTATCTTCCACCCATACCTGGGTCCAGGCTTTGGACCAGTTACACCAGTAGTCCATCACCAGAATCTCCACAGTGACCGCACCACAGGCATCCGAACAATCGAAGGGTACTGCATCGCTCCACCCTCCGCCGATCTGGTCGTAAGTCTGCAACAGGCGGTTGTCGACCCGGAAATCTTCCTGTGACGGTATTTCCTCTCCTTCCCGGTAGGGATCCGGATGTAAAGCCACGGGGATGAAATAATCCATGATCGAGGGCAGACATTCCTTGATCAGCTCTTTGACATGGTGTTCATCAAAATGATACGGATGCTCACGACAGGTATAGGTACTTCGTTTAATGAGGTCGTATATCCAGCTATTGTAAATAATGTTGGTACAAGGCTGGAGATCTTCCTTCCACCATTTCAGATTATTGCCGTAATGAGCTTCAACAGGATCAACATCCTTATTGGTTTCCAACTCCGGTAACCACAGGGTGTCACCGTGTTCTGTAATGCAAATGGGAGCTAGGGAATCACAAAGGTTGATGCATGATTCATACCAGTCGGCCCGACGGACCAGCAACAGGTTTACCTCACAATTATCAAAACTTCCTTCGTCAAAGTTCCCGGCGTCTACCCACACTTTCTTCTCCGAAAGACTCACCGTGATGCCTTTGTCCACTACTGCCGTCGGTTTAACCCGGTCTTTCACCAGGATATAACAGGTATCGACCGCCGTATTGTGGCAACTGTCCTGTGCTTCGTATACGATGATATAGGGATCCGCTCTATGCGGAAGGGGTGCTCTTTCATGCGATTCGTAACACTGACTGGCACTGTTATAGGTCATCACATAAGTACCAATTCCCGGAATGCTGGCCTTTACCTGCTTCACACCGGACCAGTCGTCGGTTACAACGACCGGAGGGATATAGCTGTGGGCCAGACAATCATGGTCCGAGGTTGTGACAATCGGCAAGGCCTTGATCGTGGTGGTAGCACCATTTTGACCTCCTGATGATTGTTGGGAAAAGCAGAAAAGATCTCCTGCCCGGAGTTCGACAATCTTATAACCATTCTGATAAACCGGTCCGCTACTCACTCCGGGAATCCCGGTGCTCAGCTGATAAAAGGTGCCGTTGAGCACATATCCGAATGGATTATACATGGCATCCGGATCCTGCGAACGAAATTCCCAGGCAAACGCAAGCACTGTATCCTTTTCGACTTCGACACAATAATTGGTATTTCCGTTCAGGTTGGTAAGACTGATCTTATAGGGAGTCCAGGTCGTATCGACATAGCCTTCACCGGAGATCGACTCATACCATTTGCCAGGTTTGAATTCTCCCGAAAAAAGGATCGGGTATTTGCAATGAAGATCCGGCGGAAGCGTATCGAGATCAACCAGCCAGAATTCACAGCGCCAGTAACCCGGAGCCACATTCTCCGCAATATTGGGAAGGATACCGGCTGGCACCGGTACGATACAACCCGACTGAGGCATACCATAACAGGATTGCTTGATATCCAGCGTGATCTTATATTGTTTTGAACAGTCGACTTCAAAGATCCGGGATTCGATATGGGTGCTGAAATTGCAGATGGCCCCAAAGATGGCGGAAGTAAATTCCAGGATACCGTCATGGTTGGTATCACTTACCTCGATCAGCGGCACCTCGATACAGGTAGAGGGATCGAGCGGTGAGGCCGGAATGCTGATCACCGGTCCGGTAAAGGCCGAAAGATCGCTGCAATAGACCGTATCCTTGTCCACACAATAGATATTCTGTTCGGTGATCATGGGTAGTTGAAATACCACAATGGTGTCATACCCGACTCCGCGTATGCCATCTTTTCCGATCGCTTCCCATTCCCTCAGGATCACTTTGAGGGTATCCTGAATGCCCGCCTCGCAGGTATAGCGGATCCCCCAGTCGCTCACAAAAACGGCCCGGTTGACACCCCCGCAAACATCGATGGTGACCGGAGGACTCAGTGGACCTTCTACCAGCTCATCAAAACAATAAACATCAAAGACCCGCCCGAGAATGACCGGACCGGAGACCTTCTTGACCGACAAGCTGGACCAGCAGGCTCCGTAATCGTTCCTGACATTTACTTTCAGTACTTTTCCGATATAGCGACAGGCGTCTGTGATGACCGGATCGGTTATACTCACGCGAACCGGACCATGGACGATTTCGTCCAGATCACCCGTGATCGTGACCGTAACAGAATCAATCCCCGAAGCAATGTTGGTGATCACCTCAGCCGGCAGAAACCGGATCATTCCATAGGCATCGACACTGGCATTGATATCCCGGCAATTGGGGACGCTCTGGGCCCAGCCAGAAAATTGAAGAATCAGGATTGAAAAAAAGGTAAAACTAAATCGGAGCATGTTGTTGCTGTTAGTGCAACATATTACGATCAAAAATAATACCAAATTTAACTCACATTAAAGAAGAAGTACATTTATAAGTATTTGTAAAACAGCAAAAGATGCTGAAAATCAGGGTTATCGTAATATCCTGATGACATCAATATTTATTTGCAATCTTTTTATCCGGGTCTCCCAAAATCAGGTGGTAACCGGCGGCCTTTGGAGGGATCGTACCTACCCGGACCGGAGATTGTATCGTACTTCACGCATTCGACCCGGAGGCTTTGTAGCTTTCCGGCCGGTCGGTCTAAAAGACCTTTTCATCCGGCATATGCTTCCATCCCGGAAGTACCGAATTCCGATCCGGCAGACAATACAATACTGAAACAGTCATAAATCTGATGGATACTGCGTTATTCTTGCATGTCGAACCGGACAAGAACCTTTGAAATCACTTTAACTGCTATGAATAAATATCTGATTCTGCTGGTTGTACCCCTGTTGTTTATTTTCTCATGTTCCAAAGACGACGATGGAGATCCTGACGATAACAATCAGAACTGCGAGAACATGGATCTGTCGTATGGGCAGGATATTAAGGCCATCATTGATACACATTGTGCCCTGGCAGCCTGTCACGGAGGTGATCCTTCAATACCGGACTATACATCTTACCAGGGTGTATTTGCCAGAAGATCACTCATCAGAACGAGAGTACGTGAAAGGAGCATGCCGCCGGCAGGTAATGCCGCCCTGTCTCAGAGCGATATCGACAAGATCAGTTGCTGGGTTGACAACGGAGCACCTGAGTGACCTAATAAATAGTTACCCCGGATTACACTGCCCATATTACATCCAGCGTGATTCTTCATTGGCTTCAAGACTACTGATCCGCCCACTGGTGGCTACACCAAACAGATCCGAGCTGAATCCAGGCCAGTCAGATAATGCATTGACGGGTGCGGCGTGATCGAATTATTTTATATTATTACAGTCTTATTTCGCATCAAAATCAGCACAACAATATAACTATGAAAAGAACAGCCAAAGCAATCTGGGAAGGATCCGGAAAAACCGGAAGTGGATCATTAAGCACTCAAAGCGGAGTTTTCAGCGATCAGCCGTACTCTGCCCAAATGCGTTTCGAGAACGAAGATGGAAAAGCCGGTACCAATCCGGAAGAGCTGATCGCAGCCGCCCATGCCGGTTGCTTTACGATGGCGCTTGCTTTCCAACTCCAGAACAATGGGTTTACCGCTACCCGCCTGACCACCAATTCGACGCTGACGGCATCCAAAGATGATATTGGCTGGAAAGTAGACAAGATTCATTTGGAATTGCATGGCGAAGTTCCGGATATCTCGGCTGAGCAATTCAACACCCTGGCGGGCAATGCCAAGAAAAATTGTCCGATATCCCGGCTGCTCAACTGTGAAATTGAACTTAGCCCCAGACTCGTTGATTAACGGTCAATTTTCCGGATAGTGGCGATTTTCTTTTAGGGGATTTCAGCTGGTGTAACAGCGCCTGTTCCCAGTATGAATCGGAGTTACTGACTTTTGGGAATGATTTCTGTCTGTTCGCCAAAGTACTGTACAAACTGCTGCATAGCCCGAGCTAAAGCCTGATTATTGGTGGCTTTAAAATAAGTATCAACAAGCGCACGCAGGGTCTGATAAAAAAAGCGGTCCATCTCTACCACCTGCATATCCCTGGTCCACAGGTCAATCTTGAGGGTCTCCCGGTTTTCCCGGTCAAAAAACGACAACAGCATGGCTTTGGCCTGCTGATCGAACTTATCCTGGTCAGGAGCCGACCACTGAATCGTTTCCGGAACCTGGTTTTTACCCAGGATAATGTCTATTTTTATCTGTGATTTTTCTTGACTCATCGCATTATTTTTTAGCCAGGTTGGTATTATCCGCCGATATGGCAAAGTCCTGCAGCCATTCGGAACTGTAAAAGTGGACTCCGCTTTCCAGTCTCTGGGCAGCGGCGATCATCGCCCGGGCCACCACTTCCGCCTCAATTGGTTTATTTTTTTTCAACCAGCCTCCGGTGACCTCATCAATTTTTCCT
The DNA here is from genome assembly GCA_964428345.1 of uncultured Saprospiraceae bacterium. GTDB lineage: Bacteria > Bacteroidota > Bacteroidia > Chitinophagales > Saprospiraceae > JABDMH01. The sequence continues at coordinate 6,823 of CAYRYD010000056.1, read as the reverse complement.
CCGATTTTATCGGCCAGGCTTTTACCCCATTGCTGACCGGTTGACTCACCGATGAGAATGCTCGGTTTGAACACATGGGTGCTCCAAAAGCCCGTTTTTACGACCATTTCCTCAATCAGTCCCCGGGTCCTGCTTACCGGAAACAGCGCATCGGATGACGTGCGCTTACTGGAAAGCAACATGACCTGTCCCACCCGGTTTTGATAGGCCTTTATGATCATTTTCGGAATGTGCCGGTATTGGTTTTCCGGGATCACGTACTTGCCACCCGAATTAAAAAAAGAAGCATCATAGCAAATAAACAAATCGTTGGCAGCCAGGCGATCAAACCGCAGCCCCTCTATCGATGATACAAAAGTCCGGACTTTGGGTAAATCAACCTTCTGGTCCTTCCGGAGAAAGATGGCAAAGACGGTCCGGTAAGCATCATGCTTACTGAGCAGCCGGAGTAGATTTTCTCCAACAAACCCTTCACAACCCACCACCAGGGCCGCCTTGTTATTTTTCGTAATCTCCGGACTCACACCCGATTTTTATTGGTTTAACCACAAATCCTTTTTGCCTGAGTAGCCGCAACATACCTTTCTCTCCTCCGAGATGAGCGGCACCTACCGCTGCAAAAACCGTTGCCGACTGCATTAACTCAACCAGCCGGGCCGCCATCTTCCGGTTTCGGTCAAAAAGCAAGGTTTTACGGAGACCCTGCAGTTGCTTCCGGCTGGACTTGTATAATTGTCTCACATCCTGTTCAACATAAAAATCAATCATTTTATGGAGATTTCGACGATATCGTCCGGGATTTCTGCCAATATCCCGGATCTGGCGCACTGAATCCCGGATCGGGATCTGCTGCATGATCCTCATTTGCTCTTCGAAGGACTCCAGGCCGGTGCAGACTTTATGCAGGTTTTTCGCCCGGTTCCAGATCTCCTGATCCAGGGAATCCAGCTGATCATTGACCAATAGCGATTCGGAAATAGAAGCGATCGCCAGAAAAGGATGCCGGTACTGAAACGGTAAAAGATCGACACCGAAGCTCTGCAGGATACTCTTTCTGGATTTGGCAAACTGACGTTTACCCATGAGCGATGACATTGATGATCCCTGCGGCAGGATGGTACTTCGGAGCATCAACTCCTGATCGACTTCATCGAGGTCCATCTCGGCGGCCAGCATTTCTGACCGCATCAGATAAGGCATGATCCCGTCCAGAAACTGATGTGCCACCGAACTCCGCACATGCATGGTTCCAAACAGCCAGGAAGTCTGGCCCGGTGAAGTCGTTACCGACCAGAGCAATGAATCTTTCGCTGACCGGTGCTTTTCCCGATAGGAATCCGGCAATCTTTTTGTGATGTTCAAGGATCAATCGTAATCAAATGGCAAGACCTTCGAATCCTTCACGGTCGACAGCGTCATCAGGGTCTTCATCCGTTCAATTTCTTCGATCTGAGACAAGGTCTTGAATAAAATATTTTCGTAGGTGGGTATATCCTTGCAGATGATCTTCAATAAAATATCGGCTTCTCCCGTGATGATGTAACACTCAGTAACTTCATCCACCTTCTTGATCTTGCTGATAAAATTTTCGAGGGCATTTTCTTTGTGCCAGGCCAGCGAGACCTGGACGAAAGTCTTGACGTTCAATCCGATCGTTGCTGCATTGACCTCGGCATGATAACTGCTGATGTAACCCGAATTTTCCAGTTTCTTCACCCTCTCCAGGGTAGGTGCCGGAGATAGTCCGATTTTTTTGGAAAGATCGAGATTGGTGATCTTACAGTTGTCCTGTAAAATCTGTAGTATTTTGAGATCGGTTTTATCCAGTTTGTTTTCCAACATTATGCTAAAATTTAACTAAGAAACATCTTTTCCGATATAAATATTTCCCCGAAATCAGGCTCCTGACGGACAATTTCCTTCAATGATTCTCTGGAATTGTGAAATTCAAAATCATGATCAGGGAAAAATGCCCAGATTCATGTAGTCACTGGCCACTTTACCCAGGGCATTGATAAAGGCCGCTGTCCGCAGGTCGTTGACTTTGGGCTTGTGGTACATGACTTCCCGGATCTGATGGTAAGCCGTCACCATGGTTTCTTCCAGGCCCGACCGTACAAGGTCGATCTCATCAGCCCCCCGGGCGATGATCGATTTTTCCATGTCGTTGATGCTGCGGCCCGACTGCCGTTCGATGAGATTCACCAGGTTGAGATAGGTATTCTGATCAAAGCGTTTTTCCATTCTGCCAAAGCGCATATGTGACAGGTTTTTCAACCATTCGAAATACGACACCGTCACTCCGCCGGCATTGAGATACATATCGGGGATGATCAGAATATTCTTCTTCAACAGGATATCGTTGGCATCGGCGGTCACCGGTCCGTTGGCTGCTTCGGCGACGATCCGGGCCTTGATTCTCTTGGCATTGTCGGTCCGGATCTGATTTTCGAGCGCGGCAGGTACCAGTACATCACAGGCGACCTCCAGGGTTTGTTTCCGCTGATCCATATTCTCCGCACCCGGAAAATTCAGAATCGAACCGGTTTTCTTCCGGTGCCTGACCAGTTCATCGACATCAATTCCCTTTTCGCTGTAGATGGCTCCTTCGTATTCGGCCACGCTGATGATCCGGAATCCCCCCTCGGTCTGGGCGATCCTGGCAGCGTGATAACCCACATTGCCCAGTCCCTGCACCGCCATGGTCTTCCCCTCTGTTCCGGGTTTGATATCGTATTTTTTCAGCAAAGCCTTGTCATTGAGGAGTTCGCGGATTCCGAAAAAGACTCCCCGGCCGGTTGCTTCGTCGCGGCCGCGAATCCCGTTCTGGGCTACCGGCTTACCAGTCACGCAACCTGCGGCATCGATCTCACCCCCCTTAAAGGTCTGATAGGTATCCAGGATCCAGGCCATTTCCCGTGATCCGGTGCCGTAGTCCGGGGCAGGCACATCGATACCCGGACCAATGAAGTTCTTACGTACCAGTTCGGTAGTGTAGCGGCGGGTAATCTTCTGCAACTGATCGACGGTATAATCGCGGGGTGAAATCTTGACTCCCCCCTTGGCCCCGCCAAACGGTACATCGACCAGGGCGCATTTATAGGTCATGAGGGAGGCCAGGGCCATGACTTCCTCCTGATTGACTTTCTGACTAAACCGGATACCCCCTTTGGTGGGCAGGCGATGATGACTGTGTTGCACCCGGTAGGCTTCGATCACCTGATAATCCTTACCAATCTTCACCGGAAACTGCATGTAGTACACGGCATTGCAGACTTTTATCTGCTGCAGCAGACCGGCAGGGATGTTCGTATGACTTGCCGCATGATCGAAATTGCGCTGAACGCTTTCGTAAAAGTTGGGCTCTGTTTTTTTACTCATCAATTTTATGCTTTTTTTCCAGCCGGACCAGTTTACGGTCGATCTTCCATAAATAGAAACTCAATCCAACGAATATGACTGCAATCACTGCCACCACCACATAGATTTTACCGATTGCCTGAAAGAAATCCTGGTCCCCATTGGTCGCAGCCATGCCATATATTTCCGGCATCAAAAGCAAAGCCAAAAACATTGTCAAAAGGCTTTTCATCAAATTATATTTTAAAAAAAAGGCAAATTATGAAATAAATTGGGCAGAGAAGGTAAAAATGATGTCTCCCCATAATGATGTTTGTCACTGATCGTCCGTCACGGCCTGTTCAAGTCGCTGATAACGCCATTGCAAACTGGCGATCCAGCTTCCAAACAGGATCCATCCGAGGATTGCCGGATAAAACACCATCCGCATCGTGTTGTCGAGGTCCTGTGAGCCGAATGCCGGATTACCACCGCTACCCGGATGCAGGCTGGCCGTCATGCGGGGTATGATATAAAGGAGGGGGATCAGCATCAAAAAGGCAAAAATGTTGTACACCGCCGAAAAGCGACGAGCCAGATCCTGATCGGCGATGGAGCTCCTCAGGATGAAATAGGCAAAGTAAATCAGCATGGCGATTGCGGCCATGTTCTGCTTTACGTCGAAGCTCCAGTAAGCACCCCAGCTGTTTTTTGCCCAGATCATTCCGGTAAAAATTCCCAGCATCCCAAACAAGGTACCGACCGATGCGTAGGCCTGGGCTTTTTGATCGGACGCCAGCGAACGATTACGGAGATAGCCTGCACTATAAACCATGGAAATGGTGAATATAGCCATCATAGCCATCCACAACTGAACGTGAAAGAAGGTGTTGCGGATGGTCTCCAGGAGAATGTTCCGGAAGGGAAAATGAAAGGTTGCCGCCTCTCCCACCTGCACGATTTCATCTTTCCAGCCTTCCGCGCTGGAAGGTTGTCCGGACGTAAACTTTGCAAAGATAGCTCCCGGCAGGATGGAGTGCCCGTCCAGTTCGTTGTAAAGAATCAGGCTCAGTACATGGATGCTGTCGGGCCGGGGAAATGCGGCCGGGATATCGAAGGCAGCGGTCAGGTGGCGGCTATCGGTCACCTGTATCCGGGTGGCTTTCAGGGCATGCCGCTCGTCCAGTTTGAGCCAGGCCATTACGTCCGCCTGGTCGTACCGGCTGTTGTATCCTTCGACCTGCATCTCGACCGTGCTGCCACTCTCGGTGCGTACCGGATCTACCCGCACAATACCGGGTCCGAGGGGGATGAGCATACCCGCGATCAGGCTGTAGACGATGAGCAGGACGCCCAGCCATTTCCACCAGTACCGCTTTAGATGCATACCCGGAATCCTTTACCTGTAAATGATGTGCAAACGTACGAAAAATAGGGAAATGGAAAAGAATAGTAGCACTATTGTCTCGATTATCGATCTAACTATTTTACTACATGATTAAAATTTTCCAGAACGAATTACAACTCTTAAATTAGAAAGTGACTAGCCGCTCAACCATGAAAAAGCTCTTTTATATCCTTTTACTGTGCTTTCTGTCCTTTAAATCTGTAACATCTCAAATTGACCCTGAGCTGGAAGAGGCCTTTCAAAACATCCTTGATGTGGACCGGGCCCTGTACGGATATAATGGTATATCAGCCTCTTTGATTTATCCTGACGGCTGTACCTGGTCAGGCATTAGCGGAACATCCACTGGAGTGGATACCATTACGACAGAAACTATGTTTCAGGTAGGATTATGTACGCATTTCTTTACAGCAACCATTATCATGATTTTGCATGAAGAGAATCAGCTTGATATAAATGACCCTGTCATAAAATATCTGCCACCAATGAGGTATGTAGATAGTACCATCACCATCAGGCAATTGCTGAATCACTCTAGTGGATTGGAACTTTTACTAGACTTTCCGGATTATGAAATCTTCCTCTATGACGATCCGGAAAAAATCTGGCATCCCGATAGCTTATTGTTTCAATTTTCAAAACCATCACCATTGTCTCCTGGTGAGAGATTCTACTGGACGTCGACCAACTATCTGCTTTTGGGAAAAATAATTGAGGCAATAACAGGAAATTCCTATCATGAGGAATTACGTACCAGGCTTTTAGATCCACTGGACCTGAAAAATACTTTTCTCCCTCCCTATGAAACTTTTTCAGGCAAATTAGCTGTAGGTAAGGATATCTTTACCGGTACTCTATTCCTGAGTAGTCTAAATGCCATATTTTCAGCTTGGTGGTCAGCAAACGCATTGATCTCGACCCCAGGTGATATACTTAAATTATTAAAGGCACTGCTGGATGGCAAACTTCTTTCAGAAAACTCACTATCCATGATGTTAGATACTATAAATATTCCTCAAGGAGAATTCGGTGAATGGAAGGGTATGGGTCTGGGAATTGGATTCCTGGAATACAATGGTATTCCATTCAATGGTCAGACGAGCTTTGTATTGCATCGAACCCGGGCCTACTATTCTCCCACCCACAAAATTGGAGTCGCCACCTTTATAACCGAATTAAATGGTACTGATGCGTTCTATAACCTTGTAGATGTCGTCAACGAAAGTCTGGATTTCTGCACTCCCACCTCGGCCCAAAATACTTTGCAAGGACAAACCATGATATATCCAAACCCGAGCGATAACGAAATAACCATTGAACTACCTGATTTATTGACTAATTGTGATATTAAGATTTTCAATCATCTTGGGCAACAGGTTCACGCAGCGATTAACGTGCATTCTCATTATCAATTGGAAAAGACCCAAATAGGAACCGGACAGTTTTTCATTCAGATAATCACAAAAAGACCTGACTATGATCGGATTATAAATAAAGTCATAATTTACTAGATTTATGGACTCAATTTCGTCTTATGGGACCCAGACCCTAAAGTCACTAATAACATTTCTACTGTCCGTCGCTTTCTTAAATTCCTCCTTTTCACAATTTGAACAAATTAATTTTAATCGTTTCAAGATCGATAAACAACCTTTTGAATATTTCACCACAACAATTTTTCAGGACAGTAAGGGATTCATGTGGTTTGGAAGCCTTGACGGATTGAGAAAATACGATGGAAACAAGATATCCGTCTACCGCTTCAACCCCGATAATCAAAATACTATTGGTGACAGTAGGATTAATGCTATTTCAGAAGACAACGCTGGTAATCTCTGGATCGCCACTCAAAATGGAATAAATCGTTTTGACCCCGAAAAGGAAACTTTTGATCGCTTTGAAGATGTGAAAGATGAATATGGCTCTATCCGGAAAAGAAGTACCGGCAAATGTCTGTTTGTAAATAATAAAGCATGGATTGCCTCATATTCAGGACTAATTCTACTTGATCCAGACAAAAGTGTATATTTCGGTGAAACTGTGCCACCGATTTCGATGAAATAGTGCCACTGGTAT
>CAYRYD010000055.1:0-33004 GCA_964428345.1 uncultured Saprospiraceae bacterium | reverse complement strand
TGCTCCTCACGTATTCTAAAAATGATATTACTACCCAGGATTAATCTTCCACATTGCGCCGCAGCAATAATCAATAATCAATAATTAATAATTACCTCATTGCCTCTCGCAAAGGCCGCAAAGTTCCGCTGAGAATGCACTGAAAATAAGCAGTAATTCCTCATCAATTAATCCATCTCCGATGTCAGAGACCGCACCGATTCAGAGTATAATATTTGTACCCAGGATTAATCTTCCACATCACGATGCAGCAATAATCAATAATTAATAATTGCCTCGTTGCCTCTCGCAAAGGCCGCAAAGTTCCGCTGAGACTACGCCGGAAATAAGCTTTTCCCTCAACTATTCTGCTAGCACCAACACACCTGGTCCACACGCATTCAAAGTATAATATTACTACCCAGGATCAATCTTACACATTACGACGCAGCAATAGTTCAATAATTAATAATTAATAATTACCTCTTTGCCTCTCGCAAAGACCGCAATGTTCCGCTGAGATTACACCGGAGATAAGCAGTAATTCCTCACCTATTATACTGGCACCAACAACCCTGCTCCTCACGTATTCTAAATATGATATTTCTACCCAGGATTAATCTTCCACATTATGACGCAGCAATAATCAATAATCAATAACTGCTTCGTTGCCTCTCGCAAAGACCGCAATGTTCCGCTGAGATTACACCGGAGATAAGCAGTAATTCCTCACCTATTATACTGGCACCAACAACCCTGCTCCTCACGTATTCTAAATATGATATTTCTACCCAGGGCTAATCTTCCACATTACGACGCAGCAATAATCAATAATTCATAATTCATAATTTACCTCATCCCCTCTCGCAAAGGCCGCAAAGTTCCGCTGAGACTACGCCGGAAATAAGCTTTTCCCTCACTAATTATTCCGGCACCAACACCCCTACTCCTCACGTATTCTAAGTATGATATTATTACCCAGGATTAATCTTCCACATTGCGACGCAGCAATAATCAATAATCAATAATGAATAATCACAATTCACTATCTTGGATGAAAATAAAAACCCATTCCTGTCATGAAAACACCAAGGAAGGCACAGCGGAGAAAATTTCTCAAAGACTGGTTGGCTGCGGCTACCGGCTTTTCGTTGATCCCCTTCACCGCTACGGCGAAGACTTTGCCGGAAGACCGCAAATTGACAGCATCCGCGCCATACATATACCGCCACCTGGCACCTTCCATCCGGTTTTCGGTCATCGGGCTCAATCATGGCCATATTTACGGACAAACCGAAGCCGTGCTTCGCCACGGAGGGGAGTTGGTTTCCGTTTATGCCCCGGAACAGGATCTGTTGCAAAGCTATACCCGACGGTATCCGGATGTAAAAGTGGCCCAAAGTGAAGCTGAAATTCTGGAAGATGATCAGATCCAGTTGGTATTGAGTGCCGGCATCCCGGTAGACCGGGCTCCTCTGGGTGTCCGGGTCATGCAACACGGCAAGGACTATATGGTGGACAAGCCCGGTATCATTACCCTCGAACAACTGCAGGAGGTACGGAAGGTGCAGAAGGAAACCAAACGCATTTACTCTATTATGTACAGCGAACGGCTGGAAAACCGGGCAACCGTCAAGGCCGGTGAGTTGGTACAGTCTGGGGCGATCGGGCAGGTCATACAGACCATTGGCCTGGGACCACACCGGATGCGGCCGGAAAGCCGTCCATCCTGGTTTTTTGAAAAACAGTACTTTGGCGGGATCATTTGCGATATCGGTTCCCATCAATGTGACCAGTTCCTTTACTTTACCGGATCGACGAGTGCCGAAGTTCTATCCGCCCAAACAGGCAATGTCCACTACCCCCAGTATCCTCACTTTGAAGACTTTGGTGATGTAGTTTTTCGCGGCAACAAGGGCACCGGATATATCCGGGTTGACTGGTTTACCCCGGATGGACTGAACACATGGGGAGATGGGCGTCTTACTATCTTAGGAACAGAAGGATACATTGAGATTCGTAAAAATGTCGACATCGGTGGCAGGGAGGGAGGTAACCATCTCTTTCTGGTCAACCACAAAGACACTTTCTACATTGACAGCAGGGACGTTGAATTGCCCTATGGCCGTCAATTGGTACATGACATTGTCAACCGTACAGAAACAGCAATGCCCCAGGAACATTGCTTCCTGGCCACCGAACTGGCCTTAAAGGCACAGGAAGCTGCAAAGGCCCTGAAAATCGAGTAATCAGCGCCGATAGCCGGCCAGAGACCGATTTAAAGGGCAGGATAATGACGCGTAACCTGAGCTCATCCAATTGCAGGATTGTGACAACCATCACAACTTTAATTCAGACTTAACCGTGGCTTAACATAAGCAGGGATAACTTTGCACAATTAATTGCAGGGGTAACAATGTATAAATTTGTGGTGAGTTGCGGATTGTTTTTACTGATGGCTAACCACGGCACGGCACAAACTGATCAGCAGGCCAGATCCGCATTTTCCTGGGATGACGGTTTGAAATTCGAATATTTCGACACCATTAATCCCGACCTACCTAAGGCGGAAATAAAGATGGGAGGCCGCTTAATGTACGATGTTGCTTTCTTTCATCAGGATGATCCCCTTAGTGAGGAAGTAGGGGCATTCAGAAATGGCCTGGAACTACGAAGGGCACGTCTCTATAATTCCGGAAACCTGTTTTATGGTTCGATGACTTACAAACTTCAGCTCGAATTTGCCGGAGGCGGGATTTCCTTTAAGGACGCATATCTCGAATATCGGCTGATGAAACTCAGTGATCGACTGACCGGAAAACTTCGGGTAGGGCAATTTAAGGAACCGTTGCGAATGGAAGTCCAGCTCAGCAGTAATCACATGACTTTTATTGAGCGATCCTATATAACCGGCTTTGTACCGGAGAGAAATACCGGACTGATGTACCATATCGATGACAAAGCAAAAAAATTCAGTTTACAGGCCGGATTTTTTGGCAACGGTAATGATGCCGGCAATGACCTGGTCAATAATGACGGATCCAACATCACCGCCCGGGTGACCTATGCACCGGTTAAAACCAGTGACCAGGTCGTGCATTTGGGTTTTGGTGCCAGTCACCGGGATGCCGGCAAGGTCGGAAATTACACATACAATACGAGGCCACCGGCCCATACTGCACCCAAGTATCTGGATGTCCGGATCAGCGGGGTGAGTTCGTCGCAGATATACAACACAGAGTTGGTCTATATCCGTGGTAATTTAATGGTGGAATCCGAATTTCTGAGCGCTCGTATACATGCAGATCGTGATCTCTCTCTATGGGGGTATTACGGTCAGGTAAGTTATTTTCTTAACAGCAAAGGTGCAAAACACCGCCATACCTATAAAGGGGCCTACGAGGGTATAGCTGAAGATCTGGGAAAAAACGGAGCATGGGAGTTGGCGGCCCGTTATTCGATTGTCAATCTCAATGATCAAAATTTTAATGGGGGTGAAATCAGTGATATAACGCTGGGAGTTAATTATCATCTGAACAGCAGGGTGAGAGTTATGGCCAATTATTCATTTATCAACCTGGATGACATCGGAAAGGCGACCGACTTAAATCTCCGATTTATGGCCTTTTTTTAAAATAGAAGAAATTGTTTTCAGAAAATATAAATCAACAAAAAAATGATTAAGCAAATTCAGTTTTCAATAATATTCGTTTTGGCGGGAGTATTGTTTGCCTGTCAAAGTGGTGATAAATCATCCGGCCAGGACGGATTGAGCGGCACCATCAATATCGATGGATCCAGTACCGTTTATCCGGTTACTGAAGCTATTGCCGAGGAATTCAGGGGTGAGGCGTCTGATGTACGGGTCACGATCGGGGTATCGGGAACCGGTGGGGGTTTTAAGAAATTTGCCCGGGGCGAAACAGTCGTTTCCAATGCCTCCCGGCCCATCAAGGAATCAGAGGCAGCAGCCTGCCGGGAAAACGGCATCTCCTACATTGAGTTGGCGGTAGCATACGATGGCCTGGCGGTCATTGTCAATCCAAAAAATGACTGGATTGATCATATTACGGTAGAGGAACTTAAGAAAATATGGGAACCATCGGCTCAGAAGACCATTACCAACTGGAGTCAGATTCGTGCAGGATTTCCAGACAGGGAACTGAAACTACTGGGACCCGGTACCGCATCCGGAACATTCGACTATTTTACCGAAGCTATCGTTGGTGAGAGCGGTTCCAGTCGAGGCGATTACATGCCCAGTGAAGATGACCACGTCCTGGTTCAGGGGGTTGCCGGAGATGAAAATGCCCTGGGATTTTTCGGTTTGGCTTACTATCATGAAAACGAAGACAAACTCAAGCTGGTGGCGGTTGATGATGGTGATGGCCCGGTTCTTCCCACCATCGAAACGGTTAAAAACGGAACCTACAAACCTCTTTCACGACCGATTTTTATTTACGTGTCCAACGAAGCTGCAAAACGCCCGGAAGTGATAAAATTTGTTGAATTTTACCTGGAGAACGCTGCAGAACTGGTGAGTGACGTGGGATATATACCGCTGCCTGCAGAGGAGTATGCTGCGAATATGACCCGGTTTAAAGAATTTATTGCCACATCAGTCGCTGCGACAGTCAATTAATCGAAAACAGGTTGAGAATAAAGGAAAAAATAATCGAAGGCGGACTATGGCTTAGTGCGATGGCCACGATACTGACCACAATTGCCATTATTTGGGTCCTGATTTCCCAATCCTTTATTTTTTTTAAGAATGTCTCAGTCTTTGATTTTCTGACCCAAACAGAATGGACTCCCTTATTCAGCATTAAAAAATATGGGATTCTTCCTTTGCTGTCGGGCACCATCATAACGACCATGGTAGCGATAGCAGTGGCTCTGCCTCTGGGTCTCACTATCGCTATTTATCTAAGTGAATATGCCCCCGGTCGGTTTCGGAATATTTTTAAACCGATGCTGGAAATTCTGGCCGCAGTACCTACGGTGGTCTATGGTTTCTTTGCCCTTACAGTGGTCACTCCCTTTCTCAAAAATATTTTTCCGGAATTGTCAACTTTTAATGCATTGTCAGCCGGTTTGGTCATGGGTATTATGATCATTCCCCTGATTTCTTCCTTAAGTGAGGACGCCCTTCACGCGGTACCCAATTCCCTTCGGGAGGCTGCCTTTGGACTGGGTTCTACCCGGTTTCAGACCTCGTTTAAAGTACTTATGCCGGCGGCATCTTCGGGTATACTGGTATCGGTCATTCTCGCGATTTCACGCGCGATCGGTGAAACGATGATCGTAACGATCGCAGCAGGACAACAACCCAATCTAACCTTGAATCCGTTGGAAACGGTAGAAACCATTACCGCCTATATTGTACAGGTTAGTCTGGGTGATGTACCTCATGGCTCGATTGAATATCAGACGATTTTTGCTGCCGGCCTGACGCTCTTTCTCTTTACTTTCTTATTGAATAACATCAGCCATTATTTTAAAATAAGATACCAGGAAAGATATGAATAATGCCCGGAGAAATCAGCTTACAGACAGTGTCTTCAAATACCTTGGTATTTTTGCTACCCTGATCGGTATTATTTTATTATTTGTCTTTATCGCTTCAATCATCAATGATGGATTGCGGCGTATAGACTGGCAGTTTCTGACCAGTCTTCCCAGCCGGAAAGCAGAAAATGCCGGCATTCTCCCAGCCTGGACCGGATCGTTGTGGATTTTTGGATTAACGGCAATCATCTCTATTCCTCTGGGAATTGCGGCTGCGATCTATTTAGAGGAATACAGCCGGAAAAACCGGTTATCGACCTTGCTGGAAATCAATATTACCAATCTGGCCGGTGTACCTTCTGTGATCTATGGAATTTTAGGGCTTGAAATTTTTGTCCGGGTATTTAGACTTGGTGGCAGTCTGCTGGCCGGTGCCCTGACGTTGTCTCTTCTGATTCTTCCGATCATTATTGTGGCTACCCGGGAAGCCGTCAAAGCTGTCCCTTCGACAATTAAGGAAGCTTCCTATGGTATGGGTGCCACCCGGTGGCAAACGATCTGGTACCAGATCCTGCCGGCTTCCGCTGGTGGAATCGCCACAGGCGTTATCCTGGCGCTTTCGCGGGCAGTCGGAGAAGCTGCTCCCGTCATCGTCATCGGAGCCCTGGCCTATGTACCTTTCGTCGCCAAATCTCCCCTGGATGAATTTACGGTTTTACCGATTCAGATCTTCAACTGGGTTTCCAGACCGGATCCCGGATTTATTGTCAATGCCGCGGCAGGCATCATCATTCTTTTGGGTGTAACGTTTCTGCTCAATGGTATTGCCGTATATTTACGATATCGCTGGCAGAGTAAAATCAAATGGTGATAAATCCAGTACAGATTTAATGGGAAAAGCAAACGAACCAAAAACAGAACAGAAAACTCCCCCCAAAGAGGCGCGGATTTCCTTTGACTATACCGACCGGGCTAAAAAAGTGAAACTGGAATCCAAAAATGCCAATGTATTTTATGGGGATAATCATGTCATTAAAAATGTCACCCTGCAGATCCGGGAAAAAACCGTAACCGCCTTTATCGGACCTTCGGGGTGCGGGAAATCTACTTTTTTACGGTTATTCAACCGGATGAATGATTATATCGAAAGTTTTCATAAAGACGGCGGTGTTCTGATCGACGGAAAGGATATCTATGACGAAGATTTACGGGTGGAAGATTTGAGAAAAAATGTAGGAATGGTATTCCAGAAACCCAATCCATTTCCCAAGTCCATTTATGAGAATGTCATTTATGGACTCAAAATCCAGGGTATAAAAGACAAAAAAGTACTGGAGCAGGTTGTAGAGGAATCATTGGTCAGTGCCGCGCTTTGGGATGAAGTGAAAGATAAGCTGAATAAATCAGCGCTAGCCCTGTCGGGCGGGCAGCAACAGCGGCTTTGTATTGCCCGGGCACTGGCGGTAAAACCCACGGTGCTTCTGATGGATGAACCCGCTTCGGCCCTTGATCCAATCGCTACCGCCAAAATCGAAGAGTTGATCCACGTGCTCAAAAACGACTACACCATCGTCATCGTGACCCACAACATGCAACAGGCAGGAAGAGTGAGTGATAAGACCGCCTTCTTCTACCTGGGTGAACTAATCGAATTTGAAAATACCAAGGACATTTTTATCAACCCCAGGAACGAACTGACTGAACGCTACATTACCGGACGTTTTGGTTAGCAAACAGTATTTAACTTCGTACTGATTTAAAAAGCCGGATTACATGACGAATCTTGAACTGGAACTGAAAAAACTCAAAGAAGATATTACCGATATGATGCATCTGGTCGAAAGTCAGCTGCGAAAATCCCAGCAGGCTTTTGCCCAACAGGATGTGGGACTCGCCAAGGAAATCCATCAGATCGAATCCAGGGTCAATGCCCAGGACCTCAGTATCGACAAAACCTGTGAAAACATCATTGCGCTCTACAATCCGGTGGCCAGCGATTTGCGGCTGGTTCTGGCCAGTTTTAAGATCGTAACACACCTTGAACGCATTGCTGATCACGCAGATAAGATCGCCCGGTATGTCCGCAAGAAACAAATCAAGACTCCATACGATAAGGAATTACTAAACTCAGTCCGGTTTAATGAGATGTTTGACACCGCCATCCGGATGGTCAATATGGCCATCGACGCATTTATCAAGGAAGATTCGACCCTGGCCCGTAAGGTCTTTACAGAAGACACCACCATGAATGAAATCTTTCAGGCGTCGACTGATCAGATTGACGCTTATACCTCCGACGTGATTCCCAACCTTGACCGGATCCTGTATTTGTTCAGTATCATCAATAAACTGGAAAGAGTAGGTGACGAATGTAAAAATATAGCGGAGGAAACCATTTTTTATACAGAAGCTAAAACGTTAAGGCATCAGAAACTGAAAGATATCACCAAATAACCGCACCATCGCTTACAAGACAGCTAATTTAGCAGCAAACCAGAAAATCCACTTCGATGCAAGTGATTTTAGAGCCCCAAATGCCCATGTTACCTAAAATTTCCCTAATTTAGTGGCCAGTTCCCATATCTCTCTCCAGTGTCCTTGATCCGGATCCTGTTAAGGATCGGTTTGAGGACAGATGTGATGAATGATTGATTCCACCTGAACCTTCCTTCCCATTGAAATTTTGCACTATCTCAATGTTTGGTGTCCGGTTACAGGCGGAAATGATGGGCTAAACACTTATTATCCAAAAAAATACTTATAAAAATGAAAAATGCACTTGTTTGTGGTGGTGGCGGATTCATTGGTTCGCATCTCGTTAGGCGGCTAAAAAACGAAGGCTACTGGGTAAGATCCGTTGATTTGAAATACCCGGAGTTTTCCCACCATGTGGCCGATGATTTTATCATAGGAGATTTGCGGGATCCGGTGTTTTGCAATCAATTGATGGATCGTCCTTTTGACGAGATTTACCAACTGGCAGCAGACATGGGTGGTGCCGGTTTTATTTTTACCGGAGATAATGATGCCGATATCATGCATAATTCGGCATTGATCAACATCAATATACTCAATGCGGCTAAAGATGCCAGCGTCAAAAAGATCTTTTATTCCTCATCAGCCTGTATTTATCCGGAATTCAACCAGCTGGATCCTGACAACCCGGTCTGTTCGGAAGAATCAGCGTATCCGGCGCAACCGGACAGTGAATACGGATGGGAGAAGCTATTCAGTGAAAGGCTTTACTTTACCTATCAGAGAAATTATGGATTGCAGGTAAGGGTAGCCCGTTTTCACAACATATTCGGCCCGGAAGGCACCTGGCAGGGGGGACGGGAGAAAGCACCAGCTGCGGTATGCCGGAAAGTGGCTGAAGCAGCCGATGGCGGCACGATTGAAATCTGGGGCGATGGGAAGCAGACCCGGTCATTCCTCTACATCGATGAATGCCTGGAGGGAATCCGAAGGCTTATGGACTCCGGTTTTTCAGGTCCGGTCAATATTGGTTCTGATGAAATGATTGCCATCAATGATCTGGCCAGGATGGTTATTGACATCTCCGGCAAGAGGGTAGAAATCAAAAATATTGAAGGACCTACGGGTGTAAGAGGTCGAAATTCCGATAACCGGCTCATCCAGCAAAAATTAGGATGGAGACCTGGCATGACTTTAAGGGAAGGGATGACCAAAACCTATCATTGGATTGCCAGGCAGGTAAAAAAATCAACACCCGTCGTATCCTGATCAATTAGAGGATTTGAAGGAGAACCGCGGAACGTTGGAGGAAAAAATGCATGTTGTCCAGGTAGGTGCCTTTGGTTTCCCCTACGGACTCGCCGCCATTGAGAAAATCCGGTTGCTGGGCAGAAGCCTGTTGGAGGCCGGTGCAGAAGTCTCTGTGATCAGCAGAAAGGGAGTTTTCGATCCCCAGAAGGGACCCCATATACCAGTTTCGGGTGAGTTTGAAGGAATCCAATATTATTATGCTTCGGGCAGTATCTATCGTCCTTCAGGATTCTGGCAACGAAACTGGCTAAAACTGAAAGGCTGGTGGGGTGAAGCGAAGTTGTTGCGAAAATTCAGTAGGGAGAAAAGACTGGATGCGATTATTGTTCACAGCATGAACTTTGCTCCTGTGTTCTTTTACTGGTTACTTTCCAGAATGTACAAATTTAAATGGTTGTATCTTCTGGTGGAGCACAACTCGACCACAACCAGCCGGCAAACTCCACTGTTCAAAATCAGTGACGTCTTTCTGGAGAATATCGGGCTAAGGATGGCTGACGGAGTGCTGCCAATCAGCCAATACCTGACTAAACTTCTATTGGAGAAAGCCCCGGGCAAACCCCATTTCAAAATTCCGGTTCTTACCGAATTTTCCCGTTTTACCAGGGAGAAGTCAACAGATCGCGAGACCTTCTTTCTCTATTGCGGATCGGTCAGTTATCTCGAGATTATCTTCTTCATACTGGATGCTTTCGATCGACTGACGACGAACCAGCATGTCAAATTATATTTGGTCATTGGAGGCGAAGAAGATGGCAAGGCAGCTACTGAAAAGCGGATCTCGCAATTGGATAGCCGGGATCGGATCAGAACTTTCAGTAATTTACCTTATGACCAGCTTGTACAACTCTATATCGATGCCATCGGCCTGCTCATACCGTTACGTCCCACGCTGCAGGATGAAGCCCGTTTTCCCCACAAGATCGGAGAATACCTGGCTTCCGGCAATCCATTGATTACGACCCGGATCGGAGAAGTTCCTTTCTATTTTAAAGACAACGAAAACGCCCTGGTGACCAGCCACTACCGGGTAGAAGAGTATGTTCAGAAAATGCAATTTATCCTGGATCATCCGGAGCGTGCCCGACAAATTGGACGGGCCGGAAGGAAAACAGGACTAGAGAACTTTGATTACCGTCAGTATGGACCACCCTTACTGACATTCATCAAAGGCCTTCCCCAGTAGCCTGTAATAATCACGAAAAAATGATACCCGTGATACAATTCCTTGAAGAGCATCTTTAACAACATCCCTCTGCCCGATTTTCGAACTCCGGCTACAGACTCTTTAAATAGGCAATACTCTGAGGTACCTGACTTAAAACCCGGCTGCTCTCGTCTTCGATAAAAAAGTGTCTGATCCCAATTTTATTGGACTGTTTGATAATGCCCCGGATGTCAATTTCACCAGTTCCCAATGGTACGTTATACTCGACATCCGTACCGCCGGTCAGATCTTTCGGGATGCCGGGTTTCATATCTTTTAGGTGGACCAGCTTCCAGCGATCCTTATACTTCTTCAGCAGTTTGACGCAGTTGCCCCCTCCGAAGTGTACCCAGAAGACATCCATTTCAAAGCTGACATATTCGGGATTGGTATTTTGAATGATGTAGTCTAGCAGGGTCCCTTTGCCATATGGCTGAAATTCGAAACCATGTACATGGTAGCAGTAGGTAAGACCGTTTTCTTTCAGGATCTTGCCGGCTGCATTGAAGTCATTGACCGCTTTCCGGGCATCAGCCAGGGAGAACTGCCCTCTTTCATGGGGTATCCAGGCACACATCACAAAGCTGGCGCCCAATGCTTTGGCGGTTTTCACCACCTCTTCGGGTTTTTCGACCAGATCCTGATAGCCGGCTCCGGTAGACACAACCTTAATCCCCCGCTCGTTGCAAAGCCGCTTATAATCTTCCGGACTGATCCTTCCTCCTCCGCCTTCCAGCTCAGTGATGCCCAGTTTCTGAATCGTATCGAGGGTGGCGACAAAATTCTGGGGAAAAAAATTCCGGTAGGTATAGGCCTGTACACCGAATTCTGCCGTATAAAGCCCTTCTTTAGCTTTCTGAGCCAAAGCCGGCTGAATGGACAAAAATGCCAGTAGTATGGCACTTATGAAAGTAACTCTGATAATCATGACAGTAGATAATTTAAGAAGTAAGAAATTGAAAGATATTACGACTATAGAGTGATTCTTTGGTTTGTAGCGGCTGACCGGTAAATGGCTTCTACAATGGATATGTCCCGAAGTCCTTCTTCACCTGGTACCATTACCTCCGTATTATTAATGATGGCCAGGGCGTCATCGTCCATTTGTCTGGCCTGCTGGTTGGCAATGGTCTGATTGAGCGGCAATCCGTCACTGGTCACTCCTCTGACGCCATTGTAAGCCTGGAATGGTTTGAGTTCGTACCAGCCGCTTTCACAATCAGCCCGCAGGTGGTTGAGACCTTCGGCAAAGCTGGTCTTGCACCGGGCAATCGTACCACCGGGAAATTCCAGATCGAAATAGGTGATTTCATCCACTTCGTGATAGATCTCCTGCCTGGTAGTTTCATGACGGGCGGTTACCGCCAGCGGTTCGGCACCGGCCGTATAACGTGCGGCGTTGAGTGGATACACCCCCATATCCAGCATGCAACCCCCACCCAGGGCTTTGTTCTGTTTCCAGTGGGTGGTACGGCCTTCGCGATAACCGGCTTCGGCCATGATCTCTCTGATCCTGCCATAAGGTTTGGACTGGCTGAATTTCATCACGGTCCGGGTATTGGGTTCGTGCTGCATCCGGTATCCAATCGACAAGTTGACTTTATTGGCTTTACAAGCATCGATCATGGCCTGACACTCAGCGGCAGTGGTGGCCATCGCCTTTTCACACCAGACATGCTTGCCGGTATTGGCAGCCTTAATGGTGTACTCGGCATGCATCCCGATGGGCAGCACGATATAAATCACATCGATCGCCGGATTATTGGCAATCTTATCCATGTTGCCATAATCATATACGTTGGCATCGGGTATCCCATACTTCTGCTGCCATACCGGAATTTTCTCCGGGCTGCCGGTCACGATACCTGCCAGATGGCAGTGCATGGTTTGTTGCAATGCCGGTGCCAGCAGGTCGGTACTATAGTACCCCAGACCAACCAGGGCCACGCCGAGGCTCCTGCCGCGAGGTTGGCGCAAAATGGGTAAGAACGACGATGTCAGTGCCAGAGCAGAGCTTTTCACAAAAGTCCGTCTGGACACATTTCCCTTAAAACTCATAGACTATACATTCATTCTTTCAGGAAAGATACAAAGTATTTTGCTTGTTTGTCATGGACCGGATCTCCCGAACAAAGAGAGATAATCGAAAGGCAGGCTTTTGAAAACGTGCACATTTATTAGAACTGGCCCCAATACTCCAATAATGGAAAGCCAGTAAAGGATCACGACTGCGGGTTTCAATTTCAGCCAACCCAGAGAGAGGCATTGATAGCAGGATAAGCCGGTAATTTGGCCAACTGAAACCATAAATTCAGATTCCCTCTCTCCCTTAATGATCTCGTGACCAGGTACTTTCATCCTATTCGTTGGGTACCGGAGGAGGTCCATCCGGGATCATTGCCCGGTAGACATAATTACCCTTTTTCTCTAAAAATTCTGCCCGCATGTCCTTCAGGATCTGCTCCTGTTGAAAAAGGTCTATCATGGTAAGAGCCAGGGCTTTGGCAGCATAAAGCATGCCTTTATGGCCGATCGACATTCCGCTGCAGGCAACCACCGGCCAGGAATGCCAGGGAGTACCGACTGGTGCCGTAGTGACCAGCAGGCTGATCTGGGGTACGTTCCAGCTCACATCGCCCACATCGGTCGACCCTCCTTCCGGATGTTCCCTGGTGTCTTCAAAAGGCTGGACGTCTCCATCCAGTCCTGCCGGTTCCTTTTCGGTTTCCAGCTGGATCCGCCGGGCAAATTCGACCTCCTCGTTCGTATAATGGATCGGACCGAGCAATTCCAGGTTCTGATGCAGAACCCGGGCGCCGGTACGGTTGACGAGCAGCTCGTGGTCGCCGGCATTGAGACTGACTTTGTAGTCGACCTCCGACATCAGGGCCGCCCCCGCGGCGATCTTGCGGATTCGCTGCTGGAGTTCATCGACTACCGACCGTTTCGAGTCTCTGGCCCAGATCCAGACTTTCGCATATTCAGGCACCACGTTGGGCACATCTCCTCCCGATTGGATCACATAGTGAATGCGGGAGGTAGGCCGGATGTGCTCGCGATACGAATTAACTCCGGTTACAAAGGCCTCGACGGCATCGAGGGCACTTCGCCCGTTCCAGGGATCATAGGCTGCATGGGCTGCTTTCCCGAAAAACTCAATTCCGAGGTCGATCAAGGCCTGGGAGCTCTGGGTATTGGCCTTGGTCTGCGCATCCGGATGCCAGTCCAGGCAGGCATCCAGATCTGCAAAAAGACCATCCCGGGCCATATAGATCTTACCTCCTACCGACTCTTCGGCCGGCGTACCGTAAAAGCGGATCGTCCCCTTCAAACGTCCCTTTTCAATCAACTCTTTTATGGCAATGGCAGCACCCAGACTACCCGCGCCAAACAGGTTGTGACCGCAACCATGACCAGCCGCTCCTTCTTCCAGAGGTTCCTTGACCGGAGTCGCCTTCTGCGAGATCCCGGGAAGGGCATCGTATTCACCCAAAATTCCGATCACCGGCCGTCCGGTACCGTAGCTCGCGATAAAGGCGCTTGGCATTCCGGCTACTCCCCGTGTCACGGTAAATCCCTGACTTTCAGCATATTCGGCCAGTATTTTGGCCGACTGATGCTCGCGCAAAGCCGTCTCAGCGTAGGCCCAGATCCGATCACTTAAGCCGATCAGTGACTGCTCATGGGTTTCGATGGAGGTGATCGCAGACTGCTTATCGACCGAAAGCTGAGTATAGGCCCAAACCGGAAAAAGGAAAAAGGTTAACAGGAAAGTCTTATTCATGAATTGGACAGATTTAACCATGCAATATAATAGATTGGGGCTATAAGAGATCACAACGACGAGATTTGCCCTTCATCTGAAATGAATGTTATGAATTCATCACTCCTCCCCTGGAAATCTGAAGATATCATTGGTGACGCGGGCTTTCTCCATCAACCCGGCCAGTTCCTTTAATTTTTCCGGATGACCGGTAGCGAGATTTTGTGACTCGGAAGGGTCATTTTTTAAATTAAACAATTGGAGATCTCCGGAAGGATCTTTTTCAATGTCGTAGCGCACAATCTTCCAGTCATCCTTTCTCAGAGCTTGTCTCCCGCCCCTTTCGTGAAATTCCCAGTACAGGTATTCATGCTTTCTTTGATCAGTGCGACCTTCCAATACCGGGAGAAAAGAAATGCCATCGATCTTCCGACCCAGTTCGATATTCAGAATATCGGCCAGTGTCGGCATCACATCCCAGAATGCCGAAACATGATCGGTTTCGGTTCCAGAGGTTATCCGGCCCTGCCAACGGGCCAGCATCGGCACCCGGATGCCCCCTTCGTACAGATCGCGTTTATATCCGGTAAAAGGTCCGTTGCTGTCAAAATAATCCGGGTCTCCGCCACCTTCCACGTGCGGTCCGTTATCGGAAGTAAAAATGATCAGGGTGTTTTCGGCCAACCCGAGTGAATCGACCAGATCCACAATCTCACCAACCTGCTCATCCAGCAAGGTGACCATCGCGGCAAAAGCGGCATGACATTCCTCCTGCGATCCGTATGGTCCCAACCGGTAGTTATCGCCATCGTCGACACCTTCGTATCGCTTTTCCGGAAGGAATTTACCCCGGTATTTTGCCATGTATGGTTCCGGTGCCACCAATTCGGCGTGAGGAATCACGGACGGATAAAACATGAAAAACGGCTGGCTGTTATGTTTCCGGATAAATTGAAGGGCTTCCTCATGAATTTCCATGGGTCCGTAATGGGCTGTACCCCGGTTGAGATTGCCTTCCAAAACGATTTTGTCGTCATTGTCCCACAGGTGGTCCGGATAATAGTTGTGCGCCAGTCGCTGACAATTGTAGCCAAAAAACCGGTCAAATCCCTGGGTGTTCGGGTCACCGGAAGTACCCACAAAACCAAGGCCCCATTTGCCAAAGGCTCCGGTCGTATAGCCTGCATCTTTCAGCATCTCGGCCAGCGTGAAGGCGGAGTCCGGGAGAGGCCACTGACCTTCCGGTTGCCACTCTTTATTACCCCTTATATAGGTATGACCGGTATGCAATCCCGTCATTAGGGCGCTGCGGGACGGTGCGCAGACCGTAGAGCCGGCGTAGTGACTGGTAAATTTGATTCCTTCCCTGGCCAGGCGATCGATATTGGGTGTCTCAAAGTGCTCCTGGCCATAGCAACTCAAATCGCCGTAACCCAGATCATCGGCCACAATGTAAATAATATTGGGTTGGTGGTTCACGGATCCTTCCGGTTGCTTCGGCCCGGAGTTGCATCCGCCGGCAAACAGGAAAATCACACTCAATCCGTTAAGAAACCAGGGGTTGAACATATGTTTCAA
The DNA here is from genome assembly GCA_964428345.1 of uncultured Saprospiraceae bacterium. Lineage (GTDB taxonomy): Bacteria > Bacteroidota > Bacteroidia > Chitinophagales > Saprospiraceae > JABDMH01. Next base: position 17,183 of record CAYRYD010000055.1, on the reverse strand, counting down.
TGAGTATGAGGACAATATAGGAAAAAAGCCAAAGTTGAGACCCGGGTGAATCGACGACGGATGTGTTGACATACCGGAAAATACCGGAAGATTCTTAACCCAGATCTATCCGGATAAAATCAGGAATCAGTTATTTGGCAAATACCCGGGCTAAATGCTTTTGATCGGGAATACGGTGTGACGTCAGATAACTCACCGTCAGATAAACAATCAATGAGATCATAAACGCCGGGATAATCTCATGAATATCCTTCATGCCGGTCACCTGAAAGCGGATGCTAAATCGCCAGATGACATTGACCGGGATACCGGCCACCATCGATGCCAAAGCACCGGCGTCAGTGCCCCACTTCAAATACAAACCTCCAAAGATCGCCGGGAAGAAGCTGGCCGCAAAAACGGACCCGGAAAAGGCCGTCAACTCGACAATACCGGCAGGGGGATAAAGCGTAAAAATAAAAACCACGATCGAATACAAAAACATCACGATCCGGGTACTGAGGATCATCCTTCGCTCAGACAGAGGCCGGTAGGCATGCCAGATATCTTTTACAAATGCCGTACCGACGATCAGAATGACCGAAGCGAGCGATGACATTCCAGCAGCAAATAATCCGGCCACACAAAGACTGCTAACGAACTTGTTATCAAATTTATCGAGCATAAATCCGATCACCTGGTCGGTATCCCGGATGAGGGTTGCAGCCTCTTCCGCAGTGGCCATGCCATGTACCAAAGCGCCAAGCCCCATCACGCTGACCAGGGAAATACCCAAGAAAACCGGGGTCCATATCATCGCAAATTTCATACCCCTGGCATTATTGACTGAATAAAACCGGATCAGACAGCGTGGCTCTGATATCTGCTTCATACCCACTGCCAGGCCAATGCCCAGGATATAGAAAAAAGAAACCAGACTACCGAAGGTCAGAAGTCCATTGCCCAGTGGCCGGCCGTCCCTGGCCGGATGCTGCACATCCGACAATTTTTCAAACAACTCACCCACACCACCGACATAAATAAAGGGCAATGTCAGCATAATGATCGCTACGGCAAACATCATGATGCCCTGGATCGCGTCGGTCCACAGCACACTAAACATTCCTCCCCAGACTGAATATGCCGTGGTAATGAAAATGATTAAAAAAGCGCCCCAGAAATAGGGAATCTTCAATACCGATTCAAAAATATGGGCACAACCTTTTGCAATGCCGGTCATATACCAGATTGTCGCAAACAATATCGTGGCGGCAGAAAGAATTCTGATTGTTTTTGAAAGTTCACTCTGATAGCGGTATTCAAAATAATCGGGAATGGTATAACAACCCAGCCGGGCAGTCTGATTGCGCATCCGCGGTCCCAGGATCAACCAGGAAATGATGCAGAAGATGGTCCAGAATAGCCCTACCCATGCCCATGACAAGCCATACTGGAAAGACATTCCTGCCTGACCGATGAAGGTATTGGTGCTGGCAAAAGTGGAAAAAAAGGCGAGGGAAATCACCCACCCGGGAATCTGGCGTTTTGCCACGTAATATTCCTCCACTCCGGCACTGGCTCTTTTCTGGAAGTACCACCCGACATACAAACAAAAAGCGGTATAAACCAGCAAAAACAATACGGTAAATCCATGTTCATCCCAATACGCCGTCATTCTTCGTCACCGATTTTAATCTTCATTCTATGCACTAACAGCGCATTGATTGCAATCAGGATCAGCATACCGGCGTAGGGGAATATGGTGAGGAAATCCATGAATTTCTGATTTCTGATTTCTGATTTCTGATTTGTAGAAAATATCTGTTCTTCGTTCCTGGCAATTATTGATTTCTGATTTCCCACTCAGCCATCTATAACTCATAACTCATCATTCATAACCTCTATCCCGATTATTGATTTGTAGAAATTCTTCGATGGCATTCCACCTGAAAACAACCTACCACTCAGCCATCGATAACTCATAACTCATAACTCATCATTCATAATTTATAATTCATAATTCATCACCTCCCACCAAAAGTTTCACCACTTCATTTTTTATCACTTTCCCGATGGTATTCCGGGGCAAATCATCAACCGTCAGGTAACGTCTCGGAATCTTGTAGGAAGGTAAAGATTTTCTCAGCCAATCCTTCAGGTCATCCGGATTCAACTTTTCGGAAGTGACCAGGGCGGCGCCAATAATCTCCCCCCACTCCGGATCGGGCAAGCCGACCACTGCGCAGTCCCGGATGGCAGGGTGGCTGCGGAGTACCTCTTCGATCTCCAGAGCCGATATTTTGTAACCTCCCGACTTGATGATATCAACCGAATCCCGCCCGAGAATCTGATAATAGCCATCATTGACCCGGGCAATATCTCCGGTCCCGAACCAGCCATCCGGGGTAAATGCCTGTGCAGTGACGTCAGGTCTTTGCCAGTATTCATCAAATACGGATGGCCCCCTGACCTGGATCTCACCCGGATTACCGGCCACCTCAACGATTCCCTCCTCTTCCATCAGGCGGACTTCAACACCGGGCAACGGCAGTCCGACATGACCAGGTCGGCGCTCCCCGGTATAAGGATTGGACAACGCCATACCAATCTCCGTCATGCCATATCTCTCCAGCAACAGGTGACCGCTGATTTCCTGCCATTGCTGCAAAACAGCAACCGGCAAGGCTGCCGAGCCCGATACCATCAACCGGAATTTACTGGCGGACTCCGACCAGCATCTTCGCACTTCAGCCGGCTGTTTTTGCCAGTGACTAATCAATTTATAGTATATCGTCGGCACGGCGATAAATAGATTGATATCGCCTTCCGAAAACTTCTGCCACACCAAAGCCGGATCAAACTTTTCAAGAAATTCAACCGTTGCACCCGCCCAAAGAGCGCAACCAACGACGTTGATGATACCATGTACATGATGTAGGGGCAGGACATTTAAAATATAATCAGTTTCCGTCCAATGCCAGGCCCTGACCAGACATTCCATCTGATGGCTGATATGCCGATGCCTTGAAACAACCCCTTTCGGCTTACTGGTCGTGCCGCTGGTGTACAGGATCATCGCCCTTCGGTCCGGGTAGATTTCCGGTAATTCTCCTGACGAAACCGGCAGATCCAGCGGTACCATGACCGGAATATTTCCCAATGCAAGCAACCAATCGGGATCAGGGTCTTCCTCAACAATCAGTAAAGAGGCCTCCGAGTCGTCAATGACATACTTCATGGCTGAGGGTGGATGATCGCTGCAGAGTGGTACTGCGATCCCGCCTGCCCGCCAAATGGCCCATTGGACCGCGACATAGAGATACGATGGTTTTATGAGGAAGGCAATGCGCTCTTCCTCCAGGTCATCCCGGCCTGCTAGCAGCCACCGGGCGATCTTTTCGGAATCCTCCGTTAACCTTGCATAGGAATATCGGATTCCATCCGACACCACCGCACAGTTGGACGAATATCGAAGCGCCTGTCTGATTATGGATATCATCGATGCTAAAATATCCCTTTTATCCAAGGGACAGCTACTCCGGAAAAATGTTTATCATTGTTTACATTAAATGATTTCCTCCAGTGCAGAGCTCATGAGAATAATGATATGTTGTTTCCTGCTGTTCACCCTCACCAGCATGTCCGCTCAGGAAAGCTGGAAATTCATACTGACAGACGATGATATTAACCAATGGTCTGCCAGCGAAAATATCCGGATCCGCAAAAGCCCTGAAGGCATCGCTTTGTCAAGCATTAAGGATGAAGCCTGGATTTCTTCTCCGGGTGTTTACCACAACTTCCGGTTAAAAGGTCAATTTCTCCTGACTGAAAATGGCAGCGCCAAAATCGCTTTCCGGGTAAACAATCCCGGCGACCGGATGCCGGAACTCAACGGCTATGCGGTTCATTTTGATCGAAATGCCGAACAACAAAATAATCTTGGGTCGATCATCGACGTTGCACGGGCCAGATCGATCGACAATATGATATTTCATCAATGGAACCGGTTTGAGATCATAGCGGTAGACGATCATTTACAGGTCAAAATCAATGATCAACCGGTGGTCAGCACCCATCATCGCCGGAGTTTTAGCGGTCATCTGAAAATCGGTGTCACGGGTGAGGGGGCGATCTTCAGGGCCATGCAAATACAGGAAATGGGGTTTGACCTCAAAAATCTGGGGCCGGACGCTGAAGATTATCTGATCTCCTATCCGGGGGTAGACTATCAGTCGATCTATGATGGAAAGTCACTGGAGGGCTGGACGCACACCGGAACCAGTCGATGGGAGACCAGACAGGGGACCATTTATGGATATTCAGGGGAAGAAGGAGGCTTTCTGGTCAGCAGCGGTACTTACCACAATTTTCATTTGAAATTTAAATTCAAAATTGCCAAAGAACAAAACAGTGGTATTTTCATCCGGAAACCGGCCAATGCGGCCACGATCAGCTTACAAAATAGCGTGGAATGCAATATTTATGATCACAACGGTTACACTCACGCCTATTCGACCGGGGCCCTCGTTAATTACGCCCGGGCCTGGAGTTTTCTGACCAATTATGAAGACTGGAACACCGGCGATATTTTTGCCCTTGATGATCAGATAATCATGTACATCAATGGCAGAAAAGCTTCAGAAGCCCAAATTCCGGATTTTAATCAATCTGGAAATCTCTGTCTGCAAGTCGGCCTAAAGCTGCTGTCAGAAGACAAGGGTCCTTCGGAAGTGTGGTTTAAAGACCTGTGGATTAAATGCATTGATGGGCAATGACAGGACTCTTCAGAATCCTTCGAGCCGACCGAATGAACCATAAGGGATCTCTGAAAAATATTACCGGGTAACGTCCAAATGGCATCAAGCGTGAAAAGTGCTTTTTTGAAGGCAGAATGGAGAAAGTTGTTGATGATGAATTATGCTGTTGACCAGAAGGTCCTAAAGCCACATTTGCCCTACAGAACAGAATTCGATTATTGGAATGGTCTGTGTTATGTTAGTCTGGTGGGATTTATGTTTTTGAATACCCGCGTCAAGGGATTAAAAATTCCTATGCATATCAATTTTGAGGAAGTAAATCTCCGGTTTTATGTTCGATATAAAGACCAGGGTATCTGGAAAAGAGGGGTTGTGTTTATCAAGGAAATCGTTCCCAGACCAGCCATCTCCCTGATAGCCAATGCAATTTATCAGGAGCATTATGAGGCTCTCCCGATGTCCCACCAATGGCAGACCAATGACCACATTTTAACCGTTGCCTACCGTTGGAAAAAACAAGATGAATGGAACACCGTACAAATCAACACAGTACCGGAACCTTCCGACATTGAATCAGGGAGTGAAGAAGAATTCATCACCGAACACTATTGGGGATATACCAGAATTAATGACCATGCGACTGCTGAATACGGTGTTGAACATCCAAGATGGAAGGTCTATGAAAAAATTAATTATTTCATAGATGTCAATTTTGCAGTTAATTATGGCGAAGAATTTAAATTCATGGATGACGAAACACCAAAATCCGTTTTTTTGGCCGAAGGATCTGAAGTTATCGTAAGGAATGGACGAAAAATATGAATCTCCAATCTCGAGCATGCTTTAAACTCCGGCGATTAAAATCGCCGCTCCAGGGAACCATACCAAATTCATTCTTAACTGGAGGGGCGAATTCATTCGCTCACGTACCAGGCTCCCCACAGCTATGGTGATTAAAATCGCCGCTCCAGAGTCCATACCAAATTTGTTCTTAAATCTAAATGGAGGGACGAATTTATTCGCCCACATACCGGATCCTCTCTACTCCGGCGATTAAAATCGCCGCTCCATTTCATTTTATGATCCCCCATTTCCGGTATCATCAGTGTTAATATTTGATTTGGGCAGGGTGTCCTTAATGTCATCTCTTAATTTCCATCCCGGCACCGGTGTTGCACAACCCGATTGTGGGACAAATCCGGATGTCTCAAGCATTTGCATTTTATGAATATAACGACCACAATTATCGAAGACATTGGATATCCTGATCCGTACAATATATTTCGATTCGACATAATCTGATCGCAGATCATCCTCGAGATGAATACTGGCCTTTCCATGGATCCTCAACCGTTTTGGCTGCTCAAAATTGATGAAAAGCAATCCAACTTCCCGGGTCGAATTAATATTACCGTCTGTCAGAAACATTCCATTGCCATCGTACCCAGGATAGGCCAAAGTGTGATCATCCAAAATTTTTACAAATCCCTTTTGACCTCCTTTATAACTGACAGTGGGTTGACCTTTTTCATTCACCGTCGCAATGAAAAACATATTCTGCTGTGAAATAAAATGCCTTGTTGCATCCGTCAATTTGTCACTGACGATCAATTCCTCCAAACGGTCTGCTAACCGCTCTGTATCAAAGATTTTCTGAAGTTTCCGGCTCTCACTCTGGTATATCTTGCTCATAATACAGGGGTTTTGCAAAACATGATATACGCTCATTGGAAATGGACCCGCATCATTTACCCGTGATGCGTCCGTTGATTCTAACCTGAACTATCATCATTTCCATCTGTAAAAGACAGGATGATTTGATGATAGTTAGATGCTAACTGTTCGAAGTTATGTAAATATTCGGATGTTTTCCGGCTTTCCAAACCACTTATTTTATCCGGAAAATCGTATTTCTTTTTACTGACCCATGTCACCAATCTGCTGGGTTACCGGTCGAACTATTCAAAATTCCTGGATTAGGGATTGAAGGAGTAATGCTTTTTGATCGTCTTTCCAAAGGGAAATTACAATCAGTCAGCAACAAAAATGTATTTTTATGCAGTCATGAAGCCGAATTCTATTTGATTCTTCCTGTCCTATCGCGCTGTCTCCTACATGAGATTGCCCATTCCATTAAAATAAATACCCGAATCATATCCTGAACAATAATACTCCGTACAAGTATTGAAAGGTACCGGGAGGGGCGAATTGATTCGCCCATGCACCCACGTTCCTTCTGCTCCTGCGATTAAAATCGCCGCTCCAGGGACCATACCAAAGATTGGTCGATCGACCAGTACAATTGGTATACAAAAACCTGCTTCTGGTAGGAAGCGGAACCTTCTCCTCTCTGATTTTTTCATTGAATTTCTGATTATTGCACTTAAAAATCGATAGAAACCATTGGCTTACAAAGACAAAAGAATCCATAACCCTAAGACCCGGCAGGAAATCCGGTTCCTGCAAACCGGCAAGGATACCGGAGGAAAATTGCTTGAAATGGAATCCACCTTGCAGGCGCATTCCAAAGAACCGGCCCCGCATTATCATCCCTACCAAAAGGAAGATTTCACCGTTCTGTCGGGCGAACTGACGGTCCGGATGGATGACCGGTTAAGCGTCCTAAATCCGGGAGATACTTTACATATTCCTGCCAACAAGGTGCATTCGATGTGGAACAATACCGACCAAACTACGATTGTCAACTGGAAGGTCCAACCGGCGATGGACACCGAGTACTTTCTGGAGACCGCTACCGGACTGGCTTATGAGGGAAAAACCTCGGAAGATGGAATGCCGCATATTCTTCAGATTGCGCTGATGGCGGGCAAATATTCGGATGTTTTCCGGCTTTCCAAACCACCTTATTTTATCCAGAAAATCGCATTTCTTTTACTGACCCCTGTCGCCTACCTGCTGGGTTACCGGCCGACCTATGCAAAATACCTGGATAAGGGATTGAAGGATTAAGGCTGGTTGATCGTCTTTCCAAGGGAAATTGCAATTAGGGCACCATTAGTCAGCGGCAAAAATGTATTTTAATGCGGTCATGAAGCCTGTATTCTATCTGCTTCTTTCTGTCATGATCCTTACCACTGTCTCCTGCAAGCAGGCTGGCGACCGCAAAAGTACTGTCACTCCTGCAAAGCCAGACCGGTTTGATAACTATACGGACTGGGCCATTTACCGGGGTGATAAAAAAGGCAATCAATTTGCCGAGTTGGCTCAGATTCACGCCGCCAATGTTCATAGACTGGTGCCGGTCTGGGAATACCATACCGGCGACCCCAATGGCCCTTCCATGTATTCGAATCCCATCGTCATCGACGGGTTGATGTATTTCACCACTCCAAAACTGGATGCCGTAGCACTCCATGCCGGTACGGGGGAGGAGGCCTGGGTCTTCGAATCTTCAAAGTACAATGAAGAGAACCGGATTTTCAGGGGCCGCAGCCGGGGAGTAACATACTGGGAAGGTGAAGAAGGAAAGCGGATTTTCCATTTTGTCAATAACCGTGTTTATGCCCTGGATGCCAAAACCGGGGCACTCATCACTTCGTTTGGAGAAAACGGTTTTATTGACCTGCGTAAGAATCTGGATGTTGATTCTGCGACCGCCTCCATTGAAGTGACAACGCCGGGTATTATCTATAAGAATTTTCTGATTGTGACTTCGCGGGTACCGGAAGAATACCTTTCTACCCCCGGAGATGTACGCGCTTATGATGCCGTGACCGGAGCCTTCCGATGGATATTTCACACCATTCCCCGGGAGGGGGAATACGGTTACGATACCTGGGAATGGGTCGAAGGGGAGCGTTATGGAGGCAATAATCCCTGGGGTGGTTTTACGGTGGATGAAGCGAGGGGTTGGGTCTTTTTCGCCACCGGATCACCCGCCAATGATTATTATGGTGGCTATCGCAAAGGGATGAACCTGTTTGGAAACACCGTACTGGCGCTGGATGCTGCCACCGGCCGGCGAATCTGGCACTATCAGACCGTCCATCACGACATCTGGGACTACGATAACCCCCCTGCTCCTATTCTGGTCACCATAAAAAACGGTAAAGATGCCAGGGATGCCGTGGTACAGCTCACCAAAATGGGTCTCACCTTTGTGCTGGACCGGGAGACGGGAGAGCCACTCTTCCCGGTCACCGAAGTACCGGTTCCCGCATCGCGAATTCCGGGTGAAGAAGCCTGGCCAACCCAGCCATTTCCCCTGAAACCACCACCCCTGGTACGCCTGTTTCTCACCGAAGCGGATCTGACTCAGATCACTCCGGAATCACGGGCTTCCGCCCTGGAACAATTCAAACAATTTGAAACCGGCTTTATCTACACTCCGCCTTCGCGGCAGGGAACCATCACCACTCCCAGCCACCAGGGAGGAGTGGAATGGGGAGGTGGTTCGTTTGACCCAGCCTTAAATGTCTTGTATGTCAATGCCAATGAAGCTCCTTCCATCAATACCCTACATCCGTTTTATGATACCGAAAAGACGGCCAACCTTGACCCGGAACAACGGGGAGCCCTCATTTTTAGCAAAAACTGCACAACCTGTCACGGAGCAGAACGGCAGGGAATCCCACCGGCCTATCCGCCGCTGATTCAAATCGAGGCCAGTGATCAGGAAATTCGTGATTTACTTCATACCGGCCGGGGCATTATGCCAGCCTATACCCATCTGAGCCGGCAGGAAACAGACGCGCTCGTTGCCTTTCTGCGTACCAAACCAGGGGATGTTGAAGAACTCAACGAAGGATCCAGACTGCGGTATGCCAGCTCCAACCCATTTTTTGTCGATCCTTACGGAGCTCCCGCCATTGCACCGCCCTGGGGCACCCTCAATGCGATTGACCTCCGGAAAGGAGATATCCTGTGGAAAGTTCCTCTGGGTGAATATCCGGAACTGGCTGCCAAAGGAATTAAAAATACCGGAGCTAAAAATTTTGGCGGACCGGTGGCTACTTCTGGTGGCCTGGTGTTTGTAGCCGGCACTCCGGATGAAAAAATCCGGGCTTTCAGCAATCACCACGGCGAGATTTTATGGGAGTATCAATTACCGGCCGGCGGTTATGCAACCCCATCGGTCTATCAGCTGGATGGCAGGCAATATGTAGTCATCGCAGCCGGAGGAGGAGGAAAAAATGCCACCCGGTACGGCGATTCGATCATCGCCTTTGCCCTGCCTTCCGACGACCGGGAAAAGACAACCAGCAGCCGGGATACCGGTACCTGGCAATTGCTATTTAATGGCACCACCCTTGATGGCTGGGTTCATTTAAATGGATCTCACATGTATGCCGTGGAAGACAGTGCCATCGTAGCCCGGACGGTAGCCGGTAGTGAGAATTCCTTCCTTTGCACCAGACAGGAATTTGACGACTTCGAGCTGGAACTGGAGATCATGGTCGACAGCGTCACTAATTCCGGGATTCAGATCCGGTCTCAGGTGAAGCCTTTTACTACTGGAGAAGGTCCGGCGAACCGGGCAGGTAGAGTATATGGTCCGCAAGTAGAAATGCAAAGAAATCACCAGCCCGGCACCCCGACCACTGGATTGATCTATGGAGAAGCACTGGGAACCGGCTGGCTTTCAACCGAAGAAAAGATCAACAACGGACATCATTACCTCCATAATGATGGTTGGAATCATCTGCGGATCGTCGCCCGCGGACCACGTATTCAGACCTGGGTAAATGGCCACCCGGTCGAAGATCTGACCAATGAAGACGTTTACCAGACCCATCGCAAGGGGTTCATCGGGTTGCAGGCCCATGGTATGGAAGATGGCCGGGAATATGTCATGCGATACCGTAAGATCAGGATCCGGAATCTGGGCAACAAAATCGGAAATTAGAGAATGCCAATAATAAATAACTTCTGATGAAAAATCCTGACCTGATTTTACTGATATCTTTATGGTTGGCTTCGAACCACTGTTGGGGTCAGATTTTAACCACACAATTTTACAAGCCTCCGGAAAATCCGGTTATCCGCGCCGATTCCGGTTTTACCTTCTTTTGTCCGGTAAAAAAAGAACATGTACAATGGCAGAAAGCCGATGTTTTCAATCCGGCAGCCATGGTAAAGGATGACAAAATCTTCGTACTCTACCGGTGCGAAGACAACCCTGCTGCTCATCTTGGCGGGCGTACATCAAGAATCGGGCTGGCAGAGAGTAACGATGGCATTCATTTTATAAAACATCCTACTCCGTTATTATTTCCGGACAATGATGCATTTCAGCAATACGATTTTCCCGGTGGCTGTGAAGACCCGCGGATCGCACAGACCGAAGAGGGACTCTATGTAATGACCTACACGGCCTGGAATCAAAAAGTAGCCCGGCTGTCCATCGCATTTTCAAAGGACTTGTTTCATTGGGAGAAAAAGGGACCCGCTTTTGCCCGGGCTCATGATGGCCGGTTTTTAGATACCTGGTCAAAATCGGGTTCGATGCTGACCAAATTCGTCGACGGAAAACAAGTCCTGGCAAAAATCGATGGAAAATACTGGATGTACTGGGGTGAAAACCTGGTCAACCTGGCCTGGTCGGAAAACCTCTACGACTGGTATCCGCTTCTCAATGAAAAAAATGAACTCCAATCTGTGATCTCACCGCGTAAAAATAAATTTGACAGTCATCTGACCGAATGTGGTCCGCCAGCCATCATGACCCAACAGGGTATTGTACTTTTCTACAATGGAAAAAATTCCGATGACGAAAAAGAAGCCGACCCCCGATTACCCAGAGGCACTTATTCTGTCGGGCAGGTCATTCTCGATCCAAATGATCCTCAAAAAGTCATGGCCCGTTCCGAAGCACCTTTTCTTAAACCATCGCTGCCGCACGAGATTGCGGGCCAATATCAGGCCGGCACCACCTTTGCCGAAGGACTGGTCTTTTTCAAAAACAGGTGGTATTTGTACTACGGTACCGCCGATTCTTTTGTCGGCCTGGCGATCTCAAAATGACGGCAGGAAAATGCTCATAAAAATTTACTCTTTCCACCGGTCCTGCCGGATCTTGGCATACCGCAGGTAGACGCCCAATGCCTGGCCCAGGGCGATCATGTATCCTCGCCAGCCATCTAAAAATCCCAACCGAAAAACATATCCTACCAGAAATTTATAGACCGGCTTCAGGATGAGATGAAAAAAATTGGGTCTAAAACCTTCTTCGCTGAACTGGGCTGCCTGGATCGAACTGTATTTATTGATCTGACTAAAATACTCGTCAATACGTTCTACCGTATAGTGCAATAAATCTCCTCTGAGAAATCTGACCGACGAACCTGGTTGAAGGATCATTTTCTCATGAAGGTTCCTTCCACCCCACCTTCCCTTTTGCCGGTTCCATAGACGGATCTTCCGGTCGGGATACCATAATCCATGTTTGATCCACCGGCCGCAAAATCGGTTCAGCCGGTTGAAGCGGTAAGCATCGGCTGCCCAGTGATTTTTAACTTCTGCTATTTCCTGTGACAATTCTATGGAAAGGGCCTCGTCTGCATCCAGGGAAATGATATGGTCATAAGCAGCCAGTTCCATTGCATAATTCTTTTGCTCGCTATACCCGGCAAAATCATGAACAACTACCCTTGCTCCCAGCGCTTCGGCAATAGCCACAGTCCGGTCCCTCGAATGAGAATCCACCACGATGACTTCATCGGCGATATCACTCAACGATTCTATACAGCGGCCAATATGTCGCTCTTCATTATAGGTAATGATGACTGCTGAAATTTTAACTGACATCGCCGGAATGAATTTCAGGAGAATTAACGCAACAGGGTTGTATCGACCATTTCCAGAATGGATGGCACCCTGACCAACGACTGCTGATGGACTCCGGCAATTTCGTTCAGTTCCCGGATAATTTCGGGGTGTTGGTCTGCCACATTCCGTTGCTCGGCAGGATCAATCTCCACGTTATACAACAGGGGTGGCTCATGCATCTCCGGTGCCTGCCCTACATAGGGAGTCAGGGTTTTATAATGCATTTTCCAGGGGCCTTTCCTGACCGCAAACAACTGAGCACCCAAATAATAAAAGACCTCTTCCCGGATACTGGCATTGGGATCATTAAACACCGGAGTAAGATCGACACCATCATAAATCCGGTCTGCGGGCAAGCTTCCTCCCGCCAGTTCTACCGCAGTCACGAAGAGATCCATGGTCGTGGCCAACGAACTGGTCGTATTTCCCGGAGCAATGGTACCCGGCCACCAGGCGATGGCGGGTTCGCGCATGCCTCCCTCCCAGGTAGATCCCTTGCCTTCCCGCAGTAGTCCGGCCGAACCACCGTCCTCACCCATGACCAGCCAGGGTCCGTTATCGCTGGTGAAAAAAACCAGCGTATTTTCAGCGATACCCAGGCTTTTAACTTTCCCCAGGATCTGTCCCACACTCCAATCCAGCTCTTCCACCACATCGCCATAAAGCCCCCGGATGCTTTTACCTTCAAAAGCGGCACTGGCAAACAGCGGAATATGAGGAAAGCTATGAGCCAGATAGAGAAAAAACCGACTGTCTTTATGTTGGTCGATGAAGTCCATGGCTGCTTCGGTATAGCGCCTGGTCAGCTGTCGTTGATCGGGTCCGCTTTCCACCACCTTTTCCTGATCATACAGTGGGATCGGCGGATATTTGCGGGCGGGACCCCGGGACTCTGGATTTGGGAGCATATCGTTGGAGTATGGTAGTCCAAAATAGCGGTCGAATCCATGATCGAGGGGCAGGTAGCCTGGCAGGTGGCCCAGATGCCATTTGCCGACGATGGCCGTGCCATATCCCTGTGCCTTCAGTGCTTCCGCCAGTGTTAGTTCCTCTGCAGGTAGACCCCGGAGCGAATAGGGGAAAAGCACGCGGCGCCGGTCAGACACCATCCCGCTGCGTATGGGCAACCGTCCGGTCAGTAATGCCGCCCGGCTGGGGGTGCAAACTGAAGCCCCTACATAAAACTGGGTAAATTTCAGCCCTTCGGCTGCCATCCGGTCAAGATTGGGCGTCCGGATTGTCGGATGGCCATAGCAGCCAAGATCTCCGTAGCCCAGATCGTCGGCATAGATAATAATGACATTGGGTCTGGTCTGACTAAGTACATGAGCAGCACGACCCGGTAAGGCTATCAGCAGAAAAAGCAGGCTGTAAGTCCAATAAATCTGTATTTTAGAAGCTTCCCCCATCATTCGTCATTAATAATCCGGAAAAAATTTAGCCGCAAAACAAAAACGGAAGACACAAATATGACCAAATCTTTATTTCTTTTGGTACTCCCGGTGATTCTCCTCGGACTTGCCTGTCAGAACTCATCTCAAGATACCAAATCATCCGGTGAAGTCAATAAACCCAATATTGTCATCATTTTCACCGACGACCAGGGATATCAGGATCTCGGATGTTTTGGATCACCCGATATCAAAACCCCCAATATCGACGCCATGGCCCGGGAAGGTCTGCGTCTGACCCAGTTCTACGCAAGCCAGGGGGTCTGTTCGGCATCCCGATCATCGCTGCTGACCGGTTGCTATGCCAACCGTATCGGTATCCACGGTGCATATTCACCTTACGTAAAAAGGGGTCTCAATCCCGATGAGATGACCATTGCCGAGGTAGTGAAGCCCCTGGGATACGCCACCGCGATTTATGGCAAATGGCACCTTGGGTCCGAACCCGAATTATTACCGACCCGTCAGGGGTTTGACGAGTACTTTGGCATTCCCTACAGCAACGACATGTGGCCGCATCATCCCTGGCAGGGTCAATCGGTCAATTTTCCGGAATTACCCCTCGTCGAAAATGAAACTGTGATTGACACGCTCGACGAGCAATCCCTGATCACCACCTGGTATACCGAGAGAGCGGTTTCTTTTATCCGCCGTCATAAAGACAAACCTTTCTTTCTGTATGTGCCTCACAGCATGCCCCACGTACCACTTTTTGTGTCAGACAAATTCAGAGGTCAATCCGAACGTGGTCTCTACGGCGATGTGATCGCGGAAATTGACTGGTCGGTAGGCGAAATTCTGAAAACCGTGAAGGAGGAAGGCCTGGACAATAATACCCTCGTCATCTTTACCTCCGACAATGGCCCTTGGCTTTCTTACGGCGGTCATTCCGGAGAAGCGCTTCCTCTGCGGGAAGGGAAGGGCACCGCACTGGAAGGGGGGGTACGGGTACCCTGCGTGATGCGCTGGCCCGGGCAAATACCGGCCGGGGCGGAAACCTCAATGCCAGCCATGACCATCGATCTGCTACCCACCATTTGCGAAATAACGGGAGCCCCATTGCCAGACCGGCTGATCGATGGTAAAAGCATGGCCTCTCTGATGTTTGGTGAAGAAGATTATCAACCGCATCATGAGGCCTATTATTTCTATTACCATCAAAATGAATTGCAGGGTATCCTAAGCGGCGATGGAAGGTGGAAGCTCTACTTTCCCCACAAATACCGTTCGCTCAACGGCCGGGTGGGTAGCAACGACGGACTGCCGATACCCTACGAGCAAAATGAAATGGGGCTGGAACTATACGACCTCCACAATGATATCAGCGAAACCACCGATGTTGCTGACCGGAATCCGGAAATAGTAGAATCGCTGCAGTTATTGGCCGAAAAGGCCCGGGCATCCATGGGTGATGCCCTTACCGGGAGGGTCGGCAATGAAACCAGACCGGTAGGGCAATTGTAGGACCAGATTTCAGGTTCGGATTGACATCAGCCATACTCCTGATTCTTTTTCAGGTGATCTGGCATCTTCGGGTTACGGGCACCACCGGAAAGCCAGAAAGATATCTGCTCAATATCTGGAATAACCCAACCTTTTGCCAGCTAGCCTTCAATCTTGGAGAAAGCCATCTGCTCGCAATCCAATTCTTTGTTTCCAGAAGTAGATTGCTATTTTTAGCCGGATTTGAAAGGGACCTGTACGAATTGACAAAGGCATCCAATTATATCGATATCTATTTGAAAACCGTGCCGGACGATGACAGGCCTGTTTATCTTTCGGGTAATTTCAATGACTGGGCAGAGGCCAATCCGGAATTTCAGATGACCCCAAGAGGCCCGGGCTCCTATCATTACCGCTTCCGTAGACAGGGCCAGCTTCCCCTTTTTTACCGCTATCATAAAGGTGACTGGAACCAGGAGGAGCTGGACCAATGGGGCAACAAGAGTCAGGACCGGCTGTTGGACCACTCGGTCTATGAGGTGCATGATCACGTACCTCGCTGGAGAATCAACGGACTGGCCACTTCGGTGAAGTATATGCCGCAGAAATTTATCATCGAAGACGACTTTGAAATTCCCCAACTGGGAAAGCGCCGCCGCATCTGGGCCCTGGTGCCTTGCGATTATTACCGTACCCGGAAAAGGTATCCGGTACTTTATCTGCAGGATGCCCAGAATTTATTCAACGAACACGCTCCCTATGGAAACTGGGCGATCGATCAGAAGCTTGGCATTATGAAGGAGCTTGGATTTGGCGACCTGATCATTATTGCGATCGAACACGGAGGAACAGAACGCATTAAAGAATACAGTCCCTTTGATACGGAAAGATTCGGTCCGGGTGAGGGCGCCCTGTATGCCAAATTCATGATCGAGACTCTAAAACCCTACGTCGACCGGAAGTTCAGGAGCAGCCCACACCGGATCCATACCGGTATCGGAGGGAGTTCGATGGGTGGTCTGATCAGCGTCTACACGGGCATGAGTTATCCGGAAGTATTTTCCAAATGGATGATCTTTTCCCCTTCACTTTGGCTATCTTCGCAAATCTTTCGTGAAGCCAGGGCATTTATCAATAAAGAACCTTCCTTTGTCTATCTCTATGGTGGCAAGAATGAAAGCTCTTCCATGGAGAAAGAATTAACATTGTTTACAGAGGTTTTAGCGAAAAAAGCGATCAACCGGCAATTTATTCACTACAAACTTTCAATGGATCCCGCAGCCACGCATCACGAATCATTTTGGGGTGCCGAATTTCCCAAGGCCATTAAGTGGCTCTATTTTGATCGTGGTTGATAAGGCAGGAATCGTGAAAGACGGATCACTCAAAATGGTGGAGCGACAAGCTCACAACTGAGAAAACTATATATTCTAAAAAGATCACCAATGCAATTTAAATTCAGATCAAAACCCTATTCGACCAATTATCTGACCATCATTCCATTTGACCAGCAGTATTGCAATGAAAATACGGAGATTTTCCTGAAGGAAACCTACGGGATGGTATTTAATCCGAAAGACGGGATCAGGAATAAATATGAGGTTTATAAATCCTTCACGGATGACCGGGTACAGCAAATCATCCTGATTGATCTTACCGGTAAATTCAACCATCAGGCAATCCTTCAGCTCATGCTGGACGTATCCGTTGCCGGAGATCGGTGGCTGCCGGTGCTGCCTGATGGGTTACCGGCAGCCTGACCGTA
>CAYRYD010000054.1:0-37316 GCA_964428345.1 uncultured Saprospiraceae bacterium | reverse complement strand
GCGGCGATTTCAATCAGCGTAGTAGTAGTCTTTTTAGTACACGGGCGAATAAATTCGCCCCTCCAGCTGGTTCTCTAATCGCCAGAGCAATTCTATCTCTATTCTAATAATAAACCTCAGCGATTCTTCGCGGCCTCTGCGAGAGGTATAAATGAATCCTCTGCCAATCTTTGAGGTGATCTCCGGTCAGAGACCGGAGCAACGGGCATTCTCAGCTTCATCGAGTTCGTGCAGAGCTCCCGGCGAAACTACAGTTCATTCTCAAAGTACAGTTTATAAAACTTCCGTCCCTGCTCATCAATACCCCGTTCGATCAGGGAGCGGTCTCCATGAATGTAGACATGAAAATTCCGGTCAAGTTTCAACACACTCTTAAAATGCCTTGCCTGCTTTTTCACAGCATGCTCGTTCAGATCAAATTCCGCAGGTAAATCTATTTCATGGGTATCTTCATACGACTGCCGGAAATCGCCGAAAGACCGGGCGATTTCCACATCATCGAAAATCTGACCGGCAAAATCCTGCTCACTGTAGTGATCCTGGGTTTTAAAATAATCAATCGACCGGTTGAGATAATCAAGCTGTTCTTTTTTCTCAACCGCAAATTCCATGGGTAATTGATGATCGACAAACGACTTGGTGAGCCCCATCAGATGACTGGTCCGGAAAAAATCATCTTCGGCCGGATTAACCTGAAGGAACAACTCTTTCCAGAAAGGTCCATCGTTGCTTTTCTTTGACTTATCGATCACGTCGATCTTATATCCCGCTTCGGCATCGGTATCATAGATCAGACAGGCCATTTCATGCTTGCCGGTAAAAATACCCTGTGAAAATCGCAACAGGGGTTGACTGTAAATATTTTCGGGTGTGAGAAACCAGTCATCCGAATGACTGTAGTATAGGCCGATCGCATCAGTCAGTTCATCGGCGATCATGACATCCTTAAAATAACAAACAAATAAATAGCCATGCGTCAACAGCTCCGTTTCGGTAAAGATGTATAGTTGACGTGCTATTTCCCCGGAGCCGGCCAGCAGGGTAGTGGGGTCTTCAAAAATCCGGGATACCGGATGGTAAAGCCGCGAAACCGGAACCGAGGGATTGGCGATCCGGAAAGTGTAAAACTCCTGGGCTTTAAAATGCCCCAGAAAAAAATCCTTAAGCAATTCCAGTTCTTCCGAGTCAGGATTTAAAAGGCGCTGGCTCAGTACCAGATCCTGCTGAAGACTTCTGTCTCCGATTTCATGGACGGCGATGGCGGTTATGCGGCTGTCTGTTGCATTCATTTCTTCAACTGATCAGGTCTTAATCAGCGATAAAGGTATCCTTTTCCAGTCATCTTCAAACCCATACAATACCTCAATTTCGAGACCGGAAGTCAGTCGGTCGATGTCCTCCGTCCTGACCAGATAATAATTACCCGGTAGCGCTGAAGTATGAAATTCCATGATCCGACGCTGTTGCCGTTCAATATAATACGGCAGCTGGTAGGAGAGGGGCATGGGGTCGCTGAATGAAGTTTCAATCAAAGACCAATCACCCAATGAAACATCCACGGTCCGATCTTCAGGGCTGCCCAACAGAAAGATTGGATGGCCATCCGAATGCCTGAATAACACCGGTATTTGGGCGATGAGGGAATGGATCCGTTCATCCGCATAACGGTCGGGATAATACGTCCACTGGCTGTACAGTTTCAGCATCAGTACCACGAGAACGGACAACAAGATCGAATGTCGGGAAAATCTGTGAAATGACATCAGCAAAGCCGCCGAAACCAGCCAGGCAAATAGCACTTTCAGAAATCGTAATTGGATCAGATCATTTTCCGTAGTGATCATGAACCAGGTCAGGCCCAAAGGAGCCAGGATTATCAGCCCCTGAATTATTCCGTAAAAGTATTTCATCCGGTTTTCAGCCTTTGCTACTGTAAAAAGATGGGCCAGTAAAATGCTGACAAAAGGGACAAACGGAAAAAGATACCGGGTAGTGACATAGCCTGACACCCAATACAAGAGTATGTTGGCCGCGATCACTACTACACTAAAACTGACCAGTGGATGAGCACTGATGGTTTGACGGATATTTCTCCTGAACAAAAACAATCCCAAAAATACCCAGGGCAGTGAAAGCTTGAGAAAGGCCCCCGGAAAAGCCAACAAACTCTTTAATAGATCGGTAGTATTTGTCTCAAAACCAGATTTTTGCGAGGCTTCATTAAATAGATTAATGAGGTAAATCAAGGCATCGCCACCCTGTTGCTGATACATTATGAAATAACCGGCAACAATCGCGATGGCCAGCAGTCCGCCAGCCAGATGGTCACGGATCGCCTGTAACCAGTCGATATTCCTTCGTTGCAACAGCAGCCAAACTGTGAGTGTGAGCACCTGAAAGGCAATAGAAGGTATCCCTTTGGTCAAGACACCAAGTGCCATCAATAAATATGAGGCCAGGACCGGAAGCGCCTTTCTCTGCGTTAACCCCTCAAATAAATAAAACAATTGCAGAAAAACCAGCCAGGCATAAAAGAGGTCGATCTGTCCCGAGATCACCGTGCCGTAAAATAAAATCTCGCTGCTGGTAAAATAAAAAAGGGAAGCCAGCAACGCTGTTTCATCTTTGAGGTATTTTCTGCTTAAAAAATAAAGGCAAACGCTCAACAAGGCGTGCGATAATAAACCCGGCAACCGGACCACCCATTCATTGAAGGACTGATATAATTGCATAAATGCCACCATGATCCAGTTAAACAACGGAGGTTTGTTGTAATACCTCCAACCATGGATCTGTGGTTTCAGATAATCGCCCGTAAAAATCATCTCCATGCTGATCACAGCCCGGCGAGGTTCTTCCGACCGGAGTTGTAATTCAAAAGGGGGGAAAAATAAGACGTACAGCCCAAGCAGAATGATCAACGTCATCAGTATTTTTCCGGATGGATCAGTTTTCATTTTTTTCTCCTTAGCTCATCGCTTTCAATTTTCTCTGTCACTTTCTGTAAAATATCGAGAACCGCCGGACAAATTCCGGCATTTTTCAGGGTCAGATCGAAGATCCGGGATTGATTTGGATGATCGGTATGGGGATATTCCCGGCAGGCTTTTGGACGAACATCGTAAATGCGGCATTCGTTATTATCCTCTAAAAAAGGACAAGGCACTTGCTGAAGTACCCAATCGCCATCTTCGTCTTTCCGGAGGTATTGGCGGATAAAGGCCTGCCCGGAGAGGTTGAAATGTCGGGCCAGGCGATCAATATCTTTGGTCGTAAACAGTGGTCCGGTGGTTTTACAACAGTTGGCGCATTGCAGGCAATCGGTTTTCGAAAACACTTCCGAATGAATCTCCTGGCAGGTCCGACTCAACGTTCGGTTACGCCGGATCCGGTCGAGTACTTTTTGATGCTTTTCTATCCAACGAGAAGCCTGTTGGTTTAGTGATCTTAGTTTGTTGCTGGAAGGAACCCGGTTCATGATATAGGTCAAACCTTCAATAAAATTAGTGGTTGCAAGATATGGTTTAATTACCGAGCGAAAAGGTCAGAATAGAATCATTATGTCTGGCTGCAAGAATGTGATCCAGACCGTTACTTGTAAATTTCAGGAGTCTATTGACTTCTCCGGGGACCCAGAAACCTGATTCAGAAGGATTCATCACCTGAAATTCTCCCATGCCGTTACCTATAAGAACCCACCCCCAGCAGGCATCGTATCTGCCTTGGGCTTGACTGGTGTTCCACCTGTTGCCAGCAGCAAGAATATCGAGAGCACCATCCTGATTCAGATCAGTACTACAAAAGGCATTGAGTGACGATGACTGAGTTATATTGGGCAGTGTATGCATCAGGAAAGAACCGCGATCATTTTCCAGATAAACAGACTTTAGTTGATTGGCTGTCAGAATCCTGGCTTTGCCGATCTGACTTTCCGAAAAAATCTCTTCAATTGACCTGCCTCCAAAATCCTGGTAACTCGTGTATTTCTTCGCTATTTCAGGAAAAACCTTAATCAGTTCATCCCTGGTGTTGAGTGGAAAATAAGTTCCCCCTCTTTCGTAAGCCATGACTGGTTCGTGTTCACCTTCCCTGGATATGAGATAAAGTCGAATGTCTGCCTCATGCTGACTGATGAGAATTGAATTCAAACCGAGATTACCTATTATCAGGTCCAAGTCTCCATCGGCATCCAAATCACAAGGAAATATGCATTGCCAGAGACCAATATTCTTAGGATCGGCCTCAAGTTTTTTCAAAGTCTTACCATCCGACTTAAATAGGGTGGGAGCCATCCATTCACCAACGACTACAAGATCGCTGAAACCATCCGTATCGAAATCCACCCAACATGCATCGGTAACCATACCGATTTGCTCCAAATCAGGACAAATCTGCCGGGTATGATCCTCGTAGCGGCCGCCGACATTGATCAGGATATAGGATTCGGCTGGATATCCATACTGATCCTTTAGGTTTCTTCCGCCGACAAAAAGGTCTGTATCACCATCTTGATCAAAGTCTGCAGATCTGACACAGGCTGTATTAGTTCTTGTAACCGGAAGAAGTCTTTGGCCCGTAGTAAAATGTCCGCTGCCATCATTCAGATAAAGGCGATCAGTAAGTAACTCCAATACCTGATTACCACCCGAGCCAACATATAGATCCAGGTCACCATCCTGTTCAATATCAATAAATACAGCATCTGTGTCTTCGAAGTCCTGGTCATTCATCAGTACCGGTTGCACTGATTCCGAGAATTGCCCATCTGGATCCTGAATCCAAATTGATGCTTTCTTTTTTGCTGCACCGCCAATAAAAAAATCTTCTCTTCCATCACCGTTGATATCACCGGAGGTGATGGCTGGTCCACTTTGGGAGAGATCAAAGGGTTGAAGGGATTTCCGGATTAAATCACTTTCTTCGTCATCCTCATGCCGATAGTCAAGATTCAGACTGGTCCGATTTACCAACCGGGTCCCTGGTGGATTGGCTGCCGTTGCCAGGTGGCCCTTCTGTTCGATCTGAAGTGACTGGCCGGGTTCTATGTTTCTCATTATCTGTCGTTCTCCATTGGGCCAGATAATCAGGATAGAATCGATTGTAAATTTATCCCGGATTCTTTTTTCGTTATCCTGGCCAAGACCGAAAATCAGTGAAGGATCAACGGATGACATAAAGCCTCTGCTTGTCATCACTTCCTGCAATTGACATTTAGAGCCGGTCCACAAAAATACTTTTGCCCCCAGTCCCTGAGTATTAGTATTCTTGCCTTTTAGGCGGATCTTTAAATATTGACCATTCTCAGCATTGTTTCGATAGAGAGCCGGACTGTCATTAAGACGGT
Organism: uncultured Saprospiraceae bacterium; assembly: GCA_964428345.1. Classification (GTDB taxonomy): domain Bacteria; phylum Bacteroidota; class Bacteroidia; order Chitinophagales; family Saprospiraceae; genus JABDMH01. Next base: position 31,972 of record CAYRYD010000054.1, on the reverse strand, counting down.
TTAAAATCAGGTCAAGATCGCCATCATTATCCAAATCAGCATAAGCAGCACCATTACTGCAATTCTTTTCAGTAAACCCCCAATCGATAGATCGATCTATGAACATTAAATCACGACAACCTTGAAAAGTATAATTATGCCATGAACCATCAGGCATGAGGTTCAGTGCCTGCCTCCACATTTCGCTTCGTTCGTCGGATGACATATCTGCCCGGTATTTGTCATAGAGAAAATTGACAAAATCAAAATTATTTGGACGGTAAGGAATGCCATTGCTAATAAAAAGATCTTTTAATCCGTCGAGATCGAAATCAGCGAATAAAGCACTCCAGCTCCAATCAGTGGCACTAATTCCGGCAAGAGAGCCGATCTCGGCAAACTTCCCATCTCCAAGATTGAGCTGAAGACAATTGCGTGCATATTGATGATGATATCCATGCCCGAGTTTATAGGCATAGATTTGAGGAGGATCTTCCCCAGCTGAAGATTTCAAAACCTTCTCGTCAGGGGATTTCATATCCAGTGTGATAAGATCACTGTACCCGTCATTGTTAATATCAGCTGCATCAACACCCATTGAAAATTTACTGGTATGTCCCATGCAATCCTTAAGTGATTCAAGAAAACCGGATCCCTGCTGGTTGAGGTAAAGAAAATCATCTTCCAAAAAATCATTGGCTACATAAATATCACTCCAGCCGTCGTTATTGAAGTCGGAAATCGCGACACCCAGTCCAAAGCCATTATATGCCCTGATAATTCCCAATTCGATCGAAGCATCCCTGAAATAACCATGTTCATTTCGAAACAGGATATCTCCCAATGTATCGTTGACCAGATACTTGGCATTGAGGCTATAGCTGCTGTAAGCGTCGTGAGTCGCATGATTGAGCAGATAGCAATCAAGATCACCGTCGCGGTCAAAATCGAAAAAAGCACTATGGGTTGACAAACCGGAATAATTAAGGCCATAGCTGGCGGATTCCTCATCAAATGTCAGATCTCCACGATTAATATATAGCCTGTTATGTCCCGTCAGACCGCTAATTTGACTGATGGTGCAGACATAAATATCCAACCAGTCGTCACCATTAATGTCGACAAAGCTGACACCAGTGTGCCATTCGCCATCGTTCCGGATACCAGCCGTAATGCTAATGTTCTTGAAGGTGAAATTGCCCTGGTTGAGGTATAACGCGTCATCTCCCTGATTGGAGGTAAAATAGAGATCGACCAGTCCATCGTTGTTAATATCTCCGGCAGCAACACCACCACCATTATAAAAATACGGGTATGTCATAATATTCATTTCTTCGGAGGCAACAAGATGGTTTGTAAAATCCAGTCCACTATCCGTCTTGTCAACTAAAGTAAAGAGGGTTGGTGATTTGGTATGGCAGGAACATAACATCAGCAATAGGATGAATTCCGGAATGGATAATCTTCTCCAACAGGTCACCTGATGTGTTTTCATTTCAGTCTCTCAAGATCAAAATGAGTGCCAAGACCGGATCATTCTGACTTATTATATGACTTTGAGCTAGAGGATTGCTACCGGTGAGGTCGAATTATTCGGATCAACCGGGGTATACTTTTTACATTCCATCGTAGCAGGTCAAATGGTCTGCCTTCCCGTACAAACAGCATTGCCCCAAGGGAAATAACCCCCATCATCAGGAAGGTCGTATCAAAATTGGCAGGATGGTTTTGGTAAAGGGCAGCGCCAAGGATCGCACCGGCGCCAATGGCAAATTCCAGTCCGATAAACAGGGTGGCAAAGGATTTACCCCGGTTGGAATCCACACTGCGGTCGGCAGTCCAGGCAAAGACCGCCGGTATCAGTATTCCGATCGAAAAGCCGACAAATCCGGAAGCCGCCAGGAGCCAGGCCGGACTGCTCGCCAATCCGAAGAGGGCGTAGGCTATCGTCAACACCACAACGGCCAGTCTCATGACCGGTATCCGTCCGAACCGGTCGGATATCCGGCCGGCTACCAGCCGGGAGAGTACCGAACACAGCAGGAAACTGGTAAAGAACAACCCTTTATTGGTCATACCAAGATACTCGGACTGATCCGGGGTCACGGTAAGGATAGCGCCGTAACCGAGATAACTCAGTCCACAGACCAGGGCGGGGTAAATAGAACGCCGGCTGATCCATTCGTCTTTTTTTAGCCATAATTGACTGGGTTGGAATGAGGTGGTTGCCGGTATAGTCTCCTTCAGGCGGATCAGGAGCAGCAGCGAGATCAATGCGAGCAGCGAAGAAACTCCAAACATCAGCGGCAGTGAATAGTGGTAAGCCAGGTAACCTCCCAAAGGTGGAGACATGGACGATCCGATGTTGACGCTCACCCCAATGATGCCCATCGCTTCACCGCGCCGGTGTACCGGGACGACGTCAGCGACATAGGCGATCACAGCAGTTGGTGAAAATCCGGTCGAAAATCCATGCACCAGCCGAAGCAGCAAAAAGCCACCAACAGAGGTCAGTACCGGATAAAGCAGGCTGCAGACGATACAGACCAGGCTGCCAAAAATGATCACCGGTTTCCGGCCGATGACGTCGGCCAGTTTACCGCTGAACGGGCGTGACAAGCCGGCGGTCAGGGTAAACAAGGCGATAATCAGCCCTTTGAACTGGGCGCCACCCAGCGCGGTGAGATAAGCCGGCAATTCCGGAATGATCATATTGAAGCTGGCGCCGAAAAAGGCATAACTCAGACACAATACCAGAAATGCAGGTGTATAGAGTTGATTGCCGGCCAACGACATGATCGCAAATTATAGCCCGCAAAGCTAAGAGTCCGGAAGATCTTTTGATGTAAAATTTTTTATGGGAACATTGATGCGGCGGATGTGGCGACCTTTATCCGGACGGGTTTTCCGGAGACCAACCATCCCTTTGCCGATCCCAAAAATCTGAAACGGGTACTTCGGACAAAAACAAATGCAAACATCGAGATCTGGGAAGCTGGTGCAGGGATGGTATCGAAGCGCTAGTGATCGATCCGGCAATGGTGGTTGGAAGCTGACGGTGCCATACCAGATTCTCCGTGAACTGATTAGAAGGAACGCATCGCTGAGTTCATAGAAGACGATTGTCCATCAAAGTGATGAGGTGGTTTATTCCGGAGCCACCTCATCCTTTTGGCATCACGGGGTCAGAGCGTCAGCATCAAAAATATTGGCATTTTTACAGTATAATTAGTAAATTTGTGATAAATATTGGTAAATATGACAAACAAGACCTTGGAAGGCATTGGCCATTTTTTTTCGGAGCCGGCAGTGGCATACTCAAGTGGCTCGGGCTCGCTGTCACTGGTACATCGATCACGGGAGGGAGTGACAAAGAAAGACTTCATTGCTTTTTCCAAGTCTATCCAGAGATCAGTTCTTGATCTCGCTCAGATTCTCACCGTGTCTTATTCCACGCTTACCAAGAAAAGTCGATATAACAAGGCGACCAGTGAGCACATTCTGGCACTTCATCAGTTGTTTGCCTACGGGGTGGATGTATTTGGTGACATTCAGCGTTTCAACTCCTGGTTGGATGAGCCACGTAATGCTTATGAAGGTTCCAGCCTGTATTCACTATTGGATACAGTCTTTGGCATTGAAATCGTTTCATCAGAGCTCCGCAAAATTGATTATGGTTTACCGGTCTGATCTGACCTGATCTTTTTTATCAAATATGAAGATCTTTCGCATCGAACGGGAAAAGTATGCTGCTGATTTACTAAGTGGCAGAGGCGCGTCACTAGCCGGTGGCAGATGGAACCGGGTGCATACACCGGCAGTATACTGTGCTGAATCAAGAGCTTTGTCAATCCTGGAAATGCTGGTGCATTTACGGAGAATAAACCTGTTACCAGAAGATCGAATGATTTTCACGCTCATGATGCCGGAAGACAAGATCGTACGAGTGGATGGGTCAGATCTTCCGGATGGTTGGAACCGGATCCCGGAATCATCCATTACGACGAAGGACCTTTTTCAGGATTTATGTGTGACACCGGATCGATTGGCAATGATGGTGCCTTCGGTGGTAGTGCCGGAAGAAACCAATCTGGTACTGAATCCGGCATGTAGTTTTTTTAAGGACCACGTTCAGGTGTTAAGTCAGGATCGCTTGTCCCTGGATAAAAGGTTACTCTAGACGAAGATTGGCGGTCCGGTTCCCTCCCTGTTATTATTTGCCCATAATTAATATTATGTTAAGTAGAAAAATTGATCGCTATCCCTGTTCTTGAGATTGTTCTATTGATTCAAAATAATCTAATATTCTTTGCCTCAATGTTGGGTCACTAGGTCTTTCACACCAACCCTCTATGACTATCCCATTCTCGTCAATCAATACATATCTCGGATCACATCTGTCCAAAATAAATTAGGAGCATAAAAATAGTCTTTTAATGTTTCCCAAATCTTCCAATCAGAGATTTCATGCAAATCTGGAGTACTTTAAAATTTTTGCCCTGAAATTCTTCGATCAGTTTTTCGATCAATCAGAATCGATCCAATAAAAAATAATCTTTTCATAACACACAAAATTTTAGTTAATAATGAGTTTACTATAAACAAGTTAAACTCTTTAGATTGCATTGTTACAACTTTAACATATGTTAAAATCTGGTCTGGCAAGTTTGCTTATTATTGGACTAATATTCTCTGCTTCCTATGGACAAGAATTTGAAATCTCCGGCCAGATCGTCGATTCCATTTCAGGACAACCTATCCCAGGGGTTTCGGTGGAAAATGCGTCAGGAAAGATCCTGGATCGCAGCAATGACCTGGGTATCTTTAAACTATATCTACCCAAAGGGAGAACCTCCATTGTATGGGCACATGAATCATATTTGACGGAGCATCTTTCTTTTACTCTTACGGCAGACACAACGATCTACCTAATCATGCGGCCCATCATCTTGCCCGAGGTGTTGGTAAAGGAAAAAGTTGCTTCAGCTCCAGGTGATGGCCGCACCCTATCAATGAGCGAATTAACAAAGATTCCAGTCGTACTGGGCGTAGTAGATCCACTTAAATCATTAACGACTTTGCCTGGAGTTAGTCAAGGTCTTGAGGGCAGTTCCTATTTAGTGGTGCGGGGGGGAGAGCCCGATCAAAATCTCTTGCTGTTTGATAATTTAGAATTGCATCATCGAGGGCATTTATTTGGTTTCAATTCATCTTTTAATGACGATATGGTGCAGTCGGTCACGCTCTATAAAAATCACTTCCCTGCCCAATACGGTGGCCGGCTGTCATCCATCATTCAAGCCAAAAGCCGGATAGCCGACTTCACGCATCAAAAGACTAAGGTGTCCATAGGGTTGTTAAACTCTGGCCTTTATCTGAACACCCCCATCCAAAAGGAACGAACGGCACTTCAACTAGCCGCACGCACTTCTTATGCCGGTTTTTTACTGGCCCCTTTTGCCGGTTCGAAGGATGGAAATGAATCGACAAAACCTAAGCTCTATTTTATAGAAAGTACCGCCAAGTTTAGTCATAAAGGCAAGCACTCCGTCTTAGACATCATGGCCCAGGCTGGATTAGACCACTATGAATTATTCACCGCCCGAAAACCCATGGGTGAGAGTCGGACCAAGGATGAGTCTACTCTTTCCAATGAAGTCTTTAGTCTGGCCTTTTCCGTGGATTATGGGTATCAATTTAGCGCGTATACCTCTCTTAAATCTACCCTATCTCAATCTGACTTTCAGAATCGCTTTCGAAGAGCAAGCCACTTTGAGAGTGCGGATGCCCTGTCTATCAGCCGGGGACGAGATCAAAGCCATCTACGGGTTTGGGGATGGAAGAACCGCCTGATGCAAACTAAGGATTTCTGGAGTTGGGAGTTTGGGCATCAGTTGGAATTCAGTTCTTTCTCGCTTCAGGACATTCAAATCGATCTGAATGACTTTGGAGAAACTCAAACTATCGACCTCAATCCCCAGGGAGTCCATACGTTACAACATGCAATATTTGCGGAAAGTAGGATAAAGGACGATCATTTTAATCTGATCGGAGGTCTTCGGGCGGTGCAATATCGGCTTAAGTCCTTAAGCAATTATCTTGTCGAACCCCGGGCAGGTATCGAGTTCGGTAGGAAGGTAAAAGCCGGATTGTGGTACTCCGTAAATCATCAATTTATTCATTCTCTGAATTCGATCAATCAGGAAGTGCCTATCGATTTTCTTTTGCCAACCAGTTATAAGATAGGCCCGCAGAAAATGCAACAGATCAGTTTGCAGCTCTCCCTGGATAAAACATCCACTGTCAACACGCAGACCTGGCGTGTGGCCTTTTTTCATCGAGCCTATGACAATTTAAGTCAACTCAAACCGGGTCTTGATTTCTTATTTAATTTAGAAGATTTCTGGGAGGACTTTTTGGTGAGCGGTGGCCATGGAAAATCAACCGGTGGTGAAGTGGAATATATTTTCCAAAGTTCCTTACTAAGCTCTAACATCTCTTATACGTACAACCGGGCCGAAAGAACCTTCCCCGATGTAAATCTGGGTAGAACTTTTGTTTCCAATTTTGAACGACCGCATGATTTCAAATTATCGGTTGCTTATCGAATCAATGATCAGTGGACCATGTCGGGTTATTTTCAGGTGGCCTCTGGCCTACCCTTATCCGTCCCCTCCAATTTGACTCAAGATGGGTTTGGAGATTACACCCCGGTATACTTAGAAAAAAACAATTACCGGATCGGAACATTCCATCATTTGGATCTGTCCTTTTCCCGAACCTGGCAAAGTCATCGAAAGAGTCAAAAAATATTGACTTGTGGGATTTATAATATGTATGGAAGAAAGAATCTGAGCCATTTGTATTACGATGGTTATTCGGCTTCAGGCAATCAAGTAAAAGCCAAATTCAGCGGCACCTATTTGTTCCGGTATGTGCCTTCCATTAATTTTCAAATAGTATGGTGAGATACGCATTTCTGCTAATCATGATCTTGATCGCTGCCTGTTATGAGCAGAATATCGAGTTTGAAGGTCCCGATGCGGAAACCCGTTTGAGTGTTTATGCCGTGTTGAAGCCAAATTCGTCACCCACCTTTGAAATCCATTTTGCGATTAAAGCAAGTAGTGCTTCCACGGCAAGTAATGAATATGAGGTTCAATCGGGAGGAGGCGTGCTCTATGAAGACGATCAATTTCTCGACAGTATCGTGTACGATCCATCCAAAGCCTGCTTTCTTTTGAGGAATAGGTCTCTCATCAAATACGGAACAAGATATTTTTTTGATTTCTATGGCCCGAATGGTCTTCGTGTAAAGAGTGAAGAAATAAGCATTCCGAGAGTTTTACCTGCCATTGAAGTGACTCTGGATACCCTGGATTGTATTTCACTAACCAATGATTTTATTGGCTGTAAATTGAAAATCCAGTTTTCCGATACAACCGATCATCATTTACTATGGCAGTACCTGCCTTTCCCGGCATTAGAAAGAATTGGATTTCCGAAAGTCAGTTCTGAAAATGGTGGAAGTATTGCCTGCACGCAAAAGTCATTTGGTGATCAAATGATCATTGCTAGAGGGTGTACCCGTCTCGGCAGTATCGCCTATTATCAATGAATTCATTCTCACGCGTGAGTAGGTACCTGAATTTCAGTAATCGGGTAATTATATGTATGATTTTCTCATGCGAGTAATTCGTATTAGCACCCCATTTTTTAACCATAAAACAAAAATCATGAAATGTATAAAGCTGACCAGAGTCTATTTGACTGCAATTATTGTTATGTCCCTACTTGTATCTTGCGATAAAGATGCTGCATCTGTAAAGGAATCGGTTAATTTCGATAATGCAAATCGATCAAATCTTTCAGATGAAGATCTGAAGGTCGGAATAGCTTACCCTTTATCGGCAATGAGTGAGGAATTCATCAGAGAGATGGATCTAACTAGCTACAATCCGCACGCAAGAGCAGTGGTCTATCGAGTCAGATATTGGTCTGAATACCCTGGTGATTGTAATATCCCACACATGACTAATCCAAACACTAGTACTGCTACTTCCCTGGAAGGATACTATATTTGGACACCTCATTCGTCGTTCAACGGAACATGGACCGTGGAATGGGTCGATGATACTGGATCGTGTAGTAGTTCTATTGAGGATGAAGTGAACTACCGCTACTACAAGATTGATAATGGTGTTCTTACTGTTTTAAGTGAAATTAAGCCGTTATGGGGTCCGTGGGAACCAACTATTTATGGTGAGGTTACGACATCTGACGGAGGAATTACTTGGGGATCAATGAGTATGAATCCATAGGGGTTACTGTGTGTTAACTTTTAACTCCAATCTTCCGTTTTGGAAGATTGGAGTATTTTTGTTTAAGTCTTGATTAACGATTATATAATGAGGCGATTTATTCATTTTGGCCTTCCAGCATTGATATTCACATTCCCAATGCATTCTCAGACTTCAAATCTGGATTTCATATTCATGCAATTCTCTGGATGTGACGGAAATCGAGAACAGGAATTAATTGGACTGTATAGCTTCTGTGGATTCGAGGTTAATGATTTAATCATTCGTTTGGATCGTGATTTTAGTCCGGATGCGGCTGGATCAGATGGTGATATTAATGATGGAGGCCTATGTGGCTGGGTTTTAGGTGATACAAGTGTATTTTCAGGTTGCGATGGATTACATCCGGTTGGGCCTGGTGATTTCATTCCTGCCAATGCATTGGTAATTATTCAAATGACACAGGATATTGGTACAATCAAGTCACTAGAAACACAATGTCAGACTGGTCTCCCAATTTATGTTATCAGGAATAGCTGCTTAAGGACTGTTGAGGCATTTCCAGTATTACAAACCGAAAATTACCAGCTCGAAATGCAACTGGTAGGTCGGCCAGGAATTTCATTTGAGGCTGTATATCGCAGTGACCCTTCCTTATGGAGTTTACCTCTTGTACAATTTAATCGACTTGGTCAACGAAGTGGTTCAAATTGTACAGAGCTTCTGATCTATAATACTTGGGATCATTTGATTCATCCTAATTTAACCATTGATCAAGTGATTGTCCAAACACCGCAATGTTTCTCCGATGTAACCTTCATTCAGATTGAAAGTAGTGGTCCGGTCGGATCTTTTTCAATCGATGGTGGATTGTCTTGGCAACTTGAATCCTTTTTTTCAAATCTTGATACAGGGAGTTACCAGATCATGATTCGGGATACCGCAGATTTATGCCCAATCATTTGGCCTGAACCTATCATTATCGAGCCATACAAAGCTCCGGAATTTCTCACCATTTGGTGGCGACCATTGGAAGACAGTTTGTGTTTAGGGCAATTGGCTGATCTTCATATCGATTTTCGGGTTGGTCAGGATAGAGTGGATACCAATCTCTACCAATTTTCAATCGATAGTGGTTTTACCTGGCAGGATTCCTGGCAGTTCATGGGTTTAAAGGAGGGTAGTTTTGACCTGGCGATACGCGAAAAAGCCAATCCGCAATGTATAACCCGGCAGAAGTGGATTTCACCACCATTGTCTCAAACCCTCGGTATCTTGGGAATCACACCGGACAGTGTCGGCTTTTGCGGTGACGGCCGGGTGGAAATACAGGCTACCGGAGAGGATCTGTTATACTCCCTTGATGGCATTAGTTATCATTTTGACCCTTTTGTTGTATTGCAACCGGGGGTGCCTTACAAAGTGTACGTAAAAGAAGAGGGCAACGATCGCTGTATTGATTCACTGGAAGTTATATTGCATCAGGCACCGGAATTTATACCGGATGTAATCGTAACCGGTCAATCGGCCGAATTTTTCATTCTGGTCGAATCAAAAGGGCCTTACACCCTGCTTTGGAGTACAGGAGATACGACCAAGATCGTCGACAATTTACCAATTGGATTTAACTATCTGGATATTACGGACAGCTGGGGATGTAGCCAACGCTATGCATTTTTTGTGGAAGACAATGCCTGTGTATTTCAAATCACCGACTCCATCATAGACGCTACATGTGAGACACCCACCACCAGCATTTATCTGAATAATATGGACACCCTAAATACCTACACTTACGATTGGAGCGAAGACACCTTTGACGGTCTACCCTATGTCGAAAACGTGCCGCATGGCACCTATACGGTCGAGATAAGCTATGGCGATTGCAGCAAGAAGATCGAATTTACCACCCCCATAGGGGGAATAGAGCGTGTGGATATCAGCACCAGGGCCGCAGGTTGCACGGGTATTGGGAATATTATTTTGGAAAAAGTCACTGGCGGTCAGGGACCCTTTACCATTGATATCACCGGAGAGCAATTTGATAGCAGTTTGCAAATTATGGGTTTATCCTCTGGAATCTACCCTTTGTTAATCACTGATATCAAAGGATGTCAATTTCGTGACACCATAGAAATTATATCCAATGCCTCCATACCGGTAGTCACGCCAAAAGCGCAGGTGGATTGTGAAACATCCATTTACTCCCTCGATTTTTCAGAAATAGAAGGTGGATCTTCCCCTTATAAACTCATCTTCGAAGGAGACATTGCCCCGGATTTCCTAATTGAAAATTTGCTGCCCGGCACCTACCAATATGAAATTTTCGATTCATCGGGTTGTCATAGTGGTATCGATGAAATATATTTATTTGAAATCCCGGAAGTCACAATTGCAAACAGGGATACTTTGATCGTAGCAGGTGATCCGATCTATTTAAGTGCTCATGTTGATACAGGCATTTTAAGAAATTTTGAATGGATGAATGTATATGGTGATATTTGTGACTATTGCCTGGATATATTATATGAAAATGCAGAAGAGGGTACCTACTTTTTTACGTATGACTATAAATTAATAGATGGTAGTCCCTGTGAAAAAACCCATCGATTCAGGGTTCGTTATCTGCAAGACAATATTTACATTCCCAACGCTTTTTCTCCCGACGGTAACGATGTAAATGATTTATTTGATATATATGCCCCCAATCACGATATCTTATCCATGCAAATATACAATCGGTGGGGAGAAAAGATTTTCTCATCTACAGGTCCTGATTTTCAATGGAATGGTCAAATTGGTTCTATTAAAGCGGAACAAGGTGTGTATATCTACCAGGTTCTGTTAAGGGGCACAAACGGAGAGTCCGTGCATAAATCCGGAAGTATTACCTTGATTCGATAGCGGCATAAAACGCCCCTTTTAAGTACCCCTTCTCTCCTACTTGCATCTTTAGATTCTTATTCACCCTGCAACGCGGTTTATCGGGAGTTGGGATCTCATTCCAGTATGATGGTTATAAAACCCACATTCTTTAAGGAATCTATGACACTGGAATCAGGGATATGACCATAGGCAATAAGATCCGTGTAAAACATGGTTTCTATCGGCTTACCGGCATTGAATACGACCACCCGTTGTCCCTGGTATTTTTGCCCCAGACTTTTGATTTCATAAACCCACACCGGATATCTGTCCCTTTTTTGAAAGGGCTTTATCCTTTCAAGGGAGTATCTGATCGGAAGGACAACCAAACCAAACAGGATTACCTGCTTCATCCAGGAAGGGAATCTATGATTTTTCCAGGATTTTACTTCGTAAAAGAACTCAGCCGTGATGATAAACAATGCCGGTGCAATGAATAATGTATAGGCCGGCATTTTCGTCTTCACCACCGAAAAAAAGAGTACCGGTATGAATATCCAGCAAAAATGCATTAATCTGACCAAATCGTTTTTTCCTTGTGCAACGCGATAAATAAGCCATATTAAGGGTAGGTAGATTAACTCTCCATACATAATACGAATTTTATCAATATGATAGAATATACTGCCATCATGCCCTTCCAGCGCTTCCGTAACATGCAATACTGAAAACCTGTTTTCCCAGGCGGCTTCCAATGGAAAATATTGATAGGTATACCAAACCCAGGGCACATTGACGGCAGCGATTGCCATCAATGCAATTATTTGATGACAAGCTATTGCGCGTGGCGGTATCCTTTGCTTAACAGACCACAACGCCATAATTGGTAAAACAATGAGCGCAGGTAGTGACTTGCACAGTACTGCAAGACCCGTCAGAACGCCGGTCAGGAGCGCACTGTGTTTTCCAGGGCGTAATTTTATGGCAGAAAAGATCGCCAGCTGGATAAAAAATAAAAAGAAAATATCGATATGGTCTGTAGCGGTACGACCAGCCGTCAACTCAATAATGAACCCGTGTATTGAGTATAGAAAAGCACTGAGGTAAGCAACTTTCCGGTTGGTAAGCTTTTCGGCAGTACCATACATTAGCCAAATACCGGCGGTAGTCATGATGATCGATGGAAGCCGAAGCGAAATTTCATGAATGCCGAAGACCTTCAGGGAAAGGGCCATGATCCATAGTGGCAAAGGGGGTTTATGCAGCCATATGTGGTTGGATATCCAGCTCTTATAATCATACGGAAGCACCGGATTGTCGTACAGCGTAGGGACAAATGGATGCCTTAACAGGTTTTTACTAACCAGTGCATGGTACCTCTCATCCCATTCGTGCAGGAAAAAATCAAATGAGGTAAATAACCTTAACAGTACACCAGCTAACAACAGAAGCCAGACAGCAGAGTGATCACTGCCTGCAGTAAATAGCCGATAGCTTTTGTAGTAAATGATGGAAGTTGCTGTAACAGTTAGCAATCCAGTCGAAAGGTCACTCATTTTGAGGTGAATCTCATGGACAATATAAAATAAAAAAGAGGCACCACAAATCCTTCAGGATAATCGACCTCTTACCGGCATGGTCACTGATTGCTTTTGCGGATGATATCTCCGGGATTACCTGTAAAAATGCAACTTACATTTTCAGCATTTTTCAACTTCAGGCACCCGCAGACCTTTCTCCGAAGAGAATGAAATAATCATCTGGAAAAAAGGAGCTTATTATACAGAGTGCAAATGTGCAAGTCGCTCCCATGCGGAGTCCGGTTTGGATATTACTGACTCATCCCCCGGGCGGATACTTCCCACATGGCTTCGACGCGGCCGTTGCGCACGCAATGGATGGTGTTGTACAAATTGACCGTCGGGTCGCAATGGGGGACCAGCCATTCGATGCGGTCACCCACCTTTACCTCCCTGCCGGCGTTGGTCAGGTCCAGGCGTCCATGTTCATCCCCGGCCCAGCTGTATGGCACCTCCCGGAGTGCATCTTCGACCGGCCTGGGACCGAAAGACCGGTCCGTCGAAAATGCCTTGAATCCGCCATCGACGATCGCCACTCCGGGCCGCTGGCTCACCACCGTAGTCAATACCGTCAGGGCGCTCCTGAAGTCGTTATACTCGCTGCCTTCCATCCCTCCGATCTGGTTGTAATCGAGATCCATAAACATAAAGCTGCCGGGTTGATGCTCGGTCACTCCCTCCACACCGGTATCGATATTGTAGGTACCGGTTGAGCCTCCGGTCACCAGCGGACATGCGATACCGCTTTGTTCGATCAGCCGCCGGGTTTCCACCGCCCGGGCCATGGTTTCCTGCGACCGGATTTTCCGTTTCTCAAATCCGTTCGTATGAGAAGCTCCTCCGTCGTACGATTGCAATCCCGCCAATTGGACGTGGGGCAACGAATCGATCATTTGTGCCAGTTCCAGGGCGGGCTGGCCCATCTCTACCCCTGTACGGCCGATGAGCAGGTCAATCGCCAGATTCAGCCGGAGTCCCGATAAACCGGCCGCATCGTTCAGATCGCGTATATTGGCGACGTGGTCAACGACAAAGATCGTATCGGGATTCCTTGATGCGAGCCTGATGGCCCGTTCGATTTTCGCCTTTCCGATCACGGCCGTGGTGACCAACAGACCACCAATGCCATGACTGGCAAAAACTTCCGCTTCACTCAACTTGGCCACGCAGCTCCCCACTGCTCCGGCTTTTACCAGTGCTTTGGCGATCTCCGGACATTTGTGGGTCTTGCCGTGAGGCCGGAAGGCCCGGTTGGCGGCCTTCAGGGAAGAGGCCATTTTCGTGACATTCCATTCAAAGGCATCGAGATCGAGCAACAAGGCCGGAGTCGGTACCTCCTCAACATCAAAAGGTTTGAATGTTTGCGCTTTTTCCTTCGTGCCGATACCGGATGCCGGCCAGAATGCCAGCGCCGACGCACCAGTGCCAATAAATGCCCGCCTTGTCGTTTTCATCTCATACTATTTTACTGGTTAAATTAATCTGGAGATCCCGGACCGGGGTCTCCCCTGCCACCCGTAAAATACTAATTCCTGAGATCACCGGCTGAATTTCTTTCAAACCGCAACGTTCGAATGAAGCCTTTAACACCTGCTGATTTATACCCGGATGGCATATACCGGCATCATCCCCTTTCCCTTCACTTTCATTTCGCCCTTTGGTATACAGTCAAAGCGGTCTTTCAGATGTCGGTAAGTCTCCTCCGAGATACTGATTTCGTCCGGTGATCCATGCTGCTCCATCCGGGCTGCGGTATTGACAGTATCACCCCAGATATCGTAAGCAAACTTTTTCTTGCCGACCACCCCGGCTACCACCGGACCGGTATGGATACCCACCCGCAGCTGAAAATGGGGCTCACCGGATTCCGCCGCCCGGGTCCGCGCATAACGGATCATTTCCTGTCCGGCCTGCACCAGAGAGACTACCGGATCATCTTTACCGGCCGTCAGCCCGGAGGCGCACATATAGGCATCACCAATGGTTTTGATCTTTTCGATAACATGGCGTTCGGCGATGTCATCAAAAGCGCTGAAATACTGGTTGAGTAACCCCACCAGTTTTTCCGGAGAAATGGACTGGCTAATAGTGGTAAAACCGACAAAATCGGCAAACAGGACGGAGACCTGCTCATGCCGCCGGGCCCGGGTTATCCCGGTACGGTTGAGTTCGTCGACGATAGCGGCCGGGAGGATATTGAGCAGCAGTTGACGCAACCTGGTCCGGGCTCTGACCACTGACCAGATGAGCATACCCATCAGGGTTATAAGCAATAGGGAGCCAATCAACAAAATCCGCTGGCGGGTGATCCGGGCGCTGTCCAGAGCTTTCTGCTGATTCAGCAAGACGATTTCCTGCTCCTTTTTTTCGGTTTCATACTGAGTACGCAGCCGGGAGATGATCAATTCCTGCTCCTCTGCAAAGGCGGAGTCATGAGCAATTACATAGCCTAAGAGGTTCTGATAGGCTTCGGGATAATTTCCCTGGGAGGCATAGGCATTGGCCAGGTTTTCATAAGTGAAGGCGACCACCCCGAAATCTCCGCCTTTCAGGGCAACCTCCAGGGCATGCCGGTAGATATCGAGAGCTTGTTCTGATTTCTCCTGATCCTCGAAGTTGACCCCCAGATTGTTCAGGACCCGGACGATTTCGACGGTATCTCCGATTTCTGTCTGCAACGTCAGGGCCCGGGCAAAGAGAGTGCCCGCCTCTTCATAGTCGGCCATTTTATGATACACATTACCCAGGTTATTGAGGGCCATCGCCATGTCGACCGGATTATGGAGCTTTTCCGCCAGTTGCAAAGCTCTGTGGTGAAAAAAGAGGGCTGAATCCAGCTGGTTAAGCGAATAATAGGTCGACCCCAGATTGCTGAGCAGCGACGGGTACCGGTCGATCATCCCGGCTTGTTCGATCTTCTGAATGGCCAGACTCCAGTACCGGCTGGCTTCTTCCAATCTTAAACGGACGTAATCGATGATCCCAAGTCCGTTATAGCAGAGTCCTTCGACCAGCAAATGGCCATTTGCTTCCGCGATGCGTAGCCCCTCCAGCAGCCATTGGGTAGCCTCTCCATACTCACCCTCGTCGATCAGGTAGCTCGCCAGCAACTGCCGGCACCGGGCCTGATATTCGGTTTGCGAACCCCGGTCTACCCGGTCGATCACCTCATGCAGCCAGAGCAAACGCACCGAATTTTCCACCGAAGCAGTATCCAGGAAAGTCAGGAGGTCTTGATAGGATGGTTCGCTCAGGGGGGCTACCAGTATTTCTGCAAGATCGTCCGGTACGACACCGGCCTGAGCGGAAACCGGTAATGAACTGCCCACCAACAGAAAGATCAGCAAAAGACGAAAAGAGATCATCGCACTTTCGGGCTGAGATTTTAATCCTTAGATCAATTTGGCATATTATCACTCAGGACCATCTCCCATTACAATGCTATAAAAAATCAGTCACCTTTTATAATATTCTACTGTGTAGAACTCAGGACCCGTGCTGCACATTGACCACCTGATGCAGCACCTGTGCCCTTCCAGGTCCCGTCAGATGCAAAACAACTTCAATCAGATATGGAGTGCGGATATCGTGAATTCGAAAGTCAACCGACACGGGTACTCCTTCAAAGTTGAGCGCGGGATTCCAGTAAAGCAGACTACCTAACGATGGTGCAGCATTGCCGATGAAGGGAGTTACCGGATATTGTAAAGGACTCTGCAAACCATTGACAGTCAGAGATGGAAGTACAATCTCTTCAGGAATTACATAATGTGGATCGATCATATCGACATAGATGATGCCACCATGGGCCATGGGTGAAAGTTTTTCCAGAAACAGGTAGTCCGAAAAAATCCTGAAGTAACCAATTTCCTGCAGCGGGAGGCCGGCAATAAAATGACCGTCACGGGTTGCCCGGCCATTGACCAGAAACAGGGGTGCCCGGCTATAGAATTTTACAATATCATTAAACTCATAAACCACTCTGGCCTGCCACCTGCCCCGGCCTGCCGGCCGAAATTTGAGCCTGGACGAAATTTCCCGGAACAGATCAACGCTGGTACCCCGAATGGTAAAATCCTGTACATCGATCCTATGCTCCGGGTTTATGCCCGTTTGTTTTCGAAAATCCGGTTCGATATTAACCGGTTGACCCAGCTGTTTGAAAAGACGGTTTATCAGCTTTTCCTCCCGGTATATTTCAAGATGCCGCACGATACCGGAATCGGCTGAAAGTGGTTGTCCGGTTACCGCCGGTAAAGCTGGTAACCGTTGGGTCACAGCAATGGCATTGTCCAGATAATCCATGAAAAAAACCTGCTGTTTTTCGTAAAAAGGTTCTAGCTCCAGCCAAAACTCGTCGGTTTCCTGTTGGACCGATGTACCATCAAAGGCCATCTCTTCCGGGTTAAAGGCAAACAACAATGGATTTCTGACCGGACCGGGATTGATCAGTTGACGTACTCCATGCACCGGTACTCCCCGGATCCACTCACCGGCCGGTACGAAAGACGGATCCTCGTAAACCGACCCCTCCCGGGTGCCGTATACACTATAGTCTCGCACCGAAACAGAGATCCGTTTGACTCTTGGTCTCCAAGCTTCTGGTATAGTCACCATAAAACGCACTTCATCCCTGATCCTGACAGAATCCGCAGGCAGGATAATGGCCGGTGAAAGCATGAGATCTCCTACAGTATCAGCCAACTGGTGTAAGACCGGTCCTGGTATTTCTTCATCGTTATAAATCGTCAAAGGAGCCTGAGCCAGCGTGATGATCTCAAAGGATTTCCGGAGATGAGCTGCAATTCTCACATGATAAATACCACCGGTGGTACCATACGGAATTTTAAAATACCCTTCGCCACACTGTTCCTTTATCGTGATGTAATATGAATCAACGATGTTGTCTTCACTAAACAGCTCTGCCCTGGCCGACAGGGTATCGGGAGGAAGGCCGGTGTGGCAAAAAGAATAGAACACATATTCACCTGCCAAATAATACGGTTTATCAAAATGTACCGTCACCTGTCCGGGGCAATAAACCCATATCAGAATACTTACAAATATCAGTGGGAAAAATTTCATGGTCATCTCCAATAATGCGGTGGCTGCAAGGTACTACCACCCAGATTCAGACAGTCCAGGCATGGATCGGGATCATCCGGTGTAATGATGATGGGCTCCATCCAGAAAGCACACCTGGATGTTGGATAATTTGCCATTTCGGGAGTCACTTTCAGCCGGATCGTATCCACCTGCGAAGCCTGAAAAAAGCCATGCACAATTTCTTCTCTATCGGTTGAGTTCATGATATTGCTCCGGATTCGTCCCGGAAAAACATCATAAATATTACCGGATCTCTCATTACTGGCCTTTACGTCTTTCCAGTATTCAATAGCTCCTTCACTTAGGGACTTTTGAATGACTGTAAGGTAACAACCGGTGGCAAAGTGGTAGTCATTGAGGGTTTCGGTAATTTCGAGTGCATCGATCCGGTTTTGCCCGGGGTAATCCTGCGGACCAGCGATATTAATGACATTTTGAAATGCATCAAAAATGACATAACAGGTTTTCTCCATGTAAAACGGATTGGACCGTTCTCCTTCGATCAGTTGATAGACGGAGCTGACCGTCCAATTCATGGCTACCATTTCGTTTCTTTCGTTGATGAGGGGGGTATGAATCCGGAATTTGATGTATTCATTTTGCACCAGATTGCCGGCCGCATTGAGTTCCTGACGTACCTCGGTCACCACCGAAATGGAATCCGGACGAGGTACCGGTATAATCCGCTCTTCGGAGGAGATATATTCTTGCCCATTGAGCTCTGCCACCAATTGGAACCTTGCCGTCTGAGGATCGCCGCCGTACTGATTGTGAAAACTTTCCAGTTCGATCTTTGTGACTCTTCCTCCTTCGATCGGTATGTCGGTGGTGCCATTATATCGAATGTAAATCTGTCCCCCCGAAGGTAGAGGCTGAAATGTACCGGTCACATTTTGGGTGAGACTTACCTGCCCCCAGAAAACATAGTTTTTGCGATCACTCTCTACATATCCCTCAACCACCTTGTATTGGACTTGAGCTTCAGGCAGATCAATGCTGATCTCATCTACACATGCCATTGTAAAAAGCATTAAAAATATCAGCCAGTGCACGTTGGTCATCCTCATAACAATTCAAAATTAAACGTCAGTGAAGGGAAGGCACTACCGAGCACGGCCAGCTTCTTGATCTTGGTAATTCCAGTCGAACCCTGCTCCACAAAAACGGAATAGGCATTTTTTCTGCCATACAAATTGTAGACGGAGAACGTCCAGCTGGTTTTAAATTTCTTGCTTTTCCTGAAACCCTGAGCCAGAGTATAGGCAAAATCAAGCCGGTGATAATCCGGTACCCGGAAAGCATTGCGTTCCGAATAATTCAATACAACTACCCGGTTATGCACCACATATTTACTGACCGGCACGGTGATTGGACGGCCGGTACCATAGGTAAAACTGATCGACAGTGCGTTGCGTTTATTGATCTGGAAGTTCCCGATCAGGGTAAGATCATGAGGCTTATCAAAATTGGATACAAACCAGGCACCGTTATTAACCCCGGCAACCTTTCGCTCGGATCTGGAATAGGTGTAATTCAACCTCCCTGAAACAGTACCCACCTGGCGGTGAATGCTTATCTCCATACCATATGCCCTTCCAATCCCTGGCAGTAATTCCGTCTCCAGATGTTCGTTGGTCAGCAAATCGGCAAAGTCCCTGAAATCAAACAGCTGATCGATATCCCGGAAGAAAAATTCGAGGGATGTCACCCAAAGGTTATTGCTAAAATTCTGGAAATACCCCAGACTGTAATTATGCGCCAGTTGGGGACGGATATATCGATTGCTGAGTTGCCAGAAGCTGGCAGGTGTCGGGGTTTCGCTATTGTATATCTGATTGATGTACTGGACCGTCCGGCCATAACCTCCCTTGATCGAGCTGCTTGCACTGAGGTTATACCGGAAGCTCAGTCTTGGTTGAAGGTGCCGGTAGGTTTGTATGATGGCATCGTTCAGAATAACCGGTTCCAGCAGACCTTCGGCCGAGGGCCGTGAGGGGTCATTGTAGATAAAGGTGTGCTGGGGTCCCAGGAAATTGAAGATCGAAAAACGCAATCCCCCGATCAGGGACAATCGCGGCGACAGCTTCAGGTCAACATCGGTGTAAAGGCTCCATTCGATTCCTTTTTCATCGTTGAGCTCTGCCGGTTGGACAAGCGATATTCCCGAACCCGGCGTAATCCGGTTGCCGTTGGTCCGGTAATAAATCATGCTGCCGCCCAGGTTCGCCTGAAATCGCTCGCCCAGGAAGTTGACATTTTCCTTGATTTTCAGATATTCCAGTCCAGTCTGATAAACCGACGCATCCGTACTGTCCAGATCATCCTGTTGGCTGTTGTACCGGCTCCAGACAAGATTGGTTGTGGAGAGCGTTTTTACGCCCAGTACTTTTCGATATTGCATTTGTGCCATAGCGGTTCCATAGTCAAATCCAAATTCATCATTGAAGGAAAACCGGTCTTCCGTGAAATACGCTGAAAGGCTCAGATTGTTCCTGTCGTTAAAACGATGGGCTAACCGAAAATTAAAGTCATAGAAAAAAGCCGAGCTGTTACGGACTTCCGGAATACGGACGCGTTTCAGAAGCCAGTCTGAATAGGTACTTCTGACCGATGCCAGTAAGGAAGTCTTGTCAGTTTTGACCGGACCCTCAATGTTGATCCGGCTGGACACCAGGCCCAGTCCGCCCTTGACGTGCCAGCGGTCAAAAGATCCATCCCGGACTTTGACATCCAGGGTTGAGGCCAGCCTTCCTCCGTAACTGGCTGGCATCGTTCCTTTATACAAGACAGCTTCGCTCACAATGTCCGGATTAAAGGTGCTGAAAAATCCCAGCGCATGGCTGGCATTGAAGATCATACCCTCATCAATCATGATCAGATTCTGATCGACATTGCCTCCCCGAACATTAAAACCACTGCTGCCCTCCCCGATCGCACTGACACCTGGTTGCAACAACAGACCTTTGATGATATCCACTTCACCCAGAAAACTGGGTAGCTTTTCAATCTCCCGGGTAGTCATCCGGGTCACTCCTGTCTGGGTACTCTGCACATTGTCATCTCTGGCCCTGGCCTGCACGACGACCTCATCCAACAGGACGGTCGAACGCTCGAGCGCAATGTCGAAGGTGTCTGAACTGATCACTTTGATGGGAATACGCTGGTTTTGAAAACCAACATACTGAACCAGCAGGTAATAATCGCCGGAAGCGATGGTAAAACTATAAGATCCATCGGCTTCGGTTGCCGTGCCAACCTGGGAGCCCTCGATCACCAATGTAGCACCGATGACCGGTTCTGCCGTCTCCTGGTCACGGACGATCCCGGTAATCTGCGTCTCGCCGGTCAGGTTGATCTGGTCAATGCTGCCCAAAACCAATTGTTTTTGTTCCTCGTTCCGGGCTGTTTCAATGCTTTCTTCCAGAACCTGGAAATAATTGGAATTATATTGCCTGGTGAGTTCTTCGCGGGCGACGATGATCCCGATGCTGTTTCGATGAAAAAACACACGGAGTTGATGTGGTTCCAACGCACTATTTAGCATATCCGCTAAGGAAACATTCTCATAATGACCCCCACTCAAGGGCATTCTGGCGTATTCTTCGGGAAAATACACATACCCGGGGATCAGGGCATTGACTTGCTGCACCAGATCAGTCAGGACAGTGCTGTCAAAATGGATGTCCATCCTGAAATCTGCCAGTGATTGTCCGGGGCATTTTATGATCACGGAAAATATGAGGGCGATGGTCGCCGGTTTTATGAGTTTATTCATTCCAGTATGATGGTCCGAGTAATACCATATCTAACGGAAGACGATAACTATCTGCTCCCGGAAAGCTATGGCGACTAATATTTACAGCAGAGCACCGGATTCCGGACAGAATCTGGCAGGAACAATATAGGAAATAATTCGTAGGCACCTTAACTACTCCTAAAACGCAAAGGTGATCTGAAGTTAGATATCCCCAGTATGAAATGATACATCGCATACAGTTCGAGCGAAAATGGCAGATAACCGAGGTATCCCAGCAATGGCATTTCAAAAACATACCAGAAATCAACAAAGGGAACATCGTAAATCCACCTGGGATACGAATGAAAATTCCACAGTTCCCAGAAAAATCCGCAAATCAGACTGCTGATCCAGAGCATGATTACCGTTTGCCAGTTACCTTCGGCCGTTTCCCGTAGAATGGTTTTGTATCCCAACCAGTAGTTTAACGGATCCAGGATAAAAAAAACAGACATCCAGAGTAACGGAGCACTATACCGGGGCCAAATCAGAAAAATGATCAACATGATCCATCCGGCGACAAAAAAAGTAATCCGGGTGCGGGCATGGACCCCGGCTTTTAAACCGTTGCGAAAATAGCCTGCAAAGGAAAAGGCACTCACTAATTCGGATGTACAAAAAATAGCGGGAACTACCACTGAAAAATTTAAGGTACAATAAAGGCTGTACTCCAGATCTGAAAATGTTTCGATGCCGATGTATTTCCAATAACCGGCTACCTGATTGAGCCATTCAAAAACCCACCAAAGGGGAGCCGACAAAATAAATAGAAAAATCCAGGCTTTTAAATTCCGGGACAACAACGACGAACCCCGGATCCGGTGCGTGATTCCATTGACCGTTAAAATGTAACCCAGCCAAAGCGGAAAAAAGGCCCAGTGCGACCGGGGTCCTTCCAGATGCCAGTTTAAGTACCAGAAAATGATCATCATTCCCACCCCTGCAACACCATAGGCAGGAAAACGGAATTGATGTTTTTCGGAATGAAATTCTTCGGCCCTCAAAGTTATTCCGGTTCGATTTTAGTGGGAGTAATTGTTGAAAATATCCGCGTGATATGCATTCTGAAATACTTTCGGATACCTCGATGCGCTCGAGTACCGCCCCTGCCCTTTTCAAGATTAATAACAATGGATATTCTATTTTCCATTTTATTGAAAGGTCCATTCCAGAAGGGATAAAATATCTTCTGCGTTGGGAATAATCCTTAAATGCTCCCTTGCATTTTGACTGGTAAAGGCCTGGATGGGAAATTCCATTTCCTGATGGATCAGTGCTTCCGAGGCCGGTTCAAGCATTTGATCCGTTAATTCCGCCAAAATCACTTTCCTGGGAGCCAGACAGCCGATTAAATCCGGAAGATCATAAGCTTTCAAAACGCCAGCCACTCCCCAGGAAAATTCCACCTCATAGGGATGCCAGATTCCACCACCTTGACGATCTATCAACCCCACCCGGTAAATACGGTTCATAGCCACCGACCGGTACGAAATCAGGGGCCGGACCAGGATCACCTGACGGATGACTGGTTCGAATGCCGCCGCATGCAACAGGGAGATACACAATCCATCATACGCCAGTGCCCCCACCCTATCCGGATTGACATCCTCCCGGCTCTTTAAGTATCGCGCCACCCTGGCTACATCTCCGGCCTGAGTTCCCACGACGCTGTGCCCCGTCAAGACCGCGGTATAGGCCGGCGCCAGCTCCCGGCTCGCTGTGTTTTCGGTTTCACCAATGCCTAATACATCTGTTGCCGCGACTATGTAACCCTGCTTGACCAGACGCTCGATCTCACCTCCCGGCCGGGCCTCGGTGATTTTTCCCTCCGGATGGAGATAGACCACCGCCGGATGCTTTGACAGACCATCCTCCGGCACAAAAAGCAAAATGGGAATGACATAATCCCCTGCTCCACGGATGGCATATTTTCCAACCGAATATCCATCCCGCTGATATTTTCCGTTGATGAACGTTTCAGGCTCCTCTTCTTCCGGGCTCCGGTATCCGGAGATTTCCCTTGCCTGACGGTTCACAGTTTTTAAGTGATTCGAAATATTGTTTCGGGAAGCATCCAGCTTCGACAGCAGTTTTTCCGCAAGCTCTTTTTGCAGATCAAAGATCATTTTACCTCCCGGAGAGATCGAGATCTGGCCCGTCGGAGTGACCCGGAGTTCTTCGGGAGTCATTACTTCAATCTCTTCTTCCACCGGATCTCCCGGCAGACCGAAATGTTTCATGAAAAAAGCATAAATGGCCATCCGGATCTTTGGAGTGAGCCAGTGCCGGGAATCGTCTTCGACCAACTGGAGATTCTCCGGCTGATCAAATGCCTGGTAGGTTAACCTGGCCTCCCGGTAAGCTTCGCGGGCTCCCTGCAGGGAAAGATACTGGTCGCGCGACACAAAAGTCATCAGCGTAGGTTTGGGTGCTCTTACTTCGATCAGATCTTCCAGGGTGATCCCGGCAGCGAGGCTACCCAGCAGCTCGGCCTCGGCATCTTGGGCGCCTTTAGTCTCCAGTTGCCTTCTCGAGGCGGTCGACCAGCTGCTGGGTATCGATACCAGTACCCGTTCATCCAGGGCGGCCACGTAATTCGTAATCGTGCCTCCGCCGGAAAACCCCGTAACACCGATACGACCGGGATCCACTTCCTTCCGGGACACCAGATAGTCGATGGCCCGGATGGCATCCCAGATGAAATACCGGGCACTGGATATACCCGACAAAAAGCACTGATTTGCAAAATAGCAGTGCTCTACTACACTGTAACCGACAGAAGAGAAATCTACTTCCGGATCAAAATACTGGACATGCTCACCCTGTCCGGGAGGATCAATGGTCATAACCAACATCCCATTCTTCGCCAGATTGATATTGACCAATTGATCAAGCTCAGCCCGGAACGACTCCTGTTCATGTCCGATCAGGTTGAGCACCGCCGGGACTTTGGCCGGCAACGGATCGGGAAGATAAAGGCAGGCGGTTACATAATGATCGGGCTGCGATTCATAAATCATTTTCTCGATCCTGAATCCCTGCCTTTCAATGGTTCCGGTAATCCTTGCATTTAAAGGTGTTTTGGAAGGGATGGGGCCCACCATTTCCGCTAATTTCTGCTTCACGAAATCTTGCCGTCTGGTCCAGTCTTCCCGCGACTGCAGACCGGCGATCTCCCGGTCCCGGAGATCGTACAGATCAAACGCGTTGCGGTTCAGGTGACCGATCAGCAGGCTTCCGGGATCATTCCATCGCAGCCATTGATGAAATACCATCAGATTTTCTTCTTCCGGTGGGCGGGTCAGGTCAACGTGCTTAGGTAAAGGCTGACCCGATACCAGATGGTAAACACCAAAGTTTAAAGACAGGATAAAAAGGATAAACCTGTTTTGATGAAGTACTTGCGAAATCATCATTGTCACCGATAAAATTTTTAGCATACCCATAAGCCTCGCCTGCACCATGCAATTATTGGAGGATTCATTAAAAATAAGGAACTCCGGATTAAATGATGAACCATCAACAGATTCTTCCGGTGCTTCATAAAGTCCGGAACCCGTTATTTTCTCACCCCTACCCCACTATCAGCAGGAATCAGTAGCAAAATTCACGGTAATCCAGGACCAGAACCATCATGTGCAATCGAATCCGGATCCGGGGAGTTGCCGGTCAATCAAATGCTCTCTGATACATTCATTTGGAATATTGAAGAAAAAGATAATTAAAAATGGAAAAAATAATCGAAAAAAGGACAGCCCAAAACAAATTGACAACCTCAAATCCCTGCAGGAGCGCATCAACCAGGAGTACCATCAGGCCGTTGATCACAAACAGGAACAATCCGAGCGTAAGGATGGTGACCGGCAGTGTCAAAATAGTCAGCACCGGTTTTACAAAGGTGTTGGCAATGGAAAGTAAGATTGCTGCCAGTAATGCATCAGTATATCCTGCAACATGAACCCCGGTCAGCAAATGAGCAATCAGATAAATCAGAATTCCCTGTAGTACAATATGAATCAATAGTTTCATATCAGTATTAATTTTCGAATTAAAATGAACACGAGATTTCAGGTTTTCCTGATACCTCCAATGCCTAAAAATACTAACTTCATTGCATTTCAGACCCGAATGAGACAAGTATTGTTCGACAGGTAGGCTTTCCAATGGATTACCTGATCGTAATCCATTGATGTAAAAAACCATAGTAACTTCATGGACAACCTTACCTCAAGGAGAAAATTTCTGAGAATCTTTGGTCAGACAGGGCTGGCCGGCTGCATTTTTCCGATATTTTCCCGGACCTCAATCTCCGGTATTGGTGATCGCTATAACGGACTAAAAACCACCCGCTATCTCGGGAAGGTCAGGGTCGAAACCCGGATCAGCGATACGGCTGTGTTTACCGAAGGACCTGCTGTCGATCGGATCGGTCAGGTTTATTTTACCAATGTCAGGACCGAAAAGATCCTGAAATGGGATCCCAAAGGAAAATTGCTGACTGTATTTAGCGAGCGTACCAATCAGGCAAACGGACTCCGTTTTCTCTCAAACGGTGAATTGCTGATCTGTGAAGGCGGAAGCGGAAAGATCGTCCGGATGAATGTCAAGAGCGGACAAAAGACAACGGTTGCCGAAGAATATAAGGGAAAAGAGATTCAATCTCCCAACGATCTGGACGTCGACAGCCAGGGCAGGATTTACTTTACATCGAGAACCGACCAGCCGGATCCGGAAAAACACAATGCCCGGTCGGTCTACCGGATTGATCCGGATGGCAGGATCCATCAGTTATTGACCGGGCCCCGAATCCATATGCCCAATGGTATTGTGATTTCACCCGACGAAAAAACACTCTACCTGATTGAAGCACATCCTGACCAGGACCATCATCGCAACATACTCGCCTTTGACCTCGATCAGGATGGTTCGCTCAGCAATCAGCGCACTCTTATTGATTTTTATCCCGGCCGCAGTGGCGATGGTATGTGCATCGACCGGGAAGGTAACCTTTATGTCGCCGCCGGTCTCCACGAGACAAGGGGTACCAGCGAAACCCTGGATACCCGGCCAGGAATTCACGTCATCTCACCGGCTGGGAAACTGGTGGCTTTCCGGGAGACTCCGGAAGACACGATCACCAATTGTACTTTTGGTGGTAAGGATCTGCGCACGTTATACATCAGCTGCGGTACTTATTTACTCAGCATCCGGACCCGAATCCCCGGCAAGGAGAGTTATCGGCCGGGGGGTTAAACACAGACATTTGGCATATTGCGGACAGCACTCCACTGAAGTCATTTATCATAAACAATAATACTACACTGATTTAAACAAGCTACTGAGCATTGTCGGTTTTAATATATTAATTCAGCCTCAGTAAATGAGTCGGATCATTTTGCTTTTTTAAAGCAGCCGGTCTGGTGTAGTTTTCACCGTTAGAGGATTTTACCGATGAAGAGATTTCTTTTAGCAACGGCCATGAATGTTCGGTTAATAACCAAGCCCCTTTAAATGTCCCATCGATCACGCAGCAGATAGCACGATCCGGAAGAAGGTTCGGGGGCTAACCAAAGTCCACAGATGCATCGATAATTGCTGACATTTTGTATATTCAGCATCTGATCAATGTAAACTTAGTACTGGTTTTAAACACTGCCGGAAATCAGATGAAATCCTCTATCGTACATCGCTGAGTTTGGTGAGGAGCAATAAAATCAGAAACCAGGTAGAACAGAAATTGCTTTCGGAATCTACCTTTCCAACCAATGGTTGCCGTTGGAAATGGTGTTTTCCGGTGGTTAACAACTAAACAAAACTTTCAGACAAGGCAAATGAGCGGAAGAACATACAGTGTGATCACAGGAACAGGTAGTTATATACCTACCCGATGTTTAACGAATTCAGATTTTCTGGAGCGGGAATTTCTGGATTTCGACGGACAACCATATGAAAGAACGAATTTGGACCTGGTTGACAAATTTTTCGAAATTACAACGATCGCAGAAAGACGTTACGTCACCGACGACCTTGTCACATCCGATATTGGTTATTTTGCAGCGGCTAATGCTATTGAGGCTGCCAACATTGACAAGGAAACATTGGAATATATCATTGTTGCTCATAATTTTGGTGATGTCAGGCATGATCAGAAACAGTTGGACATGGTGCCCAGTTTAGCCTCCCGGGTTAAACACCTGCTTGCTATTGAAAATCCTAACTGTACAGCATATGATCTGTCATTTGGGTGTCCTGGCTGGCTCCAGGCCCTGATCCATGCCGATTATTTCATAAAATCAGGAAATGTCCGGAACATCCTCGTGATTGGTGCCGAAACATTGTCCCGGGTCTGTGATCCACACGACCGGGATAGTATGCTCTATGCTGATGGTGCAGGTGCGGTAGTTCTACAAGCGCTGGAAAATGAAAATCCCACCGGTATATTGGGTCATAAATCACGCAGCGATACCCTCCAGCATTCGAAAATGCTGTATATGGGTCCATCAAAAAGTGCCAATGGAAACCACAAAACTGACAGGTACCTGAAAATGCACGGAAGAAAACTCTATCAATATGCCTTGGAAAGAGTCCCTCAGGCCATCAAAGACTGTCTGGATAAATCCAATATTGATCTTGGTGAAATTAAGAAAATTCTTATCCATCAGGCGAATGGAAAGATGGATGAGGCGATCTTAAAAAGACTTTTCAGTCTATATCACAGGAAGCAGGTACCGGTAGACATCATGCCAATGACCATCGATTGGCTGGGTAACTCATCGGTAGCCACTATCCCAACTCTCTTGGATCTTCTGTTAAGGAGCAAGTTGAATTCCCATAAATTGAGTCAGGGTGACCTGATTGTTTTTGCCTCCGTTGGGGCGGGTATGAATATCAATGCATTGATCTACAAGATACCAGAGGATTCAATTAACTTGTAAGGTGCGAGGGGTTGGTCAGGTTTTCGTCAATGACAGTAGAACAGATCCTTTACCGCTAGATTCATGATGCGCTCTCTACTGTCGCATTTACAAAAAAAGTATGTAAAATCAGCAAAACATCTAGATTTTCACGATATTAAAGGTAAAATATCCACAATGGGCACTCAAAAAACCGTAATTCGCATCCTCCTGACCCTTTTCATCGCTCTTCCGGCAACACTAATAATTGCCCAGGGTGACATCAGTCTTTTTGATTATATCGCACAAAAGGGAAATGCCAGCGTCACCATCGAAACCAGTTTTAAGGGACTTTTCAAAAAGAATGATGAGTACCAGTCTGCCCATCTGGTTATTAAAGCAGGTGACGAGGTACTGTTGGATACCATGGGAGAAGTACGCACAAGAGGAAATTCCCGGAAGACCATCTGTTTTATGCCCCCTACCAAAATACGGATTGACAAAAAGTACCTGAAAAACCGGGGTTTGGCTACCTATCCAACACTGAAGGTCGTCAATTCCTGTTCTTACACTGATCTTGCCGAATCCTATGTCCATGTGGAAGATCTACTTTATGATATCTATAATCTCCTGACCGACCGGAGTTACCGAACCGTATCCATTTCATTAAATTATATTGATACCGATGGAAAAAAGAAACCTACGGAGTTTGATGGTTTCCTGATAGAGCATGAAGATCAGTTAGCTGCCCGGATGGAGGGAGAGATCCTGGCTTTGAATTATTTTCAACCTGCACAGCTAGACCGGGAGAGCTATATTATTTTTACGATGTTCCAATATATGATCGGCAATACCGACTGGAAGGTGTTAAATAAACATAATCTGGAAATCATTAAGGTGAATAAGGACCGGGCTTGTTATGCGATTCCTTTCGACTTTGATTATTCCGGTGCAGTCAATGCCACGTATGCCATTCCCAACGAAAGCCTCCCTATTAAAAATATCAAGGAGAGAATCTATCTGGGACCCTGCCAAACCCCGGAAGAGCTTGCCTGGAGCAGGGCTCAATTTATGAAGAATAAAGATGCGATTAACAAGACCGTCGAAAATTCCCGCATGAATGAACGTCAGAAGTCTCTGACCCTGGATTTCTTCAACAGCTTCTACAAAATCATAGAGGACGACAAAATAGCGGAGTCCGTGTTTACCAACTGTCGTGAATATTAATTCTTTTGTCAGTTTTTTGAGGGTATCACTACAAAATTTCATGATCCAAAAGTCATTTTATCGGACCATTCAAGGCATAAAACGGGAATACTCCACCAAAAGTCTGTTGACCATACTGTTTCTAATCTTGATTCTGCTTCATCCGGGAGCAGTCCTTAATTTATTAGATGCACAGTCTTCCGATCCAGCCAATGAAAGTAAATGGCTGATTGATTTTCAGATGGACAAGGTAGTTTATCAGAAGATGAAGAAGCAAAGTGGGAATGAGACTTTGTTTGTTCCCGAGACTTTTATTATTAACGGAACGCCGGTCCAGGTAGAGGAAATGCATACCAGAGGAAAAACATCCCTCCAATTTTGGAGAAAGAGTTACACCGTATCACTTGAAGAGGCTTTCCCATTTCCCTGGAAGAACAGCTTCAAGGAGATGGAAAAATTTTATCTGATCAGCATGTCACTTGACAAATATTATTTCCATAACCGCTTTGCCTTTCAATGTCTCGAGGAGTTGGGTCTGTTTCCCCTCTTTTACCACTATGCAGAAGTCAGGATAAATGGTGAATCAGAAGGCCTGTACCTGGTTGTACAGCGACCTGCCGATTATGCGCTGGATGATCTAGGATCAGCTGCGATACTGCGCCGGGGATCAAGTGACTTTGTTGCCAAGGAAAAATTTGCCAAAAAAACACCGGAGGATCTTCGTGAAGCTTGCCGGAAAACCTTTAAGGACATTAAATCAGCCGGTACCAACTGGCAGGGAGAAGAACTCTATACCCATCTGAATGAACGCATGGATCTGGACAGCTATTTCTCCTGGCTGGCCTTCAATTACCTGGTAAACAATGGTGATTATACGGATGAACTGTTTTATTACCTGTTGCCGGGTGAACCAATGCCCCGATTTGGCATTATTCCCTGGGATTTTGATGATATTCTGGTCCGCGAACCCCATGAAGGGAAAGAAACAAGGAATCAGCGATTCGATCATCAACTGCTATTTTCCAGTGAAGACCGGCTGGACCGGACTATTGCCCGGGATCCCTATCTATATCAACAATACCTGGTGCAGATGGAGAAAGCTTACCAGCGTCTAACCCCCGAGGTGCTTGAGCATATCCTCACCGATATCAGGGAAGATCTTAGCCCCTATTTTATGGATCCGGCCATCCTTGCCGTATCCCAACATGACCTGAAGCAAGCCGAAAGTATCGAACAACTTGAAAAGGAATTGAGAACGGTTTCAGCATACCTCCGATCCCGGTGGCGGATCAACCGGGCGATTGCCCAAAGTCAGTATTCAGACCAACACTAATCTAATCCATCGTAATCATTTGTTTCGAACATATGCTTAAGTTTGCGGCAATTGTACCAGGTAATACCAGGAAAATACCTGGTTGCCAAACAGAAAGAGAAACATAAAATCTTCAATAATCAATTATGCCCACAAAAGGACAAATAATCACAAATCCGATAAACGGTGATACATACGAATATCTTGAAACCGCCAGAGATACCAACGGTGAACGAGTTACGATGAAAGCCACTATTAAAACAAAAGGTCGACTCGTGCCCAACCATTTTCACGTTTATCAAGACGAGACATTTGAGGTTGTTTCAGGAAACTTAACCATTTGGTTGGGTGGTAATGAAAAAACGCTTTCAGCAGGCGATAAATTGACATTACCTAAAAACATTGCCCACAATCATTACAACCATAACGACATCCCAGTTTCATACCTTCATACTGTTACACCTGCCCTGGACTTTGACTACCTGATTGAAAACTTAGTTGGTCTTGCTGCTGATGGAAAAAGTAAAAATGGAAAATTTGGCTTGGTTCAAGAATTGGTAACGCTCAAATATCTGGACAGTAAAACCTTTCTTGCTGACATTCCATTGAAAGTTCAAAAAGTTTTAATGAATGTCATTGCACCTATTGGACGAGTAATTGGATACAGGGCTATTTATAAAAAATATTCGGGGATAGAAAAATAATGACCGCGAACAGCTGTTTGGCAAAAGGCGGACTGATTTCCTTCCCGGAGACATTGGTACAAGGTTCGCATTTTCTTCTCGGAGGACTTTTGTGTTTAAAATCCCACGCTTTGTCAAGCGACAATCGTTGCCAGCAATCAGAACCTAAATCCATCATTTACCGATCAGCGTTCGAAAGTAAGCATCCGAACAACTACACTGTTGAGGGGTGCTAGGTGTAAGGACAACCTG
>CAYRYD010000053.1:0-38590 GCA_964428345.1 uncultured Saprospiraceae bacterium | reverse complement strand
AGTCCATCACCAGGATCTCTACCGTCACCGGACCGCAGGCATCGTCGCAGCTAAAGGGTACCGCATCGCTCCAGCCGCCGCCTATCTGTTCGTAGACATCGATGTGTTTTCGCACCTCGGCCAGACCGGCTTCACCCAGGTATTCGCCGCAAGCCGGAAAACCTGTAACTCCGCAGCCGTACGACGGGTGGAGGGATACCGGTTCAAACTTCACCGAAAGATCCACATCCTGCACAATAAAGGAAGCGGGATTGTAGGTGTTGTCCAGTTCACAGTCCATATCAAAATCCATAAAACACGATTCAAACCGCTGCCGGAAATACTGACCGTCGACTGCATAGGGATGATCCACACAGTTGAGGGTGGCATATTTCATCAGGTCGTATTTCCACGCATTAAATATCAACTGGCCACAACGGCCCGCATCGCTGCGCAGCCATTCCAGGGTTTTGGCATAGTGGGCCTCCACCTCATCCAGGTGTTTGTCTTGTTGCAATTTGGCTTCCCAGAGCGTATCACCGTGTTCGGCCACACAACACCAGTCTATGCTGTCACAGAGATCGATACAGGCTTCATACCAATCGCTTCTCCGGGCCAGTAGCAGCTGCACCCCGCAGTTGTCGTAACTGCCTTCATCGAAAGTAGCGGCATCGACCCACACTTTTTTATCGCTCAGACTTACCGTGACCCCTTTGTCGGTGACTGCTACCGGACGAGTGCGGTCTTTCACCAGCAGGTAACAGTAGTGGGTAGTGAGGTTATGGCAGGAGTCATAGACTTCATATTTAATGGTGTAGGGTTCTTCCAGTACCGGTAGTTTGACCAGGGTATGACTTTCGTAGCAGGACCCGGTCACTTTCTTTCCGCTGTCCAGGGTGATCACGCAGGTGTCTCCGTTAGGGGTCAGGGTCCAGGAGCCGACGCCTTCGAGACTGGCTTTCACCTGTTTAACTCCGGTCCAGCCGTCGTATACACACAAGGGAGGCAGGTAGGTATGGGCCGCGCATTCATGGGTGCCGGTGGGTACTACGATCACCGGTTCACCCTGGGTATTGTAGCAATGCCGGTTTACGGTGACAACTGTCTCCGCATCCATCCCCGCCGGCCACAAAAGGTTGGAGGGGTCAATTTTATCGTATTTGCATTCGACGATGGGGCCCAGGGTATCGAGATCGGTCAGCCAGAATTCGCACACCCAGTAAGAATAATCAGGGGTTAGTGGCACCCAGACATTCGGGGGTACCGGTGGTCCTCCTACCACGTTGGTTGCCGGGGGGTCCAGCACTACGTTACTCATACCACCGGCACAAGTCTGCTTCAATTCCACTCTGACTTTATATTGTTCTTCGCAAGAAGTGCTGCCAAATTGCCAGGAATCCACATGAACCTGAATCCCACACTTCGGATCGAAGTATCTTGGTTTGAAAACCAACTCACCGTTCTCTATCGTCAGTTCTACCAGCTCCAATCCCACCGCACCCAGGGCATTGTTTCCAACCAGGATGATCGGGCTCTGAAAAGCACTGGTATCGCTGCAATAGATGGTGTCTGAGACCCCACAGAATAAGGATGACGGTGTAAGCTGCGGGATCCGGAAAACCACCAGGGTATCAAATACCGAAGCCCGGTGCCCTGACTTATCGAAGGCTTCAAACTCCCGGTAGATGATCTTGGCGGTATCCTGACCAGGCTCGCAGTCATAAGCGTCGACCCAATCAGCCACAAAAGTGGCTGCTACTGTACCATAGCAGGGTACATAGGCTTCCGGATATCCGTAGGTATCAAAGTATAGACTGATGTCCGATAACTTCTCATCGAAACACCAAAGGTCAAAATGACGACCAGGTTCGAAAATCGGACCAGAGCTTTGTTTCAGTGTCACCGTACTCCAGCAAGTGCCTGCATTAGTGCGGATGGTTGCTTTCAGGATGGCCGGAATGCCACACCCGTTAAAGGAGACCAGACTGGGAGCGAAGAGTCCTTCCTGGTGCAAGATTCGTTGTCCGGAGGGTGTCTCCAGAGTCAGGCTAACCGGGGTTGTGCAATTGGCGCCGGGAGTGATTTCATACAGATGGAATTGGGCATTTCCACCGGCATCAAGACTCAGGTTGATATCGCGACAATTAATCGACCCTGCTGCACCAAACGGATCAATACCGTTTCCGGTCAGAGCCAGTTGTGACATGTTTCCGGATAAATCCGTCATACCCAATGTGACCGTCGATGCACCCACACCCCAGGATATGTCTATCTGATAATTGCCACTGCCATCATCCGTCGCCGAAGCGGTGGTGGAGGCAGCTCCGGTAATACTGATCACAGCGACTGCCCCGGGAGCGTCGATCATTCCATCACAATTGTCAATCCCCATGGCCGTGTAGGTAACCAGTTTCCCGCATTGACCCGGGTCCAGTACAATTTCTCCGACATTCACTGTTTCAGTCGGCACGGTACCTGGATCGTTATCAGCAATGGTCATTCCCATCGAATCTTTGATCATCCACACCGGTGGATCCGCATCCACTCCCTCCGGCACACTAACCGTCATGGTATCCGGATTGAAAAGTACATTACAGCCACCGACTTCCCTGACGGAAATCAGGTACCGGCCGGCACCGGCATCATCAAACAGAAATGGACTGCTTGTTGCACCTTGCATCAGGTAAGAATCCGGAGTAGTAAGCGGTGGTGTATTTCCCAGTGGAGAAGAAGCTGTGATCGGTGTTATGGTGATATCGTAAGTTCCCATGCAGGAGGCGCCATCCATGACGGTCACCGAGATGGAGCCGTCCGGCTTGTAGTTCGCGCTTACTTCCGGGCAGGTAGTACCGGTTTGTTCTGAGGAAACCATGAAGGGATCATCCGGGGTGATCGACAAGGTATCGACGGCCGGTGCAGCAATGATATTCCCCGCCAGTAATAAATTCGTCGTACGATTGATGTGATCGATAGGCGGAATGTCGGCAGGCAGGCTCAATGTAATCTGAAATACATCACTGCTATTAGCAGGAACCGCTCCGGCATACTGAATGGTACTGCCACTCAAAACAGCGAATCCATGGGTTGTCATCAGAGGAGACATCGTTACAAAACTGATCCCAGGATACATGCCAGCCAGATCATCCATGAAAGAGAGACCGGCTGCTTCCATATTGGTTTGATTATCAACCGTAAACTCCAGAATGACATTGTCACCAGCCTTGACCGGCATACCGTCCAGAAAATGCTTGCTGAAGAAGATCGAATCGATCACCTGCAGGTCGGCAGTAGCAGGAGGGCTGGTTACCGGCATGCCCGAGACTGTTGAGGAAAGATTGCTGGTGGTGTTGGGGTAGGATCCGGGCGCTGCACCAGCGGGAATCTGTACCGGTACAGAAAAGGTACAACTACCACCGGGAGGAAGAGATCCTCCGGTCAAAGTCAGGACACTGGTTCCGGACAATTGACTTCCCGTACCACACACGTCGTTTGCAGGTAAGCCGATGGCTACCAAACCGGAGAGGGTGGCATCGAGATCATCGGTAAAGGTGATGCCGGTTACCGTCAGGGGCGATTCCTCATCGATAGCGATCGTAAACTCGAGAAGTACTGGATCACCCGGCAATGCCAGATTGGGCACAAATTGCTTGGTTATCACCGGCGTCTCAATGACCGTAAGGTCGGCTGATGCCGGAGGGGTGTTAACAGTCGTCCCATTTAAGGTACCTGAGAGTGCACTGGTAGTATTGGTGTATACACCACCGGGATATCCATTAGGTACCATAAAAGTGACATCAAAACTGCAGGATGCCCCAGGATCCAGGGAACCGCCCGACATGAAAAGGTTTGGAGCTCCAAAAATCAGTGACCCCGCTCCACAAAAACCAGAAGCTGGTAGTACCGGGACAATACCGGGTATAAAAGTTCCTATCGGGTCCTGAAAACTGATGTTGTTAAGACTGAATGACTGGCTGATATTGGTGATCTCAAAGGTCATGGTGACCATTTCACCCGGTAATACGGTATCCGGTGAGAATGATTTTGTAAAGAGGGGTGCTTCATTGACAAACAATCGGTCAAAAGCCGGATCAATGACGACCGGATTCCCGCCGAGAAGCCCTGTGAGGGCGCTGGTGGTATCTTCGTAAATTCCGGGACTGGCTCCGGGGGGCACCAGCAGCGTCACTGAAAAGGTACAGCTGGAACGGGGTTCCAGACTTCCGTTCATCAGGGTGATCGTCGAACCTCCGGTCAGGCTGGAGCCCGGACCGCAAGGTTCCGAAGGCAAAGTGCCGGTAGTGGCTAAACCGGCCAAAGTCTGACTGAGGTTATCAGTGAAGGTTATATTGTTGAGGCTGTTGACCGGATCGCGGTTGAGGATGGTGAATTCGAGAGTGACTGTTCCTCCCGGATTAACCGGATCGTCGATAAATGCCTTCGAAAAAGCGGTCTGACTGGCATCCAGCCGGGCAGTGGCTGAACCGATGGTACCAAGATTTGAAGTAAGGGTGGCGACATTATCATAAAGTCCGGGAATGGTGCTCTCCACGTCAACCGTCAATGTGCAAACCTGCCCAGCCGGAAGAAATCCTCCAAAAAACGAAATAGCACCACTTCCAGCAACGGGCGAAAAAATACCGCCGCAATTTTCACTGGCATTCGGATTTGCGGCGACCACCAGTCCCAGGGGCAAGTTGTCCGTCAGGGATAGGTTTAATGCATTGGATCCATTCGCACTGTTGTCGATCACGAATGTCAGAGTACTCATTCCTTGCGGGGAAATCGTTGAAGGACTAAAAAATTTGGTCAGAGAAGGCCGGTCGGTCGTCACGGTCAGGTCAGCCGAAGCCGGGCCGCTGCTACCTGCCGATGAAGTCAGATCGCCACTCATATTCATATGCGTGCCTACGGAATTGGAAGTCACATACAGGCTGATGGTGCAGGAGGAAAAGGCAGCCAGCGAACCATCCGAAAAGGTGATGGTGCTACCACCGGCCGGAGCGCTTATGGTCCCTCCCAAACAGGAAGAGGTCACAACCGGTACATCGGCGATGGTCACCCCCGCGGGCAGATTGTCCGTAAAGGCAAGATCGGTAACCGCCGAAGCCGAATTGTTGAAAATGGTAAAAGTCAGCAAACTGTTGCTACCGGGTCCGATGGTGGATGGGGTAAAGCTTTTACTGAAAACAGGCTGGGCCGTGAGGGAGGCCACAAATAAGCAACAAACGCAAAGCGCCAGACACACCCTGGCCAGCGGTTGGTGGAAGTTGGTCATCAGGTTCACGGTTCTGTAGATACAATGATAGGGAAAAAATGGTTATTTATCCCATTAAAGCGTCACATAATATGTGCTATCGTAACCTAAAAGTTACAAAGGGCGATCAGATGTCAAAGAAACCAATAGACCCTAAGTCAGTGACACATCGCTGATGAATGTATTTGGTTATGAATTTTCGACAATGTTTACCCAGAACAGGCTAGATTTTATCTTTGATATCGTTGAACACAATATAATGTGATAGCAATAAATGCCCGGAAAAGTCCAAATCTTAAGGAATAAAACTGTCGACTTAATTCTGCAGTACCATTTTCTTACTGTCGATCACTTTTCCATCAACGACCAACTGATAGGAATATACCCCTCCCGGAAGATTGTTAGCATTGATCTTCAGTTGTCCCTTTCCGGTCTGCTTGATACTAACCGTCTTGACAAATTTGCCCGAAACATCATAAATATTAATGACTGAACTCGTGGCTTTACCCGGAACAACATAGGTGATCGTTGTTTCACCTTGGTAAGGATTCGGGACGTTTTGTCCCAAATAACCCAAGTCTTCACCACTGAGATTGACCTCGACCGTGTTCTTAAGATCCTGAATGAGATTTCTTAATTCAACCACGGTTGCCTCCAGATCGGTAATCCTTTCATCCTGGGCCTTAATTTGTTCCTGTTGGTCTTCGATGATTTTTTGTTGGTCTTTGATGGCGTTGATTAAAATATACTTTAATTCCGTGTCATGCACTTGAAGATACTCATTATCTGTAAGAATATTTCCATTTTCATCATATTCTTTGTATCCACGACTACTCACAAATTCAGGAACAATTTCCTGTAGATCTTGCGCCACGATTCCTGCATATTCTCGATCTGACAAGGTATTTAATTCTCCACTGTAACGATAAAAAACTGGATTCATCAACATAACTTCTTTCAACCCTATCTCCAATGGTCTTATGCTGCTTTTTAGGCGGCGATCCGAGGTCACTGCCATTCCGCCATTGACGGTCGCGGAACCGATTATATCTACCTGGCCATTTGAATTTATCCTCATCCTTTCTATGCTATTTGTCTCAAAACTTATATTGGCTAATTCAGCGGCCCTGATTCTAAACAACGATGTACCCCGATGAGTGAGAATTGTTTGACCATTAGAAAATCTAATTAATCTAGTGCCAAAATCCGGAAATAGCGATTGATCTCCCACGAGGTCAAAAAAGGCATTCCCATCTGCACTGCGACTGCCACCGATTTCCAAACGGGCATCGGAAGAACCTGCTTCACTTCCAACTGCAAGAGTTCCACCTCTGATCTGTAAATTTCCAACTATATCCAACTTTGCACCCGGACTCTGCGTCCCGATCCCCACATTCCCATCACCCTTGATATATAGACTATTCGACGGAGCGCCTGGCTGTATCCTGAACGGTAACAGGCTTCCACCGGTGACATCCCGGACAAAGAAGTTGGCCTCATTGCCCGCGATATCCCAGGTCTGAGGGGTAAACCCGCTGGAGCCATTTTGTTCCAATCTTAGACCAGGTGAATCCCCATCGGCCACATGAACTTCGACGACCGGGTTGCCGGTACCAATACCAAGATCTCCACTTGAGGCCACAAAGAGCGAATTGGTGGGAGCACCGGCGATGATTTTGAATGGAACTCTTCCTAAGTTGTCATCAACAATGGCAAAGTGGTTCGTACCACCATTAGCGCTTGAATTGGCTTCCAGGGTCCAGTCGTTCGAGGGAAAAGTGCCGGTGCTGGTGTCGAAAAACTTAATTCGAAGATTGTTCTCCTTCAAAATGATCGTTGAGAACCCAAAATTCTCATTATTGACACAATCAAGTCCCACACATTCACTGCCCTGAACGATCAGGTCATCAGGTATAACCTGATCCCGGGCGGAGCGGGGCACGTCCTGATCAGACACCTGGGCGCTGGCTAGTTGGATGAAGGCAAGAAATACGATGGGTAAAAAAAGTCTTTTCATGTTGTTTTGAGTTTCGTCCAATGCTGTAAAACCAGAACTAATATAGAATAATATCCGGATATTGGATTATATGTGGACGATTTACCGGCAAATCACGTAATTTTTTTACCACGCCATTGGACCATTTGATTACCAGGTCGGCCTTATCTGCACTCCCCAGGCCAAAATGCTGCCCTTTGGGATGCACCGAAAGGTAACCGGTGGTGCTGTGGACCTCCCTCCATTGCTTTTTTCCCAAGCCGGTATCCAGGGTGAGACTGCTGCCGATGGCATCGCGGTTCACTCCGGACGCCGAATCGCCCACCAACCTGATCCTGATCCAGTTTTGCTGCTGACCGACCTTGTTCTCCAACAATACCGCTTTGTCGTGGTAATTGTTGATCAGGATGTCCAGGTCTCCGTCGTTGTCATAGTCCAGGTAGGCCGCACTTCTCGAGTTGCTCAGCAGATCGGTACCCAGCTCACTGGCCCGGTTTACCAGGAATCCGTCCTCATTGACAAAAAATACATTCCGCTCACGATCACTTTCAGCGTAGGTAACCGCCTGATGCTGCTCATCGGCTCCGTAATATTCGGGATTCTCGGTCGAATACACCCGGAAATCGTTCATTCCGTTCAGACAGTACAAATCTTCATCACCATCGTTGTCGTAATCGAAAAAATCAGCATCCCACGACCATCCGGTAGAGGAGTATCCGCGCCCCACCGCATCAGACAATAAATACCCTTCGAACTCCCTTCCCTTTAAGTTACTGACAAACAAATCATTGGCCTCCACCGTCCGGATTTTGTCCATTTTTTCCGGATTGAATTTCATGATAGTTTGCTCATTGGGACTGACATACTTTTCCTCCTTCTGCATCACCACGATGTTGGAAATATACAAGTCGGGATGCTGGTCATAATTGATATCCCCGATACCCACATTCATGGTATAGGATGGCTTGTCTGTCTTCCATATCTTGCTCATTTCGATAAATCCTCTTTCCGGATCGTTGAGATAATACCGGTTTACCCCAAAATCATTGCCGACGATCAGATCCTGCCGGCCATCCTGGTTGATGTCGGTGTGGCCTACTGCCTGAGTCCAGCCGTTGTCGGTGAGAGAGTCGACCGTAAAGGTCACCTCCTGAAACCGGAAATCACCCAGATTACGGTACAGACGGTTGGGCATCCCGTTTTGATTGTTCCGGCTCAGGGTAGGTAGCACCCCCTTGAGGTAATTACCAAAATACCCGATGAAAATATCAAGCAACCCATCATTATCGTAATCGAGTACGGTTGCCGGGCCGGCAACCGCTCCCCGACCATCCAGACCGGCGGTCAGTGTCCGATCTTCAAACCGGAGGTCGCCGGTATTTTTCAGTATCCGGTGCCAATCATCCACATAGGTGATCAGAATATCCTGTAACCCGTCGTTATCAAAGTCTGCGATGACCGGTTGCCGGGCTTCTCCGTAGGACTTTTTTTCTTCGTCCCATACGTTGATCGGCACCTGCCCGGTGATGTCCCGGAAAACACCACCGGAGTCATTGAGGTAAATTTGATTGCCTGCCCCTCCCAACAGCAGTATATCGACCAGACCATCATTATTGATATCTTCCGCAGCCACTCCCGACCCGCCAAATGCCGGTGGAATGGCCAGTTTGGCAGTAGTGTCTTCGGCGGAATACACGTAACTGCGGATCAAGCGGCTGAGCCAGTCGGAAGAACGATGCTCAAACTGAAGACCTGCCCGGGATGTTATATCCTGAAAGGCATTGGGAGTCAGATCTTTGGATAATAATGCGGTTTCCAGCGGTGAAGACTCATTCTCAACTGATGGCAAATCCGGATACCGGTTGATCAGTTCCTGTATCTGCTGGAAAGCACTTTCCAGGTCTTCGATCA
Source organism: uncultured Saprospiraceae bacterium (assembly GCA_964428345.1). Taxonomy (GTDB): domain Bacteria; phylum Bacteroidota; class Bacteroidia; order Chitinophagales; family Saprospiraceae; genus JABDMH01. The sequence continues at coordinate 29,450 of CAYRYD010000053.1, read as the reverse complement.
TCAGGACATCGTGTCCCTGTTCATGGGAAACACTTCCGGCAACCCTCAAAACTAATACGCCCAGTTGGGCCACCCCTTCCACCACCAGCTCGGCGGCGACCGGATCGATCAATGCCTGGTATATTTCCTGATCGTCCAACGCATAATCCAGAATCCGCCAGTGAATGCCCCCGTCCCGGAAGGCATCCAGATCATAGGCCTCGATGGTGATTCGGTTCTCAACGTCGTTTGGAAAATAGATGATATCCTCAAAGTCATTCGCTTCAAACGGTAAAAAAAGCTGGACAGCCTGTTGCACATCCCGGATCCGGATCATCGCATCCTTCCGGGCCTGGCTGATCTGATGGGAATGCCGTACCAATCCTTTGGTAAATTCAATCAGTGATTCCAGAAAGTAGGTGCGGAGCCCGGTAGATACCTTTTCGTCCACCGGCCACATCTGCCGGGCAAAAAACACCTGGATATTTCTCAGAAAAACACTGGCACTCAGCTGGTTGTATTGATCATAGGAGGCAATTTTTTGCTGAATGACTTTCTTCAATATATCATTGCCTCCTGCGGTTTTTGTCAACCTTGGATATTGAAAGGCAAAAAGGGCCTGGTTTTCCGGCCTTTGTAAAATCCGGATCCAGCTTTCCCGCATCACCGCTTCGGAAATTTCATGCAACTGCCGGTCACGGGCGATCATGTCACCCATACTCAGACTCGCCAGGGTCGCAAGATTGAGAAAACCGTTTAAGACATCGACTGCTTCCGCATCCAAAGGCAACAGATTCTCATCGTCGATAAACATCAGGTCCTGCTCGACGGACAAGATCGATCGCAATCCGTAAGCCACCGACCCATATTGTTGTAGGTCCAGTTTCCGGATTCTGAGCAATTGGGTATCGGCCTGAAAAAAATAGTCTCCGTCTTTCAATCTTCCAACCGTAGCGATCGAATCCAGTACAGCTACGATGTGACCACGTGTGATAACGTTCCGGTCTGCAGACCTGGCCAGGGCCGAGGCCCGGGTGCGGGCATAAAGGGCTATTTCCTTCTGAACTTCGATCCGCAGGTTACGGGCTTCGTCCGTCAACGGTGTGCCGTACATGAAATCTTCCAACCGGTTGGCGGTGGCATAGCACTTGGGGTCTTTCACGCTTTCCAGACCAGCTATTTTCTGGATAATCAGATTGACCGGCGCTGTCAGATTGTCCTGGGCCTTCATGACACCAATAGCAATCAGGCTTAGATAACATAAGACCAGTATAAATCTCTTCATCCTGAATTTCCTTGAGTACCCGGGTTAAAGGTATCACATAACCGTCAAAATATGACGATTTTCCAGTTTGTCCTGATTATCTGGCAAATATCACAATAAGCATAAGGCAAGTACTTAACGATAAAATCCCTCCCGGCACCGGGAGGGATTTACGCAAAACTACACAAACGTTTTTATGATATGTCAGGGAGTCAAAATCATCCTCCGGGTCTGGGTATAATTATCTGTATCCAGCTGATAGTAAAGTACTCCGGTGGCGTTTAAGTCACCGGCCTCTATGGGTATCTCATGGTACCCCCGGCCATAATAACCTTCCATCACTTTAAGCCTCCGCCCCTGGATGTCATAAATGGTCAGCCGGGCGTTGGCCGATTGTGGCAGGTAAAATCCGATGACCGTACCACTGCGGAAGGGATTAGGCCGGTTCTGGAATAACTCAAAGGCATCCACTCCAGCCGGATGGAGTGAAAGGTCGGCCGGAACCAGCGCCCCGTCGTCTGCATCACCCAATACACGGTCCCGGGATGGATCGACTTTATCGATGAAAAGTTCCTCATCCGCCTGCATACCAATCTGCTGACTCACACTGCAGGTGAGCACAAAAGTGTCAACACAAAATGATTCATTATCACAATGATCTTCCACAAATACCGTAAACCGGTATCTCCCATTTGTTACGTTAAGAAGGAATAATTCCATCGTATCCCGCACCCTGCCAGCGAAAGTGGTCATACCAGAATATTTTACAAGCGGAGGATCACTCATAGTATCCAGGCTATAATTCCACATCCTGGTCCCGCAGGTATCAAAAGTCAGAAATCGTATATTTAAGGTATTCCCACAAATAATACTCACGGTATCATTGACTTCGTTTTCAATCTCGATCTCACACTGGGGTGGCGTACTGTCAATCAATACGATGATCTGGGTAAATGAATCGGCCACAATACTTTCATTCAGCCACCATTCGGGTTCCTCGGTCTGACTACACCAGTCGGCAAAGTACCAGGTCCGAACGATTGCGTAGCATTGATTGCCGGCATCGGTCAGCGTCAGGATCTTATCAACGTGAGCCAGCCCAATGATCCGGCAATAGTCACTGAACAGATATTCAGGCTTACCAATACTATCCGGGTGGGCATCACCGATCGCATTGCCGCTCAGGTCCACAACCGGTGTGCAACTTTCGATGATCGTATCGCCCGGCAAATCAAACATGTACTTATTGATTTCACAATGGTTTTCCAGGGTGATAACCTGGGTCCTGACCACCGTGTCCGGTATTTCATTACCATTACCACAGGTTTTCCAGATTCGGAAAGTTCTGGTGATCGTTCCTCCATCACAGGCATCCAGATCAAAACTGATGGATTGCTCACAATGGGCATTTTCACTGCAGTTTACGGCGATGATACCCTGATTGAGCAGGAGGATCTCTTCCGTTGTCCCGCACTGGAGTATATTGCTATCGACCGTGACATATTCCATCGCCTCCAGGTCATAGTACCTGATGGGAACAACGACCTCATTGCACATGCAAATTCCGCCATCGGTAAATTCAAACTGAGGATCAATCACCTGCCCTTCGGCATCGACATAATCCTGTCCGACCAGCCAGGCTTTCTGATAGCCTCCCAATACACTGTCCAGCACCATCTTTGCTTGCTCATTGCCATCTGCTGCCTCCTCAAAAACCGTTGACAATGGGAGCAGTTGGACAAATCCTTCGAGCATGTAGAGACTGTCGCTGTAATAACCGGTACAGCTGAGGCTGATCTCCGGGGTTACCTCGGCAGCCACCGTTGCAGCGCTTTTGTCTTCTACCAGGACATTGGTCCAGGTGACCGACCAGTTACACCAGTAGTCCATGACCAGCAGCTCGACTTTGACCGAATCGCAGGCATCGGCACAACTGAAGGGTACCCGTTCCGCCCAGCCGCCTCCGATCTGGGCGACCAGATCCAGGTCGGTCTCCGGATATAATTCCGCATAGATTGCCCGGAATTCGGACTCCGACATCGCCGATTGACAATCAACTGTCGCATACCGGCAAAGATCATAATACCAGGACTGGTACAGAAGCAACCCGCAGGGATTCATCATGGTTGCAAAATTCCCGATCGTCGCTGCATAGTACGATTCAAACTCATTGATTGCCATTTCCGGCTCCACATACTTGCACCAGATCGTATCGGGCTCAGGTCCGGCCGTGATCTCCAGACGGCTGCTGTCGCAGAAGTCAGGCCAGGCTTCAAACCAATCCGCTCTGCGGGCAAGGATCAGATTCAACTCGCAGTTGTCAAAACTGTGGTTATCGATCTGACTGGCTTCCAGCCAGCCGGTTTTACCCGGGAGTTCAAAATTCAGTCCGGCATGAGCAACTGCTGTCGGACTTACCTTGTCGACGACCAGTATCGCAAAAGTATCCCGGGCCACATTATAGCAGGCATCAAATGCCTCGACAATAACCTGATAGGGCGTGGGTCGTAGTTCCAGATGGACCAGGCCATCGGGCGTCCAGAGACCAGAAACGCTATCGTAGTGAAATGTCACCGGACCATAGGTTTCCACCATTGCCTTGACCAGTATCACCTCGTTGCAGATGTCCACGGCGAGAACATCAGGCAGCAAAATATCCGCTTCGCAGTCCGCACCCACGGAGACCCACAGGGTTGGAATACTACCATCTTCAATACAGTATCCTGCTCCGATCAGTCCCTCGTTATAGTCACACAGGGTATTGGACAGGCTGACGAATTGCTGTCTCAGCGGGTCATTTCCCTTTAGGTCATCAATATCTTCGGGGGTGTAATTTAGAAACAGGGTGGTTGCCTGGTCAAAAACGTCTTGGACTACCATGGGGTTAGCTCCGTTAAGGAAATTCAGCCTGGCGGCTATATACTGGTGCGCAAGTATGTAGTAGGCATTTCCACCAGGCGACGTATGCAGCACCTGGTAGTAAGTCTTTCCACTCAGAAAAAATGGAGTATTTTCTCCGTTGGGCAGTAGCGCCCAGGTATCGTCATAGGGTGCCGGACCAAAAATCGAATGGGTTTTCCAATATCCCTGGGTGAGGGTCAGACCTTCGTCACAAACCACGCTGTCCTCCATGGTGTGATCATCGATGTTACAGGCGATATGCGGAGGCACCGTGTCGAGCTCCGTCAGCCAGAATTCACAGATGGCATAAATCGGTAATCCATTGCCACCGGATATCACTCCGTGGCTGGAGCCCTCTGGTACCATACAGTCCGTTTCACCCAAAGTACCGTAACAATGCTGATGCAACTGCACCGTAAACTTCCGGAGACTGACACAACCGGTGTTTTCAAACACCAGCGAGTCTACCCTGACCGTCAGACCGCATTTGGGGTCAATGGATGCCGCCTGTAGCTGCCCGTCCATCAGGTAGATGGTATCGCACTCGTTCTGGATCATGGGATCGGGCACGAGGATATAGGGTCCCACCTGGGCATTCGGTTCACCACAGTAAATGGTATCTTTCTCGACACAGTAGAAATTATCAGCAGTGATTGGTGGCAGTCTAAGTACATAAATGGTGTCTGTGATCATGCTGCGAATCCCATCTTTCGAGATCGCCCACCATTGGCGATAGATGGTCTTGGCCGTATCCTGTTCTCCCAGTACACAATCATGAATGGTGACCCAGTCTCCCCCAAAATAGGGTCCATCGGCCGTGCCACCGCAACCAGGCGTCACCTCAGGTCGATAATCATCGTATGCTGCAGAAGCCGGGTCCAGTTTGAGAAATGGATCAAAACAGTATACAGTCAGCGGGGGTGAGCCAATGAGTTCCACTCCCTGGAAACTCTTTAAGCTAAGTGTGGTCATGCAGGCCAGTCCCTGCGGACAGGGCCCTGGTCCGACATATGACACCATCGCAGTGATCTTCTGGCCGACATGCTGGATCCGCAGGGTATTATCCGGAATGATCAATCCGTTTCCTACCGTAAGCCGGACCGTGAAATCTCCCGGATCCATGGGAGGGTTGCGGAGCAATAGATCGGCTGTGATCAGGCGTTCGCAATTGGGATCCAGGCTAAGGTTAATGGTCTCATAACACTCATGGCAATCCATTACCTGATGTCGTGCATCCCCACTGACTACGGCCGCATTCGCATGTTCTGCATCAGCAACGATCCGGTCACTTTCTGGGGATCCAGGCCACCAGAGAGCCGAAACCGAAATCAGGGCCAGTAATGAAAAGTGATTGAACGGCTTTTCCGCAGTCACGACGGAAAAGCGGGGAGTCAGTAATCGGGAGACAAAACGCTGAAGATTCCTCAGCAAAAGTTTGTAGTAGTTTTCCATAGTCTGTGCTTCCTCTGGAAGAATAAGCGCAGAGCACACGCCGCGATCGTAACGACCACCGCATCACTGCCATGGTGGGGGCAGCAGCCGACCTTAGTCTTACCAGTGTAGTTTTACAATTTCTTATTTAAAACCATGTGCATCTCTACACATGATTACAAATATATATATAAACTATGTATATCTCCAATAACTTCCGAATGAAATAGCTATGAATAAATTCCTATCATATATAAAAATATTGCTATATATACTGTCATAGTTATCATATGATAGCTTTGTAAATATGTCAGCATAAATGTTAAAATTTCAAGGTTGGCCGGTCCGGATAGCCGGCATGCTACCTTTCGACCTCCTGAAGATGATCCAGAAAGACTTTTACATGAATCAGAAGACTGACCGGAAGAATCCTGCCGGTATGGAATTACTGCTAACGCGGTCCCGGAGATTTTCCTAACTTGAAGAGAATTGCGCAAAATATTTGGCAATTGTTCAAAACCTTCAGCAACCAATCTTGTTTAACTTTTTGATATAAACATTAAACAAAATACCGTGAACGGGAAGGTAGTGGTCATTGGAGGTGGGTTTTCCGGGCTGTCTGCGGCCTGCTATCTGGCGAAATACGGGTATCAGGTCACTCTGATCGAGAAGCATGAAACACTGGGTGGCCGTGCCCGGCAGTGGAGGGTGAACGGTTACCTCTTTGACATGGGTCCGAGCTGGTATTGGATGCCCGACATCTTTGATCGGTTCTTCAGTGACTTTGACCGGAAGGTCGGCGAATTCTATACGTTGCAGTTGCTGGATCCGGGGTTCCGGATGTTTTTTACGGAAGGTGTAATCGACATTCCATACCAGCGGCAAGCGCTGGGTCAATTGTTTGAGTCGATCGAACCAGGTGCGTCGCTTCAACTGGATAAATTTCTGAAAAGTGCTGCGTTCAAATACCGGGTAGGTATGCATGACCTGGTCTACAAACCGGGCATCACCTGGACCGAATTTCTGGATACGGAAGTAATCCGGGGCATTTTCCGGCTCAACCTCATCACCCCATTTGACCGCTATGTTGGCCAGCATTTCAAAGACCCCCGGTTGCAACATCTGATGGAATTTCCGGTCTTGTTTCTGGGAGCCTCATCGGCAAAGACTCCGGCCTTGTATAGTCTGATGAACTATGCCGGACTGGCGCTGGGAACCTGGTACCCACAAGGTGGGATGTATGAAATCGTCCGGGCAATGTCAACGGTTGCTGCCGGATTGGGTGTTGAAATGGTCACTGGTCAATCCTGCCTGCGCATCGAGGCCTCCGGTGACACGGCGCGAACAGTCATTACGCGTGATCAGCAAATACCAGCAGATTACATCGTTTCATCAGCCGACTATTATTTTACCGAACAGCAGCTGCTCGAGCCGCAATTCCGGAACTACAGTGAGCAATACTGGAATAGCAGAACGATGGCTCCTTCTTCCCTGATTTTTTATCTCGGCGTCAAAGGGCGCATCGACAATCTGCTGCATCACAATCTGTTTTTCGACGAAGATCTCCGGCAACACACCCACGAGATTTACGAAAATCCCCGGTGGCCGGCCAAACCGCTCTTTTATGTTTGTTGTCCTTCAAAGACTGACCCGACGGTAGCTCCGGAACAATGCGAAAACCTGTTCATCCTCATGCCGCTGGCTGCCGGCTTGAACGACACCCCGGAAATACGCGAACAATATTTCCAAACGATCATAAAACGACTTGAAAAAAGGACCGGCGAAAAGATCGAAGGGCGGATCGAAGAAAAACATTCGTACTGCCTGCAAAATTTTATGGACGATTATGGTGCCTTTAAGGGCAATGCCTATGGTCTGGCCAATACCCTGAAACAGACCGCCATCCTGAAACCATCTATCAAAAATAAAAAATTGAAAAACCTCTACTATACCGGTCACCTTACCGTGCCCGGACCGGGAGTACCACCCAGCCTCATATCCGGAAAATTGGTAGCGGATCAAATCCTGAAAGAACACCATCTATGATAACTTTATACGATCAGGTAAGTTGCGAAATCAGCCGGTGCATCACCAGAAGATACAGCACCAGCTTCAGCCTGGGCATCTATATGCTGCACCGGAAACTCCACGAGCCCATTTACAGCATTTATGGATTTGTCAGGCTGGCTGATGAGATCGTGGATTCCTTTGACGGCTATGATAAAGCGCAATTGCTGAACCAGTTTACTTCGGATACTTTCAATGCCATCGACGCCGGCATCAGCACCAATCCGGTATTGCATGCTTTCCAGCTGACGGTCAATAAATACCAGATCGACCTGGAGTTGATCGATACTTTTCTGCAAAGCATGCATATGGACCTCAGCCTGACCCGGTACGATCAGGCGGGGTTCGAACGCTATATACTCGGCTCGGCGGAAGTGGTAGGACTGATGTGTCTTCAGGTCTTTGTCAATGGTGATCAGCAGCGATACAGGCATCTCAAATCAAGCGCCATGAAACTGGGTGCAGCCTTCCAAAAAGTGAATTTTCTCCGCGATCTTAAAGCGGACTTCAATCATCTGGGACGCAGTTATTTTCCCAACGTCAATCTGCAATCATTGACCGAAGCCGACAAAATCAAAATTGAAGAATCCATTGAGGACGATTTTAACCAGGCCCTTGAGGGTATCCGGCAACTCCCCTCATCCGCCAGACTGGGTGTTTATACCGCCTATGTCTATTACCATCAGCTCTTCCGGAAAATCAAACACACCGCGCCTTCTAAAATCATGAGTACCCGGATCCGGATCTCAAACCCCCGGAAAATATTTTTGTTATTCAAATCGTATATTGAACTTAGCTTACGAATGGTCTAATCCTTTTTATTATGCATCCATTTTTCATTGTCCTGGTTACTTTTGTCGGCATGGAAGGCGTCACCTGGTTTGTGCATAAGTACGTGATGCACGGATTTCTCTGGATCCTGCACCGCGATCACCACAAAAAAGATCATGGTCACGTACTCGAACGCAACGATGCTTTTTTCCTGTTTTTTGGCATTCCTGGGTTCCTGCTTTGTCTCTATGGTGCCAATGCCGGTCTGGACCAGCCCTGGTTGTGGATCGGGCTTGGTGTGACCTTTTACGGACTGGCATACCTCCTGGTCCATGACATCTTCATCCACCAACGGCTGAAAATCTTTCGGAACACCCATAATTTCTACCTGCTGGCCCTGCGGAGAGCGCATAAAATGCACCACAAGCATTTGGGAAAAGAAGAGGGAGAGTGTTTCGGCATGCTTTGGGTGCCCTTTAAATATTTCCGGGAGGCTATACGGCTTTCGAAAAATTAAGACCGGGTCCACGTGGTTGGATTATAAATCAAAGCATTCGAAAAGTGGTTTGCGACTTTTGCCTTGCCCGGGAATGAATAAGATTTTTTCCGATAGCCACCAAATGCCCCCTTTATTTTATCAGGGTGATCGTACCGGTTTTTTCACGCTGCCTGTTCGTTATCAGATCTGTAAATTTTAACCGGTAAAAATAAACACCCGGAATACGGTGTCCTCCATCCCATTTTGGTGTGGCCGAGAAAGACTGATAAATGCGTTCACCGTATCGATTATATACCATAAAAGAGGATATTCTCGCACAATGGGGCTCCGGATAAATCTCCAATTCGTCATTGACACCGTCGTGATTGGGTGTGAAAGCATTAGGCACAAATATTTTGCAAAAACCTTCTTCATTTTTAGTCACGGTAAACCTCGACTGCCAGGAGCAGCCACCGGTAGTAATCCGATATGGATATTCTCCCGGCTCAAAAATATTCCGGTGTACTTTTCGGTAATCCAGCCAAATAAATGTGACTTCATCCGGATAAGGACTCTCAAATCTGATCGTATCGGTTCCACTAATCACCTGAGGATCGAGTGGCCAATTCTCCGGAGGTAATTTAATATCAAAATAAATGACGGTGCTGGATGGACAAGGAGCCACCCGTTTCAGGGTGTAAAATCCCCCAGCATTGATCAAAGGATCGAACCGGGCATCAGGTAAGGGTGGACTAAATTCAATCTGTTCTCCGGCTAATCCAAGCAGTTTATCGATTTCGATCACCTCTCCCGTGCTACACAAATTGATCCAGGTTGTATCCTGAAAAAAAGGATCACTCCGGCCGGCTATCACGGTCCAGATCTCAGCCACATTTTTACCAGAGTACCAATAGGTGACGACTGTCTTTTCTTTACTGACATCATCTGTACTATATCTTAAATCTTTCAACCAGACTTTGATCTCATTGGAGTCGTACGAATGATCATTAATCCATGACCAAACCCCTGCTCTACCGGATTCTAAATCTTCACCAATCATCCAATCTTCAGGGTCGCAGAGCACAATGATACTATCAATTGGACCACACAATTTTAAGGAAACATCATCATCACAAAGCCGGGTTGTACCATCGCACGGCCAGGTAGTCCAGTACCCGTCACCCATATGACCACTGCTATTATCCATATCAAAATCGGGCTGCAAGAAGGGGTGTTGGTAGACTTCCGCTGAACTCATTGCAGTAATCCAATTAATATCCAGTTCGCAAAGCGTATCCAGACGATGGGCAACCGGATCAATGGTATACAACCTTGATTGATGTTCCAGATTATAATCAATACCATAAATGATTGTGTCATCACAAGGACCATAAAATATGGTCATAGCAGTCATCTCAGTGAGGCCTGGTGAAGTCCAATAATCCCATTGACCACAATATTCCGGGTTGCAGGTAATTAATTGAAATTTCTCCAGACTGTTGCCAAAAATTAAATCCCTGTACATCACGAAATTGGTTATAAATAAATGTCCGGCTCTCGTATGGAATACTACTGTATCCTGGACAACATCATACTTCCACAGACTTGAAAAGCCGGTATTTAACAAATTCTGATCGTCAATGCCCATCCCGATCCACAGGGGAAACCACAGCGAGTCATTCCTGGACAGGTAGGTAAAAACTTCCGACAGCATACCGGTACTCACATTGAGCTCCATCAAATGTATACCATTGACGGCATACACTTTGCCATTGGGATGAAAAACGATGGCGCTCAGATATTTCTGATTTGGAAAAAAGTAATACGGAAAAGTTAAATCTGCCAATTCGGTCACCTCACAATTGCGGACATTCAATTTATAAAGTTTTAAGGTTTCATTGGAGGTAAAATATAGCGTCTGAGTCCAGGCCGGGTGCCCGGTAAAAAAGAGGAATGCTGGTATAAAAATCCCGATCAAATTGCATTTAATCATTCCAGTACGATGATTTTTCGGATAACTTTCCAGGATCGTGATCTCAGCGAAATAAAATAAAGACCTGCTTGCAGATTTAAATAACTGATATCAATCTCATGACCACTCATCAAGGTCTCTGGTGAGATCCTCCTGCCGTTACAGTCATGTAAAGCATAATAAATTGGCATATCTGGTGATCCGCCTTCGAAGATAACCCGGATCATCGGGTTTGACAAAGGATTGGGACTTATGGTCAAGCCGATAGGAGCATACAGATCATGGACGGCAATAATCTCGGGCCTGATCGTATCACAGGGATAGGTAGTGTTGTGCAGGAAAAGACTGCTGTCACTATAACAATTCAGCAGAGGGCAAAGATGATCACATTCTGCATGATAAAAATAAGGAATGAGATAATAACGGCTGCCAATTCCTTCAATGACCGTCTGGCCAAAATGACTTATACTCATTAAATCGGGTGATAATTCTTGTGTTCTTCGTATTTCACCATTAAGGTCAATAGTGGAAACTGACTCGACGATGACGAAAGTCGATGAAGATTTTTCCGGGGGATAATAAAGCCGGGGATGATTAAGAATCCGTATGGTATCTCCCACTTTGGCATCAAAATCATACAGCAGGTGAAATGAGTCTTGCATAAAATAATATATCTTGTTATTTTCCTGCAAAAGAAAAATATCACCCAGGTCTTCCGTAGCCCCATCATGATCATGAAATAGGATCTGTGTGATCTTGCGGACTGTCATCCCCAGGATGATGGTGTCTTTGACTGATTCCATTAAAATTAGCTCCGTTACCAATTCCGGACCACCATGCAAGTAATGCCAGGTAGCGCCAATAGGCGCCCACTCCACGGAAGGCAGATGCTGTCCCTGGCTGGCAACCGGTAAAAACAGCGAAAGACCAACCGCCAGATTTATAGTGAGATTGTACATATGATGCAAAAATATTTACTTGGTTTTAGAAGTATTTTATCCAATTTCGTCCCGTTGCATTGTCTGGAATATTTCCGGTACCATCGGATTTCAGAAATACATGTACGGTCAATCATACCGTTTTGTTCGGGATAAGGCTAAGATTGACATCGCAGGTAGGGGCAAGCAAGATATTTAAGCCGGAAGGATCAGGAGTACCACAGTATCCGGATCCATCGATCTGATCTACATCCTGAGCAATCAAGAAGGTACTATAGAAGAGAAGAGAAGAGAAGAGAAGAGAAGAGAAGAGAAGAGAAGAGAAGAGAAGAGACCATAGTCCTGATCTTCACCCATTCGTTGTAATGTTGTTCCATTTCTTGAAATTTAAGGTTTTAAAAAAATAACCCAAAGAGAATCATCATGTCCGTTTAGTCCAATCCCGGCATCTTGTCCAAACAATGCATCATTGGTGTTTTCAAGTTAAGGGGAAATGAATTTCACTGCCAGACTTTAACTTAAATCATACATGACATAATTCATGGGCAAAAATCTGAATGAAACCCTTGCCTTCCATTATTCCTCCTACATCTGGATACTTTTTCTAAAATTTTGAGTAATCACCAACCGAAAAGTTCGGGGCTGCGCCAAAGCAGTAGCAGGCCGGAAGCAAAAGGGTGTTTTCGTTCCTTGGAATCCGATGCACCGTTTTGCACGGAGAATCCTTCGCCGCCATCAAGGAAAGGATCATGATGGGATGAAACGATGACCTTTCCTGTTTTCCGGCATTCCTGCTCTGTCTCTATGGTACCAATACCGATCCGGATCAGCTATGGTTGTGGATGATCTGGCACCATCTTTAGTACCTGAATTTTCCAGAATCAACCTCCACCCTGTCAATCCGCTACCGGTAAGACACACTACCCTGCCGGGTTAAGAAATGTACATAATTCACTAACAAAGGACAGAATCGGGCAGGTTTCTTATCATAATTGGCAATATACCTTGGCTTTTTCTGAAAATATTACAATTTATACCCCTATTACGCAGAATTCCATAACAGTATTCGGCATAAGACTTTGATTCTCCTTAACTTTGCCCCGCTTAATCAGTTTGAAATGATCTTACACAACCTGGTGATTCAAACAAATTTACGGCGGCGGCCTGGCCGTGCATAACGATTCTTACCTCCGTACGACCGAAACGGTCTGTGTCTTTCTTTTCTTTTTCACTAATTGATTGGGTTATTAGCAAATGGATATCATTATTTCAGTTGCCGGTGAGGAACACCTCCAGTATGCCGAAGAAATCTGCCGCGAATACGAAGAATCTGCCAAGGTCAGGGGAACCGGTATTGCCAAGAGATCACCGGAATATGTGATTAAAAAGATGCTTTCCGGTGATGCGGTCATTGCCCTGGAAGGCGACAAATTTGTGGGCTTTTGTTACATCGAAAGCTTTGAAAACAAAAAATACGTTTCCAACAGTGGTCTCCTGGTACATCCTGATTACCGCAGCCAGGGCATTGCCAAAAAGATAAAAACCCGGATCTTCAATCTGGCCCGGGACAAATACCCTGAAGCCCGTATCTTTGGGATCACGACCAGTCTGGCGGTGATGAAGATCAATTCGGCCCTGGGTTACCATCCGGTCACCTTCTCCGAACTCACCAAAGACGAAACTTTCTGGAAAGGATGCAGCAGTTGCAGTAATTACAATATCCTGACCAGCAAGAATTATCAAATGTGCCTCTGTACCGGCATGCTGGCCCCTTCGAAAGTGGAAGCTGAGGCCATGAAACTGGATTTATCCAAACGAATCATTCAACCTGAAAAAATGAGTAAACCGATCGTAGTCCTGGCCTATAGCGGTGGCCTGGATACCTCCTATTGCATCAAATATCTGACCGCGGAAAAAGATCTGGCCGTCCATGCCGCCCTGGTGGATACCGGGGGCTTTGATCCCGATGAAATCAAACGGATTGAAGAACTTGCTCTTTCATTGGGAGCGGAAAAATTTATTCACCTCAATGCGGTTCAGCGTTATTACAACGCCTGTATCCGTTACCTGATCTATGGTAATGTGCTTCGCAACAATACCTATCCACTCAGTGTCAGCGCAGAGCGGGTTTTCCAGGCATTGGAAATTGTCGAATATGCCAATAAAATCGGAGCCACCTCCGTTGCCCACGGCAGCACCGGCGCCGGCAACGATCAGGTACGCTTTGACCTGGCTTTTCAGGTGCTCGGAAAAGAGCTGGAAATCATCACGCCGATCCGCGACAAAAAACTGTCCCGCCAACAGGAAGTATCCTACCTCAAGGAAAATGGAGTCAATCTGTCCTGGGAAAAAGCACAATACTCCATCAATCAGGGACTGTGGGGAACCAGCGTCGGCGGAAAGGAAACCCTCACATCCCATCTGCCATTGCCCGAAGAGGCTTATCCCAGTCAGCTGGTCGATGGCATCCAGCCGCGTACCCTGACCCTGACCTTTAAAAAAGGTGAACTGAGGGCCATCGATGATCAGAACTACAAACCGCTGGCTGCTATCCAGGAACTCAGCAGGATCGCCCGTGAATACGCGATCGGCCGGGACATCCATGTAGGCGATACCATTATTGGCATCAAAGGGCGGGTCGGTTTTGAAGCCGGGGGTCCCCTGATCATCATCAAGGCCCATCATCTGCTTGAAAAACATACCCTCACCAAATGGCAGCTGTACTGGAAAGAACAACTGGCCAACTGGTACGGGATGTTGCTGCACGAAGGGCAGTATCTCGAACCCGTCATGCGCAACATTGAAGACTTTCTGGAAGACACCCAAAAAGAAGTCACCGGCGAAGTAACCGTCCGCCTGCACCCCTACCGGTTTGAACTGCTGGGCATCAAATCAGCCAACGACCTGATGCAGAGCCGCTTTGGTTCTTACGGAGAAGAGAATAAGACCTGGGATTCAGAGGATGCCAAAGGGTTTATCAAATTACTGGCCACTCCCCTGAAAAACTATTACTCGGTGCACAAACCCAAAAAGAATGATTAAAGCGGGAATTGTCGGTGCCGCCGGGTATACCGGGGGTGAACTGATCAGGATACTTTCCATGCATCCGGAGGTTGAACTGTCTTTTTGCCAGAGCCAGAGCCAGGCCGGAAAACCGGTTGAAGAAGTACACGCCGGCCTCTTTGACCTGGATCTGCATTTTTCGCCGGAAATCGACGATACAGCCGACGTGCTGTTTTTCTGCATGGGACATGGAAGGTCCAGGTCATTGATGGAAGAACATCGCTTTGATAAAAACACCCGGATTGTCGACCTGAGTCATGACTTCAGAATCCGGAATGGTCATGATTTTATTTATGGCCTGCCGGAACTGCAAAGTGAGCTGATCCGTCCGGCACGCAGGGTGGCCAATCCCGGATGTTTTGCCACCAGCATCGAACTGGCCTTGTTGCCCTTTGCCAAAGAAAAAATGCTGCAAAATCCGGTGCATGTGCATGGTATCACGGGATCGACCGGAGCCGGCCAGTCCCTGTCGGAGACCAGTCATTTCTCCTGGCGAAACAACAATGTGTCTATTTACAAACCATTCAGCCATCAGCATCTGGGTGAAATCCGGCAGTCGCTGGTAACGCTGGATCCCAGCTTCAAAGCGCCGATCCACTTCGTTCCGGTACGGGGCTGCTTTACCCGCGGGATTCTTTCCAGTGTTTATTTCACGCATTCGATCTCTCAGGACGCAGCCGAACAATTGTTTCAGGATTATTACCAGGACCATCCTTTTGTCAAAGTCATTCAGACCAATCCTGATGTCAAAATGATCGTCAATACCAACATGTGCCTCTTACAGGTCAGGGTTTATGATGGAATGGTTCATATCATCTCGGTACTGGACAACCTGGTCAAGGGCGCTTCCGGCCAGGCCATACAGAATATGAACTTAATGTTCGGCTTGCCCGAACAAACCGGATTACATTTAAAAAACAGTGCATTTTAACGGGCATGAAAACATTTGACGTATACCCTCTTTATCCCCTCAATGTTGTGAAGGGCAAAGGTTCGTATGTATATGATGATCAGGGAAATTCCTATCTGGACTTTTATGGCGGTCATGCGGTGATCTCGGTAGGTCATGGTCACCCCCACTACGTCCGGACCCTGAAAGACCAACTGGATAAAATCGGATTTTATTCCAATTCCGTACAAAACAAACTGCAGGATCGCCTGGCCGAATTGCTGGGACTTACCTGCGGATATGAAGATTACCGGCTGTTTCTGATCAACAGTGGCGCCGAAGCCAATGAAAATGCCCTGAAACTGGCTTCCTTTCATACCGGACGTTCGAGGATCATCTCGTTTAAGAAGGCCTTTCACGGGCGTACCTCTGCAGCGGTCAATATTACCGACAATCCATCGATCGTGGCGCCGATCAACCGGGGTTTCCCCTCGGTGTTCCTGGATTTCGGAGACCTCACATCGGTCGAAAAAGAGCTGGCGGGTGGAGATGTTGCGGCGATCATCATTGAAGGGATTCAGGGGATTGCCGGTATTTACCAGCCATCTGCCGGATTTTTACTGCAACTGCAGGAATTGGCCAATAAGTACCAGGCCAGCCTGATTCTCGATGAAATCCAGTCTGGTTATGGAAGGACCGGCCATTTCTTTGCACATCAGGCAATTCCGGGCCTGAAGCCGGATCTGATCACGGTGGCCAAGGGGATGGGCAATGGATTTCCGATGGGTGGCGTATTGATTGCTCCTCAGTACCAGGCCAAATACGGTCTGCTCGGCACTACCTTTGGAGGAAACCACCTGGCCTGCGCTGCCGGCATTGCGGTACTGGAGATCATGAATGAGGAGAAACTGGTAGACAATGCCCGGGAGCTGGGAACCTATCTTATTTCGGAATTGAAATCCAACCTGCGAATCCGGGAAGTGAGGGGCGAAGGCCTGATGATCGGGATAGAAATGCCATTTGATACAAAAGCACTGCGTTCGCGGTTGTTGTTTGACCACGGGTTGTTTGTAGGCAGTTCTTCCGATCCGAATACCATCCGCCTTCTTCCTCCGCTTACGATCAACCGGTCGGATGCCGGACTTTGCCTCGAAAAGTTGACGACCGCCATCAATAAAGAATAGTCAGGGCATTCTAAACTCCACTCCTATTACCGGATCTTAAAAATCAGAAAGTACATGCTCAAGAATTTTACATCACTGGCCGACGTCAAAGATCCTGTTAGTCTCGTGGAAGAGGTCATAGTTGCCAAAAACAGCCTCCAGAACCGGGAATTTGCCAGGGGCCTTTCCCTGGTACTTTTGTTCTTTAATCCCAGTCTTCGCACCCGTCTGAGTAGTCAGAGGGCAGCTCAACTGATCGGCATGGACTCGATGGTGCTTGATGTCGGAAACGGTTGGCCACTGGAATTCGGTGTGGGTCAAATCATGGATCAGGATAAAAGCGAACACATTAAGGAAGCAGCTGCGGTAATCAGTCAATACGCCGATGTGATCGGAATCCGGAGTTTTCCCGGCTTGCAGGACCGGGAGGCAGACTATGCAGAACCGGTGATTAATGCCTTTCTCCAATACGCCGGCCGTCCGGTGATCAATCTCGAATCGGGTACCGGACATCCATTACAGGCTTTGGCCGATATGACGACCATCCGTGAATTCCGGAAGCATGACAAACCACGCATTCTCCTGACCTGGGCGCCTCATCCCCGGGCACTACCCCAGGCGGTTCCCAATTCGTTTGCCGAATGGACTTTGGCCCAGGGATATGATCTGACCATCGCGCATCCGGAAGGCTATCAACTGGCGCCTCAGTTTACCCGGGGAGCCAGGATTATGCACGATCCCGAAGAAGCTTACCGCGAGGTGGATTTCGTCTACGCCAAAAACTGGTCTTCCTATCAGGATTATGGTAAAATTCTCCACTCTGACCGGCGCTGGACCGTCGATGCAAAAAAAATGTCATTGACCAACGAGGCTTATTTTATGCACTGTCTCCCCGTGCGGCGCAATGTGATTGTGACCGATGACGTCATCGACAGCAAACAATCTTTGGTAATTCAACAGGCAAACAATCGAACATTTGCCGCATTGGCTGTTTTAAAAAACATTATAGCAAATAGATAATATGAATATATGAACATATGTACATACGTACGTATGTTTTAATAAATTTACAATAGAATATACCCAAATTTAAAATTTTATTAAAATATTGCAGGTTTCATTAATTGAATTTACTTTTGTGATCATTATTACAAATAGTGAAGACAATGCAAGCTGATCAGAAAACCAGGTTTGATATCCAGATGATGTCCATGATGAATGGCTGTTGTTGTCTGCATCTACATTGGCTCTGATTGGCATAGAACTAAGAAACCAGATTAAAACAGAAGGCCTTTTCGGAGCGATAATTTCGGAAAGGCCTTTTTTGTCCTGTAAATTAAAATAACCTATGAAAACAATCTCATCATCAGACTCTTCGATCTCCGCTGCCGACCTGAAAGATATCAGGGAACTGGAGCATAAGATCCAGCTGTACCACACGGGCCAGATGCACGAAGAAAGATTTCGGCATTACCGGCTGACCCGGGGAGTCTACGGCCAGCGGCAATTTGGTGTTCAAATGTTTCGCACCAAATTGCCCTATGGCAAAGTGACCAGCCATCAACTGGAAGTGCTGGCTGATCTTGCCGAAAAGTACGGCCACAATAACCTGCACATTACCACCCGTCAAAATATACAGTTGCACTTTGTTAAGCTTGCAAATGCTCCCCTGGTCTGGAAAGGCCTGGCAGAAGCGGGACTCACCGCCAGGGGGGCTTGCGGCAACACGGTACGCAATATTACTGCTTCGGCAGCCGCAGGTATCGATCCGGAAGAACCGTTTGATGTAACTCCCTATGTACAGGCCACCTTCGAATATTTCCTGCGAAATGCCATCTGCCAGGACATGGGTCGAAAAGTCAAGATGGCCTTTTCATCCTCTTTCCGGGACTCCGGACTGACTTATTTCCATGATTTTGGATTCATCGCTACCCAAAAAGACATCGATGGCGCCAAGGTCAACGGATTTAAAGTCGTGGTAGGCGGAGGATTGGGAGCCCAGTCGATTGTCGCAGCCACCATCGCCGAATTTATTCCGGCCAGTGACATCCTCCCTTTTATCGACGCCGGGGTCCGGGTTTTCGACCGGTTTGGCGAGCGTCAGAAAAGGCATAAAGCCAGGATGAAATTTCTGGTTAAAGACCTGGGCGTACCCCTGTTTCTTGAAAAATTACAGGAAGAGCTTAAAGCCATTCCCGAACATAAGATCCTGGTCGTTGATGAAACGATGCCGGAATTACCCGTAATAGACCATCTCCCTGCGGTAAACCTCAACACCGAAGCCTTTGAACGCTGGAAACAAAGTAATGTGTTCGCCCAAAAACAGGAAGGATTTTACGGCGTGTACCTGAAGGTCCATTTAGGTGATGTTGCACCCGATACCGCCCGGGCTCTCGCCCAGATAGTCCGGCAAACCGCTGCCGATGACATCCGCTTTACCGCAGAACAAAACATCCTGCTCCGGTTTGTCCGGCCTGAAGCCCTGCCTTACCTTTATCACGAATTAGGCAAACTTGGTCTGGCCGATGCCGGCCATGACTCAATAGCCGACGTAACCGCCTGTCCCGGTACCGACACCTGTGCCCTGGGAGTGACCAACAGTACCGGACTGGCCACCGAACTGAAAAATATCCTGCTGGCGGAATATCCCCATCTGCTACCGGTCAAAGACATCCATATCAAAATCAGTGGCTGTATGAACAGTTGCGGCCAGCATATGGCGGCGTCAATTGGATTTCACGGAAGTTCGATTAAACAGGGCAACAAGGTCATACCCTCTATGCAGGTCGTCATAGGAGGTGGTCTCGATCTGGAAAACGGAGAAGGCTTTATCGCAGAAAAAATCATTAAACTCCCTTCCAGGAGAATACCGGATGCTTTGCGAAATCTGCTGGCCGACTACCGTGACCATCAGCAACCCGGTGAAAATTACCTGAAATATTCGCAGCGTCAGGGTAAGATTTACTTTTACAACCTGCTTAAGCCTTTAGCGGATACCAGCAATATCCAGGAAGACGAATTTTACGACTGGGGCCAGGACCAGGAATATATTCAGGCTATCGGAGTGGGTGAATGTGCCGGAGTCTCGTATGACATGGTCGGTGCGATACTGGGTGACGCCATCGAAAAAATGTCGGAAGCCAAAACTTCATTTTCCGAAAAAGCCTGGAGCGAAGCGGTATACCATTCCTACACGGCGATGATCATTGCCGCCAAAGGATGGCTGCTATCCAAAGACATCAAGTGCAATACCCACATAGGAATCATTGAAGATTTTGAAACCAACTTCGCTCTCGAACCGGATTTTGTACTCGAACGTCCTTTTTCTGAATTAGTTTTGCAGATGAGAGACCACGAACCGGAAGAGGCATTTGCACTTCAATACCTGGAGATTGCATCGAAATTTGTCACCAAAATCATTGAACACCGGGAGGAAGAAGCAGAAGTCACGGAAAAACTCGTGGTCGATAGCTACTACAAGGCCTGAAACATGACAAAAAAACCGAAAATTTCCCTGGTGGGCGCCGGTCCCGGTGATCCTGACCTGATTACCGTCAAAGGGCTGAAAACCCTTACTACCGCCGATGTCGTATTGTATGATGCCCTGGCAAACGAAGCCTTGCTGTCCCATGCACCCGGGCATGCGCTCAAGATATTTGTGGGTAAGCGGTCAGGTAAACACAGCATTCGCCAGGAAAATATCGAATCCATGATGGTCAAACTGGCTTTCGAAAAAGGACATGTGGTCAGGCTAAAGGGAGGGGATCCCTATGTCTTTGGCCGCGGCCACGAAGAGCTGGAATACATCCACCAGTTTGGGATTGCAGTCGAGGTGGTGCCCGGAATCAGCAGCGCCATCGCCGTACCTGCATCACAGCAGATTCCGGTAACCCGCCGTGACGTCTCTGAAAGTTTCTGGGTCGTCACCGCTACCACCAAAAACAAAGCCTTTTCGCAGGATCTTCACCTGGCTGCGGCATCCTCCGCTACCATAGTTATCCTCATGGGCTTGAGAAAACTTCCGGAAATCGTGGAGGCTTTCCGGCAGGCCGGCAAACCGGATCATCCGGTCATGGTCGTCCAGGATGGTACGTTACCCACTGAAAAATGCGTCGTCTCTACCATCGCTGGTGTTGAAAGAGCAGTTCGTGAGCATGGCATCGGCACTCCGGCTGTTATAGTGGTAGGCAACGTTGTCAGCCTACACCCTTCCATCATTCACCAAATGCAGGCCGCCGCGGTATGACCCCCGAAAAAAATACCTTGTTCCCCGTATTCCTCAAAATGAACCAATTGAGGCTCTTGATCGTGGGTGGTGGAGAAGTGGCCAGGGAAAAACTGCATTTTCTGCTCAAAAGCAGTCCCAATGCAAGCGTTACCGTCATTGCACCGGATATCGCACCGGAAATTGAGGACCTCTTTAAAAGCACGGAATACCAGATAAACATCATCCGGAAAGAATTTTACGAAGAGCTGTTGGACCATTTTGACCTGATCGTCGCAGCCACCAATAACCGTTTACTCAATCAGGCGGTTTACGAGGCTGCCAAACGGAAAAATTTATTGATCAATGTCGCAGACACACCTGATCTCTGCGATTTTTATATGGGATCGATCGTTACCAAAGGAGATTTAAAAATAGCTATTTCCACCAATGGCAAATCCCCGACGTTTGCCAAGCGATTTCGCCAGTTACTGGAACAGATCCTGCCCGATAACATTGAAGAATTAATACCCAATTTAAACCAATTAAGAAACAAATTGCAACTGAGTTTCTCGGAAAAGGTGACCTATCTCAATGAGGTGACCAAATCATTAATTGAGCAAAACAAAGGAGATACTCATGATGAATTACACCGGCATTGATGCCGATCTGTCTACAGAAGAACTCAGTGAAATATTCCGCCCCATTACCATTGAAGACCGCATCCGAAAAATTTACGAGTATTTCGATCCCGAAGAAATCCTGGTCACCTCATCTTTCGGTACCAAATCGGTATTTTTATTATACCTGATCAGTAAAATTTACCCGGATCAGAAAATCTATTTTATTGATACCACCTATCATTTTCCGGAAACCATCCGGTATAAAAATCAACTCATTGAGCGATTTAATTTAAATGTAATTGATGTACTCCCCCAGCCCCGGGAAAATGCACTGACCAGGGACGAGCAATGGTGGATCGAACACCCGAAAATGTGTTGCACCATCAATAAAATCAGTCCGCTGGAACCGATTGTGGCTCAACATAAAGTCTGGATTGCCGGATTGATGGCCTTCCAGACCGAATTCCGGTCGCATCTCGATATTTTTACCTGGCAGGGCGATATCATAAAATTTCATCCCCTGATCGATATGGATGAGGGTGAGTTTCTCTATCAGCTTTCGTGGAATAAACTGCCAGCGCATCCCCTCGAAGCGCTCGGTTACGGCTCGATCGGTTGTACGCACTGCACCCGGAAAGGATCAGGCAGGACTGGCCGCTGGATCGATTCAGGCAAAACCGAGTGTGGCCTGCATCCCAATTATTTCCTCCGGAATAAGGCATAATCCTCGCTGGTTAGGTATCTTTCGGACCTCAAACCGGCAGGGAATTTTATGCGGGATATTCACATCATCAAGATTGGCGGCAATGTCATTAATAGCGAGGCGGTACTGGAGGAGACTGTTCGAGCGATCGCGGGTATCGCTGCCCCGGTCATTCTGGTGCATGGCGGAGGCAAACAGGTAGACCAGTGGATGACGAGACTGGGGGCCAAAGTCAACATGGTTGATGGGCGCCGGATCACCGATGCTCTGAGCCTTGAGCTGGCGGTGATGAATTACGCTGGTTCCCTCAATAAAAAAATAGTCGCGATGCTCGAAAAAAATCAGCGGCTTGCGTTGGGCATCAGTGGCGCCGATCTGCATTGCATCCGCTCTCAAAAAAGAGTGCATCCGACCATCGATTTTGGCTTTGTAGGCGATGTAGTCAGTGTCAATGCCGAAGCCTTCTCCTGGTTTATTGACAAACAAATTGTACCCGTTTGCTGCGCCATTACCTGCGATGAAAATGGCCAGTTATTAAATACCAATGCCGATACGATTGCAGCAGAAATTGCGATGGCAATGACCCTGAAATACCGGGTTAATATCTGGTATTGTTTTGAGAAAAAAGGCGTTCTGGAAAATGTGGAAGATGAATGCAGTGTCATCCGCGAACTTAACTTCGACAGGTACCAGTCTATGTTGGAAAATCAGCAAATTCACGCAGGGATGAAACCCAAACTGGAAAATTGTTTCCGGGCGCTGAGAAATGGAGTCGCTCAGATACATATTACCGATAGTGATGGTATAAAAGGGATTCCGGAAGCATCCGGCACCAAAATCAGTCTCTGATGGAAATCCGGAAGCAAGAAGTCATCGATCTCCTGCAGGCCCTGATCCGGTCTCCCTCCTTTTCAGGGCAGGAAGCGGAAACCGCCCGGCTGATCCGGCAATTTCTGGAGAAAAAAGGGCTTGAAGTCTCCCAGTCGGGCAACAATATCATCGCCACTTACACTGGTGCCGGCACCGGCCAACCTTACATTCTCTTGTGTTCGCATCACGACACGGTCAAGCCCAATGCATCGTATGCCCGCGATCCCTTCAGCCCTGACATCGAGGGGGATCACCTCTATGGTTTGGGTGCCAATGATGCCGGAGCGTCGCTGGTAAGCCTGATCTTTGTCTTTGCCAGCCTGGCGCTCCAACAACGGAAAATAAACCTGGTACTGGCTGCCGTTGCCGAAGAAGAGATCTCCGGCACCAATGGCGTGGTATCGATCCTGGAGACCCTGCCTCCGGTGGAACTTGCTATTGTGGGTGAACCTACCCGGATGCAGCTGGCAGTGGCTGAAAAGGGCCTGCTGGTCATTGATGGCTTCTACAAAGGCCTGCCCGGGCATGCCGCCCATGACAATACCGTCAATCCCATACCGGCAGTTTGTCAGGATGTGCTCGCCATCCAAAATTATACTTTCGATCGAATCAGTCCATATCTGGGTAATACTAAAGCCCGTGTCACCGTCATACACGCGGGTGAACTGCATAATCAGGTGCCGGCAGAGTGCCGTTTCGTCGTAGACTGTCGCGTCAATGAGATGTATACCCTGGAAGAAGTACATACTTTGCTCCAGGGGGAGGTGCAAAGTGAACTGATGCCCCGTTCCCTCCGGTTGAAACCTACCGGAATCGATCCCAATCATAAAATCATCCGGATCGCTGAACAGTTATCCATCCCCACTTTTGGATCGGCAACCTTATCCGATCAGGCGTTGATTCCGTTTCCTTCGGTCAAGATCGGACCCGGCGACTCTTTACGCTCGCATACCGCCGACGAATTTGTTTGTATCAGTGAAATCGAGGAAGGAATTGACCGGTATTTACAGTTAATTGAAGCATATATCCACCACTCATGAAAATCTGGGAAAAAAATATACCCATCAATAAAAAGATTGAAGCTTTTACCATCGGCAACGATCCGTATTTTGATATGTTTTTGGCGCCGTACGACGTCATTGGTTCGCTGGCGCATGCGCGAATGCTGCTTCAGATCGGTCTCCTTGAAGAACATGAATTTAGAGATCTGAGCAAATCCCTGAAAAAAATATACCAGCAGATTGGCGAAGGGAATTTTACCATCGCGGCGGAAGTTGAAGATATTCATTCTCAGGTCGAATGGTTACTGACCCGTGAGCTGGGAGATACCGGAAAGAAAATCCATGCCGGCCGTTCCAGAAATGATCAGGTTTTACTGGATCTTCATCTTTTTTTTCGGGATGAGATCAAAGATATTGTTGAATTAATCGACAATCTTTTTCACCTGTTAATATACCTGGCCCAATTGCATAAAGACAAACTGCTGCCGGGTTATACCCATCTGCAGGCGGCCATGCCGTCATCATTTGGTCTTTGGTTTTCTGCCTACGCTGAAAATCTGGCCGACGACCTGAAAGTCTGGAAAGCGGCTTTCGATATGGTGGATCAAAATCCGTTGGGCTCCGGCGCTGGATATGGCACGTCACTGCCGCTCGACCGCACCCTGACGACCCAACTACTGGGATTTAAAACACTGGCTTACAATGTGGTACATGCCCAGATGGGCCGGGGCCGATCGGAGCTCTTCATGTCCTATGCCCTTTCGGCTACGGCCAACAGCCTGACAAAAATGGCCATGGATATTTGTCTTTACAACAGTGAAAATTTTGCTTTCATCAAACTCGACGATGCATTTACCACCGGATCCAGTATCATGCCGCATAAAAAGAATCCCGACGTCTTTGAACTCGTTCGGGCCAAATGCAATATCATCGCTCAATTACCGGGAGTTCTGGCCGGTGCTTTTGGATTTTTGCCGAGCGGCTATCACCGCGATTTTCAGCTTTTAAAAGAACAATTATTTCCAGCCATCCGGGAAATAAAATCCTGTCTGGAAATCGTAAGTCTTGCCCTGCAAAATATTACACCAAAACCTGATCTGCTTGACGACAAGAAATATGAATTGATTTTTTCCGTAGAAAAAGTCAACCAGCTGGTCCGCGATGGTGTTCCTTTCCGCGATGCCTATCAAAAAGTAAGTGGAGAAATTGCTCGTGGCCAATTCTCCGCACCAAAAGAAATTCATCATTCCCATGAGGGCAGTCTGGGCAATCTCTGCTTGCCGGAAATTAAAGCTAAATTCACCGACACATTGAAAACATTTGATTTTTCCTATACTGAAAAAATCAGCAAGCTGCTTGAAAACGACAAATTTTGAATATTACTCTCCGGTCAATGACCACATCACGGAGAGTTTTATTCCACGTCCGGTGGAATCTAAAATTTTACTTCGATCATTTGAACCATCCGGACACCAGGTGCGTTACGGGTTCTGTTGTCTACACTTGATTTAAACGTCAAATTGAAATCCATCCATTCTGCTCCATACCCGACGCAATTACCGGACGATACTACCGGCTTGCCTGACCGGCAACATAGCCGGGATGAAGCGATTTTCCTGATGAATCACTACGGGAAAACAGGTCAGCCCTTTCTCTTTCTAGTCAGTTTCGATCAGCAACATTCATGGATCCTACGTCCGGATGAGATCGGTGAAGGACAGATACGGTATAACTTCAATGGTTTCGCCAACCAACAACCAACGATTTTACCACGACCCCTGATCTTCGAACCAGAACCGGTGAGCTATGAGCGATACCTGGCTGCTTTCAACCAGATCAGCAGGGAGATCGGAGCTGGTAATTCCTATCTCGTCAACCTGACTTTTGAGACTCCGGTATACACCAACTATACGCTTCAGGAATTGTATGATATCAGCCACGCCCGTTATAAACTCTTAATACCCGGTCAGTTTCTGGTCTTTTCACCGGAGTCCTTTATTAAAATCAGCGGGGGCAATATTGCAGCCTATCCGATGAAGGGTACGATCAACGCGGCCGAACAGGATGCCCGGCAAAAAATCCTCAGCAACCGGAAGGAAATGGCGGAACATGCTACCATCGTTGATCTGCTCCGTAACGATCTGGCAATGGTGGCCGAAAAAGTGGAAGTCGCCCGGTTTCGCTATCTCGATCAGATCCGGACTCCGGAAAAAACCCTGCTGCAGGTCAGCTCGGAAATCACCGGAAAACTACCGGAGAGGTATCCGGAACATCTTGGAGACATTCTGTTTACCTTATTACCGGCCGGGTCCATCAGCGGAGCGCCTAAATGGAAGACCCTGGAGATCATCAGTCAGGCGGAATCGCATCAAAGGGGATTCTACTGCGGCATATGCGGTTATTTTGACGGTAAAAATATGGACAGTGGCGTGATGATCCGGTTTATTGAAAAAAGGGGTGATCAACTCTACTATAAAAGTGGAGGAGGCATTACCTCGCTCAGTGATCCCCTCCTTGAATATCACGAGTATCAGGATAAGATCTATGTCCCGATTGATTGAGAGCATCCGCTGCGAAGACGGTATCCTGCAGCTGGCCGCATACCATCAGGAAAGGGTTGACCGGGCTTTTGCCGACCTCTTTGAAGGTTACCGTGCCTGGAACCTCCGGGAGATTATCCGGATTCCCGAAAATCTGAAGGGAGTCTATAAATGCCGCGTGGTGTACGACCAGTTTACTTATCAGGTTGACTTCATGCCTTACCGAATTCGCCCTGTATCCAGTCTGAAAATCGTATCGGCCAACAACATCGAATATGCCCACAAATACGAAGACCGTAACGCGATCGATCGTGCATTTGCACTACGGGAATCCTGCGATGACATTCTGATCCTTCAGAACGGGTACCTCACCGATGCCTCGTATACCAACCTGGCCTTCTTCGACGGAAAAATCTGGTATACCCCCAGCACTCCCCTTTTAGCGGGAGTCCGCCGCCAGTTTCTGCTGGATTTAGGTAAAATTCAAACGGCGGAGATTCGCAAAGAGGACCTTCCTTCCTTTAGCAGGGTAAGCCTCATCAATGCCATGATCGACCTGGATCAGTTGACGGTGCCCGTCTCCCGGATACTTGGCTGATTCAGTGTGGTTGTTCGGACACTTACTTTATGATGATAATGACCAAAAATGATTGGACTTGCTGAAATAGGTGTGTTCGTGAGCAAGAAAAAATCATTGCCAACCGTAAGAATTAAAGCTCCGATCAAACATCGGAAAATATTAATAACTAACAATTTTACTGGAGTTGCTATAGCAGCTACCATGTTTTTTTGAAAAACAAAAAGACTAACAAGAACAAAAAGTATTCTTGTTAACCAGTTTGAATTATGATTTAGAAATTGTTTCATCTTTCTGTGAAAGCCCTGCATCTCTGCAAGGCTTAGTCTCAATTAATTTTCTTTAAGGCTTTTTGAGCCTCTTTTCTTATTAGTGGCTTTTTATGATTGAGCATTTCGCTAATCTTATCTTTGGCTCTCTTTGATTTCAACCTACCTAAAGCTTCCAAAGCATGTGGGGCTACTTCCTCATCATCAAGTAAATTCATTAAAATCTGTTCTACTCTGTCTGATTTCACTTTTCCCAAAGCGGCAACAAACATTTGTCTTGACATACCATTTGATTTATTCTGCACAATCTCTAAAACATCATCTATATCATTTTCAGAGATCACAACTTCCATAGTGCTGCCTATAGCCCAAAGAAGCATCATTTTATCCTTTGGGGTTCTCCTATATTCCTCAATCAAAACCTTACCTGCCTTTCCTTGTGCCTCTTTTACAGCTAAAGCCCTTATCACCCCTTCTTTTACTCCATCATGAGATATTCCTTCTCTTAATAAATTAATCAGTACCGGGATTGCATTAGGATAGGATTTGTTGCTGTTAACTAAATCAAAAACATCTTCAACAACGACTCCAACCTTGCCAAGTTCCTGTTGTACTCTATTTGCATCTATGATCGCCATATTAAAATCCTGGTATTGGTCTAACAATAATTTGTCCTTGATTAATCAAGCCTTGTAATGGCCCTGAAAATGTAGTTGTCGGACGGGTATAAAGCATAAACTGTCGTCCAGTTTGCTGAGAAAACATATGAAAATCCCAAAGCTGTCTCGTGTAGCTAAGGCTACTTACATTCTTAACTTCAGTAAGAGTAGTGGAAGATAATCCGTCTGGTATTCTGTATTTAGCTGTACCAGTCAGGGAAGGTATTCTTGTTTTACTTCCTATTCCTACTGCACGTTCTCCTGCGACTCCTAAACTTCGTGCTGTGGCTGTACTCCCCCTAGCAGCAACTGTTGGCATCCTTAGCCCCTTAAACCAACTCACCAAAGCTCTTCCTCCTCCCACACTAACTTCACCACCTCCAGCCATACCTAGCAGGACCGGACTGATTGCACCCCAGACAATATCCGACACGCCTTCCGCATAAGCTGAATGCTGAGGGAATAGCGGATTCACGGATAAGCCAGCTCCTGTACCAATGGGTTGCCAGCTGTTAAATCGGTTAGAGAAGAGACCTTTGAGTATCAACAAAGGCCGGCTGGCTGTGACCAAGACCGTTGGGAGCGGACCACCTGAGTAAATCGGGTCTCCCGGTCCGTTCTGAAATCCGATCCGGATATTTCTTCCTACCAGATCTCTTGCTACCTCATCACCGCTGATGGATTTCGGATGTATACCATCCCCACTTTGGCCTGGAGCACGTACAAGGTTACCATAGGTGACCGGCGATCCGGCCACCGTGGCATTGTCCCAGGTACCATATCCGTCGGTATATTCATACAGTCCGGTCGGATCCGTCACATTCACCGGGTCATCACCGGCAAAACGGTAGCCTGTCCATCCCGGGGCGACGCCACTTAAAGGATCGTGCGCCAAAAACCGCCCGATGGTCTGATTGTAGCAACGGGCTCCGGCCAGGGTCAACCGCAGGCCAAAGTCGGGGGTGTTACCCCATATCCAACTATTTCAATGAACTTTGTCTTTCATAGGAGTCAATCGCAGTCTCACACAAGTTACCCTCTTAGCGTCAACTTAATTCATACACTGACCAGATTATCCTTTACCTTTA
>CAYRYD010000052.1:0-41763 GCA_964428345.1 uncultured Saprospiraceae bacterium | reverse complement strand
GATTATTGATTATTGATTATTGATTATTGATTATTGATTATTGATTATTGATTAGGAGAAAATATTCATTGTTTCGAGCAAAAAAATAATATTCATTTTGTATCTTCCTTTTCGAATCTAAAAATATTCATATCACCCAGCACTCTATAATTAATAATTAATAATTTTTAACTTCAACGATTATTGATTATTGAAGAATTTTTTTATTAGTGTCACTTTCAATCAATAGTTTTGAGGGAAATTCAATACTTTCAATACTATATATCTGTCCATAAAATCCGGTTCAGATACTGTAAAATTCTATTTCCTAAAGATTCCAGCTGATCAAGAGAGAGCAACAACACCTGTTCATGAGCTTGAATCTGTACCAATAAGTCACGATCAAGCTGATCTTCCGGATAACCGTAAATCTGCAATTTATTCGCTGTATTGTGATATAATTTTCGTTCCTCGGTGATCTTACACATCTTCTGCAGCAGTTGGATAATCTCCAAACCCTCAGTGTCTTCCAATAATTCGGCAACGCCGGAATAAAACAGGGAAAAATTGTAATAAATTTCGGACAACAATTCATCCATTCTGTCAAAATCTTCTTTTTGAAGCACCGCATTATGCACCTCGATGATATTCCGGAAGTAATGAAAAATATCCGATCGTATTCTGTCTTCGTTCAGTTGATTCAGATGATCCTCTATAATGGTGCTGCTGGCATGGATCGTATTCAGATACAGCTGATGCACCGATTCATCATAGGCTTTACGGTTAATCGCCTCTTCCCTTGACAAAATCTTTTTAAAGTCACGGTGTTCATTATACAGTTGCGGGTTTTCCCTGACCAATTGCTCTTCCAGATAATTAACATAGAGCGCATAGAGATCTTCCTTTAATTTGGCAATTGCTTTCTGACAGCGCAACAGGGGAATCTTTTCATCAATGAATGCCAGTAAATTGACAAACGCCATCAATTGATCTGCATAATGATTCAGCATGCGTATCTTTATTTCGCTGCTTCGGTCATCACTGCCCTGATCAATAGATTGCAAGTGCTCATAAAGTTGCTGATAGTAGTGCTTAAAGACTGATTGAATATGCATCGTGACTCATTCAAATCGGTAGAAAGTAACACCGGAAAATTGATCAAATCCATCCACTATCCAAATGATCATGCTTAGACCGGGATATGATCCTGGTTAGTCATTTTCCGGTGGAAGAAGGTGGCATCGATCATTAGTCAGTCAGGGAAGACTCTCTGATCAGCCGGTAGATTGAGGCCCACCGCCGTCATATGCCTTCCTTAACCTTGTCGCCCGTCCTGCGGTAATAATTTGTATCACAACAAAATACACCGGTGTGCTTTTTGAGAAATATCATAAACGCGGTTGATTATAATCAACGCAAGGCAGCCTAATATGGTCGTCCTTTGTTCTTACAAGTTTCAAAAATGAAAAGTTTTCTTTTCTTCCTGACTCTGGGTTTGTCTGTAGTTGCCAGCGGACCTCTGTCTGCCCAAAGAACCTGGTCTCTGGAAGAGTGCATTACCCACGCTCAAAACCGTAATCTGGCCATCCGGCAAATGAAGGAAAACCGCCGGATTTACGAAATCAACCTCCGCCAGGCCAGAGCCAGGCGTCTGCCTTCCCTCAGCGGTAGCATCTCGGCCGGAACCAACCGCGGACGAAATTTCGACCAGATCAATATCCGTCAGATTGAGGGCAATGTCAATTCAATGAATGTAGGTCTCAATGCCAACCTGCCCATCTTCAACGGGTTAGTCTTGCGCAATACCATCCGGCAGCAGGAAACGCTTTTAAACTCAGCTGAAGAAGATCTGATGGCGACGATGGAAGAATACAGCCTCCTGATCGCCGAAAATTACCTCGGGATCCTGCAGCTACATGAGCAAATGAAAAACATGCAGAATCAGATCGCCTCGTCGGAAGCCCAACTGGAAAATATCCACGAAAAATTTGCCCGGGGATTGGTGGCCGAAAGCAACATATTTCAAATGGAAGCCCAGATTTCCCAGGAAGAACTGGAACTGGTCCAATTGACCAATGAATGGAAAATCGCCAAAGTCACACTGATGCAACTTATAGATCTGGAAGTGACCCCCGACTTTGAAATTGTAGTTCCGGAGGTTGTCCAGCCGGATGAAATCACACTACCAACCGGTACGGTAGATCGTACCTATCAGACCTCTCTCGCATTACGACCGGTCATCCGAAGCGCCGCAATGCAGTCCGAAAGTGCCAGGTTGGCGGTCCGGATTGCCCGGGGGAATTTACTCCCTGACCTGGATCTCAATGCCTCACTGACCTCCCGTTACTCAAGTGCCACCCAACTGATAGACTATTCCAGTTACCTTCAGGAGGTACCCATTGGTTATTTGCGCAGTGATCCCAAAGAAATTGTACTTAGTGAAGAGCGGGTCCAGCAAGTCACGACAGCCAAATACCCCCTTTGGAATCAGATTGATGACAATTTCACCCCCTATATCGGACTGAACCTCTCCATTCCGATATTTGTCAATAAGACCTACTCATCCCAGGTACAAATTGCCAGGATCAATGCGGAAATAACCTCCCTGCAGGAACAAAATACCCGAAATCAGTTGCGAAAGGATATAGAACAGGCCTACGCCAATTATGAAAATACCTCCAGGCAATATGAGGCCGCTGAAAAACAGCGGAAGTATCAGGAAATTGTTTACGACAATGCCGGCTATTCGTTCGAGTCCGGACTCCTCAGTTCGACCGACTTTTTCATTGAGAAAAACAAATATCTGAATGCCGTGAATTCAGGAATTCTGGCCAAATACCAGTATTTGTTTTCCAGGATGATCGTCGGGTTTTACAACGGACAGCCCCTGGGATTTCAACAATGAATCATGAAGAAGAAACTTTGGATCGGTCTTTTGATCATTATCCTGGCAATACTGGGATGGATACTCTGGAACAACCAATCCGGTACATCCAGGGTTGTTTGGGACACCGAACCGCTCAACACCGGTACCATCCGTCAGCTGGTAGCGGCTTCCGGCACACTGAGTGCAACCAATACAGTTGAAGTTGGCACCCAGGTTTCGGGTGTCATCGAAGAAATCAATGTAGATTTCAATGATGAGGTGACTAAAGGCGAGGTCATCGCCCGTCTCGATATCCGAAATCTCAAAGCTGCCCTGGATCAGGCCAGAGCTGAATTGACCCAGGCGGAAATCCAGGTTGCCCAAAAGAAAAGGGCATTGGAATATGCAAAAAAATACAACCCGGGAGAGGTGGCTGACCTGTCAGTACTGGAGGCGGAGGCTTCATTAAGCCAGATCAAGGCTCAGCTGGATCAGGCGGAACGAAACTATAAACGTTATGAGGAACTGCTCGAAAAAGGAGTGGTAGCCCGCATTGAATATGAGACCAAACTGACCGAATACGAGCAATACAAAGCCAGTTACGAATCGATGCTGGCCAATCTAAACCGGACAAAAGCCAATGTCGGTGCGGTTGATCTTCAAAAATCTCAGGAAGATTTACGTCTGGCGGAAGCAAACCTGGCTTCCGCCCGGGCAAACAGCGACCGGGCTAAAATCAATCTTCAGTATGCTTCCATCGTGGCACCTATTGATGGCATTGTTCTTTCTCGAAATATCGAAGTAGGTCAGACAGTAGCGGCCAGCTTCCAGACACCAGTGTTGTTCACCATTGCAGATGACCTCACTAAAATGGAGATAGAAGCCAGTATTGATGAAGCCGATATCGGTCTTATCCGGAAAGGTCAAAAAGTCAATTTTACCGTTGACGCCTACCTGAATGAAACCTTTACCGGAGAAGTGGAGGAAATCCGCTTACAACCGGAGATCGTCTCCAATGTGGTGACCTATACGGTGATTATCAGCGCCCCCAACCTTCAGCTCAAACTCATGCCGGGAATGACCGCCAGTATGGAGATAATCACCGATGAACGCACGGATGCACTCAGAACTCCGATTGCTGCCTTAAATTTCGATCCACCCGATGACTACCGGCAGCCCTACGAAGCTGAATTGCAAAAAATGAGACAGATAGGAACTGGCCAAAATCGTTGGAACTCCGGTATTCTATGGATTCTGGAAGGCAACCAACCAATACCGAAAGCAGTGAGAACCGGCCTCAGCGATGATCAGTATATCGAAATTACGGACGGTGATGTCCGGAGTGGAGAGGTGGTGATAAAAGGTACGTTAACCAGCGAAAAATCACCGCAAAATCAACAGTCCAGTCCGTTCATGCCCAGACGACCGGGGGCCAGACGAAGTAATTGATAACATCAGTAACATTATGATGCCACCGACCAGAAAAATCATTTCCGTAAGAGACTTGCATAAAACCTTCGACCTGGGCGAAGTCAAAGTCCGGGCCCTTCGGGGAGTCGATCTCGATATTTTTGAGGGCGAACTGGTGGCTGTCATGGGGCATAGCGGATCGGGTAAGTCGACTTTTATGAACATTGTGGGATGTCTCGATTTGCCGACCTATGGTCAGGTTTTTATTGAAAATACCGACGTGGCTCACTACGACAGGGATCAGCTGGCAACTATCCGCAATGAAAAAATCGGATTTGTGTTTCAATCATATAATCTGCTGCCCCGGACTACTGCCCTGGAAAACGTCGAACTGCCTCTGATCTACAACCCACGGATTACCTCCAGTCGCCGGTTGGAAATGTCGCAGAATGCGCTGAAGAAAGTGGGTCTGGGAGACCGGATGTATCATTTTACCAATCAGCTTTCCGGTGGTCAGCAGCAGCGGGTTGCAATCGCCCGGGCTCTGGTGACCGAGCCGTTGGTGATCCTGGCCGATGAACCGACCGGCAATCTGGACACCCGGACCAGTTTTGAAATTCTGAAAATATTCCAGGACCTGAATGAACAGGGCAGAACGATCATCATTGTAACCCACGAACCAGACATCGCCGCGATGTGTAAGCGTAACATCGTCTTCCGCGATGGTAAAGTCATGAAAGATTATCATATTGAAAACCCGGTCCTGGCCAGGGAAGCTTTGGCCGGAATGCCTCTAGAAGCAGAAGTAATTGAACAAAACCAGGGTTAAATAAACAAGTACTATGAACCCTCTCATTCTGTTAAAATTATCGCTGAAAGCACTGCAAAAAAATGTATACCGGACATTCCTGACCATGCTGGGTATCATCATCGGAGTGGGCTCCGTCATTACCATGCTGGCCATTGGACAGGGATCGAAAGAAAGTATCGAGAGCTCGATCTCGAGTCTGGGTTCGAACCTGATCATGATCTTTCCGGGGTCTTTCCGGATGGGTGGAGTGCAGCAGGGTGCCGGCACCTCGAGACCATTGGAGATTTCGGAAGTCGAAGCTATCGAAAAGCATTGCCCCTCGGTGCAATGGGTATCACCCGTAGTCACTGCCCGGGCTCAATTGATAGCTGGCTCAAAAAACTGGTCAACTACCGTGTTGGGTGTCTACGCCAACTATCTCAATATCCGTGACATCTCTTTGAGCAGCGGTCGAAGTTTTACCGAGCTGGAAGTACGCCGGTCGACCAAAGTCTGCCTGTTGGGTCAAACGGTGGTGCGAGAAATGTTTGGTGAAAATGCGAATCCCATCGGGCAATCAATCCGGATCAATAAAGTTCCGTTTAAAATCATCGGTATTCTTGAATCAAAAGGTGCCAGTATGATGGGTACTGACCAGGACGATTCCGTCATTGCACCCTTCTTCAGTGTTCAGCGGCGACTTTTGGGTATCACCAACATTCATCAGATCTTTGCATCAGCCCGGTCAGCCGAAGGCAGCGCAAAGGCAGAGGAAGAAATCCGGACTGTCCTGACCAAACAACTTCGCACCAGTTCGGATGATCAGGCTTTCAATATCCGCACCATGAGCGAGATATCGGAAATGCTCTCTTCGACTTCCTCAATCCTGGTTATTCTTTTGGCCAGCGTTGCTGGTATTTCTCTGATTGTCGGAGGTATCGGCATTATGAACATCATGTACGTCACTGTGACCGAACGGACCCGTGAGATCGGATTGCGCATGGCCGTGGGTGCCAAAAGCCGGGTAATCCTGCTGCAGTTTCTAACCGAAGCCGTGGCAATCAGCGTGACCGGAGGCCTGATCGGCATCCTGCTGGGAGTTGCGGTCTCCAAGATCTTCGGACAAATCATGGAATGGCCCACCACCATCACCCTATACTCCATCTTACTCTCCTTTGGATTTTCGACGCTCATTGGCATCTTCTTTGGCTGGTATCCGGCCAGAAAAGCAGCCAATCTCATTCCCATAGATGCCCTCCGGTATGAATAGATAGGAACTCCGCGAAATCTTCCACCCGGGTCGACCCTTGCTTGAAAAACTTCAGCACCAGGCCCGACCGGTACAATAAAACACTCTTATTCTCAATTAACCGGGATCACCGTCGTATTTGACCTGGATCAGTTTATGCCAATTCTGAGGCCCTTATCTTTGTACTGATTTATTAATTCCTGACCTTAAAAAATGAAGATCAATGAGTTTACAAAAGCGATTTTTTAAAGCCAACAATACGTGCAAAGTCACCTTTCGCCTCTCTGAAAAAGCCGCTAAAGGGGCCAGGAAAGTGAAGGTTGTCGGTGATTTTAATAATTGGAACCAGGACGATGGTTTTCCCATGGCCTTGAAAAAAGGGGAGTATGCAGCTACCATTGATCTCGAGCAGGGTAAAGAATATCAGTTTCGTTACTTAATTGACGATACACGTTGGGAAAATGATTGGGATGCGGATAAGTATGTTTTAACCCCTTTGGGCGTCGAAAATTCAGTGGTTATCACTGAAAAAAAGAAATGATCACCTGAGATAAAAATTGCCCTATGCGAGCGATTATTAAATGATCATGAACAAGGATATCATAAAATCAATCAGAGCAGAAGCTGTCAGTCTTATGCACAATCAGGATGAACCACCTCCTGAACCGGAAAAGGCTCCTCCTGAAATCACCCCGCAGAAAGATCCACCACCGGTAGAGCCTGCCCCGGAAATGCCACCTGTCAAAGATCCCGGCATTCCGAATCCTCCCGAGGAGCTGCCACCGGTCACTCATCCGGAAACACCACTTAAGCCGGGGGAATGAAAATGTCTTTTAACTAACCAGTAAATTTCTTTCCCCTCAAAATAAGGCGTAAAGGCTGTGTGAAGAGATTAGTCCTTGGGCATCAGGCTAAATTTCACCAGAAATCTGTCGGTGCGTTCCAGGATTTCTTCATCAAAATAACGGGCGTATTTTTCGTTTCCCTCTCCGAGATAATGACTCCGGCCGGGGTAGGTGTGCAATTCATAGTAATTATACAATTGCATCATCCGGACCTTAAAAAGATCGACAATGTAAGGCAATACGGTGCAATCGTCGTCACCATGAAATCCAATGGCCGGAGGCATGGACGCTCTGAGCTGATGGTAGGGAGAAATGGACCAGATCTCCCCTCTCCGTTTGTCAAGCAACATGTCAATCCAGGGCTCCATGGTATTGACATTGCTGGAGTAGAGTAGAAGAGCACTGGGTACCGGACTGATCTGAAGATCATCGGATGCCTCGTTGACTGAATCCATTTAAGCAGTAGCCAGTGCCAGTTGTCCTCCGGCCGACTGGCCTCCAGCCACAATCTTATCCGGATCGACCCTTAACGTAGCTGCATTCTTCTTAAGCCACCGGATAGCGGAACGGGCATCTTTTACCGACTCCACCGGAGTAATGGCAGGATGCGGATAAGAACCATCCGGATTGATGGACAACCGGTACTGAAAGGAAAAACACACAAACCCCAGCCGGGCATAACGGCGGCAGGCTTCATGAAACTCCTCAGGTCTCCCAAAAACCCAGCCGCCACCGTGAAAAAAAGCGATAGCCGGATGCAGTGAGCCGCGTTGAAACTCCGGCGGATAAAACACATCAACCTTCAACTCGGTGCTATTAACATTCTTGTACACCATCTGTACCTCCTGACCGGGGTCCGTCTGGGTGAAAGATGTCCAGGTAGTAAACAAAAGCAAAGCAGGAAAGATAAATTTCTTCATGATGCTAATTTGATTCCGATGTTCCGCCAGCCTTCGAGCAACTTTCGGGTTATGTATGTAAGATAAGGCAAACATGGCCAAAATGCCATCCCTGTCAAGGTCTCTTCAGCATATCTGCCAGAGATCCGGATCATAACCAGGATCTCCTGCCCGCTCAGGCAGAATTTAATACCTGTTGACCGGGATCCTCCCTGCCGGAGATCTCCAACCTTCCTGGGCTGCCCGGTAGGGCACTACCTCATTTATCAGGCAATCGTTGCTTCAGTTCAAATAAAAAACGGAACGGAGTGCACCAGGTCATTCGAATATCCAGCAAGTGCGTGATTATGTGTCCTTCATCAAAACAGGATTTCGGTCAACTGCCCTGCTGGTAAAAAAGATCAATGGTCATCCCAGAGGTCCAAATCCTTTTATTGTCGAATAAAAGGGCATCGTCCTATTCCGGTCCCTCATCACCAATGGTTGTCGAAATTTTATCAATATTCAGGCTGTTGGCCATGGCATTGAATATCTGAAAGTAGTTCTTTTCATTCTTGTACAGGTCTTCATGGGTGCCTTGTTCAACCACTCTGCCTTTATCCAGTACAATTACGTATTCTGCATCAATGATCTGACTGATGCTGTGCGAAATAATGATAACAGTGCGTCCTTTCTTAATGGCATCGAGACTTTTCTTGATCTGCTCGGTAGCGATGGCATCCAGACTGGCGGTGGGCTCATCCAGAAAAATGATGGGTGGGTCTTTCAGGAATAAGCGGGCGATCGAAATTCGCTGCTGTTGACCTCCTGAAAGCATCGTGGCCCTCGTTTCATAACCTTCCGGCAATGCGATAATCTCCTCGTGGATATAAGCTTTCTTAGCAGCGCTCTGAACCTCCTCGAGAGTGGCTTCCGGATTTCCATAGCGGATGTTATCGGTGATAGATCCATTAAAGATGTGGTTTTTCTGCAGCACCAGTCCAATATTCTTACGAAGCCATTGGGTGTCATACTGTTGTAGGTCAATCCCGTCCAGATAGATCCTGCCTGCAGCGGGCTGATAAAATTTGACGAGCAAATTTACCAGGGTACTCTTGCCGGCACCACTTAGTCCAACCAGGGCTGAAATCCTGTTGGCCGGAATATGGAGAGTAACATCACGTAATGCCCAGGTACCATTGGGATATTGAAAATCGACTTTTTCTACCTTGATACTCCCGGTGATACCCGGCGGAATATAGGTGCCCGGATATTCGGTTTCATGTTCGGCATCCAGAATGTCAAAAAAGGCTTCAGAGTAGATAACTGCATCGTTGACTTCATCATAAATCCGGTGCAACTGCCTGATCGGAGCAGACACATTATTAAAAAGCAGTATATGAAACATGATGGCACCCACACTCATGGTGCCGCTCAATACAAAATAAGCAGTCAGTACAATGATAATAACGACTCCAAATTGCTCCAGGAAAGACTTGACACTGTCAAACATAAAACTGATCTGCCGGGTACGCAACTGGTTTTCAGTCATTTCAAACTGAATATCTTCATGTTTTTTTGCCTCAAGATCCTCACGGGTAAAGGATTTAATAACCGAAATCGATTCGATGAGACTTATGATTTCATTATTTTTTGTTTCCCGGTACTCCCGCATATTGCGCCGGAATCCACTTAATTTATCTGCCTGTAGATTACTGACATAAAAATAGAGCGGAATAATAGCGAGGCTCACCAACCCTACATAAAAATTAGCATTAAACATAAAAATTAACGCCACCAGGGCATTGGCAAATAATGGCAGAATGTCAATGAAAAAATTTCTGACCAACCGGGTGAGGCTGGAAATGCCCAGGTCAATCCTGGTTTGCAATTTACCACTTTCATTGACCGGTGAAGTATAAAAAGCCATCCGGTAGGTCAGAATTTTCTCAACAATATCCTGGGAAATATCGCGGGATATATATATCCTTAATTTTTCACCATAAAATTTCTGACCATACTGGATGGCTGCATAAATCAGTTCCTTCACCAGCAAGATGCTACTGATGGTCAGCAACAATGAAAATCCATCCTGGAGAGTTTTACCCGCAATCGTCAATGCTGTGATTTCATCGACGGTATATCTCAGGATATGGGCATTGACCTGAGCCATAAAAGATCCGACGGCTGTCAGAAGCAGTGTAGCGATTACCAGAAAACGGTATGGCCTTACAAAGACGTTTAATTTCCGGAATAGCTGAAACAGACTCAAATGCTCCTATTTGTTCTAAAAGTATTTGTTTCTTCCCGGATATAAAAGAGTTCGGTTAATGTTTACCATAATAGCAGCCTGTATCAATCGATTTGCAAGCGAACCGTTTCGAAACATTATTCCCCTCTTTGTAGTTTGAGTAATAGTCAACAAAAATGTGCCACCATGTCAGACGAAATGATCGTTAAAATCACCGCACTTGGTTTCCCCTGGGAAACCAGTGATCCATTCCTGTTTTGTGTCCATCACGAAGATTTTTACCCCCAGGGCAACGAGGAGATGGGTCCGGCAACATCGCTGGCGGGCCGGAATCTGGGTAATGATTTTGTAATCAAAGATGGCTTCCGAATGTATCACGGCACCCGGGTTCCCGGTTTCCCTGCCCACCCTCACCGGGGTTTTGAAACAGTCACCATCGCCCGGAAGGGATTTGTGGATCATTCCGATTCGCTGGGGGCTGCCGGCCGTTTTGGCCAGGGTGATGTGCAATGGATGACTGCCGGTAAGGGCGTGCAGCATTGCGAGATGTTTCCCCTGCTCGACCGGGATCGGGACAATCCTTTTGAGATCTTTCAGATCTGGCTCAACCTTCCACGGACAAAGAAAATGGCCGACCCTCACTTTGCCATGCTCTGGGCCGATACAATTCCTGTCTACCGGCACAGGGATAAGCAGGAAAAAACGACCGAAGTACAAGTCATCGCCGGCCAGATAGATGATATTCAGGCCCCGGCACCGGCTCCAGACTCCTGGGCAGCCAATCCGGCCCATGAAGTGGCGATCTGGACCATCCGGATGCAGCCCGGAGCAACCTGGACTTTACCAGTGGCCTCTCCGGAAGTCAACCGGCGACTGTATTTCTATAAAGGAGATAGGGTCAGCATCAACGAGACACCCATCAAACCGATGCATGCCGCGCAACTAAAGGCAAATCGGGAAGTCACGCTGACCAATGGCACCGCGGATGGCTTTTTGCTCCTTCTTCAGGGAAAACCGATCAATGAACCAGTGGTTCAATATGGGCCATTTGTCATGAATTCGGAAGAAGAAATCCAGCGCACCTTTCAGGAATACCGGAAGACGCAGTTTGGTGGCTGGCCCTGGCCTAACCCCGCTCACGTTCATCCGCGTGAGAAAGGAAGGTTCGCCCAATATGCCGATGGCACTGTAGTCAAACCAAAGGAATAGAATCTGACTGCACGTCCAGGCCCAAATGAGCCTCGGAAGTTTGCGATATAGCGATGCTGTCAGATTCATCCTTAATTGAGTTCAACAAAATACTGGTAGCCATGACCCTTGACCACCTGATTGCTTTTTGTGAAACCTTGCCAGGTGCCGTTCCCATGCTAAAAATTGAAGACCACCTGACCTACAATGTCGGAGGCAAATCTTTCGTCTGGATTGGCCAGGATCAGCTACCGGTCACCTGCGATTTTAAATGTACACAGGAAGATTTTTATCAGTGGGCGGACCAGGAGGACTTCATCCCGGCACCTTATCTGGCACGCAGCCACTGGATACGATGTCAGGACATTAGTATATGGTCCCGGGAGGAAATGGAGACCTGTCTCCGGAAGTCATACGAGTTGATAGTAAATACCCTGCCTAAGAAAATCCGGGAGAATCTGGGTTGATCCATTGACCGACGGGGACTTTGTACTGTTATTTTCCTGATCTGATTCAATCCCTCAAATTCTTCTCTGGCATCCACGGGAATACGATATCGCCATTATAAGATTTGAAAGAATCTTCGTCGTCTGGGAGTGGTCATTTGTCGAAGGATTACTGAAAACAAGTCTGAAATTGTAACCCAGGAGGGGTAAGATCGTCCAATCAGCAAATGATTCTTTCAGGTGATAAAGTCATCATTTGGTCGAATTTACATGTGAAAACCGTCCATGACGGAATAATTTCGTCTCTACCTAAAAATTATTAAACTGATGAAAAACCTTTTTACCTTAATCTTATTCAGCCTGGCTTCGGTCGCCATTGCGAAAGATGATCCGCAGATAACCGGAAAAATCGTCGATGAAAAAGGCGCCGGAATACCCTACGCCACCGTATTACTCCAGAAAGCATCCGACACGACAATGGTGAAGGCCGATATTTCCGACGAAGAAGGTGCCTTCACTTTTGTCGGTATTCCTGCCGATACCTATTTCATTGAAGTGAGTTATGTAGGTTATAGTAATATTCATTCAAGTGTGTTTGAATATGATGGTAAGACCTTATACTCCGTACCAGCTGTGATACTGAAAGAACAAGCCGAACAACTGGCCGAAGTGGTGGTCAAATCAACCCGTCCGATTGTCGAGGTACAACCGGACAAAACCGTATTCAATGTCGATGGTTCGGTCAATGCCGTAGGGAATAATGCTCTGGAACTCTTGCGAAAATCTCCGGGAGTGGTTGTCGATAATAATGAAAGCCTGTTAATCCAGGGAAAAAATGGTGTACAGGTATACATCGATGGTAAGAAATCACCCCTGAGTGCTACAGACCTGGCCAACTATCTGAAATCACTGCAATCTACCGAAATTGATGCAATTGAAATTATTACCAATCCTTCTGCCAAATACGATGCAGAAGGTAATGCCGGAATTATCAATATCCGACTGAAAAAAGATCAGAATCTTGGATTTAATGGCAACCTGAACGGAGGTTATCGTTATGGAAAAACCAGTAAATACAATGGTTCGCTTAGCCTGAACTACCGGGATAAATATTTTAATACTTTCGGATCCTATAATGTTTACAAGGGGGACAATATCAATGATATGGACCTCTACCGCGAACTGGGTGGAAACTTGTATGACCAGATTGGCCGCAATACCAATTCAAGTGAAAATCACGGATTCAGACTCGGTACCGATTTATTTCTCAGTGAGAAAAGCACCCTGGGATTTCTGATCAACGGCAACCTCAACGATCACCGGTTTGGATCAAACACCCATACTGAAATTGCCGGATTGACCGACCGGATGATCGATAGTTTCCTGATTGCCAGCAACGTCATCGACGACAGCAGGAAGAACGTCAATTTTAACGTAAACTATGCTTTTAAAGGAGCAAGCGGTCAGTCCCTCAATATTGATGTGGACTATGGATTGTACCGGAACACCGGGATATCTCACCAACCCAACCGCTATGTGGCAGCAGACGGTGAGACCACGCTTTATGAGCGTATCTTCAGCAATGAAACACCTACCGACATCGATATTTATACTGCCAAAGCGGATTACGAAACCAAACTCTGGGGTGGAAGACTGGGATTAGGGGCCAAAACTTCTGTGGTCATTACCGACAATACATTTGACAGCTATGACATCATTGATGACGAACGCATCAAAAACCTGGAGCGAAGCAACAATTTCGTCTATAAAGAAAATGTCAATGCAGCCTATACAACCTGGCAGAAACAACTGAGTCCTAAATTCAATTTTATGGCCGGACTCCGGTTGGAGCATACCTACAGCAAGGGTGACCTGACCAGCACCCAATCCGAAACCGATGAGTCAGTCGAAAGGGACTACATCAATCTGTTTCCTTCCGGAGGAATCACCTGGCAGGCTAATGATCACAACAGCTTGCGGATCGGATATTCCCGAAGGATCGACCGGCCCAATTATCAGGATCTAAATCCGTTTGCCTATCAATTGGACGAATTGACCTACCAGCAGGGAAATCCATTTTTGACGCCTCAGTATTCCAATGCATACTCCCTGACACATACCTATAAGCATACGCTCAACAGCACATTGAGCTATACGGTAACCAATGATCTGTTTACCCAGATCACCGATGCAGTTGACGAACGGGCAGCCATCATCACCAACATCAACCTGGCGAAACAAACCAACCTGGCCCTGACGGTCAGTTATCCCTTTGCGGTCACCAAATGGTGGAATGTTTATGCTACCGCAACGGCCTTCCGCGTCCACAATGAAGCCAACATCGAGGGCAAGATCATCGATCTGAATGCCAATGCCTTTAATTTTTACGGGCAGAATACCTTCCTTTTACCCAAAGGTTTTAAAGGAGAAATAACCGGTTGGTACAATGCTCCCAGCATCTGGGGTAACCTGGTAACCAACTCGCAATACGATGTATCCGCCGGTATCTCTAAAAGTCTCTGGAATGACAAAGCCAACCTGAAGCTGACCGTGAGTGATTTATTTTACACCAATGGTTGGGGAGGCTACAGCCGCTTCGGTGGTTTATATATGCGGGCAGAAGGCAACTGGGAAAGCCGACAGGTCCGGATGAACTTTACTTACCAGTTTGGTAATAAGCAAGTGAAAGCCGCCCGTAACCGGAAAACCGGGATGGAAGAAGAACAAAACAGGATCGGATCTTCAAACTAAATGAATGCAACTATTGAAAGTGGAGATCATTTTCGAATGGTCTCCACTTTTCTTTTAAAGAAAATCCAATTAGAAAGGCAAATTGTCCAAACTGATACGGTAAATATCTCCTAAGCCGTTCTGTACCTGACCAGCCTGGTTTTCCAGATCAATAAAGGATCGAATGATGGCTTGCGGACCGATTTGTTCACTGGTAAAATAAAAATTGCCCCGGGGAAAATCAATAAATGGGCAGTAATCCAGTTTTTCAGTATTCA
This sequence comes from uncultured Saprospiraceae bacterium, assembly GCA_964428345.1. GTDB lineage: Bacteria > Bacteroidota > Bacteroidia > Chitinophagales > Saprospiraceae > JABDMH01. The sequence continues at coordinate 26,853 of CAYRYD010000052.1, read as the reverse complement.
CCCATTCAAGGTTCTTTGCTTTGGTCCAATGACCATTTGTACTTTTCCTGCTAAAGTAAAGATCCCCTCCTCCCTGTTCGTCTGATCGACCATAAGAACTAAAAATAATCAGGTCTTCTTCAGGGCTGATGTATGCATTAAATTCATAGACTGTGCTGTTTATATTGGAGTCAAGCGGAACCGGTTCCTGGTACACCCCATTTTCCCAGGTGCTGACAAAGATGTCTTCAAGCCCTGGACCATTTGTCCGGACTGCCGTAAAATACAAATGTCCTTTTTTGGATAACGAAGGATAATACTCATCGCCGGTGGTATTGATTCTCGCACTGACTGGGAAAGGGGGTTCCCACCGGTCACCGGCTTTGTCAGACACCCAGATATTGTAATCGCTGCGGAGCGAATCACCGGCAAGAGGCCGGTTGGAAGCAAAAAACAAGCGGTTACCATCCGGTGTAATAAAGGGTTCGATATCCTGATATCTTCCGGAAAAAGGAAGGATCCTCTTTTCACCCCAATGGCCATTGTGCCTTTTCAGGGAAACCAGGCAACGGATATTCTGCCGGTAATCGCCAGCGGTATAAATAATTTCATTTCCGTCGGGACTGATCGCTATGTCTCTCTCATACAAGGGGGTAGAGATCACATTCCTGCCAAACAATTCGACGGTATCCGGATTGACATCCAGCAGTAGCTGAGGATAATCGGGGCTGACACAACTGACAATCAGAAGCCAGCAGAACAGGTTAAGGATAGTGTGTTGCAGCATGATTCGACATGGCTATTACCCCAAAATAGCGACTATTCCCAATATTAGCATGAACTTTCACAGAACACGACTGAGCTTGGTTATGTATTCCTGGATGTATTGTTCCCGGCTCTTAAGCCGGTATTGCATCACCCACCGCGGATGGGGTAAGGGAATAATTTTCCGGAAAAACCTGTACCTGGCATTCAACTTTTCCAAAAATGTAAAATTCTTTCCCTGCCCTAAGCTAAAAGCCACTTCCCGGCTCAGTCCAAAAGAAATATGTCTTTCCAGGTTATCGATAATCATCGGCAAAATAGCTTCGGTCAATGCCGGACTATCGTAATAGTTATAATTTTTACCATTTCTTACAAACCCTAAGGGACAAATCGAGGTGATATAAAAATTCCGGTAAAAATCAGCAACTCCTCCCATTGCATGAATCACTTCATAAATAAATACGGATGACAATTCCTGCCTTTTTGGGAAGGTATTCACCAGGGAACATTCTGTCTCCATCCGGATCGGATCCGTAAACGGCACTCCGGTAATTCCCGCACCAAACCTGCCGGGGTTGATACCAATCAGCCCAGTTCGCTTTTCCTGGTCTGAAAAATATTTGGTAAAGAACCGTGACATCGCCTCCCGGACTTCATCCTGATCATATGGATATAACCACTCTACCTGATTGGGCAAAGTGATATCTGGTCTTAGCGAAAAATGGTAGTCCAAAACATTCCGCGCAAATGTTTGCATACCCGATTGACTCTTTATAGGGGCGAAAGATAGGTATTTCAGCATATTCAGCCGTTTAACCTCCACCTTGTTAAAATGACAGACTGTCAACCATTTTGGTAAATGTCCCTATCTTGGCCAGAGAAAAAGCTTCCTGAAAAATGACCGTTCCGGAAAAAATCATGTTCTGTCTGATCACCTTTCTGATCGGCGGTTGTGAACAAGGTCCGGATGCCTCCTATGAACAATCAATACTGGAATGGCAACAAACACGGCTGGCCAATCTGGTCAAAGAAGATGGATGGGCGACCCTGGCCGGTCTCTTTCCCCTCCGGGAAGGAAAGCAGACTTTTGGATCGGGCCAGGAGCATCCGTTGGTATTTCCAGATTTTGCTCCGGATCACATGGGTTCGTTTTTGGTCTCCGGTGATTCCGTTTGGCTGGAAGCCGATCCCGGTGGTGAAATTTATGCCGACAGCCAGCGAGTTTCCAGGCAATTATTGTCGCCGGCAAAGGAGCCGGTCCTGTGCACCGATGGAAGGCTCCAATGGTTTCTGATCCGGCGGGGAGATCAATATCTGGTTCGATTGAGAGACATCCGGCATCCAGCCCGCAAAGCCCTAACCCACATTCCGTATTTTCCGGTCGATAAAAAGTGGAGGCTGGAAGCCACCTTCCATGCCTTTGATACTGCCAAAATCCTGCCTTTGCCCAATGTATTGGACATGGTGGTCAGTAATGTCAGTCCGGGCTACCTCACTTTTGATTTTGAAGGCAACCGATATTCAATCCTGACTGTTGAAGAAACCCCTGATGAGTTGTTCTTACTTTTCTACGATGAAACCAGTGGCAACGAAACCTACGGTGGTGGCCGCTATCTATACGTTGTCCGTCCACCCGATCAGGGTACCACGATCCTCGATTTCAATAAGGCTTACAGCCCGCCCTGTGCCTTTACCGAATTTGCCACCTGCCTGCTACCACCTACCGAAAACCGGCTTCCGCTGGCCATCACCGCCGGTGAAAAGGACCCGCATTTCCTGGATCACTGACACTCCATCAGGGCGTACAGCAATACTCCCTCATGGAGCTGTCATTCTAGTTCCTTTCCGGCAGATCTTCCAGTCTGACAAAATCTGTTTTCCGGACGTTTCCTTTGCTGTCCACCCGATATCCTTCCGGATCTCCTCTCTGCCACTGGAGACCGGGAAGCAACTTTAAGAGTTCCTGACGATGCTGACCTATGATCGCCTTATACTCCTGCTGATAAGCGATATTGTTCCACTCCTGAGAATCATTTTCATGGTCGTACAATTCTTCCAGGTTGATTTCAGGATAATAGATATAGCGGTAACGCAGGCTTCTCACGGCATGTCCGATGACCTTCCTGTCGGCCCAGGCAAACATATAACTGGTGACCACCGGAGAGGTAACCGCTGCCGGATCTTTCATCTGGGGCACCAGACTATGTCCATCCAGATGGGTGGGTGGCTCAAATCCGGCCAGCTCCACCAGGGTCGGATACAGGTCCATCAGGCTCACCGGCTGATCGCACCGGGAGCCGGCCTGCGTCAGCCCTGGAACCCTGATGATCAGGGGAACCCGGGTGGATCGTTCCCACAGGGTAAACTTCTCGATGTTTTCCTTTTCGCCCATATGCATGCCGTGGTCTGACCAGAGCATCAAAATGGTATTGCCGGCATATTCCGACTTTTCGAAAGCATCGATCAGCCGGCCCACCATTGCATCGGCAAAGGTGATGGCTGCCGCGTATGATTGTACCACCTTTTTCCACTCATCATTGTCAATCACCCATTTATGAATCCACCTCCGGCCATGGTCGAAAGCATCGATGAGGTCGTCGGTCTTGCATTCAGGTAAGACAATATCTTCCAGGGGGTACATATCAAAGTACTTCTGAGGCACCTCCCACGGATCATGTGGTTTCCAAACACCCGCTGCCAGAAAAAAGGGTTTTTCGTGCTTCTGCCGGAGTTCGTAGCTGGCCCAGTCGACAACGTGATAATCGGCCATCTTCTCATCGAGTACCGGAATAGGGCCCCAGGTCCACCAGCCACCACCCGGGCGGTTTTCATGGTTGTCTTCCGGTGGAAAAATCACATCGTGCGGAGCCCTGATCTGGTAGGGATGCGAGATATAAGCGCTCGGATAGTAAAAATCCCAGTTTTCTGGTTCGACCTGGCTGGTCGGTGCCCAGGGTGGTGCCTGACTGTGATAGATCTTACCTCCGCCCAACGTTTTATAGCCCCGGTTCTTGAAAAATTGTTCCAGGGTCTCCACTTCCTTTAAAGCAGTAAATTCCCTCCACCGCGGACGGTCACCCCAATAGACATTTTCAGCGCCCGAACGGGTGTGGTGGACTCCGGTCAGGATCGCTGCCCGGGTTGGAGCACAGGCCGGAGCAGGTGTATGGGCGTTGGTAAAAATCATCGACCCGGCTGCCAGGCGGTCCAGATGGGGTGTGTGAATTCTCATACCAGTGTGACCTCCGAGAAATCCCACCCAGTCATTGAGATCATCGACGGCAATGAAGAGAATATTGGGTTGACTGTTGCCATTCATTGGTTGACCAACCAACCGGCACCCGATAAGGACCATAAACAATAGGGTGATGACTCTCATATTATTTTCACGTGATGTTACCAAACTACACAGCCGGATGGCAGAAGGGGAATCGCCAGTTTCGCCTTTTAGGGAGAATTCTGGTCAAGAGAAAGCCAAGATAAGCTAAATGCTGCAAATGCAGTTATGCTTTAGAAATCAACCGGCGAATGGCCACCAGATGAGCAAACAAGACGAGGGGTACTATCATTGACGGTAGAAGAACATAGGGAAAATGCAATACCGCGTTATTGGGTTGATCAAAAGCCAGCTTCTGTAATGGGCCGGGTATCGAGAAAATTGCGGTAATCACCACATTGAGCAACAACAGCAGACATAAGACATTCCACCAAAGCAACAGATTCTTCCGGATTCCGTCTTTTTTGAAGGCGATGAAAACCATCAGGGGAGCAGTAATCCCGGAAAACAGATCAAAATTGGTGCCTTCGAACGTAATAAAAACCGACATGACACCAGCCCGGTACAAGAGTAAAAGGACCACTTCTACCAATATCCGGATACTGTGAAAGGCAGTGAGGATCCTGAGATCGATCTGATCGATAAAGGCTTTGCCTCTTCCGGTTGCAAACAAAACAACTATGGCCAGGATTGCAGGCAGTACGCCAGTCAGCAAAATCCTGGGAGGCAACACATCGGTCACCTGATAGAAACCCGACCGGGCAATCCAGAACTGGATGACTACCCATAGAAAAGCAACGTATAGAAACATCCTGAAATGACTGGCCCGGTAAAACCAAAGAATGCTCAGAATAACTGTAAAATCAAACAAATAAGTTACGTAATCAGGAATGTTTTGCATGGGAGGAGGATTGTTCTACAAATTTAACTACTGGAGAGAAGATCTCACTTTCCTTCTTTCATCCGGATCCCGGGTAATGTAGATCGTAAACAAAGTGGGTCTATTCTATTAAATCACCAGGACCGGCAGAGTTTTAGTAACATTGCAACATGGAGAGGAGCAAAAAGGAAAAGCCATGTACCTGATAGGATATGACATAGGCAGCTCATCGATCAAAGCTGCCCTGGTCGATTTAAATACCGGGAAGAGAGTTGCCATGGTACAACAACCGGCCAGCGAAATGGCCATTGAGGCACCACAACCAGGCTGGGCGGAACAAGATCCGGACACCTGGTGGAGGCATGTCTGTGATGCCACCAGACAATTGCTCACCATTCAGGGAATTCAAGGTCATGAAATCAAGAGTATCGGGATTGCCTACCAGATGCATGGTCTGGTGATGGTCGATAAAAACGGTCACGTGGTGAGACCTTCGATCATTTGGTGTGATAGCCGGGCGGTGACCATTGGTCAGGAAGCTTTTGACAAAATCGGCCATGAGACCTGTCTCAGCCGGATGCTCAATTCACCGGGCAACTTTACGGCTTCCAAATTAAAGTGGGTGCGGGACCACGAACCGGAAGTTTACGCCGGGGGTGCCAAAATCATGCTCCCCGGTGATTACATAGCCTACCGGCTTTCCGGTGAGATCCAAACCACCGCCAGCGGACTTTCAGAAGGGGTTCTTTGGGATTTCAGGGATAACAAACCGGCAAAGATCCTGATGGATCATTTCGGATTTGATGAGTATTTACTGCCGGAGATCGTACCCGGGGTTGGCTTTCAAAGCCGGGTTTCTGAACTGGCAGCCGGCCAGACCGGTCTGGCAGCCGGAACCCCGATTTGCTACCGGGCAGGCGATCAACCCAATAATGCCATGTCGCTCAACGTACTGGATCCCGGTGAGATAGCGGCTACCGGAGGCACTTCCGGCGTAGTCTATGGGGTTGTTGACCACCCTGTCTATGACCGGTTATCCAGGGTCAACGGATTCGCCCATGTGAATCATCACCCCGAAAATCCCAGGATCGGTATTCTGTTGTGCATCAACGGAGCCGGGATCCAGTACGGCTGGCTCCGTAAAATGATAGCGCCGGGTTCGCCTTATCCGGCTTTGGAACAAAAAGCGGCCCGGGTTGCCATCGGAGCCGACGGGCTTTGTGTGATACCTTTTGGAAATGGTGCCGAGCGAATCTTTGAAAACCGTGATTTGGGAGCTCAGATCTGCCACCTCCAGCTCAACCGTCACCATCAGGAACATCTGATCCGGGCTACGCTCGAGGGCATTGCTTTTTCTTTTGTTTATGGGATGGATATCCTCCGGGAAATGGGACTAAACATCGAGGTTATCAAAGTAGGCAATGACAATCTCTTTCAGTCGGAGGTCTTTGCCCATACAATTTCTACCCTGACCGGTGCCGCAATCAAAATGCTTGATACAACCGGTGCGGTGGGTGCCGCCCTGGCCGCCGGGGTAGGTGCAGGGCATTTTTCCGGATTTCCGGAAGCAATGGCCGGTTTGGAGGTGGTTGGTGAAATCGAACCGGATCAGCGGTCCGAAGCGTATCAAAAAGCCTACATCCATTGGAGGAAGACCTTGCAGGGTATCCTGGAGTAGCGTCCGGAAATCGTTAAAGTTTTGAGTCTCAGCACGAATCCGGAGTGATCTTGTCAATAAAACCAGACCGATCTGCGTTCTGACTTCAATTGACATATATTGAGTGCATCATGAAAGGAACAATCAACCTTCTGATCCCGTTGACAATTATTCTCACTATTTCTGCCTGTCATTCCAACAAAAGAGCTTCCGAGTTAAAACCCCGGTCAGTGACCCTGGGAGATCCCTATACGGGAGACTGGGATTTTGTCGTGAAAGATACTCCTGCCGGTGATGCCGAAGGGGTTTTGAATATCGAACGGGATGGTTCGGCCTACCGGGCAAGCGTATCAGCCGATTTGGGTGAGATGTCGATCGATCACCTGACGATTGAGGAAGAGCGGCTGAAGGGATACTTTCATTACAAAGGCTTTAAAGTCAATCTCAAAGGAAATTTTGCCGGTGATACATTCGAAGGTAAGGTCGGAGTCACCCTGGTGAGTTATCCCCTGAAGGCGAAAAAGCGGATCAGCCAGTGGGCAGACTGAAAGTCGCCGCACTCTTCCCGGCTTTCTGCAATGACAGAGTACTCTCTCCAAGTGGACGAGTTGTTGCATTACTTTTGGCAGCCTGGCTTCATCTTGCTTTCTTCCCATCGCCATTATCCGCACAACCAGACTTCATCCGTCAATACGCCGGACACTGGGCTGGCACCTTGCTTATCTACCAGGAAGGGATCCTTTCCGATAGCATTCCGGTGATCCTGGAGGTAGAAGCCAGGGAAGCGGTCAATACCTGGAAATGGAAAACGGTTTATCACCGCAAAGGAGATCCGGTTATTAAGGACTATACCCTGAAATTGACCCATCCGGAACTAAACCGGTACATCATTGATGAGGGTGACGGTATTGAGCTCGATTCATATCTGTCTGGCAATAAATTATACAGTGTTTTTACCGTTGAGGACAACTTATTGACCGCCAGTTACGAACTGCTGAACGATGTGATCGTTTTTGAAGTGACTTCCGGCAAAAAAGATAAGGCAACCGGCGATGGTTCCATTACGAATTATACGGTACGTCAGGTCCAGAAGGTCCTGTTCAGGAGAAATCCCTGAATAAGGTCTGCTCAACAGGCCATACTCATCGACACCCGTTTTTCCAGTTCCTGAACCGTTTCCCTGAACATCATATCGGTATCCATGAGATCCTGAACGGCATTGCAGGAATAGATGACGGTGCTATGATCCCGGCCACCAAACTTGGATCCGATGGCCTTCAGGGATTTGTTGGTAAGCTTCTTGGCCAAAAACATGGACAATTGCCGGGCAATGACAATCGATCTCTTCCTTGTCTTACTGTGTAGCTTTTCGACTGGCAGTTCGAAATATTCTGCGACGAGATCCTTGATGTTTTCGACCGTGACCTGCCTTGTAATCTGAGTGACAAATTTCTGAATCACCTCACGAGCAAGCTCCAGATCGATATCCCGGCGATTGAGGGATGCCTGAGCCAGGAGGGACACGAAAACACCCTCCAGCTCGCGAATATTGTTCTGGATATTGAAGCAGATAAATTCGATCACTTCTCCCGGGATATCCTGTCCATCTTCCATCATCTTGGATTCGAGAATCGCCATCCGGGTTTCGAGATCCGGTGGTTGGAGATCGGCCGTCAGTCCCCACTTAAACCGGGAAATCAGCCTTTCCTGCATGCCATCCAGATCTTTGGGAGGCCGGTCGGAGGTCAGAATGATTTGCTTGCCATTATCGCGGAGTTGGTTGAAGATGTGGAAAAAAATCTCCTGGGTCTTCACCTTATTGGCAAGAAACTGAATGTCGTCGACAATCAGGACATCTACCAGTTGGTAAAAATTGACAAAATCTTCGATGGCATTGTTCTTGATTGCCTGAATGATCTGATTGGTAAATTTTTCCGAGGAAACATACAAGACAGATTTCTGATCAAAGTCTTCCAGAATCTGATTTCCGATTGCATGGGCCAGATGAGTTTTACCCAGACCTACATCTCCATAGATCACCAGGGGATTGAAAGAAGTACCTCCCGGTTTTCGGGCCACAGCCATACCGGCTGACCGGGCCAGGCGGTTGCAATCACCTTCGATATAGCTTTCAAAGGTGTATTTCCTGTTGAGTTGCGGATCAATCTTTACCTTCCTGATGCCCGGGATCACAAAGGGATTTTTGATCTCCTGCTGATCAATGGTTACCGCGGAAACCGGACTGCCATGGGCCGCGACCCGTGAAACATCATCGGTGCGCAGCAGGATCTGATATTCGAGACTGCCCTCTTCTCCAAGCTGGCTTTTGACGGCTTTCTTGAGCAGGGATACGTAGTGCTCTTCCAGCCACTCATAAAAAAACTTGTTGGGTACCTGGATTGTCAGGGAGGTTCCATCAAGGCCTACCGGCTTTATTGGCTCAAACCAGGTCTTGTAGCTCTGTGGATTGACGTTTTCACGGATAATGTGAAGACAGTTAGTCCATATGATATGACAGTCCTTTACCATTCTCTTGAACTCTATTTCTAGCGTTACAACAATAAAAACCTACTACCGTAAACCGGAAAAATGGGGCTCCGAATCAAGCGAAAATGCTTGGGGGATTCTACAGTCTCTTAACTTGAAAACAAATTTGAAAAAAAATATTTGTAAACCTATCCTGATACAAACAATTTATTTAAAAAAAAATTTAAATTATTGTGAAATATAATATATAAATTCCTTAATGTCAACAATGAAGTCTAAAAAAGTGTAGTAAAAATTTTTAAAAAACATATATGTAAAATTTTAACATATAGTTTCCGTCAAATCAGGTAGAACTACCTGACTGTTTGGTTCTGACAGGTCACACAGCGGTTCTTTCTGTTCTTTTCGAAGCGCACATCGATCCGCCCCAGAATGATTCCCGCCCACCCTACCTGGTGGATCATTACCGGTCGCTTGTCTATGTTAGGAAGGACCTCCGGACCACCCATAAAGGTGTGGGTATGGCCACCAAGTATCAGGTCGATATGGCGGGTAGACCGGGCCAGTTTCCGGTCGTCAATCCGGTCATCTTCATATTGGTATCCGAGGTGGGAAAGGCAAATGACATAATCGCATTTCTCTTCCTCCTTCAAATGCTGAGCTATCCGGTTGGCATTTTCCAACGGATCGAGATAACGGGTCAACCCGTAAAATTTCTCCGGAACCAGCCCCTTCAACCTGATACCTACCCCCAGGACACCGATGCGCAATCCCGCACGATAAAAGACCTGGTAAGGCCGGGTCTTCCCCCTCAATCCAGTCTGGTCAAAGTCATAGTTGCAGTTGAGAAACGGAAAAGCGGCATGAGGCAATTGCCTCACCAACCCTTCGATACCGGCATCAAAATCATGGTTCCCCAACGTTGCGGCGTCGTATCCCATCCGGGTCATCAGTTTGATCTCCAGTTCTCCCCCGAAAAAATTGAAATAAGGAGTCCCCTGAAAAATGTCACCGCTGTCCAATAACAACACATTGGGTTCTGTTTTCCTGATCTCCCGGATCAATTGGCTGCGCCGGGCGACGCCACCCAGTCCCTGGTTACGGCTGCCATCCATCGGGAAGGGGTCAATGCGGCTATGAACGTCATTGGTATGGAGAATGGTCAGTTGGGTAATCTTTGGACTAGCCATTGCCTCCCAGGGAAAAGCACCCATCCCCAGAATGGAAGCAGCGGTAGCGGTTTGTTTTAGAAATCTTCGTCGATACATAACTTATTGATCCAGGGAGACAACCCTTCCTTCAATACTGGCCTCGAGTGACTTTGATACCACCTGTTGCATCTGGGCATACTCGATCAGGGCTTCCCGGTAAAAAACACCCAGATTCCTGTTGGGAAAATCCTTCAGGAAGGCACAATTATTACCTCCTTCGGCCAGGTAATCAGACAATGCAACCTCGTACGTATCAGACTCCTTCAACTTCTCTCCATTGATCATAATCTGCTGAGCCTTGCCTTCTTTGATCTGGTAGGATACTCCGGAACTGATCGGCCAACCGCCATGACCAGCCATATGGTTAAACAACTGCCGGATTACCTCACCCGGCAGGCTCATCGTCACCAGATAATTGTCGAATGGCATGAGTTCATAAAAATGACCCCGGGTTACCGGACCCGAAGGAAGGGCCGGAATCCGTAAACCACCCGAATTGCAGATGGCGAAATCGATGTCTTCTCCAGTGATTAGCCGGCTCCGGGCCAGGATGGCATCGGCTACCCAATTGCCCAGGGTCGACTCTGGTGTTCCTCCCGGGCCTTTATCCAGGGAATGAGCAGCAATGGCGATAACCTGGTTCATCTCGGCAACAAGAGACCGGCGGTATGGCGCTATCATCAACTCTTCCGGATTTTTATCGCCATTTTCACGGATTCGGTCATCTATCCGGTATGAGGTGACCTGGTTTCCCGCCTGATGGTATACCCGGGCACAACTCAACGAAGTGGCCAGGCTGAGGATCAGTATCCCCCAGTGCATCCAGGGTCTCATAGCAACAGTTTTGCCTCTTGCTTAATGGCATAGATCGCTTTTCGGGTTGGATCAAATTCGGGTTTGGTAAAATGATCGATCAGGGCGCGGTTATAGATCTCCGCATCTTCACTGAAAGCCGTAGAAACCATGACATGATCCAGTTGATTGAAGAGCTCCTGCTTGGCGAGCCGGATGACCTCCCACAGTTTGTCGGAGACGTACATCTGCTGGGTTACGTTGTGTTCAAATTCCTGTTGAATGGCAATCATCAGTGCCGACTGGAGGTCTCCGGATGACATTTTCCGGTTCCGGATGCGGGCCACCAGATTTGGGATATGGATCCGTTCAAAAAAAAGGATCAGCCGTTCGTAAGCCTGCAATTTCAGGGGAAGGACATTGGCCGTCGTGTTTTTCTGAATGCTTAGCAGTTCCAATTGCTCTTTATTTCGCAGAAATTGCCGGATCAGGAGATAACAGGCTACAAAAACAATCAAAGAGGGCAGACAAACCAGCAATAAATAGAACCAAACCGAAACCTCATTCATACTTTTGTGATGATTGAACAATTGGAACGCATTATGCGTTAGTGACAAAAGTAAGAAGCTTTCATGACAGAGCGCTTTTGATTACTTTTGATTTTTCAAATACAGCGCAAAAAGTTTTGAACTATGAGTGAAGTAAAAGAAAAACCGGCTATTCAACCGATCACGGTAACTCCTGGCGCACTGGCAGAGTTACGGAAAATCATGCAGCAGGAGAATGTCCCGGACGATTATGGCTTGCGGGTTGGGGTCAAAGGAGGAGGTTGCTCGGGTTTTTCCTATATCCTCGGTTTTGATTCGGTCAGGGACGATGATCAGCAATACGAGATCGATGGCATGAAAGTGATCATGTCGAAAGCTCATGGCATTTACCTGCTTGGCATGGAAGTTGATTATGTCGATGGGCTCAACAACCGGGGCTTTACCTTCAGCAATCCCAACGCCAGGGAAACCTGTGGTTGTGGTACCAGTTTTTCCGCCTGATCCCTCCTTTGCCTTTCACCGGATTTTTGCGTGGTCCTACACGGGCCCGAATACAACCGCGCTCTTCATCCAACGGACCAGCCTTCGCAAGGTGTATCAACCGCGCTTAATCGTGGTTAATTTCAGATAATTCCGGCCTGGTGCGGGTCCAATCCAGTACCGAACAGGGAGTGAACCATCGTCCCGGCCATCCAACAACTTGTTGATGGGCTTCAGTGAACAGCCGTCTCACCCGATTACAATAGATGCCGTTGTAATGGCACAAAGGCCTCAGTTCGGAAAGATAACTGACTGTTTCCGGTTCTGCCGGACCGGTGTCATCTTACATATTGGCAATGATCTCCGTACCAAATTCAGAACACTTCAACAGCGTAGCTCCTTCCATGAGCCGCTCAAAGTCGTAGGTAACCCGCTTTTTACCGATGGCCCCTTCAATACCTTTGATGATCAGATCACCAGCTTCTTTCCAGCCCATATACTCCAACATCATCACCCCGGACAAAATAACGGAACTGGGATTGACCTTATCCAATCCGGCATATTTGGGTGCGGTTCCATGGGTAGCTTCAAAAATGGCAAGACCGGTGGTGTAATTGATGTTGGCTCCCGGAGCGATACCGATACCGCCTACGGCAGCAGCCAGTGCATCGGAAATATAGTCTCCGTTGAGGTTGAGGGTAGCGATGACCTCATATTCAGCAGGCCGGAGCAGGATCTGTTGCAGGAAAGCATCGGCGATTACATCCTTGATCAGAATAGCCCCACCCCCGATCGCTTTCTTTTGGGCTTCGTTGGCAGCCTGGCTACCCTGCTCAGCGGCAATGCGATCGTACTGAGCCCAGGTAAATACCTTATCACTATATTCCCTTTCAGCCAGGGCATAACCCCATTCCTTGAACTTGCCCTCGGTAAACTTCATGATGTTGCCCTTATGGACCAGGGTAACGCTTGGCCGTTTCTGATCGATCGCATACTCGATTGCAGCCCGGACCAAACGTTCGGTACCTTCGACCGATACCGGCTTGATGCCCAGTGACACCGTATCAGGAAAACGGATCTGGGTCACACCCAGTTCTTCGATCAAAAATTTCTTCAGCTTATTGACTTCCGGGGTGCCGTAATTGTATTCGATTCCAGCATAGATGTCTTCCGTATTTTCCCGAAAAATCACCATGTCGACCTTATGGGGTTCTTTGACCGGACTGGGTACCCCGGTAAACCAACGTACCGGGCGAACACAGGCAAAGAGATCCAGCTTTTGCCGCAGAGCTACATTGAGCGAACGGATACCACCTCCTACCGGGGTGGTCAGCGGTCCTTTTATGGCTACCAGGTATTCTTCAATGTCCCGGAGGGTTTCATCGGGCAACCACTCACCGGTCTGATCAAAAGCCTTCTGACCACAGAGCACTTCTTTCCACACGATGCTTCGCTGACCGTGGTAGGCCTTTTCGACGGCTGCATCAAAAACGCGTACGGCCGCTGCCCAGATATCCGGACCAATACCATCGCCCTCGATAAAGGGTATCACGGGATGATTCGGTACTTTTAACTTTCCATTCTCGATCGTGATTTTTGCACTTTCCATTGATATTATTTTAAGTTGTCTGTGGGAAAACAGGCATTTCGGATGCCCTTTTTAAAAAGCAGTGCAAAAGTAAGAATTTATTTATTGTGCAAAACATACCTACCCAACACTTAAAATGGTGTGCCTTGATTTTGGGCTCCATTTTCGGAAATTGTGGTATCCGTCAGATCGACCACTGCCAGTGGAAGGATCAGCTCTTGTAACCTGGTAATCACCAACGAAACCTACCATACCTGGTATGACTGCAAGGGCCGGTCGCTATGCCACAGACCAATGGGTTGTGATCTGATGAAAAGCAGCTCAGTGACCGGATCACGCTTTACAGCACACACCGATGACTCCATACCAGAATCAATCTTGTTGTCCGGTTTGTAAGGGCACCTCTAAACACCCCATTCAATTGGCAATCGCTTATCTATAATAAGCTATTTTAAAAATAACCTTCCTTTCCCACCCACTTCGTGGTTTCCTCGCTTCGAGATCCACTGGATCTCGACCCCACCCACCCGCTGACGCGGTTTCGTCACTTGGAGGTCTTCCAGACCTCCACCGGTCGCATGACCGGCTCATCCCTCAATCCTCCCGGATCGCTCCTCAATTTCGTCATCCCTCAGTCACTTAGCTCCGGCTAGGCTCCTTCGCGAACTTACCCGCCCACACACAGTGGTTTCGTCGCTCAAAGTTCCCCCAGTCCCGCCCTTGAGGTCGGGAGTTCGCTCCTCAATCTCGCTTGGTTCTTTTTGAATTTGCCTAATTTCAGAGATATTTAGAGGTGTCCACAAATAATTAGCCGACCTTTGTATTTTAAAATATTGAAATATAACCGCAGCTATGGCGAATCCCTTCCTTGATCCAACCGATCAGTCCCAGAGTCCGGATGACCGTCAGGTGGAAAAGGCATTGCGTCCAAAAGAATTCTCGGAGTTTTCCGGGCAACTAAAAATAGTTGAAAACCTGAAAGTCTTTGTTCAGGCGGCCAAACTGAGACGGGAGGCATTGGATCATGTTTTACTGCACGGTCCTCCCGGTCTGGGAAAGACGACACTCTCATACATCATTGCCAATGAACTGGGTGCCAACCTGAAGATGAGTTCCGGTCCGGTGTTGGAAAAGCCCGGTGATCTGGCCGGGTTACTGACAAACCTGGAAGAAAACGATGTACTTTTTATTGATGAGATTCATCGCCTTAATAATGTCGTGGAAGAGTACCTCTATTCGGCGATGGAAGACTTCCGGATCGATATCATGATAGACAGCGGTCCAAACGCCCGATCCATTCAGCTATCCCTCCATCCCTTTACCCTCATTGGGGCCACCACCCGGATGGGATTACTTACCCCGCCAATGCGGGCCAGGTTTGGCATCAATTGCCTGCTTGACTATTACGACAGTGAGACGCTCAAGGGGATCATCAAGCGATCAGCCCTCATTCTTGACATTCCAATTACCGATGAGGGAGCTGCTGAAATTGCCCGCCGAAGCCGTGGTACTCCCCGGATAGCCAACGCCTTATTACGACGGGTCAGGGATTTCGCCCAGATCAAAGGAGATGGCACGATTGGTCTGGAGATTGCGCGTTACGGTCTGGAGGCGCTCAACGTCGATGAGCGTGGTCTGGATGAAATGGATAACCGCATTCTCACTACGATCATCCATAAATTTAAGGGCGGTCCGGTGGGATTGGGTACCATTGCCACGGCGGTCGGTGAAGATCCGGGTACCATTGAAGAAGTGCATGAGCCCTTCCTGATTATGGAGGGGTACATCCACCGGACTCCCCGGGGCAGACAGGCTACCGAAAAAGCGTACCGGCATCTGGGAGTGGTAGCTCCGCAGGATGGTCATACGCTTTTTGAATAAAACCACGAAAACCGGACCTTACCGGACCACAGGACATTTCACAGCCCCTGGCCTTACCGCTGGGTATTGATCTGAGGCGCCTGATCGGCCAGCGATTGCTGCCGCACAAAATCATAAAGTGTGAGGTTCCGGATTTCGTAGTGGGCGGTCCAGAGTGCCCAGAGTGCCTGATAATAAGCTCGCCGGGCAATCTGATACTCGTTGAGGGCAATGTTGAGCTCGGTCACATCAATCTTGCCAATCTCATATCGACTCTTGGCAATATTGACCCGCTTATCGGCGACATCAGCGGCTCTTTTAGACAACTCCAACTGAGACCTTTTAAGGGCAAACTGTTGAACCCGTAAAATGACTTCCCGCTCAAAATTCACATTGTCTAATTCAATCGTGCGCTGGGTGAGTTCGAGATTGGATTTGGCAATCTCGCGCTGAGAGCGGTTCTTTCCCCAGTCTGCTATAGGTATCTGGAAAGACAGGGTCACCCGTTCCTGATCAACCGGGCGATTGTATGCATCAAAAAAAGTCGGACCGGTCTGCGAGAGGCCGAAGGAACCGCTGAGATCAACATTCAAGCCCCCCGATCTTTCGGCTTCTTCCATGTCCATTTGCGCTTCCAGAAGGCGGATTCGAAATCCGGTGGTCTGGCTCCGGTGCTTCCGGGCATAATCCAGGGCTCTTGTTGCATCGATGTCATAATCCTGCAGGATGTCGGGATCAAGGAGATTAAATTCGACATTGTCTTTAATACCGATGAAAGTACGCAGTCTCTCGTTGGCACTCTGGTAATTGAGTAATTCGGTAGCAACTTCCGTATCGGCATTTTTCGACCGTAGTTCAATCTGTAAAAGGTCAGTCTCTGCTATTCTCCCGACCTCAAATCGGCCTATGGAAATTTCGTACAACGAGTCGGCATAGATTTTTTGCCGCCGGGCTTCCTGCAGATTTAACTGGGCGACGTACAATTCAAAAAATAAATTGACGGCATCGTAAGCGATCTGCTCTTTTTCTTCTGCATACTGTTTTTTTGCAGATTCAAAATCGAGATCCTGAATCTGCCGGTTCCATTTATCCGAATTAAATTGAAATATCGGTTGAATAAATCCGAAACTAAGTGGTACGGACAGATAGGATATACTGGAATTATCTCCAAACAAATCAATTCGCCGTAAATTAGTCTGAGCATAAAAAAAGCCACCGGTCTGATGAATCTGTTGGCTCATCCTCATACTCACTGATGTATTCATCAGAGAACGATTGATAAATTGCTCACTGCCGTCCGGCAAAATCACATTATCAATAGTACGGTTCAAATCCGGCAAGGTGGATATTAAACTGAGCTGAGGCTTATAATTGGCGAGAAAAGACTGATAACGCCAATAGTTGTTGCTAAACCTGGTCTGGGCGATCAGGGCCCGGGGTGCTTCTCCCTGGGCAATCCGGATGACTTCCGTAAGGCTTATATCTACCTTTTGTATCTGGCCAAATAATACCAGATGAATCATCGCAAGACAGGAGATCAGGATTGACTTCATGAAAGATTAGTTGGATTTTAATTATTCCGTACGGAGAGCAGTAATCGGGTCGAGATTGGCAGCCCTCCTGGCCGGCAACCAGCCAAAAATTAAACCAATACCGGCCGCCACAACAAACGAAACGACCACCGACCACCAGGTAATCAGGGTTGGAATATCGGCAGAAGAGGCGATGACTTTCGCCGCAACAATACCCAGACCCACTCCGATCAATCCGCCAATCAGACTGATCGCTATCGCCTCGAATAAAAACTGGAGAATGACATCGAGCTTTCTGGCTCCGATCGACCGGCGGATCCCGATTTCTTTAATTCGCTCCAATACGCTTGCCAGCATAATATTCATGATGCCGATGCCCCCAACCAGGAGGGAAATGCCGGCAATAACAGCGAGTACAAAATTGAGAGTTTCCTGAGTTTTTTGTTGCTGTTTTAAGAGCAATTCAGGGACTTCGATTTCGAAATCAATTTTGTCGTTATGCCGGCGTTTTAAAATTCTGGAAATGAGTTCAGCACTTGCTTCGACATATTCCGGCTGACTGATCCGGATCACTGCCCGGTCGATCTGGTGATAATTTTGCATTTGTTCATTCTGTTCATCCGACCTTCCCCGGATCACATCTCCCGAATCAATGCGTTTCCGGTTATTGATCCGGAGTAAGAAAGTGGAAATCGGAATAAAAACGTCATCGTTGTAATCGCGTATACTTAATTCTTCCACCTGGGATTTCTGGATGCGGCGGGACTTAAGTATCCCGATGACATTAAACCAGACATTGCCACATTTTATCTGCTTGCCAACCGGATTCTCACCTTTGAATAACCGGGTGGCGATGGCAGAACCGATAATGCAGACATTGGCACCTTTTTCAAAATGCATCTCCTGAAATACCCTGCCTTCGCCGATTTCAAGGTTATTCATACCGAAAAAATCATTGGTAATCCCGACACAACGGGCTCTTAACAGGGTTTTTTCACGGATGATGGTCATATCCTGAACAATTTCCGGACTGATCAGGCTGGTGGTCGGCATGATGGTTTTCAGGGCTTGCATATCATCCAGTGAAAGTCCCGGAGTAAAACCCCTTTGAGCCTCGGGATCGGTAGCATTATTCTGAGAACCGTCATCTCCACCTGCATTCTCCTGTGGGTCGGGTAATCGGGCATTGACGACAATACTGTTGGCTCCGATCAGGCTCAATTGTTCAATGATCGACTGTTTGGCACCCGTGCCAATGCCCAGCATGGCAATCACCGCAGCTACGCCGAAAATGATACCGAGAGCGGTCAGGAATGAACGCAGTTTGTTCTGGAAGATACCTTGTATCGCCAGCAGAAAATTCAACAGGGCAATTTCCATAATACAAATTCCGGGAGATCAGTTGATAATAATGACACCCCCGAAATTTGGTTCATCCCGTCTCACCAGATCATCCTTAATCTTCGCCGCGTTCTGCTGCTCCCACCGCATCCGGTCAGCTTCTACAACCTGTAATTGTTCCCGGGTTTTCTTTTTTGTCTCGGCATCCAGTGACTCCAGTGGCAACTCAGCCTGATTGGCTGGGTAGGTAAGGCATACCACCTCGCTGGGGTCCAGGCCGGCGGCAATGACGATGGCATCATTATTGGACACATGGCCGATTACCTCCCGTCTTACATAGCCATTTGCCGCCTTAACGACGACAAACTCCAGCGTGTCATTTTTCTGATAAGCTTCCAGTGGTATAGACAAAACGTCATCGTAGGAATAGACCAAAACTTCATTGCTGGTCGTCATAGCCGGGCGCAAGACACTATCAGCTTCGTTGACCTGAACTACGACTTCAAAGACTTTGGCATCCTGATTCCGTAA
Organism: uncultured Saprospiraceae bacterium; assembly: GCA_964428345.1. GTDB lineage: Bacteria > Bacteroidota > Bacteroidia > Chitinophagales > Saprospiraceae > JABDMH01. Next base: position 7,925 of record CAYRYD010000052.1, on the reverse strand, counting down.
TTGCTGCCCAATATTGGCAACGTCATTTACCATGCCGTCAAACACCTTATCCGGGAAGGCATCTACCTTGATCTTGACGGGCTGTCCCTTCTTCACTTTGCTGATATCGACTTCATTGACATAAATGACCGAAATAAAATCAGACAGGTCGGGCAACTCGGCCACGACCGGATCCCAGGCATTGACCTGCGATCCGGGACCCTTTTTACCATTCCAGGTCCGTTCATAGATCAGCATACCATCTTCCGGTGCTATGACATTGAAGCCCGTAGCTACGGTAGTGAGCTGCTGCATCCGGTTGGTCTGTTGTCGCAGGTTGGCATCGATCTCTTCGATCTTGGCTTCTGTCTGGATTTTCTTCAACTTTAATTTATCCTGCAACTGCGCATAATCTCTCTCCGATTTTTCCAGTTTCAGCCGGGATTCTTCGATAATCATCTGCGGTTCAAAGCGATTTTTTTCAATTTCAAGACGTTCCTGTTGCATTGAAAACTCGAGGTTAGCGATCTGATCCCGAAGATCTTTCATTTCGATAGCGGTATCAATTTTTGCCTGAGCCAGCTGGGTTTGAATTTTCTCGATTTCAGTCTGAACCTCCGTCATTTTTGAAGCGAGCTCTGTTTTGTCCAGGCTGGCTACAAAATCTCCTTTCCGTACAATAGTACCCTCAGGAATCAGGTCACTGATGGTGGTCTGATAAATGCCTACCGAACGCATCCCCTGAGGTCCCCGGATCTTGATAGACCGCTTGGCTTTTAGTTCTCCTGTAGCATTGACATAAATACTGAAAGGCCCCTGGGAGACTCCGGTCGTGATGATATCGGCTTTGATGTCGTTAGTGGAAACCGGAAGGTAAAAATAAGCGGCGATCACCAGGGCAGCAGCGATGAGGATGAGGAGTGCCTTGTTTTTCATCAGGATCGGTTTTTAACTGTTTTTGTAACAAATTAGTCATTTTCCCAACGGAATTTCTTAAGGAAAACTTATTAAAACCTTAAAAATAGATGCACCGAGCCTGCAAAAAGTTGTATCCGGATCAGATTACAGGATAAGTGACTTCCGAAAATGACTCTTCCGGAAATGGTCAGGTTTATATTGACAGGACAGAGGGATCAGGTGCCGGCATAGGAATACAACAAATTCTTCCGGGCCCCCGGATAAACCGACAGGGCATTTTGCAGACAATCCATCGCCTGCTCTAGCAGATCCTTTTCGAGAATGTAGGCAATCCGCACCTCGTCTTTTCCTTTTCCCGGTGTAGCATAAAAACCGGTTCCGGGTGACAACATCACGGTCTTGCCTTCATGCGAAAAATCGGTCAGCAACCAGGCGCAGAACCGGTCTGAATCATCGATCGGCAACCGCACAAACATGTAAAACGCGCCCTCCGGAGCGTGATACATGACATCTTCCATCTGATTGAGTCGCTGAAGAACGGTCGCCCTACGGCTGGCAAACTCCAAACGTAATTGTTGGTGATAGTCCGGCGGCAACAAGAGAGCCCGGGTAGCAAAGGTCTGTCCCAGCATTGGAGGACTCAGCCTGAGTCGGGAATACCGGGCAATATGCTGCAACAGATCGAGATTTCTCGAAGCAATGGCTCCTACCCGGACTCCACAGGCATTAAAACGCTTGGATACCGAATCAATGACCACCACATGGCGATCGATCCCGGAAAGAGTCAGGGCAGAGTTAAACTCAAATTCCTCATAGATAAACTCACTGTAAGCTTCATCGACCAGGAGAAATAGATCATGCTTCTGAGCTAACGCTGCCAATTGTTCCAACATAGGCCGGCTATAGACTTTCCCGGAGGGATTATTGGGATTGCTTAAGAGAATCGCTCTGGTCCTGGGGCCAATGGCAGTTTCAAATGCAGCGATATCCGGGATTGGAAAACCCTCTTCGATCGAAGAGAAGAGCGATACAATCTCCACCCCGGCCATTTGGCAAAATCCATTATAATTGGCATAAAAAGGCTCCGGTACTATGATCTCATCGCCCGGGTCGGCAACGGCCATCAACGTAAAGTAAATACCTTCTGAAGCACCACAGGTGATGATCAGCTCATTGGTATTCAGAAATACCCCAAACTTTTCATAGTAATGACACCAGGCCTTGCGAAGGGGCATCTGCCCTTCGGCATCACCATAGGGTATAAACTGTGGATACTGATCCGCTATACCATCCAGCGAACCTTCCGGCATGAGAAAATCAGGTTGTCCGATGTTCAGATGGATGACCCGGATACCCCGGTCCTTAGCCTCCTGGGCCAGGGGTAAGAATTTTCGGAAAGGTGAGGCAAATGTATTTTTTACCCTTTCTGACAACTGTGGCATAACTAAATTTAGTCAGGATTAGTGATTGGATAGGTATTGCCTTTAAGCCTGCGCCGGCGGCGTGTTGAAGTTCATATTGGGATATACCGGAAGATCGTTTTCGGTTATAACGCCAAACTGAGACTCAAATTTCTTCACATTATCGGCCAAAGCCCGGAGCAATCGCTTGGCATGCTGCGGGGTCAGGATGACGCGAGCCTTCACTTTGGCCTTGGGTACATTGGGCATCATCCGAATGAAATCGACGACAAATTCGGAGTGGGAATGTGAAATAATTGCCAAATTCGAATAAATACCCTCGGCTACATCTTCCGGTAGTTCGATGTTAATCTGATTCTGAACTTTACTGTCTGCCATAGTGTGTTTTTACAATTTCAATCGTCTCGCAGGGTATAAGTCTGGCCTTTAAGGGTGTAAAAGTAATAAGAAGTAAGTTAATTAAACGGATATACCCCGGGCAAATTATCGCTTCAGCCGGAAAACCATCCTGCCAATGCCATTGCCCGGTCATTTCCTGTTGAAAAAATTTTTCCAACACCGGAAAATATCATATTAAGAAAAATTATAATATATTTGGACCTGTTTCAGAGAATTCAGCCAGCATATCAACAAATTTAAGGATTGAAACCCATGATTCTATGAAAGAATACATACTCTTAACTATTATTGCTACTGTCGGAATAGTAGGCCTGTTGAGCATCCATCATGATGTGGAGGAGTATGAAGGTCAGGCAGTGGCTTATTTTAAAGGGCAGGCTTTCGGTGTCCTTCAGACTTCGGAAAAGCCTTCTGATACCACGGATAGTCAAATGATCATCGATCAGCTCAGTGACTGGCCCCTGGTGGCTATCCGAATCAGCAATTTTGACGCCGCAGGTGATTATTACCTTGATCCCGGATTCGGTGAAAAACGGAGAATCAATCAACCCGGGCAGACTTTGGAATTCAGCCATTCAGGCACCTATTTCGTCAAGCTGATTAAAGACAACATCCTGATCGATGCCATCGAACTGGTTATCGAGATTGAAGATCAGGACAAAACAAAATTAGTGAGCTTCTGACCTGGTTTTTACCAGGCAAAACTTCTAAATTTGGGATCTCATGCGATAAAATGCACCTATGGATTTCTTGATGCTTAAAGACTTGGTTGAAAGATCGGCTTTTGGTGTCTGTAGTTACGTTGGTGATAAGTTTGGGATCAGCAGTGCCAAAATCCGGCTCTACTTCATTTATACGACCTTTGTGGCTATGGGTTCACCCATCATTGTCTATCTGGTACTGGCTTTTTGGGTTAACATAAAAAAATATCTCCGCCGGAACTACGCGATCTGGTCCTAGATCGGCCACCACTACCAGGCTTGAGTTGCGACACTGGAGGAAGTGCCGGAAGTCATTTCAGCTCTTCTATCTAACGGTTGAAGGCATACTGGATGATGTTGGCCCCCATCTGCAGAGCTTTCTCTCTTACCTCGACCGGATCATTGTGCACATCCTGATCTTCCCAACCGTCCCCAAGATCGCATTCGTAGGTATAAAAACAGATCAACCTTCCTTCCCAAAGTAAACCAAAGCCCTGAGGTGGATTTTTATCGTGCTCATGAATCTTGGGCAATCCCGATTTAAAGGAAAAATTCTGATGGTAGATTGGATGGTCAAAAGGCAGCTCGATCCATTCCAGTTCGGGGAACACCTCCTTCATGGCCGTACGGATATAAGGATCCATTCCATAGTTATCGTCGATATGGAGAAACCCGCCTCCCAGCAGGTAGTTTCTCAGATTTTCCTTTTCGGCATTACTGAAGACGACATTGCCATGACCGGTCATATGAACAAAAGGATAGTTGAAAAGGTCCAGACTCCCCACATCCACGGTGGCATAATCGGGATCGAGTGCCATTCCCAAATGAAGGTTGCAAAACCGGCTCAGGTTGGGCAGAGAGGTTGGATTGGCATACCAGTCGCCACCGCCACTGTATTTTAAGAGAGCTAACTTCAGATCGGCGGTTACCACTCTTCCGAAGGGGTCACCAGCCTGGATGAAGATTAGTGCCAATACCAGCCATAAGATCGTTTTCATGAATGTCTGTTTATGATCGCCATTAATGCAGTAACGAATATTCCGGCCGTTTCCGTTCGCAACCGCAGTCTGCCAAGGGAAATTTCGGTAAACCCATGCTGTCTTGCGGTATCCGTCTCTTCCACCGTGAAATCTCCTTCCGGACCAATCAGGACAACAACCGGCTGCTCTGTTTGCACTTTGTCGGCCAGATGAGGGAGGTTACCGCTTTGACAATGGGCAATGAAACATTGATGTTCCGCAAAATCACGACCGACAAACTGATTGAGAGCCGTTACTTCGGCAAACACCGGCAGGTAGCCATTGCCCGATTGTTTCAGTGCGCTCCTGGCGATCTTCCGGATCCGGTCCAGATTGACTTTGACTCTTTCCGACCTGCGGGTCTCCAGAAAAGTCACTTCCGTTACTCCGAGCTCGGTTGCCTTCTCAATCAACCATTCCAGTCTTCCGGGATTTTTAGTCGGTGCGATGGCCAGGTGCAACCGGTATTCCGGTAAGGGAAAGGCCAGCCGGTCCAGGATCCGACCCCGGGCATTCTTTTTACCGGCCAGGGTCAACTGGCATCGATATTTGTTACCCAGCCCATCAAGAACCCATAGTTCATCACCTTCGGTAAGGCGCAGGCTGCGCAGCATATGACGCACCTCCTCTTCTTCGAAGGTAATTTCATCATCCCTGATCTCGTCAGCCAGAAAAAAGTGCATCGGTCAAAAGTAAAAAACTGTTGGTTGCTGGCGAAGGGTTGGGAGGACCATATAAAATCGCGTCTCGTACAACCGGATACCTCGCTCCGACCGTTGGAATAGTTTATCCCGGGCTACGTCAGCACTCTATCGGGGTTTAATCTATTAAATGTACATTTGCAACCTACAACTTAAAACTTTACTTCATGAGCATACGTTCATGAGGTGTTTAATGTAAGAGGCTATGGGTTATGCGATTATGATAGCGCAGTTTGTGCTGAGCTTGTCGATCCTGATTATTCTGCACGAACTGGGGCATTTCATCCCGGCAAAGTGGTTTAAGACACGGGTCGAAAAATTTTACCTGTTTTTCGATCCCTGGTTTTCGTTGCTGAAGAAAAAAGTCGGCGAAACCGAATATGGAATTGGCTGGCTGCCTCTGGGAGGTTATGTTAAAATCTCGGGTATGATCGATGAGAGTCTCGACCGGGAGCAGATGCAGGGCCCTCCCCAACCCTGGGAATTTCGGTCTAAACCGGCCTGGCAACGGCTGATCATTATGTTGGGTGGAGTCACTGTCAACTTCATTCTGGGCTTCCTCCTGTTTGGGATGGTACTTTTTTTCTGGGGTTCAGAATACCTGCCGGCAAAAAATATCACCTATGGCTATTACGTCGATTCCCTGGGAATGGAGATGGGCCTGCAAAACGGCGATCAAATACTCCGGATTGGTGATACCCCTTTTGACCGCTACGACATCGGCATTATTAAAAAGGAAATCGTGATCAACGATGCCAAGGAAATGCAGGTCGAACGGGAAGGACAGGTCATCACGTTGCCCATCGATGAAAAATTTGTGGGCATGTTATCCAGTTACGAGTACAAGGATGCCCAGCTTATAGTTCCCAGGACCCCTACCATCATAAAAAATCTGGCAAAAGACTCACCGGCCGAAAAAGCCGGGCTAAAACCTGAAGACCGGCTTATCGCCATCAATGACCAGGAAACCCCCTATTATGACCAGTTTTACAAAATTGCCCAGGAAAACAAAGGAGCTCAACTGACCATCCGCTATCTCCGGGATGGCCGTGAGCAGGAGGTGCGACTGAGGTCGGGTGAAAATGGCAGGATCGGTTTTGAAGCCAAGAACTACCTGGATCTTTTTGAAACCGAGCGGCAGGAGTACAGCCTGGCCCAGGCAGTCCCAGCTGGTTTTGTGAAAGGCTATGACTTTCTCGAAGCCCAAATTAAAGCTTTCGGAAAGATGTTTCGCGGAAAGATCAAAGCAACAGAAAGTCTGGGAGGTTTTGGTACCATCAGCAACCTTTTTCCCAAAGTCTGGAGTTGGGAGGTGTTCTGGCATGTAACCGCAGTTTTGTCGCTGATCCTCGGATTCATGAATTTACTGCCCATACCCGCCCTGGATGGTGGTCATGTCATGTTTCTGCTGTACGAAGTAGTAACGGGTCGAAAGGTCAGTGATAAATTTATGGAATATGCCACTATTGTCGGGTTTGCCCTGGTGATTGGTCTGGTACTGTTTGCCAACGGACTCGATATCTTGCGGTGGTTAAAATCGAGGTAGCTGTGAATTACTTCGAGTTTTATGGAATTCCGGTTTCTTTTCTACCTGATCAGGATCTCCTGAAGCGAAAATTTTACGAAATCAGCCGTTCCTTTCATCCGGATTTTCACACGCTGGCCTCTGAAGAAGAGCAGGAAATTGCCCTGGAAAAAGCCACAATGAATAATCGGGTTTTCCGGGTCTTATCGGATTTTGACCAGCGCCTCAGGTACATCCTGGACTTGCACGGAAAATTGCGGGCAGAAGGAGAGAACAAAGTACCCGAAGACTTCCTGATGGAAATGATGGACCTCAATGAGGGGATCATGGAATTGGAAATGGAGCCTTCGGCTGAAAAAAAATCCGAACTAATCCGGGATATCGAAAGCCTTCGCCAGGAAGCCTTGCAATCCATTGAGCCGATGTTGACCATTGAACATGTCGATGATTTGAGGGAGGCCGAATGGACTGCTTTAACAGATTACTATTTGAAGTCCCGCTACCTGCACCGGTTAAAAGCAAATATTGAAAAACTGGGCATATCCTGACCACTTCCGGTCTTTTTACCAAGAACTACCAAAGGAAATTTTTATCGCTATTGTCTCGATAAAAATGAATCGACTCAGGTAGGCGATTCCACAAATTGTACTACTTTTACTGCCGTTGTCAGGGTGATTCTCAGACAACGATCGCATCCGCCAGGGAAGAACTATGGCGGACGAAGAAAAGGAGGAACCCCCTCTACAATGGTAGGCGGAACTATTTACAACATTGCCGAAGTGGCGGAATTGGTAGATCCGCCTTCGCTCATTGGCTTCGGCGGACAGAGCGCGCTGGATTAACTCCTGTTACAAGTAATGGCGCACATGTTAACCCCCTCTACAACGGTAGACGGAACTATTTACAACATTGCCGAAGTGGCGGAATTGGTAGACGCGCTGGATTCAAAATCCAGTTCTCGCAAGAGAGTGTGGGTTCGATTCCCACCTTCGGTACAACCAAACTCTTAGTAAACCCCTGTTGATCAAAGGATTGCAGGGGTTTTTTATTTGAAGTGGTGACAGTATAGTGACATTATTGCCAGAATTGGAATCATTTTTAGGATTTCCCCTGATTTAGGGGCATCAGGATACTTGAGAGTATTAAGACCCGGCGAGATCTCATAAAAAGAGATAGTAAGCGAAAAATTGGATAAAGTGGTTCTGTATGTATAAAACGGACCAAACTGTGCCACTCATTTCAGTCCAAACTGTGCCAGTGAT
>CAYRYD010000051.1:7911-42675 GCA_964428345.1 uncultured Saprospiraceae bacterium | reverse complement strand
TTTTTGCCACCAAAAAGTACAAAGTAATATTGAGCAAAGACCAAAAGCCAGAACTCAGCAGGAAACTGTAAACCAAAATCAGGAAGTACCAGTATGAAGAAAATCCAGAATATAAGATCAAAGTCCCCCAAAAACTCAATGAATCTACTTTATTCACCGGATAGAGATAAGTACCATGGAAGACCCAATAACGTAAAATGTTGAAATATCAGGTAGACCATAGCAATTTAAAATCGATGGTTGACAGTGGGAACGTATTACGAAATCAGCACCCTCAAAAAGTAACTATCCACCTTATCCAGGAATCTTTCATCGGAATAACCTGACCGGTTGAAAACAATAAAACTGCCCGATTTGATTTCCGGGTACAGCCGGAGTTCACAATAATATCCACCACCGCCTCCAGCGTGCGTATAGAAAGTCTTGCCTTCCAGCTTACCTTTAAACCATGAGAGACACATACCGGTTGGTTTTCCGTTCTTAGTGTTGTTTTCGGTAAATAATATTTTTTTTGATTTTTCCGATAGCAGCGAATGTTCGGTTTTCAACAGAGCCTGTCCGTATTTGACCATGGCATGCACATTGGCGATCAATCCTCCATAAGGGGCCCCATTGACGTAGAATTTTTTAAAAGGTTTCCATTTCGATACCGGAGCGTCCATATATTTGGAGGTATCCAGTAAAAAGTTCAGTAACAGCAGGGAGAGTCCGAACCGGCGATGATAGCCGGTTGCGTGCAGAGTTTTTTGCGGAATATCAAAATCAAGTACCTCCGACTCGAGCTGCAGGGCATGAATGATCTGGGACCTCACATAATCTTCATAAGTCCTTCCGGTGACCGATTCGATGAGCTGTCCCAAAATCAGGTACCCCAGATTGGAATATTTGAATTGGGATCCGGGTGTTTTTTTCCGGTGAATCTGCCTGGTGAGAATCGGTTCGAAGAATGCATGGCAGTCAAAGCCCGGGTGTTCTTCCATCAGGTGAATCCAGCTGACCGGCAGTGGATTTGCCAGACCGGCAGTATGGGTGAGCAGATGCCTGATGGTCGTACCTTCCGGTACATTGACGTAGGGAAGGTAATGTTGTGCCGGTTTGTCCAATTCCAGCAGGCCTTTTTCCATTAATTGTACAATGCTCAAAGCGGTCAATGTCTTGGTAATGGAATAAATGGGGAAAGTGGTATTGCCGTCTGCTTTCAGACCAGAGCTTAGATCGGAGTACCCGTGAAAAAATTCATAAATAACACTACTTTCCTGGAAAAAGGCATACTGAACGGATGGTGTCCTTCCGCTTTCCACTTCCTTTTTCAGCAATTCATCGGCATTTTTCATGGTTCAAATGTTTTGTCAGAAAGAAAATTTCCACAATAGGTGCCAGAAATAATTCCTGGTATTATTGCATTCTTTCTGACAAAGATCCGGCAGTACGGATAAATCTACCTTATCATTTGATAAGAAATGGAAAGGCTACTTTTTTGCCAGTTCATTTCTTAACCGGGAGAAAGAAACGGCAGTGATCCCAAGGTAGGATGCGATACAGGTGTGCGGTACCCGATTTTCCAGATTGGGGTATTGCTCCCGAAAAAGCAACAAACGGGCCCGGGCACTCATGGACCGGTGTGCGACTTCATTCGACAGACTTCTTAAGAGTTCCCGCTCAACGACCTTTTGGCCAAAGGACCGGATGTCGTCGTATGAATACCGGAAGGAATCGAGTACTTTGACCGGAATTTTGGCAATAACCATGGTCGTCAGTGCCTGCAGATTGAAAATACTATTACCATCGATCGTCCGCGCAAAGTGGGGGGTTAACACCGATTCCGGCAGATAGAAACCGGTAGTCACCGGCTGACCTTCCTCACTGATGACATACCGGTGGGCAATTCCTTCCAGCATGAAATATTCATTAACATCTCTTTGACCAGCCTTGGAAAAATGCTCCATTTTTTCCAGATGAATTAATGTGCAGTTCTCTGAAATCAAATCCAGCGACGGCTTTCGCACCGGAAAATAGCTGGTTAGGATAGCGGATAGTTTATCCTTTTGATGTTCTTCTAGCTTCATCCTGATGATACTGTATCAAAAGATATTGAAATTTTTATAGTGGGTTTTATTGAAATACGATGGGATTTCTTTCTTGGGTGGTATGGATGATCATGAAGACTATGATGTGACCCACAAATGAACACGACGTTTGGAAGATAACCCGGATAGACGCTTGTCAAGGGTGCCGGGATCGAAGATTTGGTACGGGTTTCTAACTCCGGATCTTCCCGCATTCCATTCATGAATTCACGCCGCTTTCCTTCTCAGTTGCCAGAGATACAGCGCGATCAGGGTAGCGATCAGCAATCCGGCAAAGGTCAGGTAGTCAGCGAGCTTTGCCGGTATATCCTGACCGGTCAGCGTATCAAACAGGTACTTGATGTACGATGATGGCAGGTCCGTTTTTCCCAAACGGCGGAGCACCTGCCAGTGCCAGTCGGTGAATGGACAATAACCAAAGCCATACCGCAGTCCCAGAAATATCCACGATGCCCAGGTAAGGCCGACGGTTATGAGGTGTATCCGGCGCAGACGGGGCCAGATCCAGCCCATACAATTGAAGACTATCAGGGAAATGTGAAATACAAAGAAGAAGATGTTGAGCGCCTGCAGCATTTGAGGAGTTTCCACTTTTCTTTGTCATTCAAGGTGGAAAATTTTCGTCAGATACACGGAATATTGTCTATTATTAAATTATTAATTTTTGAAAAACTGAATTTCCATACCTATGTCAAGAACTTTGCTTTTGGTTTTCTTTTTAGTCCCGGTGCTGTTACCCGCTCAGTCCGGCAAAGGACCTGCCGGTCTGGTCGCCGCAAAGCAGTTTATCCTGTTTGATGTCGAGTTTACGTACACGAAGGAAGATGCCGATCACTCTACCCCCAGTAAATCGCATTATTACGTAAAGGGTGATATGCTCAATACCGGAATACCGAAAGACTGGACCTCGCCGGTTGATTACCGGAATGGAACGGTCCATATTCGCATGGAGGTGCTCGAGAAACCATCGGGTGAGGCACCGACCACCTGGACCCTTTGTTACATCCCCAACAAAGGACAGGGCAACGGGTATGGTTGCACCAATACCGGCATATTTCTGAAAGAGGGGATTTACGAAAAGGACGTTCCGATGACTTCCTTTTGGGAAAACGAGTCGATTATCTGGTCGGAAGGTATCAAACAAATGGATCTGGTGATCAAGGACGACAGTGGTGGTCAGGGTCATGCCCATAAACGGGCCGATCACGAGAAGTTTTTTCCCACGAAAGTTCGCATCACCATGGTGCAGGTTGCCGCCGGTGAAACCTATGATCCCGCTATCATACCGGCAGAGCCGTTCTACCGGGAGGAATAAAGAAAAGAATGGAATGATTGATAAATCGTTTTGTGGGTTTGCCAGGGATGAAAAGGTTGGTGTTTTTGGTCGCTGATCCGGGGAGAATGACAATATCCATGCTGGTCTCGGAAGAGCAGATCAATGTTCTTTCCAAATCGAAGGCGTCCAGGTGACATCGCGAACCTCCTGTTTTGCCTTTAAAGGAAAGAATGAAGATGTCCGGGAGATCGCTGCCAGGCTCAATGTGATGAAGGTGATTGAGGGGAGTGTGCGAAAGGCCGGCATGTTTTGATGGGGACCCACTCCAGAGCTGGAGCGCCAGAATTCTATACAGCGAGGGCTGGTAGTCGATTTGTTCAATACAAATCAGTGATCCGATCCGAAACAGGTTTTGAGAACAGCATAGTAGCCTTATAGAATTCAGCGGAAGCTATGGTTAGTGGGTCATCAAAATATGTCCCGCAAAAATATGCGGGAGTGGTTTTTGGTACTTTTTGCCACCAAAAAGTACAAAGAAATATTGAGCAAAGACCAAAAGCCAGAACTTCAGCAGGAAACTGAAAGCCAAAATCAGGAAGTACCAGTGTGAAGGAAATCCAGAATATAAGATCAAAGTCCCCAAAAAAATCAATGAATCTAATTATTCACCGGATAGAGATAGGTACTATTGAAGACCCAATAGCGAAAAATGTTGAAATATCAGGTAGAACATAGCAATTTTAAAAATTGATGGTTAACAGTAGGAACGTAATACGAAATCAGCACCCATAATAACAAACTTAAGTCCTTAACAGACTCTCCAGGGCTGCTTTCTCGTCTCTGACGAAGTTGATCCTTCCGGCCCGGTTGCTCTCCCGGATAAAATCCCTCAGACTATTACTGTGGATGATTTCAAAGTCACCGATGATGGCCAGATGACACTGGTAATTGGTGAATTTTTGCAGAGTATCACCGGCCAGTCTGGTTTTTAATTTAAAAAAATCCGGATGGATCTGGTCCGCTTTCAGGATGATTTTGTCAGCGCCCTGGTACCGGCAATTTGCGATTAATTCTACCGCATCCTGCTCGTTTTTCAACAGGACTTGGTTGGTGTGGATTTTTGCTACCGCCATATTCTGATGCCGGACTATCTCAATTTCCATTGCATGATCTATGATGCGGTAAGATATGAGATCTTTTCCGGACAGGCAGATAATACATGGGAATTTGACTGACGGGAAGATGGTGCCATAATTATGAAAACCAATTCTTTGACCAACATTGATACACACCATGAAAAAACAAATATTAACTTCGAAGGGAAACTGACCTGACATCTTTACGAGGGGACTATCGGCGTCTTTTATCCCAATACCAGTAAAGTACAAATAAAAGTCCCGGAACTGCCATGCCATCGGGTAACCAGGATAGAGGCAAATCCGGCCGAAGTAAATGAAAACCAAGGATCCCGGCCATAACGACCAACCCTCCCGGCCCATCCCACTTCCAGGCGAGACCCAATCCGGCAATGATACTCAACGGAAAGAAAAGAAACGACAGCATTTCAGTAGTCGAATGAAAGCGGCCAAAAGGTTCTCCCATTCCGGTCAGGGTGGCAAACAGGGTGGTGCCGAGCATTACCAGCAAGAAAACAAGACTGACGGAACTCAGGAGTCTGGCCATCCATCGAACTACGGTAATTGCCGGGATATTGGTTTTGCAAGGCCGTTTTTCATGGAAGTTGGCATTCATTGACTAATCAGGACCAAAGAATATTATAAATGGTAATGGTTAAAGATAATATTTTCTTGCCTCTCATTTTTCAGGAAAAATTCACCTTGATCGAAGAGTAGCCTGACTGGATTTGTCAAACGGATGTCCGGCTGGTTTCTGAAAAGCCTGAGTGCCATTGGCCGGGTCGGTCTTAAGGGAATACTTTGTACATTGGATCCGGGATGAAGGTGAGAAAGTCTGGAACAGTTTTTTTGGTAGTGATGGTTTTCATCACTTACCCGCTTATTTTGGCACAGCATCCGGTAGTCAGCGAAATCCTGGATTCGGTCCGGATCGACTCGTTGTCTTTTTTTGTGCAGCAATTTAGTGGACAGCGACCGGTACTGATCGGCGGTCGTTCTGAATTCATTCATTCCCGGCACCGGAACGAACCCGGCAATGAACTGGCATTTCAGTTTGCAAAGCAAAAATTCCTGAGTTACAGCTTGACCATCGATTCCCTGGAATTTGGAACCGGTACCGGAAAAAATCTGATCGGCATTCTACCCGGTACCCGGTTTCCTGAGCAATTTGTGATGCTCGGTGCCCATTACGACAATCTGCCCACTGGTCCGTTTGCGCCTGGTGCTGACGATAATGCCAGCGGTTGTGCAGCAGTGCTGGAGGCTGCACGTAATTTTTCAAGGCACACCTTTCCCGTCACTATCATATTTGCCTTGTGGGACGAAGAGGAACAGGGACTTCTCGGAAGCAAAGCTTATGCCGAGTATGCTGCTCTGGACGATCAGGATATTCTTGCCTATATCAACCTGGATATGTTGGCCTGGGACGGCAACAAGGATGAGTTGGCGGAAATTCATGTAAGACCCATTGCACAATCCACGGAACTGGCGGAGAGGGCAGAACTCACCAATTCGATCTACGATATCGGTTTACAACTTCTGGTGGTCAATCCCGGCATCACGGCGTCCGATCATTCCTCATTCTGGAATGCCGGCTATACTGCCATTGCGATAGCCGAGAGTTATAGTTTCGATTTCAATCCTTTCTGGCATACGACGGGAGACTCGTTCAATGAGTTTAATCTGCCTTACTATGAGAAGGTGTCCAAACTCGCTTTTGCTACTTTGGGAGAATGGGCACTCGACAGTGCGACTACCCGATCCAATGAAGTGACCGCTGCCGGTCATTGCAGCATAGCCGTATACCCCAACCCATCCCCTGGTACCATCTGGCTGGATTATTTGCATTCCTTTAATGCGACTGTCCGGATCAGCCTGTTGGACCAGACTGGAAAACCGGTCAGAAGGCAGACCATGCTGCACCAACCATCCGGCCGGTACCTTAATTCGCTGGAGACCGTTGGATTACCAGAGGGTATGTACTATTGTCAGTGGGTCTTTACGCCGGCAGACTCCGGTTTTCCCCCTGTTGAACTGGTAAGAACAGTGATCGTCGGCAGATAATGACTGGTCGTTTTGTCCAGAGGCATTGAAGTTTTGTCAGGGATCAATCAGTTGTTGAGTCCCTCTTTTTGAAAACCATTCCGGGTCCTAAGGTAAGGGTCAGTGGCAGGTTCCAGACGATGGCATGGCCGTCAGCCACCGGAATCCGGGAGACGGAAGGATGGACACCCAGGCCGGCATGGATAAAAAATCGCTTCCCGGTGTAGACCCGTTTTGACATTGAAAGATTGATGACCGGTCCGGTAAAGTTGTAGCCCCAATTGAAAATACCTCCTTCTCCCGATCGTAATTTTTCCCGGATCCGGGTCTCAGGATGCGCCAGGACGGCGCCCAAACCCATGCGGAAGTATACGGAGGTGTTGCCGATTAGTTGTCCCTCTACCACATGGTTGATCATCATCAGATTGTAACCGTGGGAAATAGCAAACCACTGGACCTCTGACGGCCGGTTTTTCAGATAGAGTTTATGGTGAACCAATTCAACTTCCCATGTCCGGTTCTGCGCCGTCCTGGAGATCCGGGCTATCCAGTAATAGGGTGAACGTAAGGGTTCTGACCGGTACCGGGCGGTCAGCGACAAGACAGGTTCATTCGTTTGCCTGATCATCAGCGGTAACGGAATATTCCAGGGGAAGCCACCGTGTAATTCTACTGACCAGGAAGGTTCCTGAGCCCAAGAGCAGTGTATATGATTAAGTGCCAGTGCTGTCAGGATAACCTGGACCAGAATTCTCATAGAGGTGATCAACGGTTACGACTAAGAATGCTAACGAATTATTTCAGCGGTGTATTTATTTGTAATTCAGGTGATGAGGTTTAACCGATTCTTTTAAACCGGAAATCACACTTGTGCGATCCGTTGGCTATGGTTCCCGTTCTTATCAACTCAAGCCCCGCAAAACCGGAGGTGATTTTATCGACCTCGCACAGGATTGAGGCGAATTGCATGGCTCCATGCTTTCTAAAAAGGGTGCAGATGCCGCATTCCAGAATGTCTATGCCGTAGCCAAATCCGAAAGTCTCTTCTTTAGCGGTGATGACTCGTGCCCGAAAACCATCGGGATGACCTTTATGCGAAACTTTTCTATCCATCCATTGAAGCAACGGACCAGCGAAGACGGTACCCAGAAGTTTTGGAAGGAGTCGTTTGAACCACAGATGCAGGGCATTTTTTGGGCTGACATATTCAATTGTTATTTTCAGGCAGGTGTTCTTTATTTCTTCATAGGGTAATTCTCTCTTATGCAGTACCTGAATTAATGCCAGAAAATACGAAGTGAAGTCCAGTCTTCTATCCAGTGGATTCTTCGAAGTAAAGGCAAAATCCGTGTCTTTCGAAATATGGCGGTAATGACTTTCGGTTTCCCGAAGAATGGCACCGGCTGTTTCAGGATAAGTCTGATGGATGATTTTCTGAAAATATTTTCGGTAAGACATTTATGTGTGGGCGTGAAACACTTTGAAATTATTAAATAATCGGGAAAAAGCAGGAGCTGAATGACTCACCTTACCGGTTCCACCGGGCTTTCTCTCCCCGGCAGTCGAAATGCACCATCTGCCGGGTAAGGAATCTCTTCCGGTTTTTATAAGTGCCCAGTCCTCCTTCTTCTTTGACGATTTTTTGGTCAAGGATATCGTATACGATATCCACATCCTTTCCATTTACTTTACCATCGTCATTGATATCCAACACGATGATGTCTATGGCCTGCCCGGATTTATGTTTGCTATCCGGAACGGCATTACCAAACCGGGTAAGTATGAAATTATCAATCTTCCACCGCCTTCCGCTGATGACAAAAAGTCTTAACCGTAGATTGTTTTGCCGGAGTTCGTCCTTAAGTTGACTATAATAGTTACGAACCTGCTTGTCGACACCGATCAGTGAGTTGGTATAAAGCCAGATGACAACAATCAGAATTAATGCAACTATTCCGGCTTTTGCTTTATTCATTTTTCAGGTTTTCTGATTGGAATCGTTCTCGTGAGTCGACCACTCAAAGGTTGTTCATACTTTAGTTAAAATCAATTCTGTGAAGATTTTCTTCAGATATATAAAGGACAAAATACAAATGTAACAGGTGGTATCAAGTGATAGCTGATAAGGTATCAGGTCTCAGAATCGATGAAACAAATGCACAGTAAGCCGGATCAGCTACAGTAATACTCCTGTCAACCAGTAACAGATTGATGGGGTAACAACCGGAACGCGGGTATGATGACGAACCCGAATGTTTTCCTTAATTTTCCCGCTATGGAATATGAAGATAACCTTGATGATTCCGGCCTGGATATTGTCGCCAGGGTGATCGGTACTGAAGATTCGACCCCCATGTCGTTTTGGGCCGCTGTGGTACCGGATCAATACCTGCAGCTGGACGATGTGGTGGCGGTGGAACGGGTACTGCCTGATGGCCATAAGGTAAAACTGTACGGTATGGTCACTGATTTGAGGGCCCGGTATGAGGGAGCCCGTTTTGATTCCGATGTTTTTCTCATCATGGATGGTATATTACCAGCAGAAGTCAGTCAGACTGCACAGATTACTACTACCCGGTTTGAACCGGAAATTTTTGTCCCGCCTCTGCCGGGAGAAGCGGTATACCGGGCCAGGGATGAGGTCCGGGATGTTGCCCTTTACTTCGATCAGATGGAATTTCGACTGCCTGTCGGTTTAACCCGGGATAAGGAGTCACTTTTCCTCAACATGGAATTTCTTAATGGTGACCGCGGTGCACATGTCAATATCAGTGGAATATCCGGGGTGGCGACCAAAACCAGTTATGCAACTTTCCTGCTTTATAGTCTGTTTAACTCCGGCATCCTGGGAAGGGAGGCCATCAATACGCATGTGTTGATATTTAATGTAAAAGGGGAGGATCTGCTTTTTTTAGATAAGTCGAATATAAGGCTAAACGATGATCAGATCTCTGATTACCGTCAAATGGGATTACCCGCAGGTCCTTTCCAGAGTGTGGAATTTATGGCGCCCCCCCGCCGGGGTGATATCAATGCTGCTCCCGACGTGGCTTCAAGACATCGCGGAGTGAGGTCGTTTTTCTGGACTGTCACCGAATTCTGTCACCAGGACCTGCTTGCCTTTCTTTTTGCCGATGCGGAAGACGAACGCCAGATGTTTACCATTGTCATCTATAACGTGATGGCCAGGCTGCGGGAAACCCATACCCTGGATGAAGGAGGGGTCCGTATCGAAGACAGAAGTATTCGCACTTTTCCGGACCTGGTCGATGCCATCGCTGAGCGGTTGCAGGATGAGAACACCGCCAGGGACTGGGCCGGTTCCGGCATCACCCAGGGTACGATCAACGCCTTTATCCGGAGGTTGTATGCTTCGGTGCCACATGTGAGCAATCTCGTTCGGGGTGATATACCCAACGCTTCCCATCACCAAATCGAATTGCAGAAACAGGTGACGGTTATCGACATTCACAACCTCAATGACCGGGCCAAACGGTTTGTGGTCGGGGTGACCCTCAAAAGGATCTTTCAGGAGAAAGAACGGACCGGATCCCGGAAACCGCTGCATTTTGTGGTACTCGACGAGCTCAATAAATACGCTCCCCGGGAAGGGTCCAGCCCGATCAAGGAAATTCTGGTCGATATCTCTGAGCGAGGCCGCTCACTCGGTATCATCCTGATCGGAGCTCAGCAGACGGCCAGCGAAATCGAGCGCAGGATTGTCGCCAATTCATCGATCCGCATTGTGGGACGGCTGGATGCGGCCGAGGCTGGAAGAGGAGAATATGGATTTTTACCCAGCAATTTTCGACAGCGGGCCACCATTCTCAAGCCAGGAACCATGATACTCGCCCAGCCGGAACTGCCAATGCCCCTGGTGCTAGAATTTCCGTTTCCTTCGTGGGCCACCCGTGCCAGCGAAGCCGAACCGGAAGACTTTGAAGGAGGTGGCAGCCCATTCAGCGAGGACCCCTTTGACGGACTAACCAACTAAATTTAATCATGGTGCGCTTTATTCATACCGCCGACTGGCATGTCGGAAAATCATTGCGGGGAAAAAGCCGGATCGATGATCATGAGGCAGTTTTACAAAAGATCATCGATCTTACCAAAGTGAATCAGGTCGATGCCGTGTTGATTGCGGGCGACTTGTTTGATTCGTATGCTCCTTCACCCGAATCGGAAAAGATCGTTTACCACACTTTGCTGCAACTGGCCAGGACCGGCGCCCAAATTATCATTATTGCCGGCAATCACGACAATCCGCGGCGGCTGACTGCCATCAGACCCCTCTTGAGCCTTACCAACATCTACGCATTGCCGATGCCGGCAAGGCCAGACCAGGGTGGCGTTTTTCAATTTAAAACCAAAAATCGGGAATCTGTCAATGTGGCCCTTTTACCTTTTCTGTCACAGAAAGGTATCATCAAAGCTGACCAGCTGATGCGTGATGATCCGGGTGAATCTTCACAAAACTATGCACTTCGCGCTCAGCAGTTGATCCAGCATCTCTGTAGAGAAATGGATGATGATTCGGTCAATATTTTCATGGGCCATGCCATGGTATTTGGAGGGGTCCTTGGCGGAGGTGAACGCCTGGCACACACTATTTTTGAATACGGCATACCCGCGACCGCCTTTCCCGTTCATCTGCATTATGTAGCGCTGGGTCATCTGCACCGGGCCCAAAAGATTCCGGCCCCCTGCCCGGTATGGTTCTCCGGATCGCCTCTGCCACTCGACTTTAGCGAAACGGAAGATGAAAAATCGGTCAACCTGGTGGAAGCCTCTCCCGGAGTGCCCGCTACCGTGAAAACCATCCCCATCCGGGTAGGCCGCCAGTTGAAATCGATCCGGGGTAGCCTGCTTCAGCTGAGTAACCTTGCCGGGACAGTGGGTGATGATCTTTTACGGGTGATTGTGGATGAAGTCCCCCGTGCCGGACTGGCTGATGAGGTCCGCGATCTTTTTCCAATGGCCGTCGACGTCCGAATACTGCGTAAGACAGAAACTGACCGGAATCAGGAAAACCATCATGGTCTGCTGGAAAGATCACCGGGCGAATTATTCACCGCTTATCTGAAGACCCGGGGTGAACATGATGAGGATTTGATCAGTCTTTTTAACCAGTTACTGGAGAATACCCATGCGACCGATACGACTTGAAATGGAAGGTTTTACAGCCTTCAGGAAAACCACCGTCATTGATTTTGAAGGTACGGAGATCTTTGTGCTGTCCGGACCTACCGGTTCCGGAAAATCGAGTATTATCGATGCCATGACCTTTGCTCTATATGGCAGTATTCCCCGGTACGATGATCTGAAACTGGTGCATCCGGTGATCAGCCAGGGTAAGCTGCTGATGAAAGTGCGGTTTGATTTTGAAGTCGGCGGAAAAAGATACACCGCCACCCGGGTCGTCCGGAAAACCGGTAAGGATCAGGCTACCACCAAAGAGGCCAGACTCCAGTGCGGTGAGGAGGTTTTGGCAGGCAGCGCCAGGGAGATGTCGGATAAAGTGAGGGAGCTTTTTGGTCTGGATTTCGAGCAATTCAATACCTGTATCGTGTTACCCCAGGGTCAGTTTGCCCGCTTTCTCAATGAAAAACCAGCTAAACGGCAGGAGTTGCTCAAAGATCTGCTCAATATGGGGATTTATGGCCAGATCGGAAGCAAAGCCCGTGAAATTGAAGCGATCAAAGAGGCCGCACTCACTGTCAAAGAAAAATTACTGGAAGAGCTGGCCCCATATACTCCGGTAGTCCTCCATTCGGCAAAGGAAAGGCTCCAGCAATTGCAGGGTTTGAAGTCAGCATTGGAGGAACACCAGACAACCCTCGATGCTTTCAAAGCCCGTCTAAGAAATAAACGGGAGGAACTCGATGAAAGGGAAGCCCTGTTGTCCAGATTGCATCGTCAGAAGATCCCCAATTCCGGTATCCTTTTGGAGAGTTACCAATCAGCCAAAGATCGACAGGTGGAAGAAGAGACCAGACTTGCAGCAGCTGAAAGTACCCTGGAGGAATTAACCAGGGTCCTGGAACAACTTCCGGATCCCATGCAGGTGAAAGACCAGATCCATCAACAAGAGTTGCTGCTTTCAAATTTGGATAAGCGAGAGAAGTTACAGACTCGTCTTCAGGTGATCGAGCTCAGACGAACCCAGGCCGAAGTTGAGCTTGGATCCTGCCAGAGACAGTATCAGGAAGTCCGGCTGCGACATGAAGAGAGCCGGAAAATCCATCAGTTGCATGAAATCATCAAGGATCTTAAACCCGGTGATCCCTGTCCCATTTGCGAAAGAGAGTTGATCCATAAGCCGGTAGATCGAAGCGGTGGCCAACCCACACTGTTGAAAGAAGAAGTCGACTTATTGGAAGAGAAGGTCAGGGAAGCCGAGAAAACCCGCACCAGTCTGGATGCTGAACACCAGTCCGTAGCCCGGCAGATCCACTTGATGGTCGAAGAAGAGGAAACAATACGGAGCCGGATCTCTCCTGATCAGCAAATCGATACCCTGAAAGGTACCTTGTCGGAGATCCAACAGCAACAGGAGGCCATCCGGAGTCGAAGGGAAAGCACAAGAACACTGAGGCAACACGTTGAGCAAGCCCGGATGGAACAGGAACAGTTGGCTCGGGAGATAAGCGGGTTGTGGGATCAGTTTGATCAGATCCGGGACAGTCTGGCGGTGCTCCAGCCACCCGTATCTGACCGGCAGGACCTCGCGGGCACCCTACAGATCTTCCGGAACTGGGTGACGGCAAAAGAGAGCGAACTGGAAGAGGTCGTCAGGGAAATTAACCTGGACCTGGAGAAAACCGGTAAAGAGATCAGTAGCGAACAGGAAGTGATGAAGGGACTCCTGACAGAAGCAGAAATCACCTGGCTGGATGGCGAGCCCTGGCAGGACCGGATCGTTACGGCAATCAGTGAGTGTCAAGGCCGGATTCTGCAAATTGAAGAAGGTATGGAACGTCAGAAAATCCTGAAGCAGGAGATTAAAGCGGGCAGACAGGAGATTGCCCTCCATAAAAAGTTGGGGCTCCATCTGAAGGCTAATGCTTTCGAGCGGTGGTTGCTGCAGGAAGCTTTTCGAAACCTGGTCCATGATGGTAGTGCCCGGCTTCGGGAGCTCTCGTCGGGAGACTATTCCTTCGCGTTGGATGAGAGTCTGAACTTTGATATCATTGACCATCGCAATGCCGACGAAGTGCGTTCTTCCCGGACCCTTTCCGGAGGGGAGACTTTTCTGGCATCGCTGGCGCTGGCTCTTAGCCTGGCTGATCAGATAGCCGAGCTGGCGGCCGGAGGGACGGCCAAACTCGAATCCATGTTTCTGGATGAAGGGTTTGGAACCCTGGATTCGGATACTCTCGATACAGTAGCGGGTACCATTGAGACCCTCAGCGCCAAAGGCCGGATGATTGGCCTGGTTACGCATGTAAAGGATCTGGCGGAACGCATGCCGGTGCAGTTCCGGGTGCGGAAAGGGCCAGACAGCTCGACGGTAGAAAAAATCGTAATATGAAGGATCTGAAGATCAGTATTGAAAGCTGGGCTCCGGAGTACGGTAGTCCGGTGGGAGATGCCCTGCTTGAAGCGACCAAAGCACAGGTCAAACTCAACGTGGAAGTGGAGGTGGCTGATTGGAAACCACTTCAACCCAAGGCTGATACCCGGAAACCGGAGCAAATCATTTTTGTCGATGGTGTGCGACGGATGGAAAGTATAGTCTGGATCTCTGAAAACGGGCAAAAAGACCTGCCGGGCATTTGCGCCTCCTATGCTGCCGGAGCGCTGGAGGTGGGTCAGGAGGCCAGGTTGTTGCAGGCCAGGGTCAGACGGGTTCTGCTCAGCAGTCATCCCGGTGTGCAGGCACTTGGGGCCGGAGCACTGCGGTTTGAACCGGAAGTGGCGGCGGCAGACGGTATCTATCAACTGCAGGAAGCATTGAGCCAGCATCTCAATAGCCTGGAGATCGAAATCGCCGAAGCGGTGAGCGATGGATCCGCATTAATCATGATCGATGGGCCCCTGAAAGGACACCGTCGGCTGAATAATGCTATCGGCTATATCAAGACTCATCATGTGTCGTATTTGCAGGATTCGCCGGTAGCGGGCATTGTGTCCGCTTTGCCACCGAGTTGCCGCACTCCTGTTTTTCTCAGCACCACCTCCTGGACCCGCTACTCCTGGTATCTCCGGTTGCCGGGTACCGGTAGCTATGCCTGGGCTGGTATCGTTAGATTGGAGGCCTCCGGCAAACTGTCTATGGAGGAGGTGACCGGGCTGGCTGACCAAACCTGTCTCATCTTACCCGGGTATGCTTCCCAGCCTCACAAAGACCCCCGGTCGCCCCAGAATCTGGTACCCATTGGAGGTCTCGAAAACGAGTTGCGCCGCCGGTTGGGAGATCCATCCATTATCTACCGGGCTTTGCGGAAGGCAGCCGAAAGTGAATAGGCGAAATGATCCTGTTTTGGGTTGACCTCCTGCTAACCAAGGCAACATGCATTTCAAAAAAATAGCGGCATTTATCGCAGCAGTTTTAGGCCTGTATATCTAATACTCTATTTTTCAGTAGAAGTTTTTTGGTAAACCGAAGAGACAAATTTGATAAGGTGACTATTGAATGCATCGGGATTTTCCATGTTGCTTAAATGTCCGGCATGGTCAAGAATGTTAAGCAACGAACCCTTGATTTTTTCATGCATTCGTCGTGCAGCGGAAGGAGGAGTCAGCATGTCCTTTTCCCCTACCATGATGAGCACCGGTATTTTGATGAATGGCAGAATGCTACAGGTTTCTTTGCGCGAGGCCAGGGCAAGAAGGGTTTGGGAGATCGATTGTGGGGAAGTGTTCCTGATCATCGCCTTGATGGCAGCGATCTCGCTAAGCCTTGTTTGGAAAGATTCAGGTGCAAAGAGATTCTTTATGCTCTCATCAGCATATTGCTCCACTCCATGCTTTTTGATGTTTTCAATGGCCTTCATTCGTTTTTCTTTGGTTTCGGGTGTATCGGCTGTGCATTGGGTATCGCATAAGATGAGGGCATCAAAACGTTGGGCGTAATTTTCAAGGGCATTTAATGCAATGTATCCACCCATTGATAAACCGCAAAGGGTCGCTTTTTCAATCTTCAGCGCATCCATGAAGCCAATCAGATCGCTCACAAATTGTTCAATCGAAAATTGGACGATACCGGAATCAGAGTCACCATGTCCTCGTACATCATAGGCAATCACCCGGTATTGATCTTTAAGTGCTTCTACCTGACTGTTCCACATGGACTTATTAAATGGAAAGCCGTGAATGAACACGATAACCGGGGCATCAATGGGTCCTTCATCCAGATAACTGACTGAGATATCATTGACATGGATTCTCGAGTTTTTTTCCGGGTTGCGCATAATCATAATTTTTTAATTTTCTTTTAATGCTACCAGAGCGTAGATCGCAAACATAAACATGCGTTGTGACCTACAACATTGTAGCATCGTTCGTTTAGACTGGTTTAACATTATACTCCGTTCGATGTGATGGAGAAACGCACCCATAAAGGTACATACTTATGAATGCAGGAGTCACCAGGACCGCTGAAGGACCTAAACCAGGCAATTAGAAAATGAACGCCAGTCTCAATTATGGGGGTATATTTATCACACAAACTGCCGTTTTGAATGCCTGACAACCTAAAACGAAGCCACCTGATCATTGGTCATGAACTGCTTGCCATTCTGGTTAGTCTTTTATTGCTTTTGGCTTGCCACCCGGAGCAGCAATCAGGCATGTCGGGGGTAGGGGTGAAGGATTTTCAGATCGAAGCCGGAATGCAGTTGGAGTTGGTGGCTTCTGAACCGGTTGTCATCGATCCGGTGGCTTTTTGCTTTGATGCTGATGGCGCCATGTACGTGGTTGAAAACCGGGGTTACCCTGATCCTGCTGAAGGAGGTATACCTGCCAGGAAAGAGGGGAGGATTGCCCGTATTGAGGATACCGATGGTGATGGTGCATACGATACACGCACGGATTATGCCGGAGAATTAACGTATCCCAATGGAATCATGGCCTGGAAGGGAGGGGTCTTTGTGACTTGTGCACCCGATATCTACTATCTTAAGGATACCAATTCCGACGGTGTCGCCGATATCCGGAAGGTGGTACTGACCGGGTTTTATGACACCCAGACTGCCCAGATCCGGATGAGTCACCCGACCCTGGGTCTTGATGGATTGGTTTATGTCACCGGTGGCCTGAATGGGGGAGACATCATTTCGCCTGAGCACCCGGAACGTCCGAAAGTCTCTTATCAAACTGGTGATGGCCGCTTTCATCCGGATACATACGAATTTGAGGTGACCGGAGGTAAAAGCCAGTTTGGTTTGACGATCGACCCTTTTGGACGCCGGTTTGGCTGTTCTAACCGCCACCCGGTGCAACATATCGTGATTGAACCGGAACATCTCGCCCGCAACCCCTATCTGTTGTTTACAGAAACGATAAAGAATGCGTCGCCGGTACAGGAAGAAGCCGTGGTATATCCGATCAGTGATGCTGCCACTACTGCTGATTACATTCCAAAACTCATCGGTCGTTCACATCAGGGAACTTTTACTTCGGCCAGTGGCTTGCTGATCTATGCCGATCAGGCGCTGGGTGCGGATCATCAGGGAAATGTCTTTATCTGCGAATCGGCTCAGAATCTGGTCCAGCGACAGATCATACATGCCGACGGTGTCAGTTTTCAGTCAGCTCTGGCGGTGGATGGACAAGAGTTCCTGGCCTCAAAAGATGAATGGTTCAGGCCGGTTTTTTTGGCTCATGGCCCTGACGGGGGTCTGTTTATTGCAGATATGCATCGCAAAGTGATCGACCACCCTACCTACATTCCAGAGGAAATGCGGGGAAATCTGGATTTCGAAAGTGGCAGGGACATGGGTCGAATTTACCGGGTGATTGCCGGGGACTACACGGAGCGATCCGATCGATCCAGGATCACCGATGCATCTTCCAGCCGTACATTCTGTGAATTGTTGGCCTCGTCCCTTGAATGGGAACGGTCGTTGGCCCACCGGATATTGCTGGAACGTAAGGACTCATCCGTTATTTCACCGCTGAAGGATCTGGTTTTGCATGCTGCATTGCCGGAAACCCGGGTGCGGGCCCTCTGGCTTCTACATTGTATGAAGGGGC
The DNA here is from genome assembly GCA_964428345.1 of uncultured Saprospiraceae bacterium. Lineage (GTDB taxonomy): Bacteria > Bacteroidota > Bacteroidia > Chitinophagales > Saprospiraceae > JABDMH01. The sequence continues at coordinate 24,937 of CAYRYD010000051.1, read as the reverse complement.
TGGATAGTAAAACTGTCCTGACAGCTCTACGGGACCAGACTGCGCCGGTCCGGGAGCAAGCAGTTCATCTCGCAGCCATGCCCCCACTGGATGACACTTCCAAAGCTTTGATCCTTGCCCTCAGTGCCGATCCGGACATGCGGGTGCGATTCGTGACCGGTCTCGAACTGGGTTTCTGGCCAGGAGAAAATGTCATCCGCGCATTGGCAGAGATCGCTTTGAAGGACGGAGCGGATCCCTGGTCGAGAGCAGCTGTTCTCAGTGGTATTGGTGACCGGATGACTGAGTTTCTCACTGCTATTCTGAAGACCCAACCCCGGGATTCCACAGCTTTTACCCTGGTGCTGATGGATCTGGGAAAAATGTTTGGCAACGGAGCTTCAATTGCCGGTTGTGCCTCGTTGCTGCAGGAAATCCTGCATGCCAGGGATCGGGGTGGTTGGCGAATCGGTGCAGCCCTGGGATTGGCAGAAGGTATGGGCGTCAGAACAGATCCTGACCTGATGAATCGAAAATATCGATGGTTATCCATTCCGGTAGGCAATAAATCAGAAGAAGAAAGGTCGGCTTTGACCCGCTTTGTCCTGGAGGTGATCGAACTCGCCGCTGATGAAAAGATAGGGGCAGACCGGAGGAAGGATGCCATTGCACTCCTGGGGCATATTCCACCCGGACAAAGTTTTCCGGTATTGAAGGAACTATTGAGGTTGCATCAACATCCGGAATTGCAGATGGAGGTCGTCAAATCCCTCACCCGGCAGGGTGAAATATCTGGAGCAGGGATTCTAACCTCCAGAGAGTTTTGGAAAACTTATACTCCACAGGTACGGTCGATGGTTGTTTCCCGGCTGATCGCTCAGCCGGATTACCTTCCAATGTTGTTTAAAGCGATCGGGGACGGGACAATTACCGCCGGAGAGATCGGATCCTCTGACCGGGAACGGCTGCTCAACCATAAGAGCAGTGATATCCGGGAACAAAGCAAGCGACTATTTCATGACCTCGAAAGCGGTAACCGGATGCAGGTTTACCAGTCGTACAGGGAGATCGTGAGAAACTCTGGAGATTCTAATGCCGGCCGGCAGGTATTTAAGCGGGTTTGTGCGAGCTGTCATTCGTACAGCGGGGTAGGAGGCCGGGTTGGTCCGGATCTTACCGGTGTAAAAAATCAGCCTTCCGATGCATTGTTACTCCACACTTTAGTACCCAACTATGAGGTTTATCCTGCCTATCAGGCTATGACCATTGAGACCAGCTCGGGAGAAACCCTCATTGGTTTGATAGGTTCGGAGACGGACCACAGCCTGACTCTAAGGACCTCGACAGGTGAGGACATCGTCCTTTCACGCACGAGTATCCGCTCTCTGACCACCATGGGACGGTCACTGATGCCTGATGGTCTGGAACAGATGATGACGAACGAAGATATCCGGGATTTAATTACCTTTCTGCGATCGGGGGACCGTCCACAATGAATCTTGAAGTGGATCCATTTGAAGTTTTAAAAACCACAGTATGCGACATTTTTTCGGTAGAACACCAGTGATTTCGGTTTTCTCATCTTTTTACCTGGCACTTCTGTTGATTAACCAGACACAAGGCCAGGAATCGCGATTATTCCGTGCTGGTTCTTCGATGAGCAATATTACTCCGGTAATCGGTACTTCGACCAACGGATATTTTCAGGACGTGATCATCAGCAACATTCACGATGAAACCCATGCCCGTTGCATTGTGCTTGATGATGGTCAGCATAAACTGGCGATAGTAGTGGCTGATTTGTGTTTGCTGATGCGGGAAACCGCCGATCAGGCCAAACAAAGAGCCCATGACCATACTGGTATACCCGTTGAGAACATAATGATCTCAGCGACCCATACTCACTCTGCCGGTACCGCCTGTGCGGTCTTTCAGAGCGACCCGGATCCCGACTACCTGAAATTCATAAGTGACCGGATAGCTGACGCTATAATCCGGGCACACGCCAATCTTCAGCCTGCCCGGATCGGATGGGGTTTTGGAGAGGAACCCAATCAGGTGTTTTGCAGGCGTTGGAAGATGAGGCCCGGAACAGCTTTACCCAATCCCTTCGGTGGACAGGATCAGGTCAAGATGAACCCCGGGATTAAGAATCCGAATCTTATGGAACCCACCGGTCCGGTTGATCCGGAGTTACCGGTGGTGGTGCTCCGGTCGGTTGAAGGTGAGTATATCGGATTACTGGCCAACTACTCACTACACTATGTGGGCTTTGTTCCTGCCGGCGACGTATCGGCGGATTATTTTGCCGTATTTGCCCGGAGAATGGAACAGCTCCTGAACGCCAGTAATCAGAAAATTCCTTTTGTCGGCATTATGTCAAATGGTACCAGTGGTGATATCAATAATATCGATTTTTCAGGACGATTCTCCCAGGCTACCAAACCTTATGTCCAGATGGATTATGTGGCAAACCGGCTGGCAGCTGAGGCGGTCAGAGTCATTCAAACTATGGAATACCAGGACTGGGTACCCCTGGCAGCAAGGCGTGAGGAGATAAGGTTGGGGGTGCGGAGACCCACCGCCGACGAAGTGCAAAGAGCGCAGGCGGTCGTGGCTCAGGCTGGAGACAGGGAGATGAAGACCCTTGAGGAAATCTACGCCCGGGAAACGCTGTTTATGAAAGATTATCCGCCTGAACAGTCTGTCATCTTGCAGGTACTCCGGATTGGTTCACTGGCGATCGCGGCTATCCCGTGTGAGCCGTTCGCGGAGATTGGTCTGGAGTTAAAAGACAAGAGTCTTTTTTCGGACATGTTTACTATTTCCCTCGCCAATGCATATCATGGTTATCTGCCTACGCCGGCCCAGCATATCCTTGGAGGATATGAAACCTGGCGGGCCCGGTCGAGTTATCTGGAAGTCGATGCGGCTCCCAAAGTCATTGATACACTACTAAAATTAATGAACGAACTCAAGTAGTTGGCAACCATGAATCGAAATCTCAATATAATGGTGATCGGTTTACTGACCGGGATGTTGGTGCTTTCCTGTGGTGGTGAGCCAGCAAAATCCAAGAAAACCCACTCACTATTTAACCAGAAAGATCTGGATGGGTGGTACACCTTTCTTAAAGACCGGGGAAGGGACAATGATCCTAAACGGGTTTTTACAGTTACGGATGGTGTTTTGCGCATTTCCGGTGAAGAGTGGGGATGTATTACCACCAGGGAGGAATTTGAAAACTACCATCTCATCACTGAGTTTCGTTGGGGTGATCAAACCTATGAACCCCGCAAGGACCGGGCCCGGGATAGTGGCATACTGCTGCATTCGGTGGGATCAGATGGCGATCACGGTGGCATCTGGATGTACAGCATTGAATGTCAGATCATTGAAGGAGGTACCGGCGACTTTCTGGTGGTTGGCGATCAGAGTCCCAAATACTCCATTACCTGTCTGGTGGGAGACCATATGCATGGATCTTCGCCTGTCTTTCAGCCGGACGGTAAAGCTGTGACCATCCAGAGTGGCCGCATCAACTGGTACGGACGTGATCCAGGCTGGAAAGATACCCTGGGTTTCCGGGGTAATCTGGATGTAGAAAAACCAGCGGGTGATTGGAATACCCTCGAATGTATTGCCATGGGTGATAGTCTGACCGCCATACTGAATGGTGTAGTAGTCAACCAGGCGTTTCACGTCCGGCCGGTCAAAGGACGAATTCAGATTCAGTCGGAAGGGGCGGAGATATTTTTCCGGAGGATTGAGTTGATGCCATGGTGAGTTTGGAAGGTGCCAGAGGTACCATTAGCGGGGATCTTCTTTCACAACCAGGCAAGACAAACATCCTGGAAGACCTTTTGGAAAAAGGAATTTTTCCGTATTCTACCTGAATGTAAATATGAATTCATTGACCCCATAGCAACACCTCCAATCCCTTAACTTAGTATTAGATAACCAAAAAGATGATCTTATGAAAACAATGCTGACCCTATTATTGATGATTTCCCTGGGTTGTGGGATGGCTATAGGTCAGGAGATCGGTATCATCATGGGTGCCGCCCGGCACCTGATGCAGGAAGATGTTGAAGAAGGTCTGATCCGGCTTAAGGAGCTGGGTATCCGGCATATCGAGGGAGCAGGCTCGCGCACCATGAGCCGGGAAGACTATAAAAAGTTGCTTGACAAACACGGATTTGATGTAGTAGCCAGCGGTGTCAACTTTGAAAGGTTGGAAGAACCCGACAGTATTAAGAAAGTGATCGATAACTTGAAATTTTACGAAGCGGAATACGCAGTGTGTTACTGGATCCCGCATCGGGGCGATGATTTTACTTTTGCCGATATGGAAAAAGCAGTTTCAGTATTCAACCAGGCTGGTAGACAATTTGCCGATGCCGGTATCTCTCTGGTGTATCACCCGCATGGTTATGAATTTCGGCCCTATGATGGTCCGGGGACCATGTTTGACTACCTGATGGAAAAAACCGATTCACGGTATGTCAACTTCCAGATGGATGTCTTCTGGATTCGGAATCCCGGCCAGGACCCGGCGGCGATTTTGAGAAAATATCCCGGCCGGTTTCCACTCACCCACCTAAAGGACCGGATGATTGGTTCCGTTGATAATCCCAATGGCCGCCAGGACCGCGAACGAAATGTCGTACTTGGGCAGGGCGATGTCAATATCGCCGAAGTGATGAAAGCGGCCAGGGAGACCGGAGTCAAATACCACCTGATTGAAGACGAGTCCGCACGGGCCATGGTGCAACTGCCGATGCATCTGCAGTACCTGCGGTCGTTAGATCTTGACATGCAGGGGGTGGAACTGTCGGTCCAGGCACTGCGAAAAGCCATGCTTAGCGGCGATTCACTGGCCCTATACAATTTAACCTGTGAGGAGCTGACCTACGGCCATTCCAGTGGAATGACCGAAGACCGCAAAACCTTTATCAACAACCTGGTCAGTAAAAAGGTAGATTTTGCATCAATAGAGTTTAAAGACCAGGAGATAACGATCAAGGAAGATGTAGCCTGGGTACGTCAAACCTTTCTTGGAGAGGTTTTGACCAATGGTAACCGTAATGCTGTAGAGCTGAAGAATCTCCTGATCTGGACCAGAGTCAATGGGATCTGGAAATTGCTGGCAAGACAGGCAGTACGGGCCTGATCAGGACCTGTAGCGGGATTCAGGACCTCTCACTATTTGATTTGGATGTCAACTTGTTTGGGGTATTACCGCAATTGCCAATATTTCCAGAGGGATCCCAGTTGTCAGCAATCACACGATCTTTCTGATTTTAGATTAAAGATTTTCCTGCATCCGCTCAAACCGGATGGATTGCATTTGTACCAATACCTGGCCTTCCCGGGCTTCCGGATTACGAAACACAAAATAAACATCGTGCTTTCCCGGGGTAGCCATCAGTGGTGCTTTAGCCTGAATGGCTGCCATCCGCGCCACCAGGCTAAAGTCGATCGGAGCATCCGGTTTACCGGCTTTGGCCTGATCTTCGCGCAACTTTCGGATGATTGCCCGGCGATCTACTTCTTTTGGCAGTATCTGATCCGTCTTTCCTATCAGTGCTCCATCCGGACGATCCAGTCGTACTTCGATCACACAACCGCTCGCGCCTACCCGGGGTGGAGCCTGAACCAGAAACTCAATCTGGGCAATTCCCTTCAGATCCAGGTCGCGGTAGGCAAGATAGGCCTGATCACCTATCATGCTAAAGGAACGGGAGGGAGTAGTCATTAGCCGGGTGCCCTGGCTGAGATCCGCTTTTTCCGGATCGACCACTGGATTGCGCAAACCGATTATTTTTTCGGATGACAGCGGACCGATTTTTCCATGGCCATGGTCGGTATAAGCAGCCCGTAACAGGTAACCTCCCTTTCCGTTATCACCTACCGGTACCCGGGTCACTATGGTACCCGCAGGCGGTTGAGTTTTGGGAGCAGGGCCCTGATCGTTCAGCCCCATGATATAGCTGACCATTAGCTGGGCATCTTCCTCCGATAACTGCGGGTGGGCACTCATGGCATGTTCGCCCCAGACTCCGGTACCACCGGTGATAATCTTACGCGCAATTTTCTGTTGATCATCCCGGTTATTTTTGTAGCGTGCAGCAATATCCAGATAGCTTGGACCAACCGATTTTTTATCGATGAGGTGACAGGATCGGCAATCGTTTTGTCCTATTAGTACCGCTCCTTTGGAGAATGACGTCCATTCGTCGGTTGCCCGGTGATTCTGCGCTATTTCAATCGGGTCAAAACCTTCCGGGGCATAGTCAAAATTGACAGCTACCGATTGCTGATCGATTTCCCCGTTGGTCAGGCTGCCGTCTTCCTTGTCTGTGACTGAGATTTTATAAGCAATCTGCGCATCCGGGAAAAAGAAGGATTCATTGCCTTGGGTAATCTGCAAATCCACGACCGGTGGTTCGTTGCCGGCTGAAATCTCGAATGACTGCGTATTGCTTGCTCCCTGGTCGTCGGTAACGGCCAGCGTGACCTGGTAGAGGCCTTCTTTATCCAGCGTGAGTTGAGGATGATGGTCGGTAAACTCCCGCCGGTATCCGTTGTCTGACTGGACCGTCCAGGTGTATTTTAATTTGTCCTGATCGTAATCCATGCTGCCTTCTGATGAGAGCCGGACCGTAAACGGCAGTGCACCTGCTATTTTGTCGGCACTTGCTTTGACCACTGGGGTGCGGTTGCCTCCGTTATACTCGATGCGTTTTATCTGGGCGTTGATGTTACCGCGAAACCAGGCCGAGCCGTATTCCAATACATAGAGATCACCTTCCGGACTGAATTTGATGTCGATGGCACTCATGAAGTCTTCATCCGGTAAGAAACGCTCCATCCTTTGGTAATTGCCTTCGTCATCCATAGAGACTGACATGATCCATCCCCTCATAAATTCGACGATCAGCCACTTGCCTTCGTAATAGGCGGGAAAACGCCTGGCTGCTTCGGGAAAGTCCGCCATCCGGAATACCGGACCTCCGGTAGCGCTCCGGCCGGAACTTCCGACCTGGGGAAATTCATCCGAATTGGCATAAGGATACCAGATAAAAGCTTTCCGCGGTGAAGGGAGTTTACGTAACCCGGTATTATTCGGTGAGTCGTTTATTACATTGGCCGTATCAAAGAGCGGACCAACCGTTTCGGTGGTATAGTCATAATCCGCATAAGGTTTATTGTCGGCGATAAAGTACGGCCAACCGTAAAAACCAGCGGAACGCGCCTGGTTGAATTCGTCATATCCGCGGGGTCCAATGGTTGAATCTTTCGAGGCATCTGGTCCGACCTCTCCCCAATAGATATAACCGGTTTTATGGTCGATCGATACCCTCCAGGGATTGCGGTGCCCCATGGTATAAATTTCGGGGCGGGTTTTTTCGGTTCCGGGTGGAAAGAGATTGCCTTCCGGAATGGTATAGCTGCCGTCTGGTTCCGGATGAATGCGCAGGATCTTACCACGCAGGTCGTTGGTGTTACCCGACGTGCGTTGGTCATCGTGATTTTTTTGGCCCGGGCGCTCATCCAGGTTGGATGTTCCCTGTGGCGGATTGGCGGTATTGTTACCGGTGGTCAGATAAAGATTGCCATCACGGTCGAATACCATACCACCTCCGGTATGACAGCAAAGCTCCCTTTGGGTGGGAAATTCGAGCACTGTGTTCTTAGAGGCTGCGATTAGCGAGTCACCGGCCATCTCCCAGCGCGCCAGTACATGTTTGGGAGTATCCGGGTCGGCATAAAACAAGTAGACCCAGCGGTTGTTTTCGAAATTGGGGTCGGCGATGACGCCCATCAAACCTTCTTCCGCTTCCCGGCTTTCACCTTCCGCGTTGGTATATTTCGTGTTGACCGGTATAGTAGTGACCGTTTTCATGATCCGGGAGTCGGTATCAAACAATTTGACTCCTCCTTTACGCTCGACTACCAACATCCGGTTGTGGTCGAGGAAAGCAAAAGCCATCGGTTCATCCAGGTCGCCCGGTTGGGTCACAATGGTGGTGGTAAATCGGTTTTCTTCCGGGGGGGTAAGGTTGGTTGCCGGCTGTGATTGACGGCAGGACAAAGCCAGCGGTAAAAGGAATAACAGTAGAAGTTTCTTAGGGTGCGTTAAAAAGTGATTATGCTCCATCAGTGCTGATCAGATCAGGGAATAGTGAATCAATAAGTAAATCGTTTGGTCTTGTGCTAGCAGGTGTGGACATAAAGATGGGTAAAATGTTCGAAATGTTGGTACCAGTCACTGACAATTGCTACACCTACGAAAGCATGGCAGGTCACCGTTTAGCCCTGATGATCCATCCGTCCGGATAAATCGGTACCGATAGCGTATCCGCCTTTCCCTCGTAATAATTCCTGACGGCCTGATGATACACAGGCCAGAGATGTTCCGAACCGTAGGAAGATTTTAGAAAACGATAGGATTCAAATTGCAGGGAAAATAAGATGGAAGCCAACAAAACGATCACCTTAATCTGCCCTTGCTTCATGAGGGCTAATAAGGCAAAGAATACCAGCTCCCCACCTGCCGAGGTAATGAAGGCATAGCGGAATTGCCAGTTCCACATTTCGTTCGGGAAGACATTTCCTTCAAAAAATATGGAGTAACGAAATACTGAAATCATGGTCAGGAATAAGGGTGTCAGGAGCAATAGCGTCCCAATGTAAATACCTTGAAGATGTTTATGGACCAGGCTATAGAAGGTTAATCCCAGGATTCCGGCCCAGATCAAATATCCCGTGAGATTCGGAAGCTGGAACGCTGGCCGGCTGACTTCACTGAAAATGGGTTGCAGGATCTGAAGTTTCCAGAGGCTGGAGGTATAAACATTTATGGTCGTTACCACATCGGAATGAACCGGTACCGGGGTAGTCGAAATCACCTGTGAGTTCAGCCAGCTGCTGAAAAGGATTATGGTGAGGCAATAAACTTCGACCGTGATCCTTTTGCGGGGAATGGAACTATATCGCCACCACCACCTGATGGCAAAGAAAGGCAGGATGACCAGGGTGACACTTTCGGAAAACACCCCCAGGGTAACCAGGACAAGGTCTCCCAGGGTTAGTGAGCGACTGGTATCACCCAGACTGACCAGAACAATACCCAGAAACAGGATCCAATGGAGATTGGCCAGATTTCCCAGGATTTCATTTAATCCGGGTAAGAAGCACAAGGTCAGGCAAAGGGTAAAGCGATACCAAAGATTCCCAAAGAGGTATTCATAGCGGTCCAGAACCGGAAGAGCAAAGATGAGTGCGGTGATCAGGATACAGATCAACGTGACAATCAGGGGGTAATAAGTTATGCTCAGGCTAAAACTGATCAGGGTGATCAATCGCGGCATTGTGTGATAATAACCTGCGAGTGGTTGAAAGAGACTGGCCAATCCATTTTGCAGATATTGTCCCAGGAAGTGGGTACCGTCCTCAGCCCAGAGATCGTAGCTGGCAACTCGACTGTATCCCGTCACGACAAGCAAAACCCCGATGATGAATACGGTTAGGGGATATTTGATCTTGTCTTGATTCATTTGGATGATACGGAATCCGGGCTTTCGATCCGTACGAAATTTAGCTAGAAAATCCGGATTAGCAGTTGGGATTGAGAACTACCTCTGCATTAGAGATCAACTAATCAAGGGAATTCTTAAATTCATCCTGGTGAATTGGTGCAGTTCGTAATTTCCAAAATTAATTGCAATTAAAATAACGTCATTTTGGGAGCACATTGATCTCCCTTTCCAGGATTTCTAACCGGGCTTTTAAATCATTTCGACTTGTCCGTAAATTATTTATTTTCTCCTGGTTTTGTGCAATGGCAGATTGCTGCACTGCGATCGCCTTGAGAGCGAGGGTAGAGAGAAGTTGGTAGTTGACACCTTTTTTTGTCTTATCTTCAGAATAAAAAACCCAATCTGCATTTGCCGATTCGACATCATCCGGATTCAATGCCAGCATGGTATGGCCGGATTTTACGAATTTTAACTGTACCGGCTGGAGGGAATTAAATTGTTTAATAATTTCTTTTGCATTTGGGATTGGTCCTGCAGAGGGTGGTGGTGGTAAAGGGAAATTGTTCAGACTTCCATCCGCTGCATCAAACGCTGCTCTCAGCCCCTCGTTAAAGTAAATCAGGATGTCGTCACTACCTAGTCTCCAGTCGACCCGGTCACCCCCTCCGGAGGCATCATTTTCAAAGACGATCTGGTCAATCACTGGGCCGGGTTGAGCAATGTGCAGATAAGCTTCCGGCGCTTGGGTAAGAATTCCGACCTGGAATTGTTCACCGTCCAGGGTCAGAATATTCGTATTTGTGATTCCTTTCATGAAAGCAAAGTTCATCTGGGCCGATCCTTCATTGGCCCGGGCATTGATGGTGAAGTGATCGTTGACACTACTGTTTTCAAATCGTAAACGGGAAAAATCATTGGGATCTTCCCGAAGGCTCAGATGTCCGGACCCGCTGGTACCCGAAGTAGAGTTGTGCAGGATAAGCATCCGGTGACTTTCCGGTAAGGTGTTGATACCCAGTAGTCCGGTTTGCGACAAGGTAAAATGTTCAGTTCCCAGGGTGTTGGACATTGCAATGACAAACAAATCGTTATTACCGTTAAAACCCATTGAAGCTTTAAGGCTGTTATTATCCCCGAAGCGGAGCGGACTGTTTGTATTGTCGTTGGTGTTGAGAATATCCAGTCTGGTGCCGGATGCACTGGTCAATATTCCGGATCCATCGACTTGTAAGAGAAATTGACCATAGATGGCTGGCGTCAGGATAAATGTGGAAATAAATCCCGTCAGTATATTTTTCATTTTTAACATCAAATTATTAAATGTGAAAATGGGCAGGAGATTTGCCGATCAATCCTCTTTTTTAATGGTCGCTGTCTTTAACTTTATTTCCAGTTCTTCCAGCATCTCTTTCAATTCCAGGCCCTCTTTTTCCATTCGGCTGATTTCTTCCTGTTGTCTTTGAATAATCACCTGTTGTTCCTGGATGGACTGAATGGACACCACCGTGAGAGTCTGTTGATTGAATCCAACCTGCATTCCGTCTTCGGATCGGACCACCCATTGAGGATCTATTTTTTCGACCTCATGGGGATCGATCCATAGTCTGGCTGGTTGATTGGTGGAACGGGCATAAGACTTTGGTTGAAGTTTTGCGATTTTTTCCAGGATGCCGGAAGGAGCCGGCTGTGAAAATTGAGCACTTGGTGGTGGGCCAAAGAAAGAGTAGGCCCCGGTAGTGGCGTTGAAACTTCCAATATGAAAGTCGTTGAGATAAACTTCCAGATCATCTGTGCCTACCTGGAAAGCCCATTTCTCCCCACCACTGCCAGCATCGTTTTCGAGCAGCAAAGCATGGACTCCGGCAGTTTCCTGGCGGATGTGGAGATAACCTTCCGGATCGGTGGTCAGGATGCCTACGTAGGAATTATCTCCATCAATCGATAAAATATTGGCAAAATTAGTACCGTCGTGATGGAAAAAATTCAGATTGGCATTACCCCCGGTAGCCCGGCCGGCTATGGTCCAGAGGCCGTCGTCGCCGGTATTTTCGAAGCGCAGGCGCGCAAAATCGGTGTCACCATTCTCACGCAAAGTGAGATGGGCTGATCCATTTGTGCCAGAGGTTGAATTGTGTAAAATCAAGAATTTGTGATTGGAAGGAAGTGTGTTGATGCCCAGGTTGCCGCTTTGCGATATGGTCACATCATTTCGGTCTAGAATATTGTCCATGGATATCTTAAAGACATCATTGGTTCCATGGAATCCGGCCGATGACTTAATGGTGTTGTTATCTCCAAATCGAATCTGAGTATTGGTGTTGTTATTGATATTAAGAATATCAACATTTGTGCTCGAAGGCGATGTAAAAATTCCGTTTCCGGAAACCTCCAGAAGATTTTGGCCGAATATTGCGGTGACAAAGCAGGATAAAAGTGCAAGAATTAAGTAAGATTTGTTTTGCATGATTTGATTTTTCTATTTTTTTGGATCGATGTCGATCATCATCCACTACTACCTGACAATTGTTTATTTGATCTCACTCGAAGCGTGAGCAGAATGTCATGGTGTTCCTGGTTTGTTCAAATGTAAAGGACAGTGGGAAGTGCTGTCTCACCCTTCGGGGTGATATTTTGATTCAAGACGAATTACTATTAGGTTGTGTAATTAAAGCCAGGTGATGGAAAGAAGTAGGGCGGGAAGCATGTTGTCCATTCGATTTTTTGTCGTCTGTTTGCCGATTTTTCAAAGACGATAAACGACGGAGAACAGGGTGGTTGATGTGGTGGGATACCATTTATACCGTTGTTCAGATCAATGGTCAGGTATTGGTGGTTGATGTGGTGGTCGAGAAAAATGTAATGATCCAGGCCGCTGACGGCATCTTACTAGCCACCGATATCTATCGACCGGCTAACCAGGGAGTGTCAGGTGAAAAGCCATTTCCCGTCCTCCTTCATCGTACTCCTTATAAGCTTGCAAAGATTGCAGAGCCCGGCTTGTGAGGAAGAGAACGTCAGCTCAGCCATCCCTTTGGGCTTACTGATCTGACAATCTCTATGAAACCCTCATACAACCTTTCTGCATTCCGGTTTTCCAAATGGGTCTTACTAAACAACGAACTTCCCATACCGACACCAAATGCACCGGCCGCAAAATATTCCCGGATGTTTTCTTTGGAAATTCCTCCGGTAGGGAGAAGCTTTATTTCAGTGAGAGGGGCTTTTATTTCTTTAATATAACCGGGACCGAACACCGTAGCGGGAAATATTTTTACGGCGGTGGCTCCGGCCTGCCAGGCCTGATAGATTTCGGTAGGACTAAAAGCGCCGGGAAAAACAGCGAGTCCTTTTTCTATGGCCGCATGAATCAGCCGGATATCGAGAATGGGAGAAACAATAAAGCTGGCTCCGGCAGCTTCGGCTTGTTCAAGATCAGTAAGCGTACAGACGGTTCCGGCTCCAATATTTAATTGCGGGTAAGCTTCATTTAAATAGTGGATGGCATCGATCGCATCCGGAGAGTTCATCGTGACTTCCAGGGTGGTCAGCCCGGCTTTGTAAAAAGGAGGTGCAATAAATTGAATTTCTTCCATTGAATAATTGCGAAGGATGCCAACCACGGGCATTTTATTGAAGGATTCCTGGTTAAATGCTCTTTTCATGGATGCGGATACCGTTATTTTACTGCTTTTCTGAATTGATTAATTTCCATAATCTAATGTGCCCGTTGACCAAAGCATGATCAACTTTTTCCGGGGATATGATGTCCATCTGAATTCTGAATACTTCCATGGTTAACCGGTAAAGGTTGGCCAGATCTCCCGAAGCCGCCAGTATGATCCGGTCACCGGTTTTTTCTTTCAAATGCATCATCTCCTGGCCGATTAACAGTCCGCTCAGAAAATAATAATTTTCCGGTTTGGAGCGCAAACTAAATAGGTCATGTGTCCTGATTTTAAAGAGATCATTTAAAAACTGGTGATGAAGGGATTGTTTTACACCGGAAATAAATGCCAATCGCCCGGTATCGTCGAAAGGTGCTTTACGGATTGATTCCCGGAGAATGGAATATTGGGTCAGGATGTCGAATAATTCACCGGTTAAATAGGTGTGAAAACCGGTGACCTGGTTATTGGTGATATCAATGTGTTTGCTGTGAGTACCTGGTAGAATGTAGATCTTTTTACTGTCGCTGTCTTCCTGGTGTAAACCAATCAATTGGGTTTCTTCGCCCCGCATGACGTCATCATCAGATCGAACACCGGAAACCACCCATACCGGATGAGACAATAGGGGCGACCTTGTCTTTTCAACATGTAGTCCGGTACCGTTGCAATGAAATGGAAGGGTTGCATAGGGTAAGGTGCACATACCTATGGTGGAAGAGGCCATTCCGGAGATGAAGACCGGGATGTCTACGGATGCCGCATCTCCCCATGCATGGATGGCTGGTAATAGCTGACGAAGGTAAAAGGCCAGCCGGTCTTCCCCACTTTCCTGCCATTGGTTGTATAGGAATTTGATCCCCATATCGGATGAGGAATGCCGGACAATTTGCCCAGAGTTAACATTAACCAGATAAATACGAAGGCGGGAAGTGCCCCAGTCAACGCTGATGATCCTTGGCTCCACTGGCTTTATCATGCGGATAAAGGTAGGCGAATTCTCCTACCTTTTCGCTGGTATTGGGTATTTTGCGGCTGGATAGCGTTATATACATTTCCTATTGAATTGATGAATTTATGAACCAGGAGATTGAAGACCTGAAGAAGGCGATAGAGGCATCACCGGACAACACCTATCTGAGGATGTTGCTCATCCGGAAGATGCGTCCATACGATCAATATCTGCCTGAAGCTGAGCAGCATCTTGAGATTGTAATGGAGCAGGACAAGCAGAACAGGGAAGCCCGGGAGATCCTGGTAGAAGTTTTCTTCCGTCAGGGTAAAAACTCGGCTGCCATTGTGCTGGGAGAGGATCTGCTGGATCAGACCGACATCAGTCCGGCTACCAAGCTCGTTTTGAGCAAAGCCTATTTCGCAGAGGAAAATTTCCGTAAAGCCCGCGACCTCTATGAAGAGGTCCTGCTGATCAATCCGTCCATGACCGATGAGACCCTGGACAGTGCATTCCGTCTGTCAGGTACTTCCAATGCATTTGACGATGATACGGACCATTACCTGGAAAAACCCAAGGTGACCTTTAAAGATGTTGGAGGATTGGAGGATATCAAACGGGAAATAGATCTGAAGATCATAAAACCCCTGGAACATGCCTCGCTTTATGCTGCGTATGGTAAGAAAGTAGGTGGCGGTATCCTGCTCTATGGACCTCCCGGATGCGGAAAAACCTTTCTGGCCCGGGCGACTGCCGGAGAAATCAATGCAGGGTTTATAAACGTGACCCTCAATGACATCCTGGATATGTGGATCGGGAGCAGTGAGAAGCAATTGAATGCCGTCTTTGAGGAAGCCAGAGACAACGCCCCCTGTGTGCTGTTTTTTGATGAAATCGATGCGTTGGGGGCTAAACGATCGGATTTGCGGCAATCAGCGGGAAAGAATGTCATCAATCAATTTCTGGCCGAGTTAGATGGGGTAGACGCCAGCAATGAGGGGATCCTCATCATCGGGGCCACCAATGTACCCTGGCATCTCGATCCGGCTTTCCGGAGACCCGGACGTTTTGACCGTATCATCTTTGTACCACCGCCCGATTTCGACAACCGGGTGGAAATACTGAAACTCAAGTTGGCCGGGAAACCTAAAGAAAACATGGACTATCAGAAGTTGGCCAGGTTAACTCCTCATTATAGCGGAGCGGATCTCGAGGCGATCATCGACATGGCCATCGAATCGGTGCTGGAGGCATCCCTCCAAACCGGTACGCCTCTGCCGTTGACCACCGAATTGCTGCAGAAAGCCATCAGCCGGCACAGGGCTTCAACGGTTGATTGGTTTGCAACCGCAAAGAATTATGCGACCTTTGCCAATCAGTCGGGGCAGTATGATGCCATTGCCGACTACCTTAAGAAGCACAAAGATCTATGATCCATCCTGTTCACCTCCAGGTTGAAGCCCTGCTCCGCCATAATAAGTCGGACGAGGCGATCCGCCGTCTACAGACTCACCTTGCCGAATACCCTGACGACGATCATGCCAGGTATCTGCTGGCTTTTGCTTTCTACCTCTCCAATCAACTGCCGGAGGCCCGTCAGGCAGCTGAAATGCTGTACAGCGATAACCCGGAGCAACCACATGTGATAAGACTGCTGACCGAAATTGATATTGCCGATGACCGCTATCACGATGCGGAAGTCAAAGCCAGGTTTTTGATACACCAGGATCCGGAGAGCGCCGATACCTATATACTGTTGGGTCGGATCCGCTATTTGCAGCATTACTACGACAGTGCCCTGGAGTATATAGACAAGGCCCTGCAGCTCGAAGCGGAGCACAAGGAGGCTCTCAATCTCAAGGTGCGGATCAGTGACACCATTGGAAATTACGATCAGGCAAGAGCCTCGATCAATGAATTGTTGCATATTGATCCTGAAAATCCGACGACCCTTGCCAATCATGGACTTCAGTTGCTTAATGAAGGACGGGTCGATGAAGCAATGGGGATTTTTTCGCAGGCACTTTCCATTCAGCCGACCAATCCATTGGCCCGGCACGGTATGATGGAAGCCCTCAAATCCCGGTTCTGGATTTACCGCATATTCCACCGCTATGAAAAATTTATGGCCAGACTCAGCGGTAAAAATGCCTGGCTAGTCATCATCGGTACCTACCTGACTGCCCGGGTGATTGGCGGGGTTGCCAACGTGTCGGAAGGTTATTGGAAGGTCCTATTGAATGTGGCTGTAATCTTGATTGCACTCACTTTTTTCCTGTCCTGGGTCTTGAATCCGCTGATGAATTTACTGCTGTCACGGAATCGCTATGGAAAATTACTACTGGATAAAAGAGAGAAGAAAATGGCCGGACTGACGGGTATTTGCCTTTTGTTATCCCTGCTGTCACTGGTGGGATTTTTCCTGACCGGCTATTTTCGTTTTCTGTTGGGTACCTTGCTTTTTGCCGGTATGATGATTCCTGCCGGAACCCATTTAAATCCACCCAAAGCAGAAAAGCAGAAAAAACTCGGCATCTTTGGCCTGCTCATTTTGGCCGCGGGCGTTATTGGAATCTTGTTTGCGGGCAGCAGTATTTTTCTGGTAGCCTTCTTGGGATTATTTATTTATCAGTTTTATTATAATAAAATGATGATCAATCAATTCTCCCGGAAATTTGAAAATTAATCCCGGAAGGACGAATTGATATGTCCGGGACACCATTTCCTTTTCAATAAGAGGCCACTGCTTTTTCGGGAATTTGAAAACAAGGACAAGGAGGGGTGAATTTTTTGGTCCGGGATTCATTTTCATTGCAATAGAATAACGATCAGTGATTTTTCCCCGAATTCGTAGTGGACATGCATTATTTACCCCATATGGAGGC
>CAYRYD010000051.1:0-7811 GCA_964428345.1 uncultured Saprospiraceae bacterium | reverse complement strand
CTCAGGGTGACCTTCTGTTGTCAGCCCCTCGAGCTACCCTTCGACCGTCATGCTGAGTCCTTCGATTATCAGGGTGTGCCTGTCGAACCCTCAGGGCAGACTTTGTCGAAACCCCGAGCTACCCTTCGGCAGGCTCAGGGTGACATTCCAGTTTTAAGGTGAGCTTGCCGAACCCTACCCTTCGACAGGCTCAGGGTGACATTCTACCGTCAGGCTGAGCTTGCCGAAGCCTGTGGCAGGCTATGTCGAAACCTCTTTTTCATTTCCGGAATTTTTTGGTTATCTTTCTTCTGAGTGGGTAACGTTTTGCACGCTGGTTCCCACTAAAGGACAATCAAACTTGTAAACCATGTCATTTAAGGGTAGACACTCCGCTAGCAGAAGGACAATAAATATATCCTCCCGGGAGCAGAGAGGTTCTTTTGAAGTAGTCAGAAATCCGACTTCGCAGTCGAAGACCAGATTTATTCCCCGGGATTTTCAGTATCATTCAGTGGCCGGCTATATCCATCCCCGGCAGATCATATTTGATACCGGTCATCCTTTGCCAGGTATCCGCAATCTTGGTGCGATGGTATATTCGGGAACTGACCTGCCATTGCAGGAGATTCGGGAAAGCCTCACCATCCAATGCCTGGTTCTGGCGCTCAATGATTTTCTCAAAAGCAGACAGAAGGACCATTTGAAACCGCTGACGATCAACGATTTGACCAGAGTCCAAATTTGCAAGTATAATCCCTGTTTCTGGCTCATTGAGTTTCGTGCTACCGGAGCGAATTTTCACTCGTTTGTTCTTGAATCCATCACCGTTGCCGATGAAGGTGACGGAGGCAATCAGGGCTCCAGTGATGAAGGTGTTGGCGTCGTAAATACCCTGATGTATTCAGATTTGGCAGTGGATCTGGCTGGGTTATCGCTTAATGGCAAAAAGGTCGGAGCAGGTTATGCCATGAAGGTAGCGGTGGTTGACCGGGGTGATTTCAATAACCCCGCAACCCTCGGTGCTGGTCAGGCGACCCATGCCAGGGTCTTGGAACAGATCATCTCGGAACCCAACTACGTGGTTCCGGTGGCTTGTCCGATGGTCCAATCCTATGACCAGCCGGCGACCGTATTTGATATGATCTGTGCCCTGAGTAACCGGAGTGTTCTGGATACAGTACAGGTGGTCAATATCAGTCAGGGATTCTATGCCAAAGATCCGCATCCGGTATTGCACAAAGTTTTGAAATCGCTGGATAAACCGATCGTGTGCTCTGCCGGAAACGATGGCCTCGACAACGATCTCCAGCCGCACTGGCCATCCAATTTTTACTCGGAAGTCGATACCCTGATGTCGGTGGCTGGCCTGGACCAGGCTGGTAATCTGAGTACTCCCGGTGTTGGTTTTGAATCCAACTTTGGAGAAGACAATGTCACCCTGGCTGCCCGGGGACAATGGGGCAGTATTTATGGTACTTCCTATGCTGCTGCCTGGATGTCGCGGATGATTGCTCTGGCATTTTCACTGGAATCAAGGGTCGATTTAAATCTGGACTATATTCAACAGGCGATCACTCCTCATTATCCTGTAACCACAAACAACAACGATCCAACTCACACCAAATTAAGATTTATGGCGTAACGGCAACGAATGAGATACTTGTGGATATGCTTGTTTTTTGCGATAGCAGGCTTACTATTGCCAGGGCCGCTTTGTGCACAATCCACCGGATTTGAGCATTGGATCAGCGCCTGGAAAATCGATTCCGCCAACGCAGACTGGCACGGATTACACGAGCTGGTATTGCAAGTCCGCCATCACCCTCAACTTCCTGCGTCATTTAAAGTTGATTTTTACCAACGTTCGCTGAGGTTTTATGATAATCTTGGACTCCAGAATGATACCTTGCTGGGAAGAACGCACGGTTTTATCGGGCTGGATATTTATGAAACCGATTTAAAGAAGGCCGTTGAGCATTTTAAGAAAGCTCTGTTTCATTACCGTAAATATTACCCGCTCAATGATGCAAGAATTCATGGGCTCTATTTTCATATTGCCGAAAAACTCTTTCTTGACCGGCAAATACAGGAGTCTGTCAGTTATCTGGACAGTGCCAAACAGTATCAATGGCCCGGAGAAAAGGGCGGTAACTGGGTTCGTACGCTCAATCTGATGGCAAGGGTCAATGCCTTCCTTGGTGATCTTGGACGGACCAGACTCTGCCTGGTTATGGTAAGACCCTATATCGAAAAACTGCAACAAAACCGGCTGCACTATTATCTGAATACCCAGGCCGGAATGTACCGGGATGTTTTTTTGCCCGAGGAAGCATTGAAGCTGCTTCGTCCCATTTTCCAGAAGTCTGCAGACCCATACTATACCTTTTCCCAGGCAGGTCAGGCCTATCAGGCACTGGGCCAAACGGATTCGGCTATTTATTTCTTTGAAAAGCAACAGGCAATTCTACAGCAGGAAAGACACCGGTTTTCAGACAGTGAAGCAAATTGGCTTTACAACCTTCTGGCCAAATCATACCTGGAATCCGGTGAGCAGGTAAAAGCCTTGCAAATGCTGGATCGCATGGCACTGGAGGAAGAGTCTGAATCCAATGCCTTACTCCATCTGTTAACCCGATCGATTGTCTTGCATCGTTTAGGTCAAAACGGTCCGGCTTTGGATATCTGCCGGCAAATCAAATCCGGATTTCTAAATCAACGGGATTTAACTCCCTTTGACCAGGCTAATTTTTTCATCGTCTATCTTCAACAATTGTTCGGTTTATATCGGGAAAAAATGGAATTCTCGCTGCTGAGGGAGGCGCTCCAATTAATTGATGAAGCAGATCCATTTCTACAGACAAAAAGAGAACAGATCGTCAGTCCCTCCGGCCGGCAGAATTTTGCCCGCTTTTACCGGAAATTTTACGATGTAGCCATCAAAATCTGTTATCAGGCTTATTCACAATATGCCGACGAGCAATATCTGAACAGATCGTTACAGTATATGGAGTCAACCAAAGCCCTGGTGCTGGCCGAGGAATTTGCTGAAAAGAGGGCTGAGGTGAGCCTGAAGTTGAGATACAGGCTCACTTATGAACGGTTGGAGCGGGAAATGGGTGAGGAATCAGATCCCGATGCCCGGATTGCGCTAAGTGACAGTATCTTCTACTGGCTTCAGAAGGAACACCGGGAGCATTTTAACCAACCGGATGTTTTTTCCTTTTCCGCAGCCGATTTCGATCATTTCAAAGAAATGCCAGGCACCATGTATCTTAATTATTTTCAACATGAGGACACGTCGCTGTCCCTAGTCGCTCTAGGTAATGACCGGTCATATTTTCTCAGGATGGAAGGCAAAACGTGGTATGATCTGGTGGCCGGAGAACTGAAATACCTTGGAAATTATCTGGAATCAGATCCCGGGTCCGGGCATCCGATTGCCAGCACACTACTTCCCGGATCGATCCAGCTGCCATCAAGGCTGGTTATCATACCTGATGGCATTTTATCTTATTTCCCGTTTGAAACTCTGACCGATGACGAAGGTAATTCTCTTATGGGAAAATTTGGGATAGCATACTCGTATTCGCTGGCGATGGATGTTCAGGTCTCGAAGTACCCGGCTATCCAGGGAACGCCGGTGGTTATAGCTCCATATTTTGGAGACGGGGCAGATGTTGCCGGCGGGGCAAATGATGACCGGGATAGACCGCTGGGACCACTCCTTTTTAATCGGCAGGAGGCTACCGGCATTTTGCCTTATTTAAAAAAAGGCCGGTTGTTGATGGATAATGACGCCACGGTTTCCAATTTCCTGAATCATATAGACAATGCGCCGGTGATTCATATTGCGACCCATGCCATCGCTTCCGAGGAAGATGATCAAAAGGCACAAATCGTATTTAGTGCATCGGAAGAACCCAATGCTGTGTATTTGTCCGATATCTATAACCGGAAAATACTTTCCAATATGATCGTGATGAGCGCCTGCCGGACGGCAATTGGCCGGTATCTGGAAGGAGAGGGGGTAATGTCTTTTGCAAGGGCCTTTACCGCCGCCGGTTCGAAATCGGTCGTGGCTTCACTCTGGCCGGTCAATGATCAGTCGACCAGAGATATTATGGTGGATTTTTATCGCTATTTGTCCCGGGGCTGGCAGAAGGATGCTGCATTGCGAAAGGCCAAACTGGATTATCTGGAACGGGCGGATCCGGATTACCGGCATCCCTATTTTTGGGCGGGGTTTATTGTCATTGGTGACCGGAGTGAATTGGTATCATTTCCGTTTATATACCAGGTCGGTTTCCTACTACTGATTTTGTTCGTGGCAGGTTATTTCCTTCTCAGACGAAAAACAAATAAGATTCACCTATAATCGATTTTTCAATTGGCTGGCCCGGTCATAATACTTATGATCCGGATTTTTGAGGATCGCATTGAGGCGAACTGTGGCAAGATCTTTATGGCCTGCTTTCAGAGCGGTAAGCACTAAATACCATTCCGCATTTTCCTTTTCAGGTGCAGATGAACCCGCCAATTCCCGCAATAATTTTTCCGCCTCCACCAGGCTGTCTGAATTGATGAAATCATGGGCTCTGAGATGCATTGTTTGCGATTCTGATATCTGGGGTTCTTCACTACCACGGGTACCAGCAGCCAGTGGGGGTTGATAATACTCTTCAAAGAGTCTTTCCGGAGAGGGGGTCTGATTAAGGAATAACCAGACTGAAGCCAATGCCAGAATAAAGATGGCGGCAACGGCTCTTATAAAAAGCCGGATTTGCCGGTGCCTGGTCTGCCTGCTCCTGATAAGCTGCATTTTCTGCCGGATATCATTCTCCAGAAGCAAGTCAAGAACCGGTTCGATATGCCAATACTGATCGACCGTCTCCTTTAAGTCCGGATCGGCGGCCATGGCTCTTTCAAAATCAGTCTGCTGGCCGGAATCCAGTTTTTTCTTCAGATAGGCTTCTATATATCGATAATGATCTTTCACGGTTGTTTTTTTAATGAGTCGATAAATCCGGGATGTGCATTGACCAGTTCAATCAGTTTTTTGAGACAAAAATGTTTCTTTTTGCGGACGACCTCAGGCGAACTGTAGTTTAGGTTTTGGGCAATAGCCTGCATTTTCATATCCTGTGCCCACATTGTCAGCACCTGCCGGCATTTCTCATCAATTTTCTGCAGAATAACCTCCAGGTTTTGCCTCCGCTCGAGGTCGATCAACAGGACTTCGGGGCTCGTGTTTTCGGTTCTTTCCGGCGTTTCAGGTATTTCCTCCAAGCTGCTCGTTGACTTTCTTTCTCTGATAGTTTTAAACCAGAGGTTTTTCGTTACCCCAAAAAAGTAATTTTCTATGGTCGAATGGATTTCGAATCCGTCCTTGTAACAGTTTTTGATGAAATTGATGATGGCATCGCACAGGATGGTTTCGGCATCATCAGCAGCCCCGCCATTACCCATCACAAATTTGCGGGTGTTTGTTTTCAACCGGTCATTCCGGAATAGTTCTTCCATGACCCGGTCTCTTTCCGGTATAGAGCTTCGTACCCTTTCAATAAGATCCTGCGGATTCATTATCGAAAGATAAGGAAAGTGGCAGAAAGGCCGATAGCGGCTTTTTGAGAGTAGATAGAGGTGAGATAGCACTGATAAGCTATCGACTCTTCGGGGAATTATTTTTATGTAGCTTTTGTCAGGTTTGTCCATACAAAGGTCAGGTTTGTTACACAGGTATCTGAATGTCAGGATGATTTTAAAGTGTCAGTTGTGACTTTGACATGGATAAAATCGCCGATATCCAGAAGAACTCACCGGTCGGCATGGAGTATAAGTACTGGTAGTTAGAGAGCCATACCTACAGTATGATATTTTCAAGATATAAGAATGCATGACCAGAAGACTGATAATCTGTAATCTCTGGAGTCAGTTTTAGTCTTGTAGTCTTATTGTGATTCTGGTTTCGGTTTTATTTGCTCCTGGTCACTACTGGATTTTTCCAGTATTTCGCTACCAGTCCTGGATGGTCATGGAAATCCAGGTCCAGGAATATTCATTGAGCTATCCGGGCTGACTCAGTTAAATTCCAAATGTGATTACAACAAGAATTTAGGGCAATTCTAACGTTCCACTCCCTTCATTCGTAACCCACATATCCTTGACCTGGCAATCATTACCCAAATTGTCGAAAGACATCAGATATCCACCCCCGGCAAAGAATTTCTGTTCGTCTGTCAAAGTTAGTTCAGGTGGAATCAGGGAATCGGGAATCCGGTTATCGGGTGAAGAGCTTCTCCGGAGATATTTAGTAAAAAACATGGTCACCAATTCTGTTGACAGGATCGGGATCTTTGAACAGGGGCCACGACCGAGTGTCTGGTGTTCGCAGATACTGGAGCCTGCCTGAAGGTAATCCCAGTGATGCGCATCAGCGAAGACCGCCTGATGTCTGGGAACTGCAAGATTATCCCACATAAAATCAATGCGGGTGAAGAGATCTCCAACACCATCACCCCGGCAAAACAGCATCGGCATATCCAGGGATTCCACAGGCCGGGCGCCGGAAGGCCAGTCTTCCCATACACCGGACAGGGATGCATAGGCTTTAATGTGATTGTTGTTCTGGGCAAACCTGGCTGCCAATAATGCGCCAAATGAATGGCCTGCTAGTCCCGTAGCAGGGTTAGCCAGGTCATGATGCTCCCATTCATTGAGAATCCATTCCCTGATTTCTCCGATTCTCGCTACTCCCGGATGATCCGGAGCGGATGGGTGAGTGGAGATGTTGGGTATTTCCGGAACTGCTACCACATAACCACTTCTGGCAAGTTGGGCGGGCAACAAGAACCATTTTTTATAATGCGCTGTCTCATCGCAATGCCCATGAACCAATATGATCAACGGATATTTGCAGCATTCTTCCTGAATCGGTGCTCCGGGTGGCGATCCATCAACACTGGGATAGAAAACTCTGCAATGTCCCGGTGCGCCATCTTCCGGGCCATAGTCCTGATGACCATAAAAAATGGGAGAGAGTGAATGGGGTTGCCAGCCTACCGGACAGTTGCAGGAACAACATGATTGTAAGAAAAGGCATGTTAATACAAACAGGGCGGATGGAAAGGACGCATACGTTTTCATCATCAGACGTTGTCTTGGTTGCTTGGTAATGGTCATATAACCAATGTCATCATCTTCAAGTGA
Organism: uncultured Saprospiraceae bacterium; assembly: GCA_964428345.1. Taxonomy (GTDB): domain Bacteria; phylum Bacteroidota; class Bacteroidia; order Chitinophagales; family Saprospiraceae; genus JABDMH01. Next base: position 623 of record CAYRYD010000051.1, on the reverse strand, counting down.
TCTTTTCACCTGGGAGTGTTACCAAGGACATTGCAGGAGTGTCAGGAGTTCCGCTCAACATGTCAACAAAGTAAGCCTATCCTTAAGTCGGAAAGAACATAAACATTGCAGAAGTTTCTGCCTAGAAGATCTGGTGAAAATCAAATACTGGAGTACAATCCTTTAGTGAAAAGGGCTCGCTGACTGGCATCGTTCGATATTTTCCCCTTCTGAGATGGTATGCAATGATTTGTTTGGCTTCAGGATCGACCGTAATATAGTACCCGATCCGGTTTTCCTCGTAAAGATCAAATTTGACAACCTCATCAATTTGCCTATTGGATTTCGAAATGATTTCGACTACCAGAAGGGGAGGTTGTTTCGGATATTCGCCTGTAAAATCTTCCCAAAACAACCTCAGGTCCGGTCGTACAAGGGTGTTTTCACTGAGAATCAAGTCCAGTTCATAGTAGACTCTACATGGGCAAGCTGATGCATCGAGCGCTGCCAGTATTTGGCGAAGAACATTTAATGCGGTTTCCTGGTGTGTTTTATTGGCAGAAGGACTCATTGCATACGGGATGCCCCCGATAAGCTCCCAATCCCCCTCCCAGCGTTGGTAATCTGCTACTTTGTATTGAGGT
>CAYRYD010000050.1:0-42997 GCA_964428345.1 uncultured Saprospiraceae bacterium | reverse complement strand
ATCTGGAATACAGTGAAGTGATCCGGCCAATCACGGTAGCGGAGATCCAGGCAGCCGGTGGTGATGCCAGTGATAACTGTTTTATCGATAGTCTGTATTATTATGATAGCCAGACCGGCTTTTGTCCGACGGTGATTACCCGGACATTTGTAGTGGTCGACAGCTGTGGTAACCGGGTATCCTGCCCGCAGGAGATTCAGGTTTATGACTCTACGCTGCCGACCATTTCCTGTCCCGCAGCAGTGACCATCGATGGTTGTTCAGTCAATGATCTTGCCACCTCAACTGCGGTCGGAAATCTGGAGTACAGTACCGGTATCCGTCCGATTACCCTGGCAGAATTTCAGGGAGCAGGCGGTAATGCCAGTGATAATTGCGGCATTGACAGCCTGTACTATTACGATATTCAAAACAGCATATGTCCCATCGAGATTACCCGGACCTTTGTGGTGATCGACAGCTGCGGTAACCAGGTGGAATGCACCCAGGAGATCACCATTCAGGATGTCACCCTGCCAACCCTGCTGTGTCCGGTGGATCAGGTGATCGAGGGATGCGGAGTATACGATCTGGCGACCTCGGCCCAGGTGGGTAACCTGGAATACAGTGAAGATATCCGGATCATTACCCTGGCCGAATTACAGGGACTGGGAGGGGATGCCGGTGATAATTGCGGCATTGACAGCATCTATTATTACGATACCCAGACCGGATCGTGTCCGATCATCGTGACCCGGACCTTTGTGGTGACCGACAGTTGCGGTAGCCGGGTATCCTGTTCGCAGGAGATTCAGATTGATGACACGACCGAGCCCACCCTGACCTGTCCGGGTGGTGTAGTACTGGAAGCCTGCGGAGTTTATGATCTGGCCAACTCGGCGGCAGTCGGATTTCTGGAATACAGTGAAGCCCCCAGGATCATCACCCTGGCCGAATTACAGGGACTGGGCGGCGATGCCGGTGATGCCTGTGGCCTGGACAGTCTGTATTATTTTGATGTTCAGGATGGAACCTGCCCAATCATCGTGACCCGTACGTTTGTGGCCACCGACAGCTGCCATAATCGGGTCACCTGCACTCAGGAAATCCAGATTGACGATACCACCAATCCGGTGCTGACCTGTCCGGCATCAGTGGACGTTGAAGGTTGTGGAACTGATGATCTGCAAAACTTATCGGAAGTAGGAAGTCTGGAATACAGCGAAGCCATTCGTCCCGTTACTCTGGCGGAAATTCAGAGTATTGGCGGTGATGTTTCCGATAATTGTGGCGTTGACAGTCTCTATTATTTCGACACACAGTCCGGCTCCTGTCCGGTCATCGTGACGAGAACCTTCGTTGCAGTCGACAGTTGTGGAAACCGGATGCAATGCGAACAAACAGTAAGAATCAATGATACGACCAATCCTGTCCTCACCTGTCCCGATGAAGTAGAGCTTGAGGGTTGTGATGTCAGCATTCTGGCTACGTCGACCGAGGTCGGCAACCTGGAATACAATGAAATCATCCGGCCCATCACCTTAGCCGAGCTACAGGCAGCCGGAGGGGATGCCGGAGACAATTGTTATATTGATAGTCTTTATTATTTTGATCGTCAGACCGGATTTTGTCCGATCATCGTGACCCGTACCTTTGTAGCGGTCGACAGTTGTGGGAACCGGGTTCAATGTCCGCAGGAGATCCGGATCCACGATTCAACCGACCCGTCTCTTACATGCCCAACCGATGTATCTATCGATGGTTGTGATGTTTCGGTGCTGGCAGGATCAGCTATAGTGGGTAATCTTCCCTTTAGCACTGTTCAGACACCCATTACCCTGGATCAATTGCAGGCTGCCGGAGGTAATGCCGGTGACAATTGCGGAATCGAGACTATTGTCTACATTGACGCCCAGGTGGGTCAGTGCCCTATAGAGATACTCAGGACATTTATCGTTACTGACACCTGCGGTAACTGGGTTTCGTGCGACTATGAGATCACCGTAGATAACACGACCCAGCCAACCATCGTTTGCCCGGCCGATATAACAGTCCAGGCCTGTGCTTTGGATGACCTCCTTGGATTGACTTCCCTGGAATTCAGCAGCATTGAAAGAACAATCTCCAAAGCCGCATTTGATGCTTTGGATGACATCAGTCTGGCTGACGATATCTGCGGTATTCGAGAAGTTGGTTACATTGATGAGGTTGTCCGGCAAAATTGCCCGGTAATAGTCAGAAGGACATTCACGGTTTATGACAGCTGCGGGCTCACCGCTACCTGTGCCCAGATGATCCAGTTGGATCCCATTCCAATCATCGATCCGGTTTGTCCGGCTCCGGAAGTGGTGGCTTCCTGTTTGACCCAGTCAGAAGTTGATCAGCTTTTTGCCAACTGGATCTCGCAATTTGCCTACGATGGATCCGGCTGCAATCTTATTATTACACCACTTGACACGGCAACAGCTCCGCCATTCTGCGGTGGGGTACGGAATATTGTTTTCGTGGTGACCGACCAATGCGGCAACCAGACATCCTGTACCTCATCCTTTACCGTACCGGTTGCACCCGAGCTGACAATGTCTTGTCCACCGGATATCAGTGTTCAGTGTCCATCCGAGGTGCCTCCACCTTTTGGAACTGTTGCTCAGTTTATCGATGCAGGCGGTTCTTTCTCCAGTACCTGTGGTCTGGTACCGAACAGTTTTGGACTGGTTGAAGAGACCTCTGATGGCAATACCTGTCCGGAAATCATCACGAGAATATACGAAGCGGAAGATATCTGTGGGCACATCAGGCAATGCATCCAGACGATCCGCATCAATGATACGATAGCTCCCGTGCTCATTGGAGTACCGGAGGATCTGACCGTTGCTTGCGATGACGTACCGGATCCACCGGTGATCGGGACAGGGATCAGTGTTCAGGATAACTGTGATCTGATTCTTCCGGAATTCAGTGAAGAAATCATCCCCGGGCCTTGTGAAAATATCTATGAAATTGTCCGAACCTGGACGGCCACCGATGCTTGTGGTAATTCTGTTGAGGCTCAGCAACGAATCACCGTGACGGATTGCCGGCCAGATGTCAGGATCAGTATCAATCCAAACCCCGTCTGTCTGGATGGAAGCGTGACCTTTGATGCGGTGATCAGGAATAACTACACCAATCCGGTCTATCGATGGCAATTCCTGTGGAACGGTACCTGGATTGATTTGCCAGGTGGAAATGTCATACCGTATGTCCGCAACAACGTCGATTTGTCGGATGCAGGTTTATACCGGTTGTTGGTTGCCGATCGTCTTCAGAATATTGCCAATTTTGATTGCAACACCTTATCCGATGAAGCGGAACTGGTGGTAACCCGGCCAGCAATGACGGATCTGGTAGCATCCATCTGCGACGGAGATACTTATACGGTGGGTAGTTCGTCGTATACTGCTACCGGAATGTATCAGGATATCCTCATTGGGTCCAATGGCTGCGATAGTATTGTCAGTCTGGATCTCACGGTCATACCCAATACTGAGGGTTCTCTGGATACAACTATATGCCGTGGCGAACGCATTCTGATCGGAGGCACCTCCCTTATGCGGGATGGCCATTTTGTGGTGCATTTACCCAACGCAGCCGGATGTGACAGCAGTGTCACCGTCAGACTGCGCATTCAGGATCCCAGTTTTACAACCATCCGGGATACGATTTGCGAAGGGTCTTCGGTGACCATTGCCGGTGAAACTTATACGGAAGGTGGTAATTATTCCTGGGTTCTTCAGGATCGCTATGGATGTGATAGCACGCTGGAGATTTCCATTCATGAAATTCCTACAGCCAATACCATTCTGGATGTTGCCATCTGCACCGGTGATTCTTACACGCTAGCTGGTCAGACCTTCAGTACCACCGGAACCTATAATATTCCGCTTCAGTCCCAGGTCACTGGTTGTGACAGTATCGTCACATTAAATCTCCTTGTCCAGGATCAGATTAACCGTATGCTGGATGTAACCATCTGTGTCGGTGATTCATTCCAGATGGGTGAACAGTATTATAATACAGCGGGTATCTATAAAGATACAGTAATAAGCAGAGCAGGGTGCGACAGCATTATTACACTCGACCTCAAAGTGGTGAACAGCTTTGTCACGAACCTGGACATTACCTTATGTGAAGGAGAAAGCTATACAGTGGGGGGCAATGTCTATACCGAAACCGGCAGTTATACCGATCTACTCGTTTCAAGATCTGGATGTGACAGCACAGTCAATTTAAACCTTGTAGTAAATCCGCATCACGACACGCTGATTACAGCAGATGTTTGTGAAGGTGAATCCCTTATTGCCGGGGGTGAACGGTTTACCGAAACAGGAGTCTATACAGTGGTTATTCCTACCACTCTGGGTTGTGATAGTACGATTACGGTCGAACTGACTGTCCATGAGGCGTACGATACCTTGTACGATATCGAACTCTGTGAGGGTGAAGTGTTCAGTCTGGGAGGACAAACCTACAGCCAGTCGGGTAGTTATGAGCAAACATATACTTCCGTCTTTGGCTGTGATAGTATTATTTATATCGACATACAGGTTAATGACCGCTACGAAGAGACGCTGGATATCACCCTTTGCACAGGATCAAGCTACCAGGTTGGTATCAATACGTATAATACTACTGGCAATTATTCAGACACCCTGAATTCCATTCATGGATGCGACAGTATCATCCATTTGAACTTACTGGTGGTTGATGACATCATGGTCAATCTCCAGGCCCAGATTTGTGAAGGAGATAGCTATCAGTTGGGTAATACTTCGTACAATTTGACCGGTACCTACACTGAAACTTTTGTCAGTCGTGCCGGATGTGACAGCATTGTGACCCTGGATCTCAGTGTCCTGGATGTCCTCCGTGACACCACGATAGCTACGATATGTGCGGGCGAAATCTACGATTTTGATGGGACCCTGCTTAATGTCGCTGGTTCCTATAATAAAAACTACAGCTCGGTAGCCGGGTGCGATAGCATTCATACTTTGGTCCTGACCGTAATCCCGGTGAGCAGGGTCAATCTTTTTGAAGAAATCTGCGAGGGCGAGACTTTTACCCTGGGATCACAGACATTCACCGAAGCCGGTACTTATATCGACACGCTGACTTCTTCGGGTGGATGTGACAGTATCGTAACCCTCAATTTAAGGGTAAATGCTGCCAAATCAACTACTCTAAACCGGCAAATTTGTGAGGGTGAGACCTTTGATCTTAATGGGATGCTGCTTAACAGTACAGGTATCTATACCGATACCCTGAGCACCCTCACCGGATGTGACAGCATTGTCACTTTAAATCTGATCGTGAATGCGGTTTATAACGAGGAAATCGATGTGCAGATCTGTGAAGGTCAGGTTTATACTTTTGATGGCCAGGCTTTGAGTTCTGCCGGTCAGTACAGTGGCACTTTCCAAACCACCAGGGGTTGTGATAGCATTGTTACTTTGAATTTGACGGTCGTTAACATCCTAAGGGACACAACGGTGACTACCCTTTGTGGTGGAGAAGGATACGACTTTGATGGCACCATCATTACCACCGGTGGGACCTACAACAAGAACTATACTTCTGTCTCCGGATGTGACAGTGTCCATACCCTGATTTTAACGGTGGTACCGGTGGAAAGAGTCAATATCAGTGAGGAAATCTGTGCCGGTGACACAGTATTTCTTGGTAATACCGGATTTACTGAATCAGGTATTTACGTCGATACACTAACCTCCGTTCTTGGATGTGATAGTATTGTTACGTTGAATATCCGGGTGAGCGAGTCCAAATCAACCACTTTGAATCGTCAGATCTGCGAAGGAGAAATCTATGAATTTAACGGTTCTCCGATTGATAGTTCGGGTACCTTTATCGATACGCTGTCGACCTCCAGTGGCTGTGATAGCATAGTGACATTGAATCTGGTGGTTCATCCTGTTTATCAGCAGGTGATTGACGTTGAGATTTGTGAAGGTCAGCTTTATAACTTTGATGGACAGGCTCTGGGGATTGCGGGTCAATACATTGGATCCTTTGAATCCAGCACTGGTTGTGACAGCATTGTCACCCTGAATTTAGTCGTTGTCAGTATACTTAGAGACACCTCCATGGTCACCATTTGTGAAGGTGAAGTATATGACTTTGATGGTATGAACATCAGGGAGAGTGGGACTTATCACAAAAACTACAACTCAGTAGCCGGTTGTGATAGTATACATACCTTGATCTTGACGGCCTTCCCTGTCCAGAGAATGAGTGTCGATGAAGAAATTTGCGAGGGCGATACCTTGTTTTTCGGTTTCAAGTCTTATACTTCTACCGGGATCTATACCGATACTCTTACTTCTGTTTCGGGATGTGATAGTATTGTCACGGTCAGTCTAAGGGTCAATGAATCAAAAACCACTATTATCGATCAGGAGATCTGTGAAGGTGACGTCGTTGATTTCAGAGGAATATTGCTGGATAGTACGGGGGTATTCGCCGACACCCTCTCAAGTGCAGCCGGTTGTGATAGCATCATTATCCTCAATCTGCAGGTTAGTCCGGTATATCAGCTGGAGATTGATGCGATGATCTGTGTGGGGCAGAGTTACTCCTTTGACGGGTCAGCAATCAGCGAAACTGGTCAATATACGGCAACCTTCCAGACCGAAGCAGGTTGCGACAGCATTGTAACTTTAAATCTTCAGGTTGTTGATGTTTTGTTTACAGAACTGACTGCCAGCATCTGTAAGGGAGATACCTATGATTTCTTCGGGAATGCTATCAGTGAGGGAGGCAGCTACGAACATATCTTGCAAAGCACGGCTGGTTGTGACAGTGTCATTAATCTGACGCTCGAGGTAGTCGATCAGATCAATGAAAAACTTACTGCAATACTTTGTGAAGGAGAGACCTATGACTTCGGATCGAGGGTGCTCAGCGAAAGCGGTACTTACCGGGATACCTTAACTTCACAGTCCGGCTGTGACAGCATTGTGGAGTTGCAATTGACCGTTAATCCGGTTTATGAGACTTCCATCAATGCCCAGATCTGTCAGGGATCCACTTATTCTTTCATGGGACAGGATTTAAGCGAAAGCGGCATTTATGTTGATTCCCTGATAACAGCCTCGGGGTGCGATAGTATCATTACGCTGAATTTGCAGGTTGATGATATTAAGAAAGATACGGTCATGGTCACCCTTTGTCAGGGAGAGTCCATCAGCTTCGCCGGCAATAGCTACAATGCTACCGGCATCTACGAGGAAGTCGTCGGAGGTGTAGAGTGCGATACCTTGAAAGTTCTTATACTCACCGTATTGGATGAGATTTCCGTTAGCCTGACACAGCAAATTTGTACCGGAGGTTCAGTGACATTTGATGGACAAGAATTAACCACTTCGGGTAATTATACTGCCACTTTCACCAGTAGTGAAGGTTGCGACAGCACTGTCAGTCTGGTCCTGGAAGTTGTGGATGCGATTCATAGCGAACTCGAGTATTTCATATGTGCCGGTGACTCGGTGGAGATCAATGATACCTATTATTATAGTGAGGGCGAATTTACCGATACCCTGATATCATCTGGCGGCTGTGACAGCATTTTGCATATTTCGATTGGCCAGGCAACTGCCAGATTTGACACCATTGATATTGCGATTTGCGAAGGTTCTTCTTACAGATTTGGTGGCATCGAGTATAGGGAGTCGGTTTCTGTGAGCGATACTTTCCCTTCCGCCTCCGGTTGTGACAGTATTGTTACATTGAACCTGGTCGTTCAACCGGGTTTTGAAGAGGATCTCGAAGTGACCATTTGCACCGGCACCAGTTATACCCATGATGGAAAGAGGTATGCTGAGGCAGGAACCTATACCCTGACCTACCAAACCACTGAAGGTTGTGACAGTATTGTTAATCTCATCATTACGGTCAACGATCAGATTGTAAATGAATTTACAGTCCAGAATTGCCTTGGTGGCACCTATGATTTTAATGGCCAGATCATTACTGAAGCCGGAACCTATCAGGATACCTTCACATCTGTCAATGGTTGTGACAGCATCGTGATTCTCCACTATGAACTGGATGACGTGATTGAGACTTTTGCCACATCGACCATTTGTCAGGGAGACAGCGTAATGATCAACGGCAGTTACTTCTTCGGGGATACAATCATCAGAGACACCAGCACCAGCATCATGGGCTGCGACAGCATTGCTCAACACACGGTGGTGGTCATTTCTAATGTAATTCTCGAAGGAACTGATGCTGTAATCTGTGAAGGTGAAGCGGTTGAGCTACAGGTTAGCCTGACTGGAAATCCTGGTTCGAAACTCTTATGGACACCTGCAACCGGCCTTTCGTGTGATGACTGCCTGAACCCGGTGGCGTCCCCTGAGTCTACCACAACCTATAAAGTTTCAACTACTGGTTGCCTTGGCACGAATATTGAGACAGAAGTTACTGTAGAAGTTGTCCCCCTTCCTCAACTGGTACTTGCTCAGGAAACGAGTCCAAACGGAGGTCAGGAAGTCACACTTTCTGCAACGACCATAGATCCCTCCCATGCGATTAGCTGGTATAATTCTTCCGGTGAACTGATTTGCGCAAACTGTCCGACCATCGTTCAGCAGATCAGCGGCGAAACAACGTTTGTTGCCATTGCCACGAACAGCCTGGGCTGCGAAACCCAGGAAGAGATTACGGTCGATTTGACCCAGGAAGAAGAAGACTGCGACGTTGGATTGATCGTCGCCTCCAATGCCATGACTCCCAATGGTGACGGAAGCAATGATTATTTCCAGATCGTCAATACCGGAGACTCGGAGATTACCCTGGTACAGGTATTTAATCGATGGGGAGAGATCGTTTTTGAAAGTCATAGTGAAGGGCTCCTTTGGGATGGTACTTTCAGAGGGGTCGATGTCAATCCGGGTGTCTTCATCTACATGATCCATGGGATCTGTACCTCGGGTGAGACCTTTATTTTAAGCGGTAATGTTACCGTGATTCGATAATTAAAATTCTTAACCGAAATGAAACCAATTTAAAGCAAGAGTTATTTGAACAAACTTTTATAAAGTAAGACCATGAAATTAACACACCTGCAATGGCGTTCCCCTAATGCCATTGAAACCCAATCGTCAGGCTCACGGCCTGCGTACCTGAGAGTCATTTGGTCTTCCGGCCAGCAGAAATTCCTCATTTTCCTGGCCTTACTCAGTTGTCTCCCGAAGGTTGTGGCCCAGGATATCCATTTGTCACATATCCATGCGTCACCAACATATATCAATCCTGCCATGACTGGGCTTTTTAATGCCGATATGCGATTTATTGCCAACTACAGAAGTCAATGGCAGACTTTCACCAACGGATTTCAGACCTTCCTGGGATCTGCCGACATGAAACTCAACCAGGGATTCGGACTGCAGGATGACGTTGGCGCAGGAATTCAGGTTTCATCCGATAAAGCTGGTGACCTTAATTTCAGTACGACCAGCGCCAATTTCACCTTGTCTTATTTAAAATCACTCAATGGTATCGGTGATCATTTTATCTCTTTTGGAATCTCCAATGGGATTGTCCAGAACCGGTTGGACCTTTCCAAACTGCGGGTCTTTGATGATGACCCCTTTTTGAATAGTCCGGATTTTGAACCGCAGCGGACCTATTACGATCTTTCGGCCGGTGCTGCCTGGTTTATGCCCTTGCGACGTCAGGACTTTCTCTATCTGGGGGGGTCGATCTTTCACCTGAATCGTGCTTTGGTCTCTTTTCGGAAAGACGGCCGGGAACCCCTGCCCGGTTCGAATCTGATACCGCGATATATTTTTCATGGCGGAGCCAGCATCAGGGTCAGTAATATTGCCGAGTTAAAACCCAGCTTTATCTTTTTTGACCAGACTCCGCACCGGGAGTTTAACCTGGGGACCTTCCTCAAGATCACCCGTGAAACCCGGTCGTATCTACGGCCTGAATATGCTTTTTATGCTGGTTTCTGGTATCGGTGGTCTATCAAAGACGGTGAGTTTAACCGCGATGCATTGATTGCTTCCTTACGGTATGACTTCCGGAATACGGTGTTCTCCTTTTCCTTTGATTTAAATATCTCACCACTTCGAAAGGCGAGTAACGGGTTTGGAGGTCCTGAATTGTCAATCATGCATTTTATCGAGTTTATCAGGCCCGAACGTAAAAGAGTGAAAGTAAAATGTCCGGAAGTATAGAATCGAATCCATTGATCAAACACAAAATATCCCTATGACCTACCTGTTGTTAATATGGTTCATGAAAGGAAATCCGAACCTAGTAACTGCGGTGACCGGGTGGTTTGTAGACCGGAAATCTGCGACTCGCATGGCAGTTCAGACCTGAGGTAACATTTGAGACTTTTGATTTACTTTAAATGCCACTGCAAATAAAGATTTGCCGGTGGCATTTTTTCTGTAAATCCTCGCCAGAATAAAAAATGGATGTCTGGGTAGCAAATTAACGGACTTTTAGTAAATTTGGCGCTTGTAAGAAACTATTATGAACTTTTACAGCATACATCGGCATCATCATTCCTGCTTATGCAGGTGATGGGTCGTTTGTGTGACTATTAAAGATTTAATTCATATACGGCTTATCACGGAAGATGTGGTAAGCCGTATGTTTTTTTACGGTCTAGATTTTCACTTATGCTTAAGATAGCGGTTCAGAAATCGGGAAGGTTGCATGACGGATCCATCGATCTTCTCAAAAGCTGCGGGTTGAAATTCAGCAACGGATACAATCAGTTGATGACTCCGGTACAGAATTTTGATGCTCAGTTGTTGTTTCTTCGGGATGACGACATTCCCCAATATGTACAGGATGGAGTAGCTGATGTTGGGATCATCGGGGAGAATGTACTCCTGGAGCATCGCTCCGACGTTCGGGTTGTTAAAAAATTGGGATTCTCAAAGTGCCGGGTATCCCTGGCGATTCCTAAAAACGATAACTATTCCGGGATACAATTTTTTAACCACAAAAAGATCGCTACCTCATATCCTAATATTTTGTCGGCTTTCCTGGCAAAACACAACCTGACTGCGGGTATCCATTCCATTTCCGGATCGGTTGAAATCGCACCCGGCATCGGCCTTGCTGATGCCATCATGGATATCGTGAGTACTGGCAGCACACTGCTGAGCAATGGTCTCAAAGAAGTTGAAACCGTGCTCATCTCAGAGGCGGTAATGGTCGCCAAACAGGGATTGGATTCGATCAGGGAAAACCTCCTGGATCAATTGATCTTCCGGGTTGAATCTGTGCTGAAAGCCCGTGATTTCAAATATATTTTATTGAATGCACCCAATGACCGGATCGATCAGATCGTCAGTATTCTGCCCGGAATGAAAAGCCCAACTGTGTTGCCCCTGGCGGAAAGTGGCTGGAGCTCCATTCATTCAGTGGTTTCGGAAGCAAAATTCTGGGAGATTATTGATCAGTTGAAGAACAATGGAGCTCAGGGGATCCTGATTGTGCCGATTGAAAAAATGGTGTTGTAGAAAAGAAGCTTGGTATGATAAAGATTCATCACAATCCTCCCCGCAGTAAATGGATCGATCTGGTTGAGAGGCCTTTGCCTCCTTCCGGCGATCTTCGGGCCAAAATAGAGACTATTCTGGAAAGGGTATCTGCCGAAGGGGATGAAGCACTATACCGCTACACACGGGATTTTGATCAGGTCATTCTCGATACAATTAAAGTGCCTGACCCTGAGATCATGGCAGCCGAAAGTCAACTGAGTGATGCTTTGAAGAAAGCTATTCAAACGGCAAAAAGAAATATCGAGGATTTTCATCGGCACCAGCAATTGAATGAAGAGGAACTGGAAACGATGCCCGGGGTCAGGTGTTGGCGCTCGGCCCGTCCGATCGACAAAGTGGGTCTTTACATCCCCGGTGGATCGGCCCCCTTGTTTTCCACTGTTCTGATGTTGGCGGTACCTGCAGTGATTGCTGGTTGCCGGGAAATCATCCTCTGCACCCCTCCACAAAAAAATGGTCAGGTACATCCTGCCATCCTCTTTGCGGCTCATCTCACGGGAGTCACCGGAGTTTTCAAGGTGGGAGGTGCTCAGGCTATCGCAGCAATGGCCGTTGGAACGAATTCCATCCCCAGGGTTGACAAAATCTTTGGACCCGGCAATCATTATGTTACAGAAGCTAAAGTTGCCGTCCAGCGATTGGGCGTGGCTATTGATCTGCCTGCTGGCCCATCGGAAGTCCTCATTATTGCCGATGATTCAGCCGATCCGGATTTTGTGGCAGCAGACATGATTTCACAGGCAGAACACGGTCCTGATAGTCAGGTGGTTTTATTGACCACTGATCATACGCTGGTTTCCAGGACCCAGGAAGCCTTGCATCAGCAACTCCTGACTTTACCCCGTCAGAAGATTGCCCGGGAGGCGCTGGATAAGAGTATGATTATCTACTTTGATACTATCCGGGACAGCCTGGACTTCAGTAATATGTACGCACCGGAACACCTGATCCTGAGTGTCCGTGAACCGGAAAAACTTTGTGACGGTGTCAGGAATGCTGGCTCGGTATTTCTGGGACATTACAGCCCCGAATCGGTGGGCGACTATGCCTCGGGCACTAATCATACCCTTCCTACCGGAGGATGGGCCCGTTCATACAGTGGGGTTTCACTGGATTCGTTTGTCAAGAAAATTACTTTTCAGCAGTTGTCAGCAGAGGGCCTCGCTGGCCTCGGACCGGCCGTTGAAATAATGGCTGAGGCTGAATCGCTACTTGGACATAAGAATGCGGTGTCTGTGCGGCTTAAATCAATATCATGAATCTGCAGCATCTGGTCAGACCCAATATCTGGAAATTGAAGCCTTACAGCTCGGCCAGGCACGAATTTGAAGGTGAGGCTGAAGTCTATCTCGATGCCAATGAGAATCCTTATGGAGCTTCCTACAGCCGGTATCCGGATCCGCTTCAATGGCAGCTCAAGGAAGAAATTGCGCGGTATAAAGGTGTATCACCCGAGCAGATTTTTCTGGGAAATGGTAGTGACGAAGCCATCGATCTGTTGATCCGTATTTTTTGCAGTCCTGGTCAGGATGAGATTCTGATTGTCCCGCCCACCTACGGCATGTATAAAGTTTGTGCCGATATTTCCGATGTCGCCGTCACCGAATGTCTGTTGACGCCCGGATTTCATCTGGATCTGCCAGCTATCAGGAGAGCAAGTAGTGACCATACCAAGCTGATCTTTATCTGTTCTCCCAACAATCCTACGGGCAATCTGATCAATGAAGAACAAATTTTGGAAATCCTGGCATTTTTTCCCGGGATGGTCGTGCTGGATGAAGCATATGTGGATTTCTGTAGCGAAGCAAGCTGGCTCTCCAGATTGCAGGATTATCCCAATCTGGTCATTCTGCAGACTTTCTCCAAAGCCTGGGGTCTGGCCGGTATCCGCCTCGGACTGGCTTTTGCCGCTGTACCGGTCATCCAGCTGTTGAATAAGGTCAAACCACCCTATAACATCAATACGCTGACACAGGAACAGGCGATACTTGCGCTGATGTCGGGTACTGAGAGGAAAGACAGGCAGGTTGCGGAGATCCTTTCAGAACGGAAGCGATTGACCGGCCTTTTAAAACAAAGACCCGAAGTAATCCAGGTATATGACTCCTCAGCCAATTTCCTGCTCGTTAAATTCAACGATGCCAAAGCGGTATTCAACCATCTGAAGGACGATGGAATCGTGGTGAGAGACAGGAGTAATAGCCCTTTGTGTGAAGGCTGTCTTCGCATAACGATTGGAACACCGGAAGAGAATGACCGGGTTATTCGATCACTAAATCAGCTAGAGTGAAGAAAATTCTTTTTGTTGACCGCGATGGTACCATCATCGTTGAACCGAAGGATACCTACCAGATCGATTCGGTCGAGAAGCTGGAGTTTTTACCGGAGGCGATTTCCAGTCTCCGGCAGATTGCCCAGGAGCTGGACTACGAACTGGTCATGGTGACCAATCAGGATGGCTTGGGTACACCTTCCTTCCCGGAAGAAACCTTCTGGCCGGCTCACAACCTGATGTTGAAAGTGCTGGCCGGTGAAGGGGTTCGGTGGAAGGAGATTGTCATCGACCCGACGTTTCCGGCAGAGAAGTCACCCAACCGCAAACCTGGAATTGGCCGGGTGAAGCACTATTTAAGCGGAGATTATGATCTGGTCAATTCGTTTGTAATCGGTGACCGGTTGACCGATATGTTGTTTGCCCGGAATCTCGGTTGCCAGGGTATCCTTCTGGGTAAATCGGAAGATGAATCCGACGATCACCTGGCAGCGGAAGCTGATCTCGAGCCAGTAATCGCTTATCATGCAGAACATTGGTCCCAGGTCAGCCGGTTTCTGCGGGGGCTGGACCGGAAGGTTACTCACCACCGGAAGACCCTCGAGACAGACATTCAGGTTATGCTCAACCTCGATGGTTCCGGAGTGACGGAGATCAGCACAGGGTTGTCATTTTTCGATCACATGCTGGATCAGCTTGGAAAACATGGAGGTATTGATCTGGAGGTAAAAGCCCGGGGAGACCTGCACATTGATGAGCATCACACCATAGAAGACACTTCCCTGGCCCTTGGTGAAGCATTCCTGAAGGCTTTGGGCAATAAACGGGGTACTGAACGCTATGGATTTGCCCTACCGATGGATGATTGTGAAGCCATGGTTACCCTGGATTTTGGAGGAAGGCCCTGGCTGGTCTGGCAGGCTGAGTTTCACCGGGAGAAAGTTGGCGAATTACCCACCGAAATGTTTTTTCATTTCTTTAAATCATTTTCTGATGCCGCCAAATGCAACATCCATATTAAAGCAGAAGGAACCAATGAACATCATAAAATCGAAGCCATCTTCAAAGCATTCGCCCGCTCGATCAAAAGGGCGGTCCGGAGAGATATGGAACATTTTGATTTACCCACTACCAAAGGCACTTTATAATGACGGTCGCTGTGATAGATTACAATGCGGGCAATACCAGATCGGTCTACTATGCGCTGCAACGGCTGGGAGTTGATGCCATCTTTACCAATGAAATTGAAAAAATACGTTTGGCCGATAAGGTTATTTTTCCCGGAGTGGGAGAAGCCAGCAGTACTATGAAATACCTCACATCGCTGGGATTGCACGAGGTCATTCCATCGCTAAAGCAACCGGTATTGGGTATCTGCCTCGGGATGCAACTGATGTGCCGCTGGAGTGAAGAAAACGATACACCCTGTCTGGGAATCTTTGATGTGGATGTCCGGCGTTTTGTGCCCCGCCACCAGGAAAAGGTACCTCATATGGGGTGGAACCAGATCTTTCAGCTCAAGGGTCAGTTGTTTGATCGCGAGTTGGAAGGGGAGTATACCTATTTTGTCCATAGTTATTATGTGCCACTGACCATCCATACGACGGCTGTATGCGATTATATCGAGCCATTTTCAGCGGCAATGAGCCAGGGGAATTTTCATGCTACCCAATTTCATCCGGAAAAATCCGGCTTGGTTGGCGCACGGATCATACAGAATTTTTTGGCAATTTAAACCGTCATTTATGTTTATCATTCCCGCCATTGACATCATCGATGGCCAGTGTGTCAGGCTGGAGCAGGGCGCTTACGACCGCAAGAAGGTCTACCATGACCGGCCGGTAGAAGTGGCAAGGATGTTTGAAGATCACGGGATCAGACGCCTGCATCTGGTCGACCTGGACGGAGCCAGGGCCAGCCGGGTGATCAATACGAAAGTGCTCGAGGAGATTGTACTGCAAACCAGCCTGATCGTTGACTGGGGAGGCGGGATTAAATCGAAAGAGGATCTGGATATTGTTTTTGGATCGGGAGCCCATCAGGCAACCGTTGGAAGTGTAGCAGCTGAAAATCCGGAACTCTTTCACGAATGGCTGGCTTTATTTGGTGGTGACCGGCTCATTCTGGGAGCCGATTTAAAGAATGGTAAAGTAGCAACCCGGGGATGGCAGGAACTTTCCGGAATCCATTGGAAAGATTTCTTCAATCAACATTTGGAATATGGGGTCAAAACCATTATCTCAACCGATATTGCCAGAGACGGAATGCTGGAAGGACCTGCTGTGGACCTCTATCGTGAAATGTTGGCATTATTTCCGGATTTGCAACTCGTAGCGAGCGGAGGTATCTCTTCATTGGATGATCTGGTCGTTTTAAGAGACACGGGTTGTTACGGGGCTATCGTCGGGAAGGCTATCTATGAGCAGAAGATCACGTTGTTACAGATTCAATCTTTTAACTAATGTTAGCAAAACGCATTATTCCCTGTCTGGATGTGAAGGATGGCCGCACGGTCAAGGGCATCAATTTTGAACAATTGCGGGATGCAGGCGATCCGGTTGAATTGGGAAAGTTATACAGCGATCAGGGAGCCGACGAGTTGGTTTTCCTCGACATCACAGCGACCAAAGAAAAGAGAAAGACGCTGGCCAAGCTGGCTGACCGGGTAGCTCATCACCTCAATATCCCATTCACCATCGGTGGCGGTATCGGCAGCATCGAAGACGTCGATGTATTGCTGGATCATGGTGCAGATAAGGTGAGTATTAATTCGGCGGCGGTGAAGAACCCGGAACTCATTGACCAGCTTTCCCGGGAATACGGCAGTCAATGTATCGTGGTCGCCATCGATGCCCGGCAGAGTGGAAAGGACTGGATCGTCTATGTGGCAGGAGGCACTATTCCCACTGAAAAGGAATTGTTCTCATGGGCCCTGGAAGCTCAGGAAAGGGGAGCCGGTGAAATTTTGTTTACCTCAATGGATCACGATGGTACCAAAAACGGGTTTGCCATCGAGCCACTCAGGCAAATGTGTTCATCGTTGTCAATACCGGTGATCGCCAGCGGTGGAGCCGGGTCGATTGATCATTTTTATGAGGTTTTTAATATTGCCGGGGCGGATGCCGGGCTTGCAGCCAGTATTTTTCATTTTCAGGAAATCAGCATTCCTGAGCTCAAGGCCAGTCTGAAACAACGTGGAATTTCAATACGATAAGATCATGAAAGTAACCAAAGAGACGATTAAGCATCTCGATTTTAGTAAAGGGGATGGGCTGGTGCCGGCGGTTGTCCAGGATGCCCGCTCCGGCCGGGTTTTGATGCTCGGATATATGAATGAAGCGGCGATTGAAACTACCCTGGACTGCAGCCTGGTGACTTTTTTCAGCCGTAGCAAAAACCGGCTCTGGACCAAGGGAGAAACCTCTGGCAATCACCTGAAACTGGTGGAGATGTGCCACGATTGTGACGCCGATACCTTACTGGTCGAAGCCATACCTGCAGGTCCGGTTTGTCATACCGGTGATCCGACCTGCTTTGGCAAGGCTTTTACCGGACTGTCTTTTTTACGATATTTAGAGGAAGTAATTGATGATCGATATCGTAATCCGGGTGAAAGGAGTTATACAAGCAGTCTCTTTCGGGACGGCATTGACCGGATTGCTCAGAAAGTAGGGGAGGAGGCCATAGAAGTGGTAATTGCCTCCAAGAATGATGACAGGGACCTGTTGCTTGGCGAGCTGGCCGACCTGACTTATCATATGCTGGTTTTACTCAGGGCAAAAAACATCAGTTACAGCGAGGTTTTAAAAGTGTTGCAGAACCGGCATCAGTGACAGGAACTGCCTAAAAAATCGACAATTAACTAATGTGTGTCAAAACAATTTATCAGTTTGAAGATTACTAATCATTAAAAGTAATCTTGTCTTGTTTTTTATTAATTTTGCAGTTCGCTTAAAAATTTCGTAATGGCTTCAAATTCCTCTCAAGGAAAAGGGCTATATGTTCCTTCTCTCGAAAAAGACTCCTGCGGGACCGGGTTAATTGCCAATCTCAATGGGGTAAAAAGTCATAAACTGATCGATGATGCACTGACCATGTTGCATAATATGGAGCACCGGGGGGCCTGTGGCTGTGAACCCAATACCGGTGACGGAGCAGGCATTCTTATTCAGACACCGCATGATTTCTTCCAGAAAAAATGCCGTGAGGCCGGATTTGAGATTCCTGAGTTTGGTTCCTACGGCGTAGGCATGGTTTTTTTCCCTAAAGACAAAAACCTGATGTCTCAGTGCCGGGTTTTGTTTAACGATTACATCGATGAGCAGGGTTTTGATCTGTTGGGATATCGCAAGGTACCTACTGATAATGAAGGGCTTGGAGCTTCTGCCATTTCCGTAGAGCCCCGTATCGAGCAGGTCTTTGTCAAACCAAGAACGGCCTTGGATCGGCGTCAGCTGGAAAGGAGACTGCACGTGCTGAGGAAATTTGCGGTTCATAATATCCACAAGACCTTCCCTCAGACCGCTGATCATTTTTACCTCTGTTCGTTTTCCTATAAAACAGTTGTCTACAAAGGGCAATTGACAACCGGCCAGCTAAAGACCTATTATCCTGATCTGCAGAATGAGGATTGTACCTCGGCAATTGCCCTGATTCATTCCCGCTTTTCGACCAATACGGTGCCAAAATGGAAGCTGGCCCAACCATTTCGCTATGTTGCCCACAATGGGGAGATCAACACCATCCAGGGTAACATCAACTGGTGGAAATCCAAGGAGTTTTTACTGGAGTCAGACTATTTTGACGAGATCGAACAGGAGAAACTGAAACCGATCATCGGCGGTGGCCTGTCGGATTCCGGTTCTTTTGACAATGTCCTGGAGTTTCTTGTACTGAGTGGCCGGTCAATGCCCCATGCCCTGATGATGATGATTCCTGAAGCCTGGGAGCACGATCCGCATATGGCAGATTACAAAAAGGCATTTTACGAATACCATAGCAACCTGATGGAACCCTGGGATGGTCCGGCTTCCATCGTCTTTACCGATGGCATATTGGTTGGCGCTACCCTCGACCGTAATGGTTTGCGGCCTTCCCGCTACCTACTGACGGAAGATAATACCCTGATTGTCGCATCCGAAGCCGGTGTATTGCCTGTTGATCCCGCTGCCGTCGTATTTAAAGGCCGGTTGCAGCCGGGCAAAATGCTGATTGCCGACATGGATGAAAAGCGGGTGATCGGCGATGAGGAACTAAAAAACATCATCTGTCGAAATGCTCCCTACCGGGACTGGCTGGATAAAGGAAGAATTACTTTAAAGGATCTTCCACCCCAGTTGCCCGCCAATATCGGCTATGATGATCATACCTTGCTCCGCCAGCAGCAGCTGCATGGTTTTACCAAGGAAGACCTTAAGGTAATCATCGGTCCGATGATCAAAGTGGGTGAAGATCCGATTGGTTCAATGGGTACCGATACACCCCTGGCCGTCCTATCCCATCATACCCAGCACCTGGCCAATTACTTCAAGCAGTTATTTGCGCAGGTCACCAATCCTCCCATCGATCCCATCCGGGAGCGGGATGTAATGTCGCTTTATGCTCATCTGGGAAGCTCGGATAATATCCTGAAGCCAACGGCCCAGCAGGCTAAATTCATCCATCTGGACGATCCGGTTTTGTCGAACGACCAGTTGAATAAGCTTCGTCATATCAATCATCCGGATTTCAAATCAGGTATAATCGATATCATTTTCAGGGGTGATGGACAATCCGGCAGGTTGTCGGCAGCATTGGATCATATTTGTGCTGTGGCAGAAGATCTTGTGCTCAACGGCTCCAATATTTTAATCTTGTCGGATAAAACGGCGGATGCTTTTCACGCACCAATACCTTCCCTGATGGCGGTAGGTGCAATTCACCATCACCTGATTAAAGTCGGTCTCCGAATAAAGACTTCTATCGTTGCCGAGGTGGGTGACATTCGTGAAACTCACCATTATGCAACTTTGATCGGATACGGCGCCAATGCCGTCAATCCCTACCTCACCTTCGCAACTATTGACGGTTTGCGCAGAAAGAAACTTTTTGAAGGAAACAGGACGCTGGATGATTTACTTCAGGTATATACCAAGGCCATTGGCAAGGGATTGCTGAAGATTATGTCAAAAATCGGGATATCGACCCTTCAGTCGTATCAGGGGGCCCAGATTTTTGAGATCCTGGGATTGAGAAGCGATGTCGTTGACAAATGTTTCCGGGGTTCGGTATCCCGTATTCAGGGACTAGGCTTTGATGAAATTGCCAGGGAGATATTGCAAAGACACCATCTGGCGTTTCCCCACCACCTGACCAGCCCCTCAGACCTGGAAGTTGGAGGAGTTTATCAGTGGAAACAGCGGGGAGAAGTGCACCTGTTTAATCCACAGACTGTTCACCTTTTGCAATACTCAACCCGTCGGGCGGACTACAATTTATTTAAAAAATATTCGGCGCTGGTCAATGAGCAGTCTGAAAAGGCGCTGACCCTGCGTGGGTTACTGACTTTTCGAAAAGGTCAGAGCATTCCACTGGATGAAGTGGAGCCTGTAGAAAACATTCTCCGGAGATTTGCTACCGGAGCCATGTCTTTCGGTTCGATTTCTCATGAAGCACACACGACGCTGGCTATTGCCATGAACAGAATTGGCGGGAAAAGCAACAGTGGCGAGGGCGGAGAAGACGAGATACGATTTGAACCCAAGGAGAATGGCGATCTGGAAAGATCAGCCATCAAACAGGTAGCATCAGGCAGATTTGGGGTGACCAGTTATTACCTGAGTAATGCCGACGAACTGCAGATCAAAATGGCACAGGGTGCCAAGCCGGGAGAGGGTGGTCAACTACCCGGGCATAAGGTAGACGAATGGATCGCCCGGGTACGGCATTCCACTCCGGGTGTCGGACTTATCTCCCCACCTCCTCATCACGATATCTATTCCATTGAGGACCTGGCCCAGTTGATTTTTGATCTCAAGAATGCCAACCGGGATGCCCGCATCAATGTAAAACTGGTGAGTAAGGCCGGTGTAGGAATCATTGCGTCAGGGGTAGCTAAGGCGCATGCTGACGCCATTCTCATTTCAGGACATGACGGAGGTACAGGCGCTTCTCCCATCACCTCAATCAAGCATGCCGGATTGCCCTGGGAACTGGGATTGGCTGAATCCCATCAGACCCTGGTCCAGAATCGATTGAGAGACCGGGTCGTGCTTCAGACCGATGGTCAACTCCGTACAGGACGTGACCTGGCCATTGCCACCCTGCTGGGTGCGGAAGAATGGGGTATTGCCACCGCTGCCCTTGTAGTTGAAGGTTGCATTTTGATGCGCAAATGTCATCTCAATACCTGTCCGGTCGGTATCGCCACCCAGGATCCCGAACTCCGGAAGCGGTTTGCAGGAGATCCACAACATGTGATCAACTTCTTTACTTTCCTGGCCGAAGAGCTACGCGAAATTATGGCAGAACTTGGATTCAGAAAGGTCAATGACATGGTGGGTAAGGTCGAAATGCTGAAAATGATGAAGGATATCGACCACTGGAAATATCGCCATCTGGATCTTAGTCCAATCCTGTACAAAGAGCCGATGGGAGATGAAGTCAGGCAGTTTAAATGCGTGGGCCAGGACCATGGCATCGATGCCGTATTGGATAGAAAACTCATTGAACATGCCAGATTTACCCTGCATGGAGGACATCCGATTTCGGGTGTATTCCCGATCAGAAATACCGACCGGGCGGTGGGTGCCATGCTATCCAATGAAATTTCCAAGCAATTCAAAGTAGAAGGCCTGCCTGATGGTACCATTGAATTCCGATTCCGAGGCTCTGCTGGTCAGAGTTTTGGAGCTTTTGTAGCTCCCGGTGTTCAATTTACGCTTGAAGGTGAATCCAACGATTATTTCGGCAAAGGACTTTCCGGAGGCCGGCTGATTGTAACACCGGATCGCAATGCCAAATATCAACCGGACCAAAATATCATTATTGGTAATGTGGCCCTTTATGGTGCAACCAGCGGCGAAGCTTACATCCATGGGATGGCTGGTGAGCGCTTCGCCGTGAGAAACTCCGGTGTCCATGCGGTTGTTGAGGGAGTTGGTGATCATGGATGTGAATATATGACCGGTGGTATTGTCGTTAATCTTGGCTCGTGGGGCCGTAATTTTGCTGCCGGGATGAGTGGTGGAGTAGCTTACCTGTATGATCCGGAACGGAAATTTCATGAGTCCTGCAATCTGGGAATGGTTGAACTGGAGGAACCTGTACTGGAGGATCTGGAGGACGCCCGCAGGCTGATCCGCAATCATTTCCGATATACCAGCAGTACATTGGCACTCCGCATCCTGACGGATTGGGAATCCGAGTCTCGGCATTTTGTGAAAGTAATGCCGAAAGATTACAAGGCTGTCTTGCTGAAGCGTCAACAGGTTCAGCAACAGGAAGTTAAAGTTGGTTAGCATATAACAATATAAAGCATGGGAGATCCCAAAGGGTTTTTAAAAGCCACAAGAGAATTACCGCAGTCAAGACCTCCGCAAGAGCGGATCAATGATTATCAGGAGATCTATTTGCCTTTTCCGCTGAAGAAAACAGTGGAGCAGGCTTCCCGGTGTATGGATTGTGGCATACCATTTTGTCATAACGGATGTCCGCTGGGCAACATCATTCCGGAGTTTAATGATGCGGTCTACCGGGAAGACTGGCTGCAGGCGTATGAGATCCTTACGTCTACCAATAATTTTCCGGAATTTACCGGACGGATCTGTCCGGCACCCTGTGAAACGGCTTGTGTGCTCGGAATCAACCAACCAGCAGTAGCCATTGAGCACATTGAAAAAACGATCATCGAACAGGCTTTCGAAAGAGGCCTGATCAAGCCCAATCCACCCTCGTTACGCACTGGTAAGAAAGTGGCTGTCATCGGATCTGGGCCAGCCGGATTGGCAGCCGCCGCCCAGTTAAACAAAGCGGGACACATGGTAACAGTCTTTGAGCGCAATGATCGAATCGGTGGACTACTGCGATACGGTATACCCGATTTTAAGCTGGAGAAACACATCATCGATCGACGTCTGGCTGTTATGGAGGCGGAGGGGATCCGGTTTAAAACCAATGCCAATGTTGGTGATAATGTACCGGTAGATACCCTGAAAAGTGAATTTGACGCTATCTGTCTCTGTGGAGGTTCCACCATACCCAGGGATCTCAACATCCCCGGCAGGGAGCTGAAAGGTATTTACTTTGCCATGGAATTTCTGGAGCAAAGCAACAGGAGGGTTGCTGGTGATGCCATTGATCCCGCAGTAGAATTGATGGCTACCGATAAGCATGTAATCGTTATTGGTGGTGGTGATACCGGCTCTGATTGTGTAGGTACTTCCAACCGGCATCGTGCCGAATCCATTACCCAGATCGAGCTCCTGACCAAGCCACCCGGACAACGGGCGGAAGAGACTCCCTGGCCGCTGTGGCCTATGATGCTCCGCACTTCGTCATCGCATGAAGAAGGGGCGGATCGCTTCTGGGCGGTCTTGACCAAGTCCTTCCATGGAGACGAACAAGGCAATGTTAAATCCCTGAAGGTAGTCGATATTGAATGGACAACCAACCCGGAGACCGGCAAGTCGGGATTTAGCGAAGTCGAGGGTACCGAACGGGACCTTCCCTGCGATCTGGCACTGTTGGCTATCGGATATCTGCACCCACAACATCAGGGTATGCTGGATCAGCTGGGGATTGTTTACGATGAGCGTGGCAATGTAAAGACCAATAATTATCAGACCAGCGTGGAGAATATTTTCTCCGCTGGTGATATGCGCCGGGGACAAAGTCTGGTGGTTTGGGCCATTTCGGAAGGACGGGAGGCTGCCCGCGCAGTCGACATCTTTCTGATGGGTGAATCGTCGCTCGAAGGCAAGGCTGTGTCACAGCTGGAAATCGAGGGATAACCGAATTATCCTGATCCGCTTAGAGATAAGCCCCCGGCCAATAGCCTGCTTGGTTTGAGACGTTCTGTCCGTCGGGATCCGGGAACTATTTCCAAATCCCAGACATCAAGAGTCCCGAGATATCTCCACATTTTCCTATTTTAAGTTCCGCTTCTCTCAAGGATAACTTTTTATTGTAAAATCAACACAATTGTCATGAATCATTTCTCGAATTCCCGCCGGCGTATTCTCAGAGCACTTGGACTTGGTAGTATTGCCGCAGTCAGTCCGCTCATGGCTTCTACTGCAGAAGAGAAGGAATCATTCCAAAAAGCGACCGCCGGCTTGCCCCCCCTGAAAATTACCAGGGTCAAGGCGATTGCCACTTGTCCACATGGCATCGAGCTCATTGTCGTCAAAGTGGAAACCAGTGAACCCGGCCTTTATGGTCTTGGTTGTGCCACTTTCCGGCAGCGGGCCCATGCTGTTGTTGCCGCGATTGATAAGTACCTCAATGACTTTTGTGTGGGTAGAGATGTCGATAACATCGAAGATATCTGGCAGGCCACCTATCAGAGTTCTTACTGGCGCAACGGCCCGGTATTAAACAATGCCCTGAGTGGTCTGGATCAGGCCTTGTGGGACATCAAAGGTAAACGTGCCAATATGCCGGTCTACCAGCTGCTGGGTGGCAAATGCCGATTCGGGGTAGACTGTTATGCCCATGCTTCCGGTACTTCACCCGACGAAGTAGCTGATAATGTGACCCGGTTTATGGAGCGGGGTTTCCGGCATGTCCGGATTCAGATGGGAGGTTATGGAGCTACACAGCTACTGGGTGGATATGGTTATTCCGGTGAAGCTCCGCAACCTGATTTCAAGAAAGCCGGCTTCGGGATGCCGGATGACAACTATATGGATTCATTGGTTTACACGAAAAGTGTCATCGATATTTTTGATAAAACACGCAAACAGTGTGGCGAACAGGTGGAGCTTTTACACGATATTCACGAAAGAGTACAACCTCTCGAAGCGATCAATCTGATCAAAGCCCTGGAAGAGTACCGGCCCTTCTTTATCGAAGATCCTTTTTCCCCGGAGAATAACCGTTACTTTAAATTACTGCGGGAGCATACCACCGTACCCATTGCTATGGGTGAACTTTTCAACAGTCCGCATGAGTGGATAGATCCGATCAAGGATCAGTTGTTTGATTTTATCCGAATCCACATTAGTCAGGCAGGAGGAATCACCCCGGCCATGAAGGTAGCCCGTCTTGCCGAGCTGTTTAATGTGCGTACTGCCTGGCATGGCCCTGGCGATGTCTCGCCGGTTGGTCACGCAGCCAACGCTCATATTGATTTTGCTGTCTGGAATTTCGGCATCCAGGAAGCAGTCAGCTTCTCAGATACACTGCAGGAGATTTTCCCCGGCTGTCCATATGTTGAAAATGGTTATATGTATGTCAATGAAGTACCCGGATTGGGTGTCGATGTCAATGAAAAGGAAGCCGCCAAATACCCGCTACCGGATGTGCAATTGAACAACTGGACCCAGGTGCGGAAAAAAGATGGTACGATTATAAGACCATAGGGTAAGAACGGAGGCAAGGAGCAGAATCATATCAGAGATTATCGGATATGTCAGGGGAGTAAGCATGCGAAATTGGTTTGGTATGCTAACTGGCGTCAGGATACTATTCAAAAAAAATGAACTTTTTTTGGCATAGATTCAACAATTGACTACATTTGCCACACAATTTGATAATGAAACATTTAATTAACAGCCAGTTTTACTTTTACTTCTTTTATGGACGACCATAAAGGGGACCTGGCGTGTTATATGATAAAATAAAATATGGGTCCCTCGAGGACCCTTTTTTTTTGATGGATACAAAGAAAACCAAAAAAGTAGCCATACAGGGATACCCGGGCTCTTTTCACGAAATCGCAGCCCGCCTGTACTATAATGGAACTCCGGTGGAGGTAGTCCCGGCTGATACCTTTGAAGAAGTCGTATCGATTGTAGAAAATAATGCCGGAGCAGATGCGGGGATGATGGCTATCGAAAATTCGATTGCCGGAAGTCTGCTGTATAACTATAATCTGATCAACCGGTCATCGCTTCAGATCAGTGGAGAAATCTACCTGAGGATCAAGCAGAACCTTCTGGCTCTGCCGGGAACAAAGCTGACAGACCTCGAAGAGGTCCACTCCCATTACATGGCAATCGCTCAATGCAAGGAATTTTTCAAGGCCCACCCATCAATCAAACTGGTCGAATCCAAAGATACGGCCGAAAGTGCAAGGTACATTGCCGAACAAGGGTTGACAAAGGTTGGGGCCATTGCCAGTAAGTTGGCAGCCGATTTATATGGGTTGGAAGTTTTAGAGGACGGCATTGAAACCAACAAATTAAATTATACCCGATTTATCGTCCTGGAACATTTCATGAATGTACCTCATGACAAGGGATTTAATAAAGTGAGTGTATCATTTGCGGTCAGTCATCGCACCGGCAGCCTCTACCGTGCGTTGAAGGTGTTGAATGACCTGGATGCCAACATGACCAAAATCCAGTCGACACCGATCGCCGGTAGACCATGGGAATATTTGTTTTTTGTCGATTTCATGCTGGATGATCCCGGTAAATTCGGAGCGGTGATTCAAGGTTTGTCTGAGACCACCCTGGGGCTGAAGATTTTAGGAAAATATAAAGCCGGAGCACATCATGAAGATTAGACTGGCAGACAGGGTCAATCAGGTGGAAGAATATTATTTCTCCACCAAGCTGCGTCAGATCGCCCAGATGCGGGCTCAAGGTCATGATGTGATCAATCTTGGTATAGGTAGTCCCGATCTGAGACCTTCCCAGGAGGTAATCGACCGGTTGAGTCAGGAAGCCCAGAAGGAAGATCAGCATGGATACCAGTCGTATTCGGGTATTCCTGAACTGAGGGAAGCTATCGCCGGATGGTATCATCGTAAATTTGAGGTTGACCTCAATCCTGCAAACGAAATATTGCCTCTGATCGGATCAAAGGAAGGGATTATGCATCTCTCGATGACTTATCTCCAGCCTGGTGATCAGGTTTTGGTACCCGATCCGGGTTATCCCACCTACCGGTCGGCGGCTCTCCTTGCCGGTGCAGAAGTAATCAATTATGATCTGACGGAAGCTTCGCGGTGGCTGCCCGATCTGGTTAAGCTGGAAAGGCTCGATTTGAGCAAGGTGAGAATGATGTGGCTAAATTATCCCCACATGCCATCCGGGGCCCTGGCACCCCGGAGTCTGTTTGCAGATCTGGTTGCTTTTGCAAGTCGGCATCAGATCCTTTTGTGTCACGATAATCCCTACGCTTTCATACTGAATGAGCATCCGCAAAGCCTGATGTCGGTTCCGGGTGCGAAGGAAGTAGCGGTTGAATTGAATTCACTGAGCAAGACCTTCAATATGGCCGGATGGAGAGTAGGGTTTATGGTCGGACATGCCGATCGCATAGCTGAAGTCCTGCGGTTTAAAAGTAATATGGATTCGGGCATGTTTAAGCCTCTTCAATTAGCAGCGGTTGAAGCGCTCAATCAGCCGGATGCATGGTATCATGGATTAAATGATGTCTACCGGAATCGTCGCAGGTTGGCAGAGTCGATCCTGAAGGCATTGGGTTGTGTTTTCGATCCAGCCCAGGTGGGGATGTTTGTCTGGGCAGGGATTCCGGATCAGATAAGAGACGGTTATGCATTGGCTGACGAAGTGCTGGATAAAACGCATGTTTTTATTACTCCGGGCAATATCTTTGGCAACAATGGTAAACGATATGTAAGAATATCGCTGTGTAGTAAGGAAGCCGTGCTAAAACAAGCCCTGGATAGAATTGAAAAATGGCAATCAGGTATTAAATAAGGATCCGGTTATGATCATTACAGTCATTGGAATCGGTTTAATAGGGGGGTCGCTGGCTATCGCTCTGAAGCAGAATGGATATGCCGGCAAAGTGCTGGGTGTCGATCAGAAACCTGAACACGGACATCAGGCTGTTGAATTGGGGATTATTGATGAGATGGTGTCGTTTGAAGAAGGGATTTCGAGAGCGAATCTCATTATCGTGGCAGCTCCGGTTAATGCCATCGTCAATCTGCTTCCACAGGTTCTGGACCGGATAGACGGGCAGATGGTTATGGATGTCGGTTCGACCAAGGAAAAAATCGTGCAGGCTGTTGCCCACCATCCTAAAAGAGGACGTTTTGTGGGTACACATCCAATGGCCGGCACCGAATATTCTGGACCTCAGGCTGCCATTCCGGACTTGTTTACCGGAAAGTGCACGGTTATAGTCGACAGGGAAAATTCGGATGACGACGCGGTGCGGGAAATTGAACGAATGTATCGTTCGCTGCAGATGCATATGGTGTACCATCAATCGCATGAGCACGATATTCATACTGCTTATGTGTCACATATCTCGCATATCAGCTCGTTTGCGCTGGCCCTTACCGTCCTGGAGAAGGAAAAGAATGAGAAACGGATTTTTGAGCTCGCCGGGGGAGGATTCAGTAGCACGGTGCGTTTGGCCAAAAGTAATCCTGATACCTGGGTGCCGATCTTTGAACAAAACAGGGACCATGTTTTGGACGTACTGGATGAGCACATCAATACGATCAGCAAATTTCGCACCCTTTTGATTAAGAAAGATTTTGAATCGTTTTATAAATTAATTGAACAAGCTAACCAAATTAGAAGAATCGTAAATTAAATGAATATGGAAATGAATATCAAAACTCCCATAGAAAGGCCGGAGAACCGTCCAATCCTGATTGCCGGTCCCTGTAGTGCCGAGACGGAAGCACAGGTTATGCGAACAGCTGAGATGATGGCTGAGCTAGATCTGAAGGTCGATTTATTCAGAGCCGGTATCTGGAAGCCCCGCACGAGACCTGGTTCTTTCGAAGGCATTGGCTTTGAAGGCCTCAAATGGTTGAAAAAGGTAAAAGACACTTTTGGTTATAAGATTACAACCGAAGTAGCCAATACCCAGCATGTCTTCGATGCGCTGAAAATCGGAATAGATACGCTCTGGATCGGAGCCCGTACTACCGTCAATCCTTTTTCAGTACAGGAAGTTGCCGATGCACTAAAGGGAGTGGATATCCCCATATTGATCAAGAATCCGATTAATCCGGATCTTGAATTGTGGAAAGGAGCGATCGAACGGATTTACAATGCCGGGATTACCCGGATCGGATTGATCCATCGCGGTTTTTCCAAATTTGGAAACACCATTTACCGAAACGTCCCGGAGTGGCAGATACCTATTGAACTGAAACGGACCTTTCCGGATATGATGATAATCTGCGATTCATCGCATATTTGTGGAAACCGGGATCATTTACTGGAAGTATCTCAAACCGCTCTGGACCTGAATTATGATGGAGTCATGCTGGAGACCCACTGTGATCCCAATAATGCATGGAGTGATGCTAAGCAGCAGGTGACTCCATATCAGCTCAAAGAACAAATCATGGACCGCTTGCAGATGCGAAAATCCGGCGCCGGTGATCAGGCTTTTCAGCATAATATTGAGGATCTTCGCCAAAGAATCGATGCCATCGATAAGGAATTGATTCAGATGTTGGGCAACCGGATGAAAGTATCTGAAAAGATTGGTGAATACAAAAAGCAGAATAACATTGCCATTTTACAACCGGATCGATGGAATGAGATCATCGATAAAGCCATGGTAATGGCGGGGCCCCTTGAACTGAGTGAAGAGTTTATTTCGAAGATTTTAAAAGCTATCCATCAGGAATCCATCAACCATCAGGAGAAGATCATGCAGGGCTTTAAAAAAGGCGAACAGGTCAAATGATGGCAGGACTTTTGCTATAAGATAGGAGTGCAGACCCCCGGTCTTCCCATCAAATAAGTACGTATAAGTAAAATTTTTATATAGGGAAGATCTTCTATTATAACCAGTTATCTCAAAGTGATTTACATATTTACAAATCACCAATACTAAATTTTGGCCTAATAGTTTTTTTTCTGATTGAAATTGACCATATTAGTGCCGGGATCATGATTTTGATAAGAAAAACCGAGATAACTTATGTTGATTTTGTGCATTACCTCTTTATCTTTTCTGTTGGGAGCCGCCATCATTTCCGGATCTAAGCTGGTTTCAGACCGAAGAAGAATCTTCTAAGAACACTGCTCAAATCTTATCGCGAAAAATTCACCTCTGGTCTATGGGAAGATCATAAGTGAAGAGGGGACAACCTGTTGGGTCTTTAAACTGAACCCTTTCAGCCTTCCACTTGTTGAAGAATCATTGCTTCGACTTGAGATCAGTCGATGTTTTTTAAGTTAGCATAGTGACGTAATGGAAAAACTCTTTGGGTCATTGGTATCTTTGCAATTTGTTGAGTGCTGATGAAGGCAATATCCAGAGCAATGATTCCCACCCGCTGGGGTGTTTTTGAGATGGTAGCGTATGCCACTGACGAAAGCGATCCCATGCCCCACCTGGCCCTGATTCATGAGAAATCTTCCCTTGAAAATGTGTTGGTTCGGATTCATTCCGAATGCCTCACCGGAGATCTTTTTGAATCGTATCGCTGTGAATGCGGAACTCAACTCCGCTCGGCACTTGAACAAATCGGCAGGGAGGGAGGCATTATTATTTATTTACGTCAGGAAGGTCGTGGAATAGGCCTCATTGAGAAATTGAAAGCCTATCAGCTTCAGGATATTGGATACAATACCGTAGATGCCAATGTCCAACTGGGCCATGCTCCGGATGAAAGATCCTATGATCTGGCCGTTCAGATTCTCCATGATCTGGGAGTCCGCTCCATCAGACTTCTCACCAATAATCCGGATAAGATCAAAGCCATTGAACAATCGGATATTAAATTGATCCAGAGAGTGCCGCTAATCATCAAGTCGACGGATGCAAATTTGCAATACCTGGAGACCAAGAAGCGCATTATGGGCCATCTGCTTGACTAGAGATTTTTTTTTAACTAAAGGAGAACTGTAAACAGCAATCAACCCTTTGCTTCCGGCATGGCACAGGGCTCGTCACCGGTCTTTCCACAGACACTACAGGTACCGAATTTATCCTTGACCATCGGATTGTTGGTGGCACAGGTACCCCTAAACTCCTGACCAGTCAGAATGTGGCGAATATTCATCAGTACAAATGATACGGCAAATACCGTAAAGATGATCGCCAATGTGATAAGAAACTGAGTCATAATACCCCTTGTTAAATAATAAACAGGATGACCGGAAGAATAGTTTACCACGGAGATTCATAGATTTTTCCCGGCTGTCGCCCGATCAAACCATTACCTTTGCAAAATTATTTAAAATATCCTTTTTTGATGGACAGAAAACTCAAAGCCTTTGAACGCCTTCTTGGCATCATGGATGACCTGCGAACCCAGTGTCCGTGGGACCGGAAGCAAACTATGGAAAGCTTGCGAAATCTCACCATTGAAGAGACCTATGAGCTGGCGGATGCCATCCTGGATGGGGATCTGACCGGTGTGCAGGAAGAAATCGGCGATCTCATGCTGCACATGGTATTTTATGCCAAGATGGGGGAAGAGCAAGAAGCCTTTGATATTGCCGATGCCCTGGAAGCGGTTTGCGACAAACTGGTTGAGCGGCATCCGCATATCTACGGTGATGTGATAGTGAGGGATGAAGAGGAAGTCAAGCAAAACTGGGAGATGATCAAGATGCGAAAAGGCATGAAGAAATCGGTCTTATCCGGTGTGCCTGCTTCACTGCCTGCCATGGTCAAGGCCTACCGTATGCAAGAGAAGACGAAGCAGGTTGGTTTTGAGTGGAGTCATAAGGAAGATGTCTGGCTCAAACTGCAGGAGGAGCTATCCGAATTAAAGGAAGTCCTTGCTGACGATTCAAGTGATCAGTCCCGAAGAGAAGATGAGTTTGGTGATGTACTATTCTCCCTGATCAATTTCGGACGCTATTTCGGACTGGATGCCGAGACTGCACTCGCTAAGGTTAACCGGAAATTCATGCGTAGATTCCAGTATATCGAGGAGAAGGCACCCAAACCTTTAAAAGAAATGACTCTGGAGGATATGGACGACCTTTGGGAAGAAGCTAAACAGCAAGAAACGGTTTGATGAATAAACTGCCCGATGAGAAAGATTATTTATTATCTTTGCCGGCGCTATAACTGATTGCTCAATCACTAATGGTAAAATTACTATAAAATGGCAGTTTATTTAACAAAAGAGAAAATTCAGGAAATTTTTAAAGAGTACGGTGGTTCCGAATCAAATACCGGATCAGCCAAAGGCCAAATCGCATTGTTTACCTACCGCATTCAGAGTCTTTCTGAACACCTTCAGACTAACAAGAAGGATCATTCCTGCAGAAGAACTTTACTCTCACTGGTCGGTAAGAGAAAAAGGTTGTTAAAGTTCGTGTCGGAAAGGGATATCAACGAATACCGGGAACTTATCGAACGTTTAGGTCTCCGAAAGTGATGGAGGTTATCTCAAGCAAACAATTGAACACCCTGCTATTTGTTTCTAATTGTATCGTAATCGCGTATCGGTTTGTCGGGCCCCGCTAAAGGCTCCATTAACAAATTTGTCTGAAGACACTTTCTGCATATAATATATTATGGGAAAACAAACACCGCTCTCCTACAGCTTCAACCTGCCTGATGGCAGGGAGGTGATCATCGAAACCGGAAAACTGGCAACTCAGGCCGATGGCTCTGTAGTTGTGCGTATGGGTAATACCATGCTTCTGGCAACCGTGGTATCTTCCACCGAACTATCAACACAGTCTTTTTTTCCGCTCTCGGTTGACTATCAGGAAAAATTTGCTTCGGTAGGCCGGATTCCCGGTAATTTCTTTCGTCGTGAAGCCAGGTTGTCTGACTATGAAATCCTGATATGCCGGCTGGTAGACCGGGCGATCCGACCGCTATTTCCCGAAGGGTATATGTATGAGACTCAAGTCATTATAAATCTGATTTCGGCAGATAAAGATGTGATGCCAGACGCCCTGGCTGCCTTGGCTGCATCTGCTGCCCTGTCGGTTTCTGATATACCCTGGGACGGACCGATCTCTGAGGTCAGGGTCGCGAAGATCAATGGAAAATTTATAGTTAACCCTTCCAGAACAGAATTGGCTGCGGCCGATGTCGATATCATTGTAGCAGCATCCTTAGATGATGTAATGATGGTGGAAGGAGAAGCCAGAGAGTGTGATGAAGCAGATTTGATCGAAGCCATCAGGGTTGGTCATGAAGCGATTAAAGTACAATGTCAGGCTCAACTGGAGCTGGCCAAACTGGTCGGTGATGCCGCCCTGATCAAAAGAGAGGTGGTTTTGCCGGAAGAAGATACAGAACTGAAGGCTTCTGTAGATACGTTCTCCCGTTCCAGAATTCTGGAGATCTCCCGGTCAGCACTTGATAAACATGCCCGTAAGAATTCATTCAAGGCGATTGAGGAGGAGCTCATGGCCAAATTGCTGGAGGAAAAGGGCGAGGAATACATGGAGGAGAAAGCAGCTACTATCAGTGACTATTTTGGAAAAATCAAGAAGGATACGATCCGTAAAATGGTCCTGGCAGAATCTCGACGCCTGGACGGTCGTAAACTCGATGAGATCCGGCCTATCTGGTGCGAAATCGATTATTTGCCGGCCGCCCATGGTTCGGCCATCTTCAATCGGGGTGAGACACAGTCGCTTACATCGCTTACCCTGGGTTCAAAGGTCGATCAGAGTCTGGTGGATAATGCTTTGGATTATGGCTATAGCAATTTCATCTTACATTACAATTTTCCGGCCTTTTCGGTAGGGGAGGTCAAACCTATGCGTGGTCCGGGAAGGCGGGAAGTTGGTCATGCCAATCTGGCTGGACGTTCGTTGAAACAGGTATTACCGGAAGACCAACCTTATACTATTCGGATTGTTTCGGATATACTGGAATCGAACGGATCATCTTCGATGGCCACTGTCTGTGCCGGTTCTTTAGCGCTGATGGATGGAGGAATTCGCATTAAAGCACCCGTGTCGGGAATCGCTATGGGATTGATTTCGGAGGGTGATCAGGTGGCTATCCTGAGCGATATCCTTGGCGATGAGGACGCATTGGGCGACATGGATTTCAAAGTCACCGGTACTGCCAAAGGCATTTGTGCCTGTCAGATGGATATGAAAATCCATGGACTGCCTTATGCAACGATGGAGAAAGCCTTGCAACAGGCCAAACAGGGAAGGTTGCACATTCTAAACGAGATGAACCGGGTCATCGACCAACCGCGTGAAGACCTTAAGCCACATGCACCACGGGTTTCTGTGATCACTATCGACAAGAGTTATATTGGTGCGGTTATCGGCCCTGGTGGTAAGGTAATTCAGGACATTCAGGAACGTACTGGTACAGTCATATCGATTGAAGAAGTTGAAAATCAAGGAGTTATACATGTTTCAAGCTCCAATAAGGAAGGCATTGAAAAGGCTTTGGCTATGATCAATAAGATCACCTTTACTCCGGAAGTAGGAGGGGTCTATGACGCTGTTGTCAAGACATTGGCCCCTTATGGAGTGTTTGTAGACTTCTTCGGCAAGAGTGGTCTGTTGCATATTTCGGAAATTTCACACTCCCGGGTTGACAAGGTTGAAGACGTCTTTAAGGAAGGCGATAAGGTCAAAGTGAAGGTGATCGGTCTTGATCAGCGTACCGGGAAGATCAAATTATCACGTAAAGCCATTATGCCAAAACCTGGTAAAACCGAAGCCAATACCCATAATTAAGAAGGTCTGCCGCAGTATCAGGCTAGTGAACTGAGAGGGTTTTTACAAAGCCCGGTTTGCCGCTGGTTTTTTGAAATCGATACACTTTTCGGTTTTTTAGCAAAATTTCTTGCCCGGCGTCAACATATTGAATGGTTCATCGTTATATCGATGTGGGAAACTTTTTTACCCTTTTAGTTGTCTTTTTAAGAAAATAGGGTAATAGACAAATATTTGAATTTGTCAAGACCCCGGTAAACATTTTCTGAATCCATTCACCTATGCGGCAGCTTAAGATCACGAACAAGATAACTAACCGGGAGAGTCTTGCTCTTGACAAGTATCTGAATGACATATCAAAAATACCTTTACTCACTCCGGAGGAAGAGACGCAGTTAGCCCAAAGAATCAAGCAGGGTGATGAAGAAGCACTCGATACATTGACGAAAGCCAATCTGCGGTTTGTGGTATCGGTTGCAAAACAATACCAGAACCAGGGCCTCTCCCTTAGTGATCTGATCAACGAAGGCAATCTCGGTTTAATGAAAGCAGCCCGAAGGTTTGATGAGACCAAAGGTTTTAAGTTTATCTCTTATGCTGTATGGTGGATCCGGCAATCCATTCTTCAGGCGATTGTAGAGTATTCGAGATTGGTGCGGTTACCTTTAAATAAGGTGGGTCAGTACAACAAAGTTAATGACGCCATCACCTATTTTACTCAGGAATTTGAACGGGAACCTTCGGTAGATGAATTGGCAGATCTTCTGGATATGTCGGTCAACGAGATTGCAACAGTGCTCAAAGGCAGTGTCCGGCATTTGTCAGTCGATGCACCCATCAGTGATGATGACGATAATTCAACGTTGCTGGATATGATGTCGATCGACGAAGAACTTGGTCCTGATCTCAAGTTGATGGAGGAATCACTCCAACGGGAAGTCAACAGTGGATTGTCATTACTCTCACCACGGGAAGTCGACGTGCTGGTTGCTTACTACGGCTTGAATGGTATGAGTGCCCGGACCCTGGAGGAAATTGGAGAAATGTATGGTCTCACCCGCGAACGGGTACGCCAGATCAAAGAAAGGGCCTTGAGGCGACTGCGAAGATCCTATAACCGTAACGCATTGCGCAGCTACCTGGGATCTTAATCCTTACCGGATTCCTTGGGTCGGTTTAAAAACTTGACCACTTCATAGATAGCCTGGATCATAAATAGCAAATGATCCTCAACACCCAATTTAAGGTCCATTTCAAAGGCCCGTTGACTGATATTACTTCTCTCGGTAGGTATCATTAAGGATCCTGCTTCGCGCTCACCGACAAAAATCGCATAACGGTATTCGCGACTGCGGTCGATTTTTCCGATCACGATCTTTTTTTCCGGATGAATAAAAAAGCCGGAAGGTTCAATGGTTCCAGTAAATACCTCGTTGACAAATACCTGGGTACCCTTTGTCCTGATCCGGTAGACGATTTCATATCGCGCTGTCTGGGCAAAAAGAACCGCATTTGTCTGAGTGGCCGGATACTCCTTATAATAATAATAAAGCATCGGCTCATGATAAATCGATTGTACGATCGCTTCATTGGATCTACCAAAACCTCTTTTATGGACTTTGTTGATTTCCGTCAGCGAAAATAGTTCCGTTTCTTCATAGCTCCACGGTACCAGCTCCGGTTTCCACTTTGCTGCCAGGTCCCGGAACCGGGCCACGTCAGAGTTGATTTTGTTGCTACCTGGCTGAAATCCAATAAAGGTTTTATTCATCAGGTAAACAGCCATAATAAACAGGACGATACTGATTATGCTAAACATACAAGCTATTCAGGCACTTCAAGATAAAAAATGATTAGACGACGTTTGCATACTACTTCGGTGGCACCATAGCCTGATCCATTGCACTGATACCAGCCCGAATCATTTCACCGGTATGAAGGTAAGCAGTTACCTACATAAATATTCACTCATACCGGAAAACTCTGAAAAAGAGCTGAATTCTATTATTTTTGCGGTATCACATCAGGTAATAACGTCAAACTGAAATGAGTGTTTTTGAAAAAGCTTGTCTGATCATCTACCGTTTTGCAGAAAAAGGTCTGGAAGTATTTCTGATCAATGAGCAATCGGAAGAAAGTTCGGTTTGGTCAATTCCCCAACAGGATTTACGGGATTCTGGCGATGAGTTGCTGATCCGGGATTCAGATATGATCGAAATGGATCCCATTGAAGATGATGGTCAGCGTTTCCGGGCCATTGCCATCGAAGGTGACTATCACGATATCCCATCTATGCGTTCGTTGGTGAAAGAGGATGTGAATTATGTCAGGGATAAACTAAAAACCATCATTCCGGATTTGGAACAGGGTACTTTTGTAGCGGTAAAAGAGGCCTTCAAGAAAGTCCTCCCTCACGAATATGCCATGCTCAAAGAACTCCGTGAAATACTAAGCGACCGAAATCTCCTGAAGTACTTGTGACCTTGCCGGGGATGGCGCATCTCAATATTCTCCTCGCCTCATTTTATAAAACGGATTAGGTCGGACGGCAGAAGTTTTTTGTAACTTCCTCACCATATTTTTTTGACCTGAGATTTAATCTGACCATGAACCTGAACACTCGTCTGCGGCTTTCGATCATGATGTTTTTCCAGTTCTTTGTCTGGGGAACCTGGTACGTAACCATGAGTACCTATCTGTTGTCAATTGGATTTGATGGTTTGAATGTAGGAGCAGCCTATAGTACCGTCAATTGGGGAGCTATCGTAGCACCCTTTATCATCGGTATGATTGCCGACCGGTTTTTTGCTGCAGAAAAAGTGCTCGCAGTTTTGCATTTGGTCGGGGGTGTAATTTTGTGGTTTGTTGCCGGAATTACTGAGCCGGGTCCATTTTTCTGGACTTTGTTGATTTATGCGCTGTGTTACATGCCTACCCTTGCTCTGGCTAATGCCATTTGTTTTCACCAGATGGAAAACCCCGGAAGGGAGTTTCCTGGCATCCGGGTCTTGGGCACTATAGGCTGGATAGTAGCCGGTGTCGTCATTGGCGTTATTACAGTGAAGGGGGGTAGCATCGAAGCAACTGCTATCCCTTTTAAAATTGGAGCGGTTATTTCCATTTTCCTGGGTTTGTATTCATTTTTTCTGCCGGCAACACCCCCTAAGTCGGCAGGTACGCAGGTTACAGTGAGAGATGTACTTGGACTTGATGCCCTGAGGCTGCTGAAGGACCGGTCATTTGCCATCTTTATCCTGAGCTCTTTACTGATTTCGATACCGTTGGCTTTTTACTACAGTTTTACCAATGGCTTTCTCAATGAAATGGGGATGCAAAATACGGCAGCTAAAATGACCCTGGGGCAGGCATCAGAGTTTATTTTCATGTTGTTGATACCCTTTTTCTTCGTGCGGTTGGGAGTTAAGAAGATGCTGATAATCGGTATGTTGGCTTGGGCCATCCGGTATTTGCTCTTTGCTTATGGCAACAACGAGGAATTGGTATTCATGTATTATCTGGGCATAGTGCTGCATGGTGTCTGTTATGATTTCTTTTTTGTCATCGGTCAGATCTATGTGGATCAAACTGCGCCCAAAAGGATCCAGGCAAGTGCTCAGGGTTTTATTACCGTTGTAACCTATGGGCTTGGTATGCTGATTGGTTCCTGGTCTTCCGGTATTGTGGTCGACCAGTATACCTATAGCGATGGTGGTCAAACCCTGCACATGTGGAAATCCATTTGGTGGGTTCCGGCAATGATGGCAGTCGTAGTGACCATACTCTTTACGCTGTTGTTTAAAGAACAAAAAATTGACCGGGCGAAAGCGGTTGGGGTTAGTTGACTTCTTCAGACCACTGTTCAGTTTCAATGGTAAAATGGTGCTGCGATATTATTCAGTTAGGCAGATGCTTCGAAGTAAATTGGACAGACAATGACCGAAATAGTACAAAGAATAAGTGTCTTGACAATTGGCGTGGACGACATAAACGCAATGAAAAAATTTTATGGACAAGTTTTAGGTTGGACGGCAATTGCACAGAATAGAGACATTGCATTTTTTAAACTCAATGGTTTTTTACTAAGTATTTGCGACAGAAAAATACTCGCTGACTTTATAGGGGTTGACCCTAAAGTGCAAGGTTTCCGGTCTGTGACAATTGGCTATAATGTTGACAACAAAGAAGAGGTATTGGAAATTTATGACCTACTGAAAGACAAAGTGAAAATTCTGAAAGAACCGACAGAACCACCATTTGGCGGACTTTTCTTTTATTTTGCTGACATTGAAGGCAACATAATTGAGGTTGCACATAATCCATTGATTATTCTTGACAAAGGGAAGAACGCCATTGACCACAAACCAATAGGCCACTTGTAAAACGATACCAACGATGAACGTAGGAAAAGAAGTCCGGCAAGAGCAATGTAGAGTTGTTTATTGGTCAAAGTGCCAACTTGTGGGTAGTTGCAAACGATCTTAATGCGGTAAAAGTCAAATTTAATGGCATTGTTCGAAACTCAGTTCAGTTTCCCCGGGCAAACGGCTTTTTACCGGGGCAAAGTACGGGATGTATACACCATCGGTGCCTATCTGGTGATGATTGCCAGCGACCGGATTTCAGCATTTGATCACATACTACCCAAACCCATTCCTCATAAAGGGCAGGTCCTGAATCAGACCGCTTCTTTTTTCCTCCATGCAACGAGGGACATTGTACCCAATTGGCTGATAGCCAATCCCGATCCCAATGTCGCGGTAGGTTTCCGATGCGAGCCCATCAAGCTGGAGATGGTGGTCAGGGGGTATCTGGCTGGTCATGCCTGGAGAGAGTACGAAGCAGGTAAAAGAATCTTATGCGGCATTCCCCTGCCCAATGGATTAAGGGAAAGCGATCCCTTTCCTTATCCAATCATCACCCCGGCCACCAAAGCAGAGACCGGTCATGATGAGGATATTAGTGCTGATGAAATCCTGGCAAATGGAATAGTCAGTCCCGACGTCTGGGAACGCCTGTGTGAGTATTCGCTGGCCCTCTTCCGGAGAGGAACGGAGATGGCTGCCCGGCAGGGATTGATCCTGGTCGATACAAAGTATGAGTTTGGTATGTTTGATGGCAATATTTATCTGATCGATGAAATTCATACACCTGATAGTTCCCGTTACTACTACGCAGAGGGTTATGCCGAACGTCAGGAGAAGGGAGAGCATCAAAGACAGCTATCCAAAGAATTTGTCCGTGAATGGTTGATGCAGCACGGATTTCAGGGGCGGGAAGGAGAGCAGATGCCGGAGATGCCCGATGATTTTGTACAAACCGTTTCAGACCGCTATATCGAACTCTATGAAAAAGTGACGGGACAGCGTTTCGAAAAAGCTCCTGAAGATGAGGATATAGGCCAGCGTATCTACGCTAGCATCCACTCGTATTTTGGCTGGTCCGACTGACTATTGACTGGATTCGCCCGGTTTGATTTTATGAATACCAGAAACATGGCTTGAAATTGCTTTCCAGTCTTTATTGCGTTTGATCAGCACATTGCTTGACCGGTAGGTAGTGATGTAAGCTCCTTCCGTATCTTTTCCCTGGATAATGCCGGTACCAGACACAATAGCGGTACCGTTCTCGAAAATGTCCAGTCTTTCAATCTTGAATTCAAAAGAGTCATATGCAGGTTTGTGTTGTCTGATGTAATCCAGTTCATCACTTTTTTTAAACACATTGCCATCGGCGTCAATCATTTGAAATTCATCAGCTAGAATCCGGTCCAGTAACTTCATATCCTGAGTTTGGTACGCCCGGGGCCACCATTCTTCCTTAAGTATTCTCAGTTTTTTTTCATCGTCAGAAATCGTCTGGGCAGTGATGGCCAGGTAGCTGGTCAGGAAGGTAAGACTCAGAAGCAGTGTTCTCATGTGATTGCAAATTTGAGGATAAAAATACATATCACTATACAACGACATATTTTAATATTCAGTGTTGCATTTTACCTGGTTGTGTTTGGATGGACAACCCGGGTGAGGCCATTGAGCCATAAACCTGTGCTGGACATCACTTTGCACTATCTGACTTTTCCCTATATTTCCTCCCTAAATCGAAATCGTCATTGAAAAAGTCAGAGTGGATCCCGGGATCTTTGATGCGGACAATCATTTTTCTACTGCCGACGCTCAGTTTATCTTCTCAGGATTTTAACAACAACCGGGAGCGATTCCAGATTTCCGTACATCGCGTGACCGATCCGATCAATTTGGATGGAATGGTAGACGAAGATACCTGGCGACTGGCCGATGTAGCGACCAACTTCTTCCGGGTATTGCCAATCGATACCGGTCAGGCGATTTCCCAAACGGAGGTTCGCATGGCTTATAGTGGGACAGAATTGTATATGTCTATTGTTTGCTTTGATACCTTCCCGGGCAAGAGACCGGCGGAATCGCTTCGACGAGACTTTGTCTTCGGCAAGA
This sequence comes from uncultured Saprospiraceae bacterium, assembly GCA_964428345.1. Taxonomy (GTDB): domain Bacteria; phylum Bacteroidota; class Bacteroidia; order Chitinophagales; family Saprospiraceae; genus JABDMH01. The sequence continues at coordinate 1,926 of CAYRYD010000050.1, read as the reverse complement.
ATGATAATTTTCTGGCGTTTATTGATACATACAACGACAAGACCAATGGTTTTTCATTTGGAATTTCAGCTTCCGGAGCCCAATGGGATGGACTGCAGGCCAATGGTGGAACGGTAGCTCTGGACTGGGACTGTAAATGGCGGAGTGTAATCCGGAGTGATGATGAGAAATGGGTGGCGGAGTTTGCGATCCCATTTCGCAGCATACGGTATCAGGAGGGTGTCAGAGAATGGGGGGTCAATTTCAGCCGGCTTGACCTGAAGACCAATGAGAAATCCAGCTGGGCCCCCGTTCCCCGCCAGTTTGCAACAGCCAATCTGGCCTTTACCGGGACTGCGATATTTGATGAACCACCACCAAGACTGGGTACCCGATTTTCATTGATACCTTACGTATCAGCACGTACTTCTAAAAATCACGAACTCGATGGGGATGCAGTCTATAAAGGTGATGCCGGACTGGATGCGAAAGTCACCCTTTCTACCTCACTCAATCTCGATATTACCGTAAATCCCGATTTTTCACAGGTTGAAGTGGACCGACAGGTAACCAACCTCGACCGCTTTGAATTGTTTTTTCCGGAAAGAAGGCAGTTTTTTCTTGAAAACAGTGATCTCTTTGCCAGTCTGGGATCAGACAATATCCGCCCTTTTTTTTCCCGCCGGATTGGCTTGAATAGTCCTGTGCAAGCTGGTGCCCGTTTAAGCGGAAAAATCGGTGATCAGTGGCGATTAGGTCTCCTGAATATGCAAACCGGAACGAGTGAATCAATCCCGGCCGCCAATTTTACCGTAGCAGCCTTGCAGAAGAAAATTTTGGGACGCTCCAACATCGGAGCCTTTTTTGTGAATAAGGCCAATACAGGAGAGCTGGACCCGGATCACTACAACCGGGTGGCCGGAATGGAATTCAACCTGGCCAGTTCTGACAGCCGGTGGACTGGTAAGGCTTTTTATCACCAATCATTTTCAACGACCAGTCCGGACGACGCTTTTGCCGTGTCCGCATCAGTGGTCTACAATACTCAGCGGTGGCTGGCGTCGCTCTTTCAAGCTTATATAGGTGACAATTATTCTGCGGAGACCGGATTTGTCCGCAGGAAAAATTTCTACCAGTTGAAACCGGTACTCGGATATAAATTTTTTCCTGCCCATTCCAGAATAGCCAATCACGGACCTACCGCTCAAATGGATTTTTTCTACAATCTGGCCGGAGATCTTACCGACCGGCAAGTTAGCCTTGATTACGCTTTCCAGTGGCTTAGTCGCAGTCAATTGTCGGTTGGAGTGAGCCATGCTTTTGTGCAATTGCAGTCACCCTTTGACCCTACCAATACCGGTGTGGATCCGCTCGAAACCGGGGAAGAGTTTAACTGGTCAAATGCCCAGTTAAATTATACCTCCAATGCCCGAAGACTCTTCAATTATTCTTTCGGTGCATTATACGGTGGTTATTTCAATGGAGAGCGATTTGGTATCGAGGGAGAATGCAATTACCGGGTCCAGCCCTATGGCAGTCTTGGTCTGATCACGGCGTTCAACCGTCTTCTCCTGCCGGAACCATACGGTGATGTTAATTTGTTCTTACTGGGTCCCAAACTGGATCTCACCTTTACTGACCGGTTATTCCTGACCACTTTTATGCAATACAATTCCCAGATTGAAAACCTTAATGTCAATATCCGGTTTCAATGGAGGTATGCCCCGGTTTCCGACTTATTTGTCGTATATACAAATAACTCCCATACAGAAGAATTCACGCCACGGAATCGGGCACTCGTGCTTAAGTTATCCTACTATTTCAATTAAACCAACAGCCACCATATCAAGGTGTCTGGTCTTTACGAAGGTAATAGGTAGTATGCTTCCCCGTTTTGATTGCTACCGGGAGAAGTTAGTCGCCGTAACCGGATCCGATCAGACGAAC
>CAYRYD010000049.1:0-43484 GCA_964428345.1 uncultured Saprospiraceae bacterium | reverse complement strand
GATTATTGATTATTGATTATTGATTATTGATTATTGATTATTGATTATTGATTAGTAGACATATTCATTGTTTCGATTTCAATAATGATGCAATTTATTTACGAATTTTTCGATGACTCAAAATGTCCATCTCTCTTAGCCCTCCATAATAATTCATTATTTTCTTCCTGCGATTATTGATTTGTATTGAATGTTCATGGTTTCTAACCATGGCATTTATTAGAAAGATTAACTAATCATTAACGGAGTAGGGTCAGAGTCTTACTCAGATTACTGTATCGTGTGGATCCCTGTTCATCTATATATTCGAAAAGAACCTGGTATAAATAAACGCCTGGATCCGCTAAGTGACCACGAAAATAACCCGACCAACCTTGATCTTGATCCTGGGTTTGAAAGATTTTATCTCCCCATCGATTGAAAATATGCATTGTGAAACGTTTAACATTACAATCGCCATAGATTTTAAAAATGTCGTTTATGCCATCATTGTTGGGTGAGAAGGCTGTCGGTACAAATATCTTGCATGGAAAGTAAGAAATATCTGCAGTGTCTTCAGGTATTGAGTCTGGAATGATGCTACAATCAATGGTATCTTCATAATTATCAATACCGGAAGGCTGAAGAGAGACACTATCGACCATTACGTAGTTGTAATTATAATTTGTAGAGTCACCAAACCCTGCCTCTATCTTTATAAATCGGTCATTGCATTCTGCTATGAAGAAAATTTCGTATTGAAGCCATGCTTCATGGGATATCGTATCTGATGACCAAATCAACCTATAACCATCACAAAAATCTTTTCCAATATAAATATTTATTTTACCCGGCCCGGCAAGTTCTTGGGATAGGGTTGTATGATTGGGATCATGTACCAACTGTAAGGAAAGCCTGTATTCACGGCCAGGATCTAAGGTATCCTGCAATTGCTGAAAAACTGATTCCACCGTACCGTTTTGCTCGGGATGGTTCTCTACAAAAACCCTGGCAACTAATCCAAGATATGCCTTCCCAAAAACAGCTGGCTTCTTACTTGTAGAAGGTTGTATATCAGGAGTACTTTTCTCATCGCAAATATACCACCTGATAGGTACTTTATTTAGTATCGGAGCTGATCCCTCAAAAGATCCATTAGCGATAAATTCCTGACCTTTCAACGAAATTGAAGCAATGAAAAATGATAAAATAAGAAACCTACTCATCGTAATATGTATACGGACTCTACTAATAAAGTAGGCACGATAGACAAGAAACTAAAATAGTAAATTTTCTGTAAACCTGAGAGTATCACGGTAGCAGCTTAGATCAAGCCAGTATCCTGCAGACATACACCTGCCTGGTATGCCGCGGGAGCGGAGGCAGCCAGTTACCCCTTAGCTTCTTGAGTCTCACTTCACGAGCAACGACGATTTGTGGCTTCAGCATCAAGCTGCGTAGTTCAACAGCCTCCAGTATTTTTCAAGGCACCACTGGAATGATCGGTATTATCTATTTGGGTGTCAGTACTGATCCGGAAAACCGAACGGAGCGTCGATAAAATAATCGTCTTACCGGAAATATCGATGAAATCCTGAGCCTGATCAATAAGCTTCAATTGGAGGAGGATAATTTACGAATGGAGAATGACTCAAAGCGCGAATTCCTTTTCTGCAATCAATCATTCATAATTAATCATTTCTTTTCGATTGGATAATATCCGTATTTGTTCTACGCTTTCCATCCAGCTACAGTACTTCCTCTTCTCTCAGCTCTCCATAGTTAATAATTCATAATTAAGGGTGCTGACATGATACTACGTTCTAAAATTACTATAGACATAGACTAATACCACACATTTTAGGACATTGGATTAAGAGGCTCACTGTGGGAGAAGGCATCCGTTGACGTCAACCAGAATGAAGTGGCTTCTAACTCTTACCTGGTTGCCAGGACACATCTGTAAGATTGATCGACGATAAGTTTAGGATAAGAATACTTTTCCTGATTGGTGTTTCCGGCTTAGCATGTTTTGATGGGGACCCACTCCAGAGCTGGAGCGCCGGAATTCTATACAGCGGGGGCTGGCAGTAGTTTTGTTCAATACAGATCAATGATCCGGTCTGCAACAGGTTTTGAGAGCAGCATAGTAGCCTTATAGAATTCAGCGGAAGCTATGGTTAGTGGGTCATCAAAATATGTCCCGCAAAAATATGCGGGAGTGGTTTTTGGTACTTTTTGCCACCAAAAAGTACAAAGTAATATAGAGCAAAGACCAAAAGCCAGAACTTCAGCAGGAAACTGAAAGCCAAAATCAGGAAGTAGCAGTGTGAAGGAAATCCAGAATATAAGATCAAAGTTCCCAAAAAAATCAATGAATCTAATTATTCACCGGATAGAGATAAGTACCATTGAAGACCCAGTAACGAAAAATGTTGAAATATCAGGCAGACTATAGCAATTTTTAAAATCGATAGTTGACAGTAGGAACGTAATACGAAATCAGCACCCATAATTCATAATTCTCTCAATCATTGAAAACGCGATAGCTGATCTGATAATGTGCTACGGCATCGGGATCCGGTTCGACGCCCAGACCCGGACCGTCCGGGAGCATGGCAAACGGAGGCCGGATATCCAGGGGTTTTTTGAGCAGATCGTGTTCGCGAATAAGGCGACCAAAAATATCGCCCGGCCAGATGCAGGAAGCGGCGGCAGCTGAAGCGTGGAGATACATCGCCTCGAGGATCCCCAGGTCTACTTCCGAGCCATGCCAGCAAGGCAGGCCGGCAGCATGTGCGATGTGATCCAGACGCTGAAAATTGGCCAGACCACCATTAAAATTGAAGCCGTCTACCGCATTGAGTTCGATGGCCTGGATGGCGTCTTTAATTCGCTGACCATGGATAATGTAGGGAAGGGATACGTGCAGGACCACCGGTACTGTACCCTGAGCTTTCAGCAGGGCATAATCATTGAGTTTCCAACGGGGTATGGGATCTTCGAGACACAATACGTTGCCGATTTCTCCCAGTGCATGCATTCTTTTCCGGGTTTCACCGCTGGTTTCCCAGCGTTCGTTGGGATCAAGGATGACCTGTATTTTTTCATCCACAACCTTGATACTCTCGCACCAGGCAACGACATCGTCTTCCAGATCGGCTTTAAACTTGATACAATCGTAACCCATGCTGCTGAATTTACGGGCCAGATCGGGGATCTCTTCTTTCCGCCGGTGACTTGACCAGGCACCTACCCGGATCCTGGTCTGCACCGGTCCGCCCAACAGGTCGACGACGCGCAGATTGTGAGCCCGGGCATAGGCGTCATAAATCGCGCACTCAAAACCGTCGTATTCCCGGCAAAAAGCAAATGGCAAATGTTGTAACGAAAAACTGCGGATATCCCTGCCCAGGATCACCCTTGCAATTTGCTCGACCACCGGCCACTGATGATCCCGGTAGCATTCGCCCCAGCCGGTAATCCCGTTTTTCAGTGATAATTTAATGAGCAGTTTGGACAACTGATCAAATTGAATACTCCAGCCCTCCGCTGCCCCGACGGGTAATTTGTGCAATGGCTTATGGATCGACTTGCTGGCCACCGCATCTGGTAGTGCCGGTACTTTTACTTCGAAAAATTCAATCTGCCGGATAATCATTTTAAAAATAGAATTAAGAGTAACAAAACTAGGTGGTCAGGCTGAGCCCTTCGATGCCTCAGGGCAGGCTCTGTCGCCAGCAACGACGATTTACGGCTTCAGCATCAAGCTGCGTAATTCAACACCCCACTAGGTAAAATCGCGATTAAAAATCAAACTGGTGGTACCATTGTCCACATAAATATTCTGACCGGTGATGCAGCGGGCAAGATCCGACAGTAAAAATGCCACAGTGTTACCGATATCGACCGGCCGGACCTCATAACTGAGTACCTGATGATTTTCAATAAAATCGTTGACCCATTTCTCCGGATCATCACTCCAGGTTTTGATCAGATCGTAATTCTGGTCGGCATGGACATAACCAGGGCCAATGGCATTGACCCGGAAACCAAGAGGACCGGTCTCGATAGCCATACCCCGGGTCAGGCCGACAATGGCACTTTTGGCACTGGAATAGATGGCGTATCGCGACATGGTAGAGTGGGCATGAACTGAGGAGATATTGACAATGTTGCCGGTTTCCTGCCGGCTAACGCATTCGTTGACAAACATCTTTGAAATCCGCCAGACCGCTTTGACATCGACCTCATAGAGACGGGTAAACTCTTCTTCTTGCACTTCATGGGCTACCTTACTCAGGCCGATTCCTGCGTTGTTGACCAGACCGTTGACACCACCACAAAAATCATTGATTTTTACGAACATTTCTCTGACGGCTACCGGATCGGTCAGGTCTGCCCGGACAGTCAGGGCATCCGGATAGGTTTCGGCAACTTTCTTTAGTTGCTCTTCGTCAATATCGTTGATGACCAGCCTGGCCCCGGCTGCCCGGAGGGCACTGCAGATACCACTACCGATACCTGTGCCGGCCCCACCGGTAATGAGAATTCTTTGACTGGTTAAATCGATTTGTTGCATTTGTTTTGTTTGTTACATGATACCATAGGTCCTGAATGCCTCGACGGCGCTCATGCCGTTTTCGATGGCTTTTTGTACGAGCTTCTCTCCGGTGGCTTTCTCCAGAGCCTTTTCGATGATTTCTCTTTCATGGGTGGCCGGGATGACGCAAACTCCATCCAGATCTCCAAAAATGATGTCACCGGGATTTACAGTGACCTGCCCGATGGTGATCTTCAGCCGGTAATCGATCACCGTACCCCGGGGTCCCTGGTCCTGTGCATACCGCCCATAGCTGAAGGTGGGAAAATTGAGATCGAGGATGCCGGGAGTGTCGCGGCTGTATCCATTAAGTACCGCCCCAGCGGCACCAAGTTTCAACGCCCGGGTGCTCATCAGTTCGCCCCATAAAGCATAGTTGGGTGAACTTCCGCTGGCCAGGTAAACTTCATTGGGGCGAAGGTCATCCAATGCCTCCAGCATCAGTCCAAACGGTTTCTCCTTGTGCAGGAATCGGGTCTTTGCATCCAGATCCTGCACCAGTACCGTCAACGCCCGGCCTACCACGACCATGTCGTCCCGCAGCGGTCTGATTTGCGATGGCAGGAATTGATGATAGAATCCAAGCTGGTCCATGATATCGCCGACCACGGCCGTAAAAAGGTGCCGCCGGATCGAATCGAAAAGCGATTGGTCGGTCTCTGTTGAAATCTCTTGCATTTATAGAGTTTTAAATTTTTGCGGTGGAATAGTCGTTTACCATACTGAAGAAACAAAGCGTCTTGCCAATGCCGGGGAATCTAAGAGTCCTGGAGACAGATCTTCTCTGGATCGTCACCATCACTTCATCAGGCATTATTTTCGGATTTTTTCAAGAATTATTGATGTATATGCTCCGGATTAAACCGGTAGGAGACCACCGGACGATTGTTGATCCCGAAAAGATAATAACGTACATGATCAATCTCGAGGGGAATGCAACTCCGCACGTCTCCCCTCACATTCAGGCCGGTTTGCCGGGCCGGGACATTTTTGAAGTTTAAACCTCCTTCATTGCTTAGCAGAATGCCATGGTTGGCGCTCATTTCACCCAATTTAACCCGGTTAAACTCATTGTTGCCGGTCATGAGGAGATCTTCATCACCGTCACCATCATAATCAAGGCTGATTATTGAAAAAACCGGAGCAATCTGAGCCTCCACCGGCAGGGGAATGGCTTTTAACGCGTCACCCTGAATATCAAAAACAACCGTTCGCAGTTCATTGATGGTATCCGATGCCGGATCGGGGAGATGCTGCAACAATCCTATCATATCGATGGCGGCATAGTCCTTGTAGCTGGTAAAAAACTTTTTCAAAGAAGGAATCTGTCCAATCAGGTCATCTCTCGACACTACCGGGTAGGTACCTTCACCGAGGTAACAACTGAGGATCGGGTCGATGGTCTGATTGTTGTCGAAGTCGCCGTAGTAATTGACAATCGGTTGTTCCGGACTGGCACAGTATTGACTATTCAATCCGAGATTGCCAACCACCAGTTCCAGTTCAGCATCCTGATCGAGATTGACCGCATAGACGGTGTTGAACCATCCTTTTTCGGCCGATTGGTATTCGAGAATCCAACCACCGTTGCGGTAGCCGTAGACGGAAAGCGGCTCCCATTCGCCTACCAGGATCAGCTCGTTTTGACCATCCTGATCATAGTCGGTGATGCAGGCATCCATCACATGGGACGAAACAAATGGCAAGTCACCGGTAAGGGTGAATGTACCCTTGCCATCATTGAGCAGTACGTAATTTTCACCCGGCAGGGGAAATTGCTGTGCCTGATAGGCGCTGCCGATAAATATATCGGCATGACCATCGTGATTAAGGTCAGCTACGGCCAGACACTGGGCATTCGACAGCAAAAGAGGAAAATCTTTGGATCTCTTAAAGGTGCCCCGGCCGTCATTGATGTAATAACGCAATGCATAGTGGCTGTCGCCGGCCGGGTATGCATTGCCACCGGAGGCCACCAGGAGATCGGGGCGGCCATCGCCGCTGAGATCGGTCAATACCAGATCAACATCTTCATGACTCCGATCGTCCAGCAAACCGGGTTGATCTACCGGAATAAACGCACCCCGGGCATCCTGAAGGAAAACCTGGGTGGGTTGTTCCTGAGCGCCAGCGCAAACCAGATCGGACCGGCCGTCCCCATTCAGATCGGCACTGGCCAGCATGGGTCCTGAACGGGAGTAGTATTTGGGCAATAGCCGTTGCACCCGGAAATCATTGAAGTCGTTTTCCCGGTGGATATAAGACACCAGGTCGACGGGTTCAAAAACCGGGTTTGGATTGGTCATACCGTTACCGCTGCCCAAGACTCCGTTACCTTTCCGCGCAGTGAAAGTAGAGTTGAACGAAACCGGGTCAAAGCGTTCGCGCTGACCATCGGGCCAGGTGACCACCAGGGAGTCAATCTTTTGCGATTGACCCAGCCCGAAGTAAATCATGGGCTCTACCGATGATTGGAATCCCCGGCTGAGGAAAAGGTCGCGGTGCAGGGTCAAATCTCTTGTATGAAGCGTCACATGGCTACCGGTAGCGCCGGCAATACCACCGGGATTTTCCAGCTCAATTTTGAGGAAATTCCCCCGGTTTTGTTCGATGGCATGATTGCGATAGATCCCGACAAAATCATTGACATTGTTGACCACCAGGTCCAGATCGCCATCATTGTCCAGGTCGGCATAAGTGGCACCATTGGATAATTCGATTTTGGTAAATCCCCAGCTGGTGCTGCTGTCATGAAATACCAGGCCATCGATATTTTTATAGATCTTATTGGGCACTTCGATTTTTGGCATTTGCTGCAACAGCTCTTCGATATGATCGTCGATGTTGCTGGCCGGGCCTTCCTTTAGTTTCAAGTCAACCGCAAATGCCAGAAAGTCCATGTTGGTATAATCGCGCAAATAGCCGTTGGTCACGAAAAGGTCCTGATATCCGTCCAGATCGTAGTCAGCCACCAAAGCCGACCAGGACCAGTCGCTGTTGGATACTCCGGCAATCTGACCGATCTCCGAAAAGCTGCCACCCTGATTCAGTTGCACCATGTTGCGCATATTCTGATTGTAAAATCCCTGCTTCAGCAGCAATTGATATTTGTCAAAATTATCCGCTCCGGAAGTCAGTTTAATCCGGTAATTGTCTTCAGGAAGCATATCCAGGCTGACCAGATCGGTCAGGCCATCGTTGTTGATATCGGCGGCATCCGATCCCATGGAAAACAGGGAAGTGTAGTCCATGTACCCGGTCAGTTGTTCGCTGAAGGTTCCATCTTGTTGATTGATGTAGAGGTAATCTTCTTCGTTGAAGTCATTGCTCACGTAAATGTCCGGCCAGATATCGCCATTAAAATCAGCGATGGCGACACCCAATCCGAATCCCAGTACATTGCTGATGATCCCGGCTTCCTGACTGACATCGGTAAATTTTCCGCCGTCGTTCCGGTAGAGCTTATCGCCATAATTCGGATTGTACCGGGCTTTCAGCTGACCGATGTTGCTGTCAAAATTCGAGTATTCCGGTACCGAGTGATTGAGCAGGAACATGTCAAGATCTCCATCCCGGTCGTAATCAAAGAAGGCGGCTTGAGTGGAATAGGCGGGGTCGTCCAGACCATAGAGGGCTGCTTCCTCTTTAAAAGAAACGGTCATACCTTCCTGCTGACCCTGATTGATGAAGAGTAAATTGCGGCGTCCTTCCGGATCTTTGGCTGCTGAGCGGCAGATGTAAATATCAAGCCAGCCATCGCCATTGATATCGGTCATCGTCACGCCGGTATTCCATAAGCCAGCGGCTTCGATCCCGGCTTCCCGGGCGACATTTTTAAACTTCCAGTTGCCCTGATTGAGGTAGAGATGACTGGCGACCAGGTTGCCGGTGAAAAACAGATCGCACAGTCCGTCATTATTGACATCGCCCGCTGCCACCCCACCACCGTTGTAGAAGTAACTGTAGTTCATGACATTGAATTCCGGCGTCTCCCGGAGGGTATTTTTAAAGGTAATACCCGATTTACCGGAAGGAACCAGCGAAAAAAGGGTTTCGCTTTTTTCGGTGCTGCAGGCCAAAAGGAGGAGAGAAAACAAAATCAGATAGCTGCTTAAGTGGTGGGTCACGTCATTGGCGATACGAACCGGATGGCAGGAAAACCGGGAGATTAAATGCTTAAGGATCATAGTATAAAATTAACAATTACCATATTATGGGCCCGGTCACAGGATTTACGTTCAGGTCAGGCAATCTCGGGAAAATCGTTGCAAATTCTTGTTTTATTCCATAGAACCCGGTATGGAGTGCATGGGTGGAGAAAAAAAAAGTACCAACTTTTTGGGTTGGTACTTTTCAGGAATCATATAATCAATGGTGTCACTTCTTGTCCCACCATAGTTTAGTTACGCCGTTGTCTGGTCCTCCAAGCTTCGCAACACCCGTTACTACCCCATCAGGATTGGCGGTATACTCAGTATCGGTATATGGCACCCTTGCCGGGATTGCATCCACCGGAATGGCCGCATCATCGGTGTTAAGACGTGGATACAAGACCGGATATTTGGTACGTCGTCTTTCGGCCCAGGCTTCCCAGCTGTTGGGATACAGGGCAATCCATTTCTGGGTGATGATCTGTTCGAGCTGACGCTCCTGACTGCCACCGGCATCGTAAGCCACCGGTACGGTAGATACCGGAGGTGTACTACCATCCATACCGGCCGGAACCTTGTTGCTTGATACGTAATCAGCTCCGGAGAGGTCAAGCACATCGTACCCATTTTCTTCAAAGGATTTTCGAATACCTTCTTCATAATACGACTGAGCGGTTCCACCTCCCATATTCCAGCCGATGAGCGCTCCTTCAGCCCGAAGTAAGTAGACTTCCGACGCCCGGATCAAGGGCCAGTCCGGGCCAGCCGACTCGGCCAGGGTATATATGGGAGCCATATCAGAAGCCAGGGTATTAAACGAAATACCCTGCTTGGCTTCTTTGGTTTGTCCGTTGCGCATGCCCTCGTATGGGAAGGAAACACCGGCCGGGTCATCAGAGGGGTCCGGATCGGCAGCTGGAGCAAAATAGCTGGCAATACGCGGATCCTGATAGCCCTTCAGGATGCTCTCCATATCGGCGCTCATCCGGAATTCGCCCCATTGGGTGATGGTGGTGTAACCGTTACGCCAGTTGTTGCTGGTCTGTACATATCCGTTGTCACTGTTATCCTCAATGACTCCGTCGGCTACCGCTTTTTCAGCGTTGGTCTGGGCCAGACCGGCATCGACATAACGCACCCGCATGGCCAGTCGCAGCCGCAGACTGTTGGCAAATTTCAACCATCTGCCCACATTTCCGTTGTAGACCACATCATTGGCACCCAGGAGAGCGGAAGTCTGACCGGCATTACTTTTCAGTACGGCGATGGCTGCATCCAGGGTCTGGAAGAAGTCACGGTAAATCTCATCCTGACTATCAAAGGGCACTACTTTTTCACCGTTTCCGAAGCTGGAATAGGGTATCGGGCCCCAGTAGTCGGTCATGCGGTGATAGGCGAAAACCCTCCATACCTTGAAAATAGCGTTTTCGACATTCAGGCCATTCTCGGCGGAATAATCCTCCACATATTTGATCTGTGGTGCGGCATCCCGGTAAAAATCGACGTAGGCTCCGTCCAGCCATCGACCCACCAGCGTAAATTTGTCTGAATCGAAGTTAGGAGCCGTGGTAGCCATATAATTGGCGTAGATATCGGCAAAAAGCGAATGCGCCAGCTGAAAAGAACCGCGGTCGTTTAACCCGACGTGGACCGGAAAATACATGGCGGCGGCTGCCACCAGGCCAAACGAACCCTGGTCCAGATTGTCGACGGTCAGGTTTTTCGGGTCGGTATTGAGCTCATCAAAATCATCTGTACACGCCGGCACAAATAGTAAAGCGGACAATAGGATATAAAGTATATTCTTCATATGATTATTCTTATTTATAAAGAAAGTCAATTTATTAAAAATCTATATTTAGCGAAAGACCAAGAGACCGGGTGGTCGGAAGGGAAAATGCTTCCCTGCCTTCGGTTTCGTTACTGATGCCAACGGTAATTTCCGGATCGATGTATTCAGCTTTGTTGCTGATGAAGAAAAGATTTCTTCCAACCAGCGATATCCGGGCTTTGTACTTCGGTATCTGGTAACCCAGAATAAATTCCCGCAGTCTGACGTTGGAAGCATCCCGGACAAAAGCTTCGCCGGTAGGTGCATTACGACCACCTACCAGGTTCCAGAATTTTTCGGCGTCTACCGGAATGTTATTGGGCGTGCCATCCTCGAGTACTGCCGTTTCATCACCGAAAATATCCTCACCAAAGACGACACCTCCTTCCCGTCCCTGAGTGGTATAATTCAGGAATCCGTCGCCAGCCAGGATGGCTTCACTGAACGCGGTGGTTGTTCCGCCCTGCCGAATATCGATGAGGAAGCTCATGTTCCAGTTTTTGTAGGTAAACGCATTATTAATACCGCCAAGCCAGTCCGGGTTGAAGTTGGCGATCGGTACATTGAGACCGGCAGTGATTCCTGGTAAACCATCGGGACCAACAATGACCCGGCCCTGATTATCGCGCTGAAAGCCCCGGGAATATACTTCGCCAAAGGGACGGCCAACAACCAGCTGGTAGGAGCGGATGAAATCACTCCCCCGGTTTAACGCCTCCAGTCCTTCGACCAGTTCGAGTACTTCGCTCTCGTTCTTGGCAAAGTTGAAGTCAATGTCCCAGGTGAAGTCCTGGGTGGCAACCGGGGTTGCTCCCAGGATGATTTCCACTCCCTTATTTTGGACATCAGCAGCGTTGAGGAACCGGCTGGTAATACCGGAAGCTACCGGCACTGATACGGCAAACAACTGATCAAAGGTATTGGTCTTGTAATAAGTAAAATCTACCCTCAGTTTATTGTTAAGGAATCTGGCATCAAAGCCAACTTCTGTCGACTGAGTCGTTTCGGGCAACAGGTCAGCATTGGGCAGGGTCGGACTCAGACTGACGGTTCCGTTAAATACGGTAGCCCGGCGGGCCAGTTGATAAGGATCGGTATCACTACCTACTTCGGCCCAGGATCCGCGTAGTTTCAGGAAGGATATAAAATCCGGCATGGTGACCAGATCGCTCAATACGGCGGTCAGACCAAAAGAAGGATAAAAATAAGACCGGTTGGCTGCCGGCAGGGTTGAGCTCCAGTCATTCCTTCCGGAAAATTCCAGATAAAGGGCATTGAAAAATCCCAGCGATCCAAAACCATAGACCGACTGGACCTCTTTTTCACTGAAACTTTCACTGGGTCGCGGATCTGCGGTATTAGCCAGGGAGAACAGGTTTTCAATGTTGAAGTTTACTCCGGATCCGACCAGTTGCTCAAACCTCGACTTACGCAGGTTACCACCCACGTTGAGATCCAGGCTGATATTGCTGGTGATTTCTTTATTGAAGTTTAAAATAAAGTCGGAGTTCCACTCATAACCGAAATTAAATACTTTTTGAAAGGATCCTCCCTGAGCTACCGTGTAGGAATCCACTTTTCTCGAGAAGTCGGTAAAATTATTGATCCGGTCCAGGGCTGAACGGCCCAGAATGGACAGATCTTCGGTGATGTTGTATTTCAAGGATACCAAACCGGTCACCCGCTCGCGCAGGCTGGGCTGCTTGATGTTGTGGATAGTCCAGTACGGGTTACCACCACCATTGAAACGGGGAATCCAGTAGTGCTGGCGGTTTTGCCCGGCCGGATTGATAAACTCATAATGTTCGATATCTGAAGTACGGATGTTCCTGGGCAGAATGTACAGGTAACGCAGTGGATTATCGTACCCCTCACCCTGCAGGAGGATATTGGAAAAATCATCCCGGATGTAATTGACCTTCATGTCGGTCTCCAGTTTGGGAAGGATCTCCGAGTTGATCCTCAAACCCAGGTTGTGACTGTTGAGATCGTTGGTGGGGATGATACCACCGGCGTCCGTATAGGTATAGGAGAAATAGGTGTTGGCTTTTTCACCTTTGACATTCACTCCTAAGTTGGTGGCCAGGGTATGTCCCGTCCGGAAAAAGTCGGTGATATTATCCGGCTGAGCTTCCAGGGGATAATTGGTTCCAAAAGCCGGAAAGTTCGGATCGTTGGACCAGTGCGGTACGGACTGGCCGGTCATCCTGGGTCCCCAGGAAGTGGTAGCTGCCGGGGCATAGCTGCCTGCTGATCCCTGACCATATTCATTCTGGAATTCGAGCAGATGGATCGGCATTTCGGCCTGAAAGGTGATGCCCAGAGAAGTGGTCACTCCGCTGGCGGCACCTTTACCCGATTTGGTGGTGACGACAATGGCACCATTGTTTGCCCGGCTGCCGTATAGAGCAGCAGCATTGGCACCTTTCAGCACAGAGATCTCCTCGATGTCGTCCGGGCTCAGGTTTCGAATGTCGCCGTTCATAATGATACCGTCCACAATGTAAAGTGGCTGGCTGCTACCGCTGATCGAGCGGTTTCCTCTCAGCAAAACTTTCGATGCGCCGCCTACACCTTCACCGGAAGAAGTTACCGAGATACCGGCTACTTTACCGGAGAGGGTGTTGAGTACGTTTGGAGAACGGGCCTGCTTCATCTCCTGGGAACTGACACCCTGCGCAGAGTAGCTCAACGCTTTTTTCTCCCGGGAAATACCGAGGGCAGTGACCACCACCTCTTCCAGTTCGACACCGGTCTGAAGCACGACGTTAATGGTGCTTCGACCACCTACGGTGATGCTCTGGGTGGTATACCCGGTATAAGATACCTGGAGTACCGGATTGGAGGTGCTCAGTTCCAGAGAGTAGGTTCCGTCAATGTCGGTGACTGTACCGTTGCTGGTTCCTACTTCCAGGATGTTCACCCCGATCAACGGTTCTCCATCGTTTGAAGTTATTGTCCCGCTCACGGTTTGCGCCATGGCATAAATGCCACCGAACAGGACAATCAGTAAAGAAAGTACATAGCTTTTTTTCATAAAGTAGAATTTTTATGTTTGTAGATTTCACACATCCTTAATAAAAGGCAAATTTAAAGTTCCCGATACTTTTATAGGGAGGTAAAGAGCGATGGAACTGAGGTCATGAAGGATGTTTCCGGGACATCCTGTAAGCATAACGATTCTTAACCGCTAAATGTAGACCTTGTCTAAAAGAAATTAAGACTTGTCTAAGGAGAATCTTAGCCCGAGCCAAGATAGTTATTATTCCCATTGTGTGCGCACACAATCGACAAAATCTTTTATAATTTTAGCCAAAAAGGTAGAAAAGGTACCGTTCTGTGACTTAGTAAATCGATTGCGTGAGAGTAAGAATCAAAGATATCGCCCTTAAGGCAGGAGTTTCGACCGGTACAGTCGACCGGGTGATTCACAACCGTGGTAATGTATCTCCTGCGGTCAAGGAACACGTGGAGCGGGTGATGACCGAATTGGGCTATAAACGCAATATCATCGCAAGTACCCTGGCCTACAACCGTACTCTCCGGATCGCTGCCCTCACCTTTGAACTGGAGGATCCATACTGGCAACAGATCTACTCGGGTCTGGAGAAAGCACAGGAGACTACGCTGCATTATGGAGTTAATGTCAGCATCCGCCTTTGCGATCAAAGTAATCCGTTAATGTTTGAAGCATTGATGAACGATATCCTGGCCGGTCGGCCGGATGGTGTCCTGGTAGCTCCCCTGTTTTTCAGGGAAGGGCTAAAGTTTATTCAGGAATGTCATAAGCTCAATATACCGGTTGCCATCATCAATACCCAGATACCCACCAATAAGGCGCTTTGCTATATTGGGCAGGACTCCTATCAAAGCGGGATCATAGCAGCCCGGCTGATCAATTTTGGTATCAAGAAAAAAGCGACTGCTTTGCTCCTGAATCTGGATCCGGGTCCGACCAATGCTCAACATCTGGTCGATAAGGAAAGGGGGTTCCGCGATTACTTTGCCGGAATCGAAGACAAATCCATTCACGTGATCACCGAAAACTTTGAAAATTACCGGGACCGGACAGCACTTCGTCAAAGGATACGGAACATTCTGCAAGAACATCCGGATATTGCGGGAATCTTTGTCACCAATGCCCGGGCGTATATGCTGCTGGACTGCGTGGAAAAGGAATTACCGGAAGATCTGATCATAGTAGGATTTGACCTGATCGAACCCAACATCCAATATCTGAAGACTAACCGGATCAATTTTCTGATCAATCAAAACCCGGTATTGCAGGCCTATCTGGGCGTCATCAACCTGGTGAATCATCTGATTCTTAAGCAGGAAGTAGCCCCGATCCAGTATCTTCCTCTGGATATTGTGGTGCGGGAAAATTGCGATTATTACATCAAGGCCAACACTACTTTCGCACCTGTGCTCTACTAAATCGCATATTATAAATGGTGTAAGATCATACCGACTGGCTCAATCCTTGCTGGTAAAGGTGGGTATGTCAAAATGCATTGGTTTTTGGTTAATGATGGTCCTCGGGTTTATCCGTTGTGGAAGTGTAAAATCAGGTCCGGAGACTCCCGATTCCCGGTCTTTATCCTATCTGGCGCTGGGAGATTCATACACCATTGGAGAGAGCGTACGACCTGAAGAACGCTATCCCATGCAGTTGGTTGACAGACTTCGCGACGCAAATATCCGGATGTCCGATCCGGTCATCGTGGCTACCACCGGCTGGACAACCCTGGATCTCGGCCGGGCCATGGACAGTACCGGACTGGAAGGGCAACGATTTGACCTGGTATCGCTATTGATTGGGGTCAATGACCAGTATCAGAGTAAACCCTTCGAACAATACGAAACGAATTTCCGCTATTTGCTCGATCTGGCCATTTCCCTGGCTGGAGGAGACACCGGAAAGGTGTTTGTGGTTTCCATTCCGGATTATGCATACACCCCTTTCGGCCAGCAGTTGGATGCAACAAAGATCAGCCGTGAACTGGAAGCCTATAATGAGGTAAACCGCGAGATCGCCCGGCAATATCAGGTGGTTTACTTCGACATTACCGGGATTTCAAGGGAAGGTCTCGACCGTCCTGCCCTGGTGGCCGAAGATCAGCTGCATCCCTCCGGCAGGATGTACCGGGAGTGGGTGGAAACCATGATTTCGAAGATCCGGGAGATGCTGAACGGAAATTGATGCCTGCAATTCACAAGGTTCCTGCGAAGGTCCTGTGAAAATGTCCAGTAGTGTATCTGTCTTGATTTAAACACTGATAACCGGAGTGGCAACTGTCAAAACTTTAGCATTGAGAACTGGTCCGTAATTCCTGTTCAACCCGCATTTTTATACCCTTGGCTATTTTCGCCGGGGTCTGATCAGGCCTTCCTGGGCTACCGAGGCTACCAGGGTGCCATCCCTTGAAAAGATGCTTCCCCGGGTGAATCCTCGCGCGTTGCTGGCGTTTGGGCTGTCTACCTCATATAGCAGCCAGTCATTCAGGTTGAAGGGGCGGTGAAACCACATGGCGTGATCCAGGCTGGCCAGCTGGACCTGATGAATCTGGATTTCGTCCTGATGGGGCTGAATGGCCGTGGTCAACAGGTTGTAATCAGAAGCATAGGCGAGCAGACGCTGGTGCAGGGCATGGTCATCAGCGACCTGTCCTTTGGCCCGGAACCAGATATACCGCAAGGGCTCCTGTTTTTGGGGGAGGATAAAATTAAAAGGGTCAACCGGCCGGAATTCGATCGGACGAGGCCGCAAAAAGCGTTTGAAACTTTCGGGGAGCCGGTCGGCAAACTGATGAAGAAGGTCCTCGTCCGATTCAAGATCTTCGGGCGGTACTACCCGGGGCATGCCGGTCTGATGCTCGAGCCCCTCCTGTTCGAGCTGAAAGGAGATCGCGATGATGAAGATATCCCTGCCGTGCTGAATCGCTTTCACCCGCCGGGTGGTGAAGCTGCCTCCATCGCGGACCTGATCCACCATATAGATAATGGGATGCTGTAAATCTCCAGGTAGTATGAAATAGCCATGCATACTGTGAGCCCGGCGTTCTGGTGGCACTGTCAGCAAAGCGGCATGCAACGCCTGAGAGAGCACCTGACCGCCAAATACATGATTGGCTCCAATATCGTGGCTGGTACCCCGGAAGATGTTTACCTCTATTTGTTCGATGGCCATGGTCTGGAGTAATTCAGCGGCATTGGTCAGCATCATGGGTATGAAATTTTGAGGGCAAAACTAAGGATAAGTTGGATGGAATTATGGTAATATGGTCTTGTGGTAATATGGTATTGTGGCATAGAGCCGGGTGACAATTACGGGAGATTCCTTATTATTATAGGCTAAGGAGAAGGGGAATGCAAAAACTGGCAAGAAAGAATATTAAGGATAGTGGACGACGAACCTTGAAAGTGGTCCAGTTTGGCGGGGGAAATTTCCTGAGAGCTTTCACCGACTGGATGGTCGAACGGATGAACCGGTATTGCGCCTATGAAGGTGGTGTCGCTATCGTTAAGCCCACCCGGAGTGGCAACTACGATAAATTGATTGATCAGGAAGGGCTTTTTCATGTCATCACCTGTGGTTTTGTCCGGGGGAACGTGATGGAAGATATCGAACTGATCACCTGTATTGATAAAATCGTACAACCCTACCAGAGGTTTGACGACTTTCTGGCCCTTGCCTGCGAACCGGATCTGCGTGTCATTGTCTCCAATACTACCGAATCGGGTATCTTCTATCAGCAGGAAGCAGCGGTCGAGCGGCCTCCGCAGAGTTATCCCGGTAAACTGGCCGTTTTCCTGAAAGCCCGTTTTGATCATTTTGAAGGGGCATTAGACAAAGGTTGTATTGTGCTGCCCTGTGAGCTGATCGAAGCCAATGGGAAAACCCTGAAGGAGATCGTGCTGACGCATTCCCGTGAATGGCAATATCCCGAAGACTTCATCCAATGGCTGCAGGTGTCTAACCATTTCTGTGATACCCTGGTCGACCGGATTGTGCCGGGTCTGCCTACAGCGGAGAAACTAAGGGAATATCAGGAGAAAACCGGATTTTATGATGAGCAAATGGTGGTAGCTGAACCCTACCATATTTGGGTGATTGAAGGCCCGGACTGGATCGAGAAAGAGTTCCCCCTGCAAAAGGCTGGTATCCAGGCAGTGTTCACGAACGATTTGTCATCCTGGCGGTTGCAAAAAGTGCGGCTGTTGAATGGTTGTCACACCGCGATGGTACCACTGGGATTGCTTTCAGGCCTCACCACGGTAGGACAGTTTGTCGGTGATCCGGATTTTCTTACCTTTTTACAAGGCATGATTGCCAGGGAGATCATTCCTTCCATAGAAGGTGTAGACAGGTTGCAACTGGAAAAGTATGCCGATGACGTGTTGGACCGCTTTAGAAATCCATTTGTCGAACATAAGCTGAGCAGTATTGCCCTCAATTCGATTGCCAAATTTAGGGTGAGGGTCTTGCCCAGCCTGACCGGATATTACCGGAAGACCGGTGAACTACCGGAAAGGCTGGTGCTGGCATTCGCTGCTTTACTACGGTTCTATGAAGGAATCTGGCAGGGACAGGAGTTGCCGGTGAATGATGAGGAGAAAATCATCAATAGTATCCGGTCGTATTGGGTGGGTAAGCGCAACGGGCAATTGGATTGGCTGGCATTCAGCGAAGCTGTTCTGGCCGACACCGGACTATGGGACAGCGATTTGACAATCATACGGGGATTGAAAGCACGATTGGCTTCTACCCTTAAACAAATCGAAGACGGGATGCTTGTCCAACAAATCAAGAGACTGGTGATCGAACAAAAAGTTTAGAGAGCGGTAAGTTATTTTAAACTGAAATTTTCAATGTATTCCAGATCCTGCTGCGCTGCAGTGTTGTATTTTTTCCATGAAAAATTATTATAAAAGCTGTCCTGGTGAAATACCCGGCCTTCCCAGTAGGGGCCTTCATGATATTTTTTATCTCCCAGAACGGATAATTCCTGCCAAACCATGATGGCATCCTGTATTTGTTGTATTGCCTGAGATTTCAATTTGTGGTCTTGTTCTTTTTCAAATTGAACCATGAGCGTTGCCGCCAATAATTTATGGGCAAAATACCGGGACAGGTATGCCCACATTTCCAGCGATTCCAATTCATTTTCCAACTGAGGCATTTCGCGGTACGATTCCCGGATGTTCTCATTCAAGGCAAAAACGGAGTCTGCATTGGCAAAGAGTTGATCAGCCAGCATCTCCGGGGTGACCAGCCAGGGTTTTATGGGTATTTGATTTTGTTGGGCGGTAACGGTTTCATCTACTGAAAGGTAATTGCTGTCAAGGGTTTGATGGCTCATCATTTCTTCCAGGGAAATCAAAGGAGATTTTTTATCATCGTACCCGTACCGCGCCGGCAGCATGGGGGCGAGAAATCCTTCGGCATACAGGGTGTAATCCCAGGTTGATTTAAAAAATGACGCCAGCATCAACGGCATTTTACTGGCATAGGTATAGGATTTCAATAAATCATTTCCCCGGTTTATATTGAATTTCTGGTCTATAAATTCGCCGAAATATAGGTCAGAGGTATTTTTATCATAAAGCAGTCTTCCCCATAATTTATAAAAAAGCCATTGACGCTTGAAGGCGTATTCCGGGCTGTCTTCTGATTTATCGAAATAATTCAGGGCGGGAATATAGCCCTCCGAACCGATATGATATCCATTGACAAAAGGATGGGAATTTAAGCCGATATGCTGCCGGATAAATTCCGGATCACCCCAGGGAAGAATGAAAAAATCTTCATTGCGGATCATCCACTGGATCCGGTAATTTTCAGGAGCAGGTTGCCAGAATCCGGTGTTGACTTCGCCGGCTTCACTGGCATGGGTTATCAATAATGCGGGTGTGGAATGCCCGTGCGACCAGTTGAATTTAACCTCGACATAGGCAGGCTGCTCCAGTTGAGCTTCATTCAATATTGTACGCATTGCATCCGATGATCCGGAAAGTACTGACCGGTGCAGGAATTTGACCGGCCGGTTGGCATCTTTCATACCTTGAATAAAGGTATCGCTGATCCATTTTTCTTTGCGGGTGGGTGACATGCCGTTCATCCAGTCGGCCAGGGTTACCCCGATGCCGGCGAGATCCGGATATTCGTTGATCAGGGCGGTGACCGACTTACGGGTATAGTCCACAACGATCCGGGATGTGTCGTTATATTCGGATAGCTGGTGTGCCCTCGCGAAGGAAGGTGACACAATGATATTCCAGTTGACGATAAAGACTTCGATGGCTCTTTCCCTGGCCTTGGCCAGCAAATGATGCCAGAAATCTTTCCATTCCTGCAATTCACTATCTGCAAACGGGCAGGCTTCCGGATATTCTTCCAACTTTAGCATGAATGGAAATGGGTGCTTGTTATACAGGAGGAGGGTATTGAAGCGGTTTTCCAGCATCATGTCCAGAAAGGCTGCCCAAAACCGGGGATCTCGGCAGGTTTCTTCATGGATGCCCATACTGGAGCTTTCCCGGTAAGCACTCCAGGGTAGATTGAATTTGATCGCCCGGACCGGGAATGTGGGTGAAAAGGTTTTGGCCGTTGGAGTCAGGGGTCGCTGATCCTCCAAATCAAGCAGGGCATAGAGGGCCCCCGGCATGTCACCGGTATGGATTTCCAACCGGTCATTTTCCAACGATAGCCGGTAACTTCCAGGAACCGCGCTCATCTGGTCATCTTTTTGAATGAGCAGGTTTTTCACCGCTGCCTTTCCTAAGATTTCCCGGGATTTATTTTCAAGCAAGGCGGAAGGATCCAGCCCCCTGAATTCCACCTCTTCCAATTGCCGGCAGGAGGAAGCCATCGCTATCGTCAGTGCCAGGATGATGAAGCGCGGGTTTAGCAGAAACATGACAAAAGGAATCTGGTTAGTTCCGCTTTAAGATAACAGGTTTGCGTGAAAAAACAGGACTCCATACCGAAAGAGGCGCATGCTGGCTCAAGCTGCCCCGGCTGTTTTTTCCAACCCGGTTATGGCTCCTTTGGGTCTTTTAAATCTTGAAGCCGACGGTCAGCACTAACTGATTTTTCCCCTGATGGTTGTCGACCAATTGATTGGGGGCCCCATCGACCCGGTAGGGGAGATAGGTTTCGTTGATGCTGCTATGGCTGAAACCCAGATCCAGAAAAGCCTTATTGCCCCGGACTCCGATACCGGTTGAAAATACCGACTGGAACGAATTGTCACCGGCAAAGGCACTGCCCAGCAACTGGACACCGGCACGGAAGCGAAAACCTTCGTAGGCCAGTTCGCCGCCGACCTTAAAATTAAGGGCAGACTTATACAAATCTTTGATCTCCGCATTGACTTCATCCTGATAGATCCGGTCTTCGATATTATCGCTGTTGGTGGTAAAATCGTATTTGGCAGTACTATAATCTATGTATTCAATGTCGGTACTGACGAATCCATTTTTTCCGATGATCCAGGCAGCATTGGCTACCGCCTTCCAGGGGGTGGTCATTGCGTACTCAAACTCTCCGTCGGGCGAAGCGTTGCTGAATGACTCATCGCCGCCACCTTCATTATATGCATAGGTAAATTCGGTGGTGAAGCGATCCGTCAGCGAGAGGTATGTCGGGGTATGGAAAGCTGCTCCCAGACGGACGTTGTGATTGAGTTTAAAAATAGCCCCAAATTTAAGGTTGACCCCACCGCCTTCGGTAGTGAGGTACTCGTCAAACTGCAGTCGTTGAAAAGCCGGAATGACATCGGCACCATCGTTTTCTTCGTAGTTTTTTTCCGAATCGTACGAAATGAAGGGAATGCCCACAGTGGCACCCAGCAGGACCTTATCTTTCAGGTTGCCACCAAAACCGATTACGAGCTCATTGTCGTATCCACCGGTCTTGACCAACTGGTTTTTCCGGAAGACATCCTGCTCCTGTCCATCAAAATCGGTTTCGTAGATACCATCGTTGCCGATGTCGTAAATCGCACCTGATTCATAAGCCAGACCAGCTTCGAAGGCATCCAGTTCATCCGGGGTCAGACCGAAGGCCAGACCGGCAAACCGGTCTACGATCGAACCCTGGGTTTCATTGGTGTAGAAAAATTCCTGTTGATACGAAGCCAGTTTATTAAGGCCAATTCCCAGGCTTACCGCTCTCCAGGCACCCCTGTCACTGGCATTGGTAAAGACAATACCCAGATTGCTCATGGCAAACTGCCTGGCCAACTCCTGGCTTTCCGGACCTCCGTTGAGTGAAGAGCGGGTATTATTGGCAATAAGAACCGGGCTGACCATAAATTCTGATTTCCAGTATCCGCCGATGCCGGCCGGATTGACCGACAGCGAAGTGAAATCACCTCCCAATCCGCCGATCGCTCCTCCGATGCCCATGGCGCGGGCGGTACCCTGCGGGTTGACATAGCTGTAGCGCAAGATGTCACTGGCGGTCTGCGCCGGCAGTAAATTGACCAGGCCGGCAAGAAATAACACGATATAAATCGATTGGTGAATGCTGTTCATTGTTTAAAAATAATTACTGTGTCTTTTTACGTCAGGTTGCCAGGATAAAAAAAGGGGGGGTTCTATTGACTAGACCCACCCCTCACTATCTCGTACGTTTTCTTTGTTTCTCTTAATTTCTTCTCGGTGAGGAAGACCGGCTGCTACTGCTGCTTGCCGGACTTGAACTTCTCGTATTGCTGCCAGAGCTTGGAGAAAATGACCTCGGTGAAGAGCTACCTGAATTACTGGGTGAAATGCTTCGTGAAGGTGAAGAAGACCGGCTCGGAGTATAACTACGGGACGGGCTTGTGGACCGGCTTGGCGTATACGATCGTGACGGGGTGGTCGCACGCGATGGTGTATAGCTCCTGGTGTTACTGTTGCTGGGACTGGGCGAATAGGTTCGCTTGGTCTCAGTCTCAGTCCGGCTGGGATTTAACGAGCGGGTGCTACTGTTGTTATTGTTCGGCACTGCGCGGTAGGTCTCCCTGGTAGCAGTTCTGTCGATGGTCGAAGGGGTATATGTCTTGGTGATCCGGTCGTTTCTAACTGAGGTTCTGCCAATCACAGGATTGTGCTCTGTACCACTGCTTCTGACAGCCGAGGTGTTAGTCTGATTGCCTGGAGCGGTAACCAATGTACTGGAAGAGCGGGGTGATTTGACCGGGGTAGACGGTGATGCGGTGACAGAGCCACTTCGACGGGTACCAAAATAAGTTCCGCGGTTGCTCGAAAAGGTCGGCTGATAATAGTCGTATCCGGTACCGTAGTAGTTATTTACATTGTAAAAGCTGTTGCCGTATCCAAAACCTCCGTATCCAAAACCTCCGTAACCATAGCTTCTTCCAAAGAAGGATGGCGGGCAATAACCAAAGTAGGAATCAAAGACGCTGTAACCCCTCCCTCCATAAAAGAAAGGATCGTAGTAATTGCCGTATCCATACCAATAGTTGTTAAAGCGATTCCAACGGTTCCATCGGTTCCATCGATTGAAATTGCCAAAGGAGATGTACAAACCGGAACCGTAGTAAAACGGATCATAGAAGAAGGGATCGTAGAAACCGGCTGAATAATACAACGGACGACTGAATCTCCGGATTCGTGAAGAGTAATAAAAGTCCTCCTCACGATCGTAGTAATCGTAGTCGTCATCATCGTAATAGTAATTTTCGGTCACATAGGTATCACCTTCTTTCCCGGTGGTATACGAATCGACGTAATACTCATCGGCGTCCGGATCGAAGTAGATATCATCAAACTGCGCCGAGGCGGAATAGGACACCAACCAGGCCAGGATGAACAGGGAACCAAATTTCAAAACGTACTTTTTCATGTGTCTTTGTTTTAGCTGCAATTACCGTGACGCTCTTTCAACCTCTAATTTATTACTTTTGCGCCTTATTTCTGTTAATGATCCATTAAAGTTTAAGAAGCAGGCTGTTAAAAGTCTAAAATCAGTTAAAAGTCTTCATAAATAAGACAGGATAAGACACCAGATAGTTTCAGATTAACACAATTTTAAAGTAACCCTTAATAGCGTATTAAGATAGTCGAAATCCAATATGGCAAAGGAAATAACACCAAGAGCAGAGAATTACTCCCAGTGGTACAATGATATTGTTAAGAAGGCCGGACTGGCTGAACATTCAGCGGTGAGAGGTTGTATGGTTATCAAGCCATATGGTTTTGCTATCTGGGAAAAGATGCAGGCTCAGCTGGACCGGATGTTTAAGGAAACGGGTCATGTGAATGCCTATTTTCCCCTTTTTATCCCGAAAAGTTTCTTAAACAGAGAGGCGGCCCATGTCGAGGGATTTGCCAAGGAATGTGCGGTCGTCACCCACTACCGGCTGAAGCAAAGTGACGACGGGAAGGAGATTGTGGTGGATCCGGAAGCGAAACTGGAAGAAGAGCTGATCGTAAGGCCGACTTCTGAAACAATCATCTGGAATACCTACCGTGACTGGATCACTTCATACCGGGATCTGCCGCTGTTGATCAATCAGTGGGCGAATGTAGTGCGTTGGGAAATGCGAACCCGGCTCTTTTTGAGAACGGCAGAATTCTTGTGGCAGGAAGGTCATACGGCACATGCTACGAGGGAGGAGGCAGTAGAAGAGGCTTTGAGGATGCAGGAGGTCTATGCCCGTTTCGCCGAAGATTATATGGCCATGCCGGTTGTCAAAGGTGTTAAGACCGCCAATGAGCGTTTTGCCGGTGCCATTGAAACTTATGCGATCGAAGCTTTGATGCAGGATGGAAAAGCGCTGCAGGCTGGCACTTCTCACTTCCTGGGACAAAATTTTGCCCGGGCCTTTGATGTCAAATTTGTGACGGAAAACAATCAGGAAGAGTATGTCTGGGCGACATCCTGGGGTGTTTCGACCCGGTTGATGGGAGGCCTGATCATGACCCATTCGGACGACGACGGGCTGGTGCTTCCTCCCAACCTGGCCCCTACCCAGGTGGTGATTGTACCGATACCCAAACCCGATCCGGAGTTGAATGCGGTCGGCGAAAAACTCCGGGCAGAACTCCTGACCCGGGGAATCTCCGTCAAGATCGACCTCGATGATAAAAAACGGCCAGGTTTTAAGTTTGCCGAGTACGAAATGATGGGGGTACCGGTGCGGATTGGAATCGGAATGCGTGATCTGGCCAACGGTGTGGCGGAGGTAGCCCGGAGAGATACCCGCGAAAAAACCAGTATCCGGCTGGATGATTGTGTAAAGTCGGTCGAGCAACTTCTGAAAGATATTCAGGAGAATCTTCTGCAGCGGGCCCTGGATTTCCGGACGACTCACACTACCGTGGTTGATACCTGGGAGGCTTTTGAAAATGTCCTGGAAGACAAGGGCGGGTTTGTCAGCGCTCACTGGGATGGAACGACCGAAACGGAACTAAAAATCAAGGAACTGACCAAAGCGACGATCCGCTGTATCCCCAACGACCAGGTAAAGGAAGCCGGATCCTGCATTTTGACGGGCAAACCATCGACCGGAAGGGTCCTTTTTGCCCGGGCTTATTAGGTCCAAGGGGTCATGGCCGGTCCAAGGGGTCATGACCCCTTGGAGGTAATTTGGACACGGTTCCAAGGGGTTTTACCCCTTGGAGCAATACAATACTTTTATCCCCGAAAACAGGCATTGTCCTGCATGAGTATAAACCTAATATCCTTTCCTTAAGTAGAAAAAATCATTAATTATTGTTTTCGAACAGGTATATTACTGGAATTTTAATGGGTAGTCCTATTGATTGGTAAGATAATATTTTATAATTTACCAAAATTTCCAATATAAAGCTTATGAAAACCCACAGCAGAGAAATTTTGATTTATTATCACCCTGAAAGTCGTTCCGATCGTCAGACACTCGCAATGGCCAGGGGCATCAGTTCGCATGTCAAGTCTTATGCCTACGGAAAGACGCCCTCGACAGAGACCAGCTGGAAAAGTATTATCCACGCGCTGGATTGTCATCCGAAAGAATTGCTTGACAAATCACATCCCTACTACCAGATTCATATCAAAGGCAGGGAATTTGATGACGAAAGCTGGGTGAAGATCCTGCGTTTCAACCCCGATCTGATCCGGGTGCCCATTGCCATCTGCGGCCGGAAGGCTGTTCTATGCAATACTCCCTCCGACATTCACCGTTTGATCAGCAAGTGACTTCGATTTCAGATTTCAGATTGCTGAATTCAGATTGCTGATTGCTGATGGTACAACAACCCTGACCCCTCCCGATGCCGGCTGCATGATGCGGTCTTCTTTTCGTTTTGCCTTTTTGATATATCCTACCCTTTTCCAAATATTTCCCTGGATTATCTGTCAATAGTACCGCTTACTTATATGACATTTCTTATATTTGAGATTTTGATCAACTCACACCACTATCGTTATGTCATTTGAAATTGAAGGCAAACTTCACCGCAAATTCGAGGTTGAGAATAAAACCGCTACTTTCCAAACCAGGGAATTTGTACTGGAGGTCAACACGAATAACTACATGCAATATATCAAGTTTCAACTGACCCAGGACCGGTGTGGTGTGATCGATCCGTTTAATCAGGGTGACCGGGTAAAGGTACATTTTGACCTTCGCGGCCGGGAATGGAACGATAAGTATTTCACCAATCTGAATGCCTGGAAAGTCGAGAAGACCGGAGAAGATGTGGTGATCGTTCCGCCTCCTTCCTACGAGGATTTTCCCGACGCAACCACAGAGCCGGTATTTGGAAAATCCGATGATGAAGACGATGGACTTCCATTTTGAGAGTCATAACCTTATACACCATACACTCTGAAGCCCTGCTCTTTCAAAACTTTTTAGCCTGATTGCGAATTATACCCAGATATGCGGTTGTACTTCATCCTGTGTCTCTATTTGCTCCCGTTGGCAGGGTACGGACAGACGCTGGTTGGTCTTTCCACCCGCTGGGACGATTCCTTCAGCGAATGGGTGTTGTATACTGAAAACGGCGATGAGGAAGGAGAGATTACCATGAAATGGCCTTTAAGGGGCGATTGGAGTGAATGGAATTTCCGCCTGGGTGAACTCAGCGGCACCATCCAGATGAAGTGGAAGGGCGATCCGAATCTTTGGGAATTACGGGCGGGTAATGAGATTATCACCATCCGTTCGGTGTGGAAAGATGACTGGCGACAGTGGGAAGTTAAAAACGGAGACATACAACTCGATGTGAAAAGTCGCTGGGCCAATATCCTGGAGGAGTGGACTGCAGCCGACAAGCTCTTCGGCGTCATGAAGATCTATACTGCCTGGGAAGGTGATCTGCGCGATTGGGTTATTGAAGATGAACTGGAAGATGACGTGAGTCTTCCCACCCGGATTGCCCTGGCCTTTATCCCCGTTTTCTACTCGACGCCCAAATTCTAACGGAGATTTTCCGTGTTGGTGTCCCTTACCTCCGAAACGAGGGGATTCGCTTTACAAACAGACTAAAAGACTCAAATCACGATAAGAGCTGAGCTGCGTGATTTTCCGTTTTGACCTGATCAATCACTTTCACTATTTTTCCCTTTTCGATGACAAAGGTGGTGCGAAGAATGCCATCAAATTCCCGGCCCATAAATTTCTTTCTCCCCCAAACTCCATAAGCCTTGATCACATTGAGGTCAGGATCGGTGAGCAGGGGAAACGGGAGGTCAAATTTATCAATGAAATTCCGGTGCTTTTTGGCACTGTCAGCACTCACTCCCAGGAGCCGGTAGCCAGCCTTCTGCAAAGCACGATAATTATCTCTCAGATTGCAGACCTCGGCAGTGCAGCCAGGGGTATTGTCTTTCGGATAAAAAAAGAGAATCAATTTGGCATCGGAATAATCTTTTAGAGTATGAATCTTCCCATCCTGGTCTGATGCACTGAAATCCGGAGCCTGATCCCCTTCCTTCAGATGCGTGGAATCTAGATTTGCCATCAGTTTAGTTAAAATTAAATCGATAATCATACGTAGTCGAGTTACCAACAGTATCCTCAACCAAAAGTTTGAAGTAGTGGCTGCCTTTTGACCATTCGGACCGGTCTATTTGGCAAGTCAACCGGTTACTTTTAAGATCATAGGCGGTCAGGATCCACTGGTCATTCAGTGTTGTCACGTATTTCAGGCCACTACCGCCGGGCAGGTTGTCGTCAATCTGGAAGATCAGGGTACGGCCCTCTGCTGTTGACCTATTTTGAATTACCTTGATGGTGGGAGGTTGGGTATCGGCTTTGACCAGATAATCACCCAGGCTGTTGACGTTGCTAGTAAGCCAGTCTCCTTTCCATTGGCCTCCACAATTGACCTGGTGATTTTTCTCACCGTCTACCCGGACAATCACCAGTTTCTTTTTCAGGGAATCGGCTACCGGAAGGGGCCGGATTTTTAGCGCCAGGGTACCTTTCAAGGGTTCCCAATTATGATGAATTTTATATAACGCCGAATACACATCTCCACCCTGAGCCGGTACTGAACTAAACTCACAGTAAAGATCCTGGTAAAGAGCATCGGATGGCCAGGTCATTTCAAGATAGGGAGTCCGGATGGTGTCGCTTTTCCCCTCCTGAATACGATACTGATAAGGTGGTTGAGAGACAGGACTGACAGTCTCGCTTCTTTGGATATAAAAGCTAACCGTGTCTTCGTTGCCGGCAAAGTCAGCTACCGCCAGACGGATATTCTGGGTCCGGTCCCGGAAAAGAGGCACAATGCCATCATCAGGTGTGTCCTGATGGATCGACAGCCGGTCGGAATGGGTGCGAAAGCAGCGATGAATTTTTCGGGAATCACGAATGCGGGAGGCGTAGTCAATATGCAGTGGAAAATAGCTTCGGTCCCTGCGGTTGATCGTATCAAAAGTAAACCGGTAGATCAGATTGCCGTCTACCCAAACAGACGCAGCATAGATGCCGTTCTTGTTTTGACCTTGATTAAATGGGTCGTAAGCCTCCAGGCCAAATCCCACACGCCAGGCATTTGATTCGAGTGTATCACCTTTTTGCAGCTGACTTAGGGAACAGGCGGTCTGACCGTATGCCTGCAGTTTGTGATCGAGGTGATAAATGGATACCTGTTTTATCACAGGTTTGATCTCGTCGCTGATATCAAAATTGAGAAGTTGAGGATTCAGGCTCTTCCCGGTAGCCGTATGAAGGATTTCCAGGTGAAGATGAGGACCAAATGAATATCCGGTCGATCCCATTTTCCCGATTTGCTGCCCTCTGAATACAGGGAACACTTCCTTTGTAAGGTCCAGATCAATCGCAAATGATTTTTTATCCAGTTGGTTCCGGTGCACCAGTGATTCCACTTCCGGCGAAAAAGACTGAAGGTGAGCATAGATCGATGTCAGGCCGGAGGGGTGGTGGATATAGAGTGCCCGACCGTAACCACCGGGAGATACGGTAACCCTGCCAATATAACCCTCTTCAATGGCATAGATGGGATCACCCCAGGCACCATTGGACGACTTGATGTCCAAACCACCGTGAAAATGGTTGGTTCGCAATTCACCGAAGGTGCCCGATAAACGGATGGGATGACTGACTGGTGGATGAAAAGCCGGGGGTGGACTGGGAGCCTGTGCGGCTGCCAACAGTTGCCGGCAGATGAGGACCACTATTAAAAACGATCTTTCTATAAATGATGCCGTTGACATAGGACTTTCATTGTTTCGTCGATGGCGTTGGCATAGTTTCGTTTACCCAACCGGAGATCTTCTTCCATTTGTCTGAAAAGACTGGTATTTTCTTCTATAATACGACGGAGTATCAGTCGCCGGGTCCTTTCCAAGAACCAAAAAACCTGACGATGACTCCTCTTTTCGTGCAGATCTATTGCTTCCAGCTGCAAATTAACAGTTTTCCAGAGTTGATCGAAGCCCCGATCTTCCAGGGAAGAAACCAAAAGAACTTCTGGCTTACCTTCAGGACGCGTAAGCTGATAGACCGCTTTGGTTTTTTCAGCTTCTTTTAGAAGATGGGTATCCCACTTGTTGACTACCAGTAGATCGGCTTCCTCGACGATACCCATTTTTAATCCCTGGAGATCGTCGCCAGCGGCTGGTTGGAGGAGCAATATGAAAAAATCGGCCAGATGCCGGACCGCTACTTCCGATTGTCCCACACCGACCGTTTCGATGATGATGATATCGTATCCGGCAGCTTCACATAACAGGGCAGCCTCGTAAGTAGCCGCTGCTATGCCACCCAGCAGACCTCCGGTGGGAGAGGGGCGGACGTAGGCATTTTTGTCCCGTCCCAGCCGCACCATCCGGGTCTTGTCGCCCAGGATACTTCCATGCGAAAGACCACTGGACGGATCGACAGCCAGGACCGCAACTTTATGCTGCAGTCTTGTGAGATAGGTACCCAGGGCATCGATAAAAGTGCTTTTCCCAACGCCGGGAGCACCGGTCACTGCCAGGTGCAAAGCTTTTCTATCCGTGGGGAGTTGACTGATCAGCGCCTGCGCTTCATCATGGGCAGATGGATTACTGCTCTCAACCAGGGTAATGGCCCGGCTTAGTGCAAGGCGGTCTCCTGCCAATAAGCTATCTAATAAAGCCCTGGTGCTCTCTTCCATATTTGTTGAGGAAAGTAAGGTCAAATATATTAGTTATTTTCTTTATTTATAAAAAGTTGAATTTCATTTTTGTATATCAAATTTTATCTTAACAAAAATCTGTTAACTACGGTAAACCGGGTTAATTATTCTTTAAGGTGTCTGCGCAGATGCCGGCGATGGAGACCATTGCATTAACTTGGTCCGTGATTCATTTTAATCCTTTAGGATACCGGTCCTGCCGGGGTGTTAAAACTCCGGAAGGTCCGGGTATAATCAAACCTTTAATCCTGCAGGCACCTATTGAGCAGAGGGAACGGACCGACCGAAGAATTTATTTGAACAAATTACTTGACGCTCTTCAGAAGGTCCATCCCTCTTATTTCATTCCAAACCTTTTCGGCGATTATCCGGGTCAGTTTTTCGATGAGATAACTACCGGCGAGGGGATCCATCTGCTGAGCAAGCTGTGACTCGTATTTCAGGATATAATGGATGTTTCTGGTCAGCCTCCGGCTTTCTGGCTGGTTTTCAGACTGACGCGAATGGTCGAAACAAATCGCATCAACACCGGCTATTGCAGCTGCCATTGCAGTGCAGGTACAGGCAATCAGGTTGGACCAGGTATCCAGTTGATCACTCACCGGGATCCGGGCATAAATTTCGGGGCAGGTTTCAGGAGGTAGCTGACAAGTATGCCAAAGATTGAGCAAGAGGATCTGAAGCGCCCGGATTCTGGCGACCTGTGTCTGATACCGGTGGTCGAGCGGCAGGTATATCCTCCAGCCGGTGACGGGAGGGCTGGCAGAGTAATTCAGCAGTCTGATGATTTGAGCCAAAACCCCCGTAAGTTGTTGTGAAGGGGTATGGTGTTCAGAAGCGGAGGCATAGCACCATACCGGGTTAAGGGTATCCTGCCGGCTGAGGTGACGGATTACCGGTTCTTCCAGGGGTTTGAACATCAGAAAATCCTGTGGTCGCAAATGCTGCCAGGTTTCATCCGGAAGGTCTACCTCGTGGGCGGGCAGTTGAATATTTAAACGGACCGGTAAAGTCACTGGATGAAGAAGCCATGCATCCAATTCCCTGACTTCCCTGGCCGTCAGCATCACCTCATCGATTTCATAGCGATGGAGTTCCTGTTCAAATCGCGGAAATGCAACCGGATCCCAGCACTCCACGATTTTCCAGTCAGCTTTGGTTTTCCAGGAAATGGGCTGAACCGGTTGTCCCGGCTCCGGCAAAGCTTCGAGCATGATCCCGTCTTCAACCAGCCAGGCCAGATCTTCCGGTGATTGATCGGCACCCAATTCTTTTCGCACCTGAGTCAGCCAATCGCCTCGGTTGGGCAGTTCAAATGCTTCCCTGATGCCGGAAAGAGCCGGGATGTCCTTCATGACTCGAACCTCTTTTAAATGATTGCCGGATTAAAATTAGCAGTTTTCACCCGGCAGCCGGTGAATTTCCGATTGAAGGCACAAAAAACTACAAAAAGTATGGTTATAAGAAAGTCTCGATCGAAACAATTTTTCGGGCAAAATCGTTATATTTGCAACTTAGATTAAATCTAAATAAAATTAGTTTAGTATGGCGCAACGATTGATTTACCTGGACAATAATGCCACAACTCCGACCGATCCGAGGGTGGTGGAGGCAATGATACCGTTTTTTTATGAGAAACATGGTAATGCTGCCAGCCGGAGTCATCCCTTTGGATGGGAAGCTGAGGAGGCGGTAGACTATGCCCGTGAGCAGATTGCCAGCCTGATCGATGTTGATCCCAAGGAAATCATTTTTACCAGCGGAGCTACTGAATCGGATAATCTCGCTCTCAAGGGTGTGTTTGAGATGTACCGGCGCAAAGGCAATCACATTATCACCGTAAAAACGGAACACAAGGCCGTGCTGGACACTTGCCAGCGTCTGGAGCGGGACGGGGCAGAAGTAACCTATCTGGAAGTAGGTGATAACGGCAGGATCGATCTGGCCCAGCTCGAAGCAGCGATCAAGGATAGCACAATCCTGGTTTCCGTCATGTGGGCCAATAATGAGACAGGTACCATCCAGCCAATGAAGGAGATTGGCGAGATCTGCGCCAGACACGGTGTTCTTTTTATGTCGGATGCGACTCAGGCTGTCGGAAAAGTTCCGGTACATCCGAAAGAAATGGGGATCCATCTGATGGCTTTTTCCGCTCATAAAATGTACGGTCCGAAAGGGGTTGGAGCTTTGTTTGTAAACCGTAAATCGCCCCGGGTCAAGGTCACTGCCCAAATGGACGGTGGCGGCCACGAAAGGGGAATGCGATCCGGAACGCTCAATGTGCCGGGCATTGTTGGCTTTGGAAAAGCGGCCGAACTTGCCAAAAATGAAATGGCCGCGGATGCCGAAAGACTGAGCCGGTTACGAGACAAACTGGAGAAAACCCTGATGGCACAACTGGAAGAAGTATACATCAACGGAGATCCTGAAAACCGGATGCCCCACGTTACGAATTTATCCTTTAAACACGTGGAAGGCGAGGGTCTGATGATGACCTTCAATCAGAACATTGGTTTGTCATCCGGATCGGCCTGTACGTCGGCTTCGCTGGAACCCTCTTATGTATTGATCGCGATGGGATTGGGTGATGATCTCGCTCACAGTTCCCTCCGCTTCAGTCTGGGACGGTTTACCACCGAAGAGGATATTGATTTCGCCATCGATGCTGTCACCAAAGGGGTGAATCACATGCGCGATTTAAGTCCGATCTGGGAAATGTACAAGGAAGGAATCGATTTGGAATCGGTCGAATGGACCGAACATTAATCATAAAATTTAAACGTTCAATATGGCCTATTCAGAGAAAGTACTCGAGCACTTTAAGAATCCCAAGAATGTTGGTACGCTCGATAAAAGCAAAAAAAATGTAGGAACCGGGCTGGTGGGAGCACCGGAATGTGGTGATGTTATGCGATTGCAGATTGAAGTGGATGAAGAAACCAACATCATCAGGGATGCCAAATTCAAGACCTTTGGCTGTGGTTCCGCCATTGCCTCCAGTTCTTTGGCAACCGAATGGCTCAAAGGAAAGTCCATCGACGAAGCAATGACCATAGATAATATGGACATTGTGGAGGAGCTGGCTTTACCACCTGTGAAAATTCACTGTTCGGTGTTGGCTGAGGATGCGATCAAAGGCGCAATCAACGACTACCGTAAGAAAAACGGGATCGTTGTCGAAGAAGCCGGGAAAGAAGTTAAGGTTTAGATAGTGAAAGAAGCCTGACCATGATTCACGTTGCAGAAAGTGCCAAAGCCAGGATCGAAGATCTCCGGGCTTCAGCCCAGGTAGAAGATGATCACTTCATCCGGGTCTCGGTCGTGAGTGGGGGTTGCAGTGGGTTGTCTTATAAAATGGAGTTTGACAACGAATCACGGCCCAATGACCAGGTTTTCGAAGACAAGGGGATCAGAATCGTCACTGACCTTAAAAGCTTTCTGTACCTGTTTGATTCCACACTGGAATTTTCAGGTGGATTGAAGGGCAAAGGGTTTTATTTTGTCAATCCCAATGCTACCCGTGAATGCGGTTGCGGTGAAAGTTTTGCCGTTTAGAATTTTCGATACGCCGTAATCCATGCTGATCGGACCCGTCCGGTTACCCCCTTTGCGATGATTCCCAGGGAAATCTGATAGTGGGAATGGCATAGCTTGCTTTATTCTGCAGCTGATGCTCGATCCTCAGGAGTTCGTTCCATTTGGCCATCCTTTCCGAACGGGTGAAAGATCCCACTTTTAACTGACCGGCTCCGGTAGCCACTGCCAGATGGGCGATAAAGGTGTCTTCCGTTTCTCCTGAACGGGCTGAAACCACCGGTCGCCAACCTGCTTCTTGAGCAATTTCAACACAACGTATTGTTTCGCTCACTGTACCGATCTGATTGAGCTTGATCAAAATGCTGTTTGCCAGTTTCCTTTCGATTCCATGGACCAGCCGCTCAGGATTGGTTACAAACAAATCATCACCGACGATCTGGATCCGTCTGGTCCAGTCCTGGGTAAACTGGTTCCAGACTTCCGGTTCTTCCTCGGAAAAAGGATCTTCCACTGAACACACCGGATAATGATCTAACCAGTTTTCCAACACTTCGCGGTATTCGGAGGTCGAAAGAAGGCGATCCTCCAGGCGCAAGTGATAACCCCCCTGCTGATAAAACTCCGATGCGGCAAGATCCAAACTAATGGCGACATCGAACCCCGGCCGGTATCCGGCCTTGTCAATGGCTTCGGTCAGGATCAGCAGTCCCTCCTCGTTGCTTGTAAATGCCGGCCAGTACCCCCCTTCGTCGGCTACACCGGCCAGCTTTCCCCGGCTTTTCAGGATCTCACCCGTTTTGTGGTAAATGTCGAAAGTGATCTGATAGCATTCCATCAGGCTCCGGGCTTCCGGGCAGATCACCATAAAATCCTGAATATCAATACTTCCGGCACTGTGGGCACCTCCACCGATGATCTGGATTTCCGGAAGGGGTAAAATAAATTCGTTTCGGGTACCGTCAGCCAGTTTCTGGAAGAGCGGGACTCCCTGAGTCCGGGCGGCAGTGCGGGCACAAGCCATCGAGACCGCCAGGATAGCATTAGCTCCCAGGCGGGATTTGTCAGGAGTACCGTCGAGCTCGATCATTCGCTGATCGATCTGTTCCTGATCCTGGATATCGAGGCCCGTTAGTTCCGGTTGAATTATGTCAAAAATATGCCGGATGGCCCGGGATACTGATTTGCCTCCAAAGACGGCCGGATCGCCATCCCTTAGCTCCAGGGCTTCGTGGGTACCGGTACTGGCACCTGAAGGTACTATCGCTTTGCCGGTTACCCCGTTGTCGAGCATGACCTGGCATTCGATGGTAGGATATCCCCGGGAGTCAAAAACGGTCATTGCCTGAATACGCTGGATTTTATTCATCTTTTCTTACTGACGTTTTGCAGCAGGTGAGTGATCTTATGAAAGTCATAACCGGTTTTCGATGGCAGGTAAAGATGCACAAAGCTCCGGATAAAATCCTGCTGTTGCTGGTCAAGATATTCGACGGGAGATTTTCCGTCTACCCGGGCCAGCATGAGCATCAGGAGGAGATGGGGGGTTCGTCTTTTCAGGGTGGTAAGGAATGGTTCTTCGATCTGGTCAAAATAGGTATTCCAGGCGGTGGTGGCCAGATCGGGTAGCTCCATTGCTGTTTCGAAGAGATAAAACATTTTCAGTAAAAGATGATTTAGCAGAAAGGCGAGATCAAAGGCCGGGTCGCCGTAATTGGCCACTTCATGGTCCAGAAGCACCATTCTTTCATCAGACACCAGGATATTTTTCGGGCTGAAATCACCGTGTACCAGGGTTTCCCGGCAATGGTTGAGTCTCTGAGCTTCGGCTTCAAAAAGGGGCTGAAGGGCGGGATTACGTTGACCGGTTGTGATCAGGTAAGGTTCGATTCGCAATGCATGAAAATTGCCGGAATAATCGAAAAGATCTTTTACTTCAGGATCATTTCTACCCTGGTTGTGAATGTTGGCCAGTAACCGGGCCGCCCGGACTGCATCTTTGGTCTCAAACCTTCCCTCCAGCAACTTCTGTTTCCAGTTTTCGAGGGGAGGCCCCAGGTATTCCATGATAAAAAAGGGCAGCTCCGGATCGCTGAAGAGGATGTCAGGTACCGCTTCCGGCACAAACTGACGGACGAAATGGATGAACTGTTGCTCGGCGTAATTTCGGGAAAGATCGGCTTCCCAGTAGTCGGCCACTTTCAATCGTGACCTGGCTTCTTTCAGCACATAACGTCGGACAACGTTGTCGATCAGCCAGATATCAGAGGAAACGCCACCGGTCATCGGTCGAAAGGTGACCGGAAATTTTGAGTCGATCAGTTGCATGCTGACCAGTTTCCGGATCATCTTTTCTTTATCAACCATGCTCTGTGAAGATGGATCAAAGGTATTGCCAGCCTGCATATTCACGGAGAAAAGATTCCCTATGATCCCGGATGAAGCTTTGAGGACTCCAGGTTTCATCGGTCAGCAGGAAAAGGTACTTTTCTTTTAAAACATAGGTCAGGCAGTCAACCTCATGGCCATCCGGGAGCTGCACCTTGACCCGGGTGAGTTCATAGGCATCGCCTTCAAAAAAGTTGAGTTTACTGATTTCTTCAGCCTGCAGTCCAGCATAGAGGGTACCCTCAACCCGATGGCCGGGTGCCCTGGTGATGCC
This sequence comes from uncultured Saprospiraceae bacterium, assembly GCA_964428345.1. GTDB lineage: Bacteria > Bacteroidota > Bacteroidia > Chitinophagales > Saprospiraceae > JABDMH01. Next base: position 7,095 of record CAYRYD010000049.1, on the reverse strand, counting down.
TGGATAGGATTCGTTCCGGATTTTGCCCCTCCGGAAGTCCACCAGGGTTGCTTTTTCACCCGAACACGGTCGACCGGTAATCAGTTGAATGATCTCGGGTAGCATCAACGTTCCATAAGTGAAAAGAGACACAGTCTTATCAGCAGCATCCATGATGTCAGGATCCAGATTGGCAGAGTCCAAAAATACGAAACTTAATCCCTCCTCCAAATTGAAAGAGACCCACACCCAGACCTCCAGCTTCTCTATCATTTACCAGGTGGAAATAGCTGCCTTCCAATACCAGCCGGGCATTTCCTCCCGTTTCAAACCCAATGGATGTTCCAAAATAATTAGCTGAACCTTCTCCGGTAATAATCTGGGAAATGTACCTTGGGGAAGTATAAACAGCCATCCGTTCCGTGGGATGATAACTCATATGCAGGGGAAAGTGGAGTTGGATGACTGCCGACTCCGCTATGGCTCCCTGAAAGCCAAATCCCGGACCCACCGACATGGCAAAAGCAGAGGTTTTATCTCCGGCAACCTGGTACTTAAGATCTACTACTCCGGATAATCCGGTGGAAAATTTGAGTCCGAGGTCAAAATTTTCCGTAACCCCGTAACGGCCAAAGACCTCTCCCACAAAGAAAACCGTGCGGGTATCCGAATCAAAAACCTGGCTAATCCCCGAAGCACTGATGGCCAATTCCCGCTTCGACGTTTCCTTTTCCGTTCGTGCGACCCGTCTGAAAGGACGACAATTGGGCACAACTGACAAACATGATGCAAAAGAGTGCCGGCAAAATCAACGTAAACAAAGTCCGGTGATCAGGAAGTACCAAGGTATTTTTCGTTAAATGTAATACACAATTACAATACGTTGTAACCTGTCAATCAATTATTTGACTGAAGAATTGCTGATCATCTCAGCCTCGAACATGAATGATTGACAACAGACCTGATTCACTGGCTTAGTTTGTAACCCTGATAGAACCGGCGGAACTGGCATTGCTTCGTATCTTTTCCGGATTACCCTGATACCGGATAGAACCGCCGGAGCTGGCATCTGCGATCAGGCTTTCAGAAACCTGGAAGGAGGCTACACCGCCGGAAGAGGCATCTGCATCGACCGTTTCACACCTAAGGTCAGAGCCCTTAAAGATTCCTCCGGAAGAAACATCCACATTCATCGATGCCGTGGTTCCACCGATCCGGAGGATTCCCCCGCTGGACACATCGGCGGTAAGCGACTGGCTCTCCACATCCAGTTCCATGATTCCCCCGCTTGAACCATTCAGGTCCAGCATGTTGGACTTGATGGCATTGCTGGCACTTATGTGTGCACCCGATGAGGCTTTGATAGCCTCCAGGGTCTTGTAAAAAACGGTAACCGTGGCTTTCCGGTTGCGATTGGAACGGGTCCAACCATGGCTGTCTGCAAATTTAACGACCAGACGGTTGCTGCGCACTTCGGTCACTACATCGGCCGGATCACCGTTTTCTACCTCCACCCTGGCTTTGGTTTCCGATGATTTCTTGAGAATAACTTTGATGCCGGTACCTGCTGACAGTTCATTGAAGTCAGCTAAGTTCCGGGTTTCCTGAGCGGTCAAAAGATGGACAACAGTCAGTAACAGCGCTGTGAGGAGGTATTTCATACTATCGTATGTTTTTAAGTGTTAAACCCTGGCAACTTATATAGACGCCTCAATCGTCTGTCGGTTGCATTGAAATGTAGTTTTTTAGGAAAAATCAGTACTTTTCCTGATCCAGGTATTTTTTGAGGAACAACTGAGTATTCTCTTCCAAGAGCAATGAGGCGCTCTTCCGGGCACGTGCCGACAGAAGGTCCGGCCAGGCGTCGGTACCTTCCCAGAGTAATTTTTTTATTTCTTGAAGAGCCTGGGGGCTGTATCCGGTCATCCGGATGAGATAGCGCCGGAGGTAATCGTCCATTTGGTCGGTCTGATCGAAGTATTCCTGGTATAAACCCTGGTCCCTGGCCCAGGCAGCTGTCTGCCATTCGGCCGGATTCAATGCCAGTTTCATAAAGGAGGCAGACCCGGCTTTCCGGCTAATTGCCGGTTCGATGACGTACGGGCCAATGCCCAGAGACAATTCGCTGAGACGGATCGAGGCCCATTTGGTAGCCATGCAGTAATCGGTGGCCGCCACCAACCCCACACCACCTCCTACGGCTTTACCCTGGATCCGTCCGATGACCAGCTTACCGCAGTCACGGATGGACAGGATAAGACGGGCAAATCCCATGAAAAACTCCGTTCCTTCCTCCAGGGTGCGGATGGAAGCCAGTTCCTGAAAATTGGCCCCCGCACAAAAAGTGCGAGCACCGGCACTTTGCAAAACAATTACCTGCGATGCCGGATTACTCCCTTCGTGGAGAATGCTTTTAGTGAGTCTTTCCAGTTGATCTGTGGGTAGTGAATTGTGCTGCGGGTGACTAAAGGTGATCCAGGAGACCTTATCCCTGACCGATGTGTCTACGGTACCTTCTCCGGTGGGTATCCTCATTTGTCGTCCGTGACTTGATGCTGTAAGGTAAAAATCATTTGTTCATCAGCCAAAAGCAAAAGACCCGTCAACTACTCAGATTAACGGGTCTCTGTATTTCGTTTCAGGTATTCACCTGTATGACTATTCGCGGTTGGTGAAAATCGCCAGAATTCGCAGGATCTCCACATAGATCCATACGAGGGTGATCAACAGACCCATGGCGGCAAACCATTCCATGTGAATGGGGGCGCCATGTTCTTCCCCTTTTTCAAAAAGATCAAAATCCAGGAGCAGGTTAAGGGCAGCGATCGCCAGGATACCCAGACTGATGATCAGGGTCAGGGGGGTAGCCTGGTGCAGGAAAGGCAGATTCACACCAAACAGGCTCAATACAAAGGAAGCCAGATAGAATATGAAAATTCCCCCGGTGGCCATCACAATTCCGGTTCGGAATGATTTAGTCACCTTGATCAGTCCCGATTTATAAATAGCCAACATGGCAAAGAAAACGGCAAAGGTCAGCGTGACAGCCTGTAGTACGATGCCGCTAAAAGCTGCTGCATACATGGCGGTAATCCCTCCGATAAAAAGGCCCTCCAGTACGGCGTATATCGGCGCGTAGGTAGCCGCTTTCTCCACTTTTCGGGCAGTCAGAAAAACGACGATCAGTCCGCCGATGGCTCCACCCCAGGTGAGGATCGGATTGGTGAAGGTAAACGAGACAGCTGCAGCCGCCAGCATGATTGACCCAAGTAAAAAGGTCTTATTGACAGCTCCGGAGACGGTCATGCGTTCTTCGGAAGTAAGTTCGACTGTTCCGCTGGTATTCAGAAAACGCTCTTCATTGAGATAGGGATTGGATGATTCAAAAATCCCCTTAGATCTTGTGCGTGTATTCATTGACGATCAGTTTAAAATTCATAAAAGGTATAACAACTTTCAGGGGCCATAAAGTTTAAAAACTTTTTTCATCCGGCTGTTACAAAGGCTTCTGATATTTAGCGATGGCTTCTCTGATCCGGCCGATCCGGTTTTCCGGATCCGGGTGGGTGCTGGCAAACTCTGGTTGCCGGTTGGGACCCGAAGCCTGTTTGAGTATCTGCATCACACCAATGAGCGCTTCCGGGTCATAGCCGGCTTCAATCATCAGTCGCACTCCGAGGTCATCCGATTCCAGCTCCTGATCCCTGCCAAATTTCATGGTAATCAGGTTGCTGATATATTGGGCTACCTGAGCTGTCTGCTGACTGGCCGGATTGTCTGGATCATAGGTAGCCATTACTGCTGCACCGGTCAGTCCCTGATAGAGCTCCATTTGGGCCATCCGTTCTGCAGAATGCCGGGCAATGACATGTCCGACTTCGTGTCCCAGAACTCCGGCCAGCTGGTCTTCGTTTTCCAGACGGTTAAATAAAGCTGCTGTGATGAAGATCTGACCACCCGGAAGGGCAAATGCATTGACTACACTCTGATCCCTCAAGAGATGGAAGTCATACTGGTAGGGTGACTGAATGGCAACAGTGCGATCAACTAGTCTTTGACCCACCTGCTTAACCAGAGCCTGTGCCTCCTGGTCGGGGTGTAAGCCTCCATGCTGTTGGGCCATCGATGGGGCGCTTTGCAGGCCGATGGCGATTTCCTGTTCTACCGTCATGCTGATGTGTTGGGTTTCGTTGGTGATCGGGTTGATCTGTGAATTACTGTAGTACTTAAAAAGGGCAAATCCGGCCATAGCCAGGGCAATGAGCAGGGTACCTCCGATGGTCTTCCGGCGCCTGGGTTGTACCTGGTAGCCTCTCTGGTTTACGTCTCTCCGGTAGAATGTCATGAACGATTGACTTTACCTGGCTCAGGATTTTGAGCCATTCTAAATATAAGGAATTTTGGAGCGATGATATTGCTCTGGATGAAGAAGAAAAGAGACCGTAGAAAAAGGGCCGGTGTCTGTCAGGCCGACCTCTCCTCCACGGGGACACCTCGATTTCACATGGGGGTATCTCGCTATTCAACAGTCATATGAAATGATTTAATAAATTGCAGTGGCGACCGTACATGGTTTCCTCCTGGCCTAACGGATTAACCAGCCCTTAGTTGAAGTTCATCTTCCTCAGGAGTTCCTGATATCCGGGATTGGTTGTATCGAAAAACTTAGTTTCAATTTTCATATAAATCAATACACCGTATTTCTCATCCTGAAGTTCAGCTAGTATTTTCAGTGCCTCATCAAAATGACCGATGTTTCCCTTAATAAATGTCATAGCGTATCTTTTGTCATTGTTCATCGGTCCACTTTCCAGTTCGGTCAGCAAAGAAGTGGCCTCTTCCATCCTTCCCAGACGGGCATAAGTACAACCCAGGATTCCCAGGACTATGGGTCGCCTTCCGGAAAGTTCGGCGGCTTTTTGAAGATGGTCAATCGCCAGTTCATATTCTGCCATGACGAAATACGTCATTCCCATGCCAAAGTAACTTTCCGCGTAACCGGGATTCCGCTCCAGGACTTTTTGAAATTGTTCGATCGCTTTTGCATATTCTCCACGGAAATGATAGATCCGGGCCAGACCGTTACTTGCCGAAGGGGAGAGCGGATCCAATTCCAGTGCGGCATTGATTTCCACCAAAGCCTCATCCAGCCGCTTATGAATGGCTAAGAACAAGGCATACCATTCATGGGCATCAACGTAGTTTGGGTTGATACTGAGCGCCTGCCGGAAAGCTTTTTCGGCTCCACTCCAATCCCAGTCGGTACGGAATTTAATATAACCGGAAGCGGCATGCACTTCGGGTAGAGATGAATCCTTCTCCAGAGCTTTACCGATAAACATAGCTGCCCGGGTCTGGGCAATGTCCTTTGAGATATTTCCATATCCGGCAGCACCCATCAGGGTATAGGCATAAGCCAGGTTGGCCATCGGCAATACAAAATTCGTATCATGGGCTACTGCATTCTCAAAATGGATGACTGCCTGTTGAATACCTTCTGAAGTACGTTTATTCAGAAAGGATTTTCCCAGCAGATATTCATCATAGGCAACCGGATTGTCCGTGTACTTTTTGTTCAGTTGTTCGCTTTCCGATCCCACGAGCCTGATTTGCAGCTCCTGGGCTACATTACGGGCAATTTCACTTTGAATGCTAAAAATATCCTGCAATTCCCGGTCGTATTCCATGGTCCATATCGGAGCCTGAGTATTAACCTCCACCAGACTCACATGAATTCTGGCCTTATTTGCAAATTTGCGCACACTGCCTTCCAGGATACTTCCAACCATTAATTCACTGGCAATCTGTGGAATGGTCAGGCTTTCCTGCCTGTCTCTGTACTTCATAACCGAAGTTTTGGCGATAACCTTTAGCCCACCAATCTTTGAAAGCCTGGAAATCAATTCTTCCGTCATTCCGTCGGCAAAATAAGTGTCCTCTTCATTTGGACTGATGTTATCCAGGGGCAATACGGCGAGTCTTGACCGCGCAAATGTCTCCTCTTCAATGACTACCTTATCTTTTCCGTTGATATAAAAGAAGACAATCAACGCGAGGGGCAGCAATGAAAGCAAACTGTAAAGAATGATTTTCTTGCCAGAAGTTGAGTGTTCCCGGTTTTTTTCAGGTGGTGCCAGCCAGGGGAGCTGAATGCAGTAAACATCCATGGGCAGGGAAATATTCTTCAGCTTTTCCTTGTCCATCTGCAGTACGGGATAGCTGACTTTATTGCGGATCTGCCGGGCTACATCCTGCGATACACAAATACCTCCTGGCTGGGAAAGGGGCTCCATCCGTGCGGCAATATTGACGGCATCACCATGCACATGCCTGCCCAGGTAGACCACATCACCGATGTGAAGACCAATGCGAAGGAGGATCTTTCGCTCCGGTGATTCCAGCTCATTGCGTTCATTGAGGGTGGTTTGTATATCAATGGCACAGCTGGCCGCTTCGACTGCACTGTTGAATTCGACAAAAAAGGAATCCCCCGCCGTTTCGACCTCCCGGCCTCCGTGTTTTTCAAACACAGACCGGAGGATGTTGCGGTGCTCTTCCAGGAGCTCGAGGGCAAGGGCTTCGTTCTCTTGTGTTAGTGCACTGTACCCCACCAAATCCGTAAACATAATGGCTGCTAACCTTCTCATATTGACCTCCGGCAGGTATAATCAGGCTTGAAATGAATTTTGAACAGTACCTATTAAAGATACAATTAAACATCTGATTTTTGGAGGGCTTAAAAAATCTGCAGGGATACAGACTTTGGAAGAATGCTTTTAATCCTCCACCCTTCGACAAGCTCAGGGTGACATTGTACGGTCAGGCTGAGCCTGCCGAAGCCTTCGACAGGTTCAGGATGGTGTACCGGAGTCAGGTCTAAGCCATGGAGCTACCCTTCGACAAGCTCAGGGTGACGTTGTGCTGTCAGGCTGAGTCTGTCGAAGCCTCAGGGTGACGTTCCAAGGAGTTACAATCCCCTTGGACTACTTTTACTCCAGCAGCACCATCTTCCGCGTTGCCAGGTAATCTTTGGTTTCCAACTGGTAATACAACACCCCGGCACTTCTCAGGTCGGCCCGGTCGACACTCACCCGGCTGTAACCCTTTGGAAAATCT
>CAYRYD010000048.1:13162-43489 GCA_964428345.1 uncultured Saprospiraceae bacterium | reverse complement strand
CAGATCCGTGCTGAATTTTGGAAAAATAGCAGCTTGATATGGTCACGAACTATTGAGGAATGTTACCGGAAAATCAATCGAACGAAGAAATTGTTGTCTGGAAAGGAGCCAAAATAAATCAGGCTCTTGGCTTGTATATTTTCATTTTTGGCATCATTGTGATGTTTGCTCATTTCTATACACATACCACGCTTGAAAAAATGACCGACCTCGTAGCCGGGTTTATTCTGGTAGTGATCGGAGGGTCTATGATATTTTTTGCCAGGAGGCGATTGAGAGGAATTCCTTCGAAATAAGCAAATCCCGCCAGGATTATAATCTTTTATAAATTTAAACGACAGTTCCCAGGATAAATAAACCTGCGGTGCGCCTTTAGATTTCAACCGGCTTCATCCTCTGATTTGAGCTGCTTTAACACCTCAAGATTTTCTTGGCCACGTGATCCCCTTTTCTGGTATTGACCTAAAGAGAATCACCGGCCAGGTTAATCTACCAGGAGAAACCCTGACTGGCAGGCTCATTGGAAGGTTTGGAAATGACGCCGAGATAACGTCCCATCCAATAAGGCAACAACCAGATGTCACCGGCACTTCGTTCGGACAATCCATTTGCGCCTCTTCGATCCAGTCTGAACATATTACCGTTGTGACGCTGAACCGGTCTTTCATCGGGAGGCAACACCTCCTGCGTGGTCTGCCCACGGAAATTCTCTTCCAGGAATACAACATCCTTGCGGTTGCTGTTGACGATATTCCAGTCGATCAGATCCAGCGGGTGTTCCTGCAGGTACCAGACGGCTTCATCCAGGTCAAATTCCGGCGTACCGGTAATAGCGGTAAAGATATTCCAGAGTCCTTCCTTTTCCGGACGTTCGGTCTGCCAATGATCAATGATGGCTTCTTTGTACTGCTGCTTTAATTCATCATTAAAAGCATACCGGTACAGACCCCAATAACCGACAAAGTACATTTCATCATCCGAATGATTCCACGATTCTGACAGCATCTTACTCCATTCATCGGCATGGGCAGGAGCTCTTCCAATCTGGTTGATAGGCCGCATTAAATTCTTCAGGAAACCATGTTCATACATCAATTTAAAAGCGCTGGTCTTATATTTTTCTTTCCCGGTAAAATGATAAGCGGTCTGCAACATGCCGATGATGTTCGAAGAATTCAGCTTACGATCACCCACCATTTCCGGAAATCCATTTACATAATCCGGATGCCAGCGGCCCCAGGTTGTATGCTTGCCATCGTAATCGATCAGATACCAGTTATTGGACACAATATGCGACATCAGGGTATCGATCAGCCGGACCGCCTGTTCTTTGATTCTTGGTTGATCCAATAATTCGGCTACGACACCAAAGGCGAAAATATGACCAATCGCTTCATCGCTACTGGTGGTCGCCTTCCAGTCCCAGTGTGGATCGGGTGCATGCTGCCAGCGTTCCGGATCTGCCAGCCTTTCCTTGTAACCATGCCGTTCGAATGACCGGGATGGAAAACCCGGAACCGGATTAATGGTATAAAGCCGCTCCATGGCATCCATCGATTCTTCGCAATTACGTAATGCCTCAGCTGATCCGGTGGCGGCATAACGAAAAGCCTGTCCGGCCAGATACATGGAGGTCCACAAGCCATCATTGTCGGAATCCTGGAGGGTTCCGCTTTCCGGATTACCTTTCTGCATATCACCCAGGTCGGCATTAAATCCATGGCGAATATGCCGCTTGCGAACCTGCCTTTCAAAATAAACGGCCTTATCGTGTAGGGTCATTTCCCGGAAAAAAATCTGACCTAGCCCGGAACTGGTCAGGATCAGCACCGACTGATCCGGACCGGCCGCAATATGCAGTACCTGATTATCCGGCAACCATCGCTCACCATTGTAGAAATTAAAGCGCCCGTCTTCCCGCAGCATGAAAGCCCCTTCCCGGGATCCAAACCACAAATTTCCGTCAACGAAGGCAATTGACGTTATCTCTGGAGAAGGAAGATCCACCTTACGCTCACCAATTTTCTTTCCCGAAGGGAGAGCATATTCGTCGTAACCGTTGGAAGTGCCGGCAATGATTTTTCCGTCTGACAATGCAAAAGCGGTAAATCCAGCTCCGGAAATCAGGCGGCTGGCAACATTCTTTCCGGACTGGTAGGAATAAATTCCATCGCCGGCGAGCAGATAATAATGATCCTGTCTGACATCATACTGAATATCACTCACGGGGGCAGCTATTGACACCCTCAACGGGGACTTATCCCTGGTCAGAAATTCCAGACTAATTCCATCCGAAACCAGGCATTCCAGATTCTTGCCCATACCCACCAGATCGGCTCCCGGAAGGCTATGAAGTATCCGGTAACTTCCCGCCCAGGCGTTACTGAAAACGGACCGGTCATCCAGGTAAACGAACTGACCATCATAGATACCAAGACCAGTAATCTTCATATCACGCATGGGCAGATAAGTGCGGTCAGGTACCAGTTTTCCAGGATGCAGAAATGCACCCTGATCCGGTTGGAGTATGCCACCGCGGAAAAGGATACGGACATTTCCATTGCGATCGGTAGATACTTTTCTGAGATTTCCGTAGGGACCCGGCAGGGTGTATTTCACGGCATAATCCTGGGTAAAAGGAACATCCTGGTAAACCGGTTGTCCACTGGCCGGTCTGCCGGAAATCTGACCAGAAAGGGATGAAAATGTAAAGGTGAATAACAAAGAAAAAATAAAAATCTTAACGGGCATCATGCTATTTCTATAAGACAGAAAATTGGGAATATAGCGGAACTAAATCCTGTACAAATAAAGAGGCTACCAGATTGTCAAACCAATGGTTTCTTATCCATTTTCTACTTTTTCTTGACAGCGGAAAACAAATGGATACCAGCAACGATCCAGACAGCGATCACTCCAGATTACCTTGTGTATTGCGAAATATATTCAGGGCACTTCCAGAATAAAACCAACAAATTAGCGAAAGCAATTGCGGTAATCGGAAGGAGATTTCCCCATGATGCTTTTAAACTGGCTGTTGAAATTTGCCAGACTGTTATACCCGCTTTCGTAGCAGATCCGGGTAATTTGCATGTCGGTTTCGGAAAGCATCCGGGCAGCTATACCGATACGGACAGACTTGACATATTCCATAAAAGTCATGTTGGTCTTCTTCTTGAAATAACGGCAAAAGGATCCGGGTGCCATATTGAGGACTGCCGCCGCATCTTCCAGATTCAGACCCGCTTCAATATGGTTGAAGACATACTCATAGACCAGATTGATCTTCTCGAAATCCTTCTTAAAACTGGCTGGCTGCGAACTGGAGTAAGACAACACCTCGACATCCTCAATCCGGAGTAAAAGGTTGAATATCTCCAGGAGGACAATGTAACTCTCCAATCCTTCCAGATTGACCAGCTCTTCCAGCTTCTCATGAATTCGGGATACTCCCTCCCCTTTAAACCAAAGCCCGTAGGTCGAGCGGTCCAGTAGTTCGATCACCTTTTCCAGTTCGGGAATATTGAAAAAATCGGAGTTGATGATATTCTCGTAAAAGTGAATTACGATGCAGGCAGCCTGATCCCGGTCCGCTTCGGAGACTTCCCAGCAATGGGAAATATTGGGTCCCAGTAAAACCAGATCTCCCGGCTCGTAACCGGAAATATTATTCCCGACGATTCGCCGGCCTGAACCTGCCACAATGTAGTTAAGCTCAAAGTTTTTGTGTGAGTGTACCCGGGTGGCTGACTGATGGCCATGCAGGATTCTTCTGGCAATGAACGAACGTTTATTCGGTACTCTTATCTGATCTACAACAAATTCCATAACCTCACACTTTATTGATAATTTCAGCTGAAGATACCATTATTTTCCCATATTTGGGTTAATAAAGCATTACTTCTGATCGCGAAAATTTAAACATTCTTTGATATCGCATCTGTCCCAAGCCATAAAAACCTCAGATCCTATGAAACTGGAAAGCCTCCGCTATTACCGGGAACAATTTAAAAAGAAGCTGGCATCGGAAGCGCCATTTAGTCAGGCTTACAAATGGGAGTGCCAGGAAATATTTCAGAGGGAATGGGATCTGGAAGAACTGGATCTGGGAACGATGTATAACCGGGCACTGAGTCACCCGGTATCAGGGAATTTATGGGGAGGTAACTATCAATCGGCCAAATCGGTCATGTTGGAGTTTATCCAGCTGAACCGCGAGTTTGTTCGCTCGATGTTTCGCGATCTGATGGCCTCCCAAAAGGACCTCAGTATGCGGATTGAACGGTTTCATTTTCATTGCGATCAGCTTCTCGAACAGCTCCGTTCCGGAAATCGCCGGATCAATCACCATTTACACGAAGGCTACTATATGCCCACCCTGTACCTGGCCCTGCGGTATCCGGAAAATAACTGTATCTACGATCCGGACAACTTTGGCCGGTCTCTCCAGATCCTGGATGCCAGGAATCCGCAGGATACAAGCCTGGCCCGGTTTGGTAAAGTCATTCCGATCCTGCAGTCACAATTACTGCAGGACCCTGAACTTCTCCGGGTTATAAAAGAAAAAATTCACCTAACCAATCATCATTTATATCAGTCTCTTTGGTTAACCTATGAGTTCTACCAGTTTATAGCCAATCAAAAATTCTAATGTCTTTCACCGATAAGCATCTTGCTACTATGGCATCATTTTTGTGCCCGACTAATGGATAGTAGTCCCTTCTGAAGTGACACCCGCGACGTTTTAACAGAATTTTCCTGAATGAACAAAACGAAAGCCTATGCAAGTCACTTCTACCCTACTTCCTATTTCCCTTTTCTTAACCTTCCTGCAAATTGATTCGCAGATTCAGGCCCAAATATCCGGAGACTGGAGGCAGGTGATCGACAGAAACGAGGTCGAAGTTTACATCCACCACTGCCCCGAGCAAAATGCCAGAGCCTACCGGGCTACAGCGACCATCAATATGGCTTTGGACAGCCTGGAGAAAATTTTCGACAGGGTGGAAGATTATCCCAAATGGCAGGAAAGCGTGAGAGAAGCCCGGATTGTATACCGGTCTTCCGACAGCCGTTACCACTATTACAGTCGTAATCGTCAGGGATGGCCGGCCAAAGACCGGGACCTGATGTGGGCGGTCGAAAAGACCTGGGATCCGGCTACCGCAACCCTGGTCTATGACATGGTATGCTCGACCAATACCCTGCCGGAAAAAAACAACTACGGAATTGCTACCCAGGCCTTCGTATCCTGGAGATTACAGCCCATCAGCGAAACGGAGGTCAGGGTAAGTTGTAATCTCACCATCCAACAGGGCGGTCGGATTCCCAATTGGCTGTTAAGTATGTTGGATGCTGAAACGCCTTATCATACCCTCTCCCGGCTGAAGTCATTCGAAATCCTGGGTGATGGTACGACGGCATCCCTCGACTGATGCAATTTCTGGTGTCCCCTGTGAATTTAACTTTCCATCAGACGAGCCCCGGCTGACCAACGCCTGCCGGTTCGGACCAGGGATCAGAAAATCAGGCTGAGTCATTGACCCAGCCTGATTTATCATTGAACTTCCGGGTTACATCCGGATTATTCCGTCTTCACTATCTGAGCGTACTCGATGCCTTTTTCCGAGATCATCCTTACTGAGTAAAGACCCACCGGATAGCGGTCAAGATCCATTCTAAAAGTGTACTGACCCTGATTGTATGATGAGCTTTGTTGTTGAAGAATGCGGCCCAGTTTATCCACCAACTGGATCTTCAGATCAGCGCGCTCCGGCACCTCAAAACGCAGGGTTACCACACTTCTTGCTGGATTGGGAAATACCTCCAGACTCGTCACAAATGCTCCGGCTTTTACCAGATCGTCCGGTGGTCCGCCCACCGATTGTGCAATAGCCCCAGCCATTGAAGTATCGGTTGTCATGGAATCCGGTTCCATGCCTGTAGTATCGGGATTCAGAACAGCGGTGTCGAAATTACAGGTATAGATCCACCGCGTTGCTTCGACCGAATTGCCGCAATCATCCTCAAAGTACCAGGTCCGTCTGACTGCCTGATTGCTCGAGTCGGCCGGATCATAGAAATATTCCTCGGAAACTTCCGGTTTGGTCCTCCTTGTGCAGTTGTCTTCGGCAGTAACCAGGCTGTAGTCCAGGGGAGGTATCGTATCTTCACAGGCGAGGGTCACATCGTCCGGCACATTGTGCAGTACCGGGTCTTCATAATCATACTGGACCATGAAGAAATAGAACTCCGATCGATTGCCTGCACCATCGGTAGCGATGTATCCGCATCGCCATTTGCGGTAGTAACCAAACTGATCGCATTTTCCCAGTACCAGTATACGGTCGTAAGCTTCAATCGTAATTTTACTGCAACAGTCGGTTACCTTCACGTCACTCGCCAGCGCCTGGGGACTCTCGCAGGATTCTACAGCGATCTCCTCACCCAGTTTGATTCCTTTCAGTGCAGGATTGACGATCGTGATCACCGGTGCATGTTTGTCGACGACTTTAATAGTCTGCTGCTTCTGAACTGCATTATAGCAACCATCCTTGGCAGTCCAGGTACGTACGAGTGTATATTCACAGGGATTATGGTCGGTTCTTTTTTCCTCAAAGTGCACCTTATTCCAGGAACAGGCATCGTACGAGATGTATGTGGGAGGCGGTACCGGATTACCACAATAGATAGTGGTGTCATTTGGCACAATCAGCACTGGCGGTGTATTGTCCAGAAAACGGATATGTTGTACGGCCGTTGCCAGCAACACACTCCCACGCATGGCTTCCCAGCGGCGTTCATAAAAGATAGTACCACATTGGGTTCCGGCTTTATGTTGGGACCGGATTACTGTGAGAGAACCGCAACCATCCGAGGCAGAGACAGATGGCCAGGCAGGTAAACTGCTACCGCACGGGATATAAATATCCTCTGGAACATTATAAAAGGTGACAGGGCCACATTGGGCCACAACCGGGGTCGGTCTACTGCTGACCAACATCAACACCAGCATTGTTAAAACAGGGATTTTAATTGTTAAATTTCTCATGGGAAAATATGGTTTTGATAATTAAAAGTGAATTGAAATCTAACTCCACTGGAGATCATTCTAAACTCAACTCCGATCAGGTCTTAGGGACAGGAGGTGTACGAATGCGATGGCCTTTCATATAGCCGGTATTCCTTTCATTAATATTGTAAATAATACTATCAATCAGCAAGTTCGTCATCATGTCAGTAACATTAATACAAAGGTTAATACAGCCTTATGTACGACCGTCAGAAATCCAGTCAGATAAACGTACCGGATAAATCTGGTTTCAATGACCAGACACCCTAAAGTGTGTCACATTAGAAATAAAACGGAAATGAAGGTTTCATTTAAGCAGTGCTGCTGTCTTTCACTCATCAACACTTGACCATCCCAAAGAGAACTGCCATACGACTTAGTTGTGTTTACTTCGTAACCGTAACCCTAAACACAAGTGAAACTAAATTAGTGAAAATCCTGGAATAAAGCAATGAGAATCTTCCGAAATCCAAACATTAAACTAAATGGTGATGAAACCAATGTTCCATGAGACTTAAGACCTCTCTAAAATCGAGACCCGCTGAAAAATAATATGTAATAATTTTGTGATATTTACGATGTACGTTATAATCGTTTAATATATTAACAATGTATCATTTACACTTAATCAATTTCGATATTCCAGGGACAATGGACCGGATTCATATGATCTTTTAACGTAATAATAGCTCTGTTTTCAATAGTGAAAGTAACTTAGGTTACTTAATTTGAAGAATTTGTTCCGGTGAACCTACCTAACCCAAAATAAGATGGTAACACCACGAGCTTACGTACCTGCCTAAGTCCAACAATGCCTGATTTGAAATGCAAAGAAGTCAGCCATTGAATACCGGGAGTATCCGGATCTTACCTACTAACTGAAGAACATACTGTCAAATTTTAAAGTGTTGCCATCATTTGACCACAAACTTGATGCTGTTTCAGTGCAATGTTTATGATCCTGACCCGGATCAACCTTTCGAAAACTAACATTAATCATTCGTGCACTCAGTCGCGAGGTGAGAATTTCAATATCCTCCTTTACTACCCGCAATACCTCGTCTCGTTTGTTCTTTATAAATTTTGCCCTATTTTGAAAGGTTTTTAAAGGTGACCATTATTAAATTAGATCAGTAATCAGTAATTTTTATAACATGACCAGAGAAAAAATATATACCGCTTACGAGCAAATAGCGAAAAGCTATAACGACATGATCGACCATAAACCCCATAATGCTTACTATGACCGGCCCAGCACCCTTGGTCTGATTCCGGAAATCAAAGGAAAATCCATTCTCGATGCTGCCTGTGGTCCAGGAAAATATGCTGAAATTCTTATCGCAAACGGTGCAATAGTGACCGGTTTTGATAACAGTCCGACTATGGTGGAATTTGCCAGAGCACGGAATAAAAATACCGGTTCATTCTTCGTGCATGACCTGACCAAACCTCTTGAAATGTTGAAAAATGATACATTTGATACGGTGCTATGCGCACTGGCCATGCATTATATCCGGAATTGGACGATCACCATCAGGGAATTTTTCAGGATTTTGAAACCGGGAGGTTTTCTGGTCATTTCCATTGAACACCCGTTTTTTGAATACAACTATTTTAAATCAGACCGGTACTTTGATGTTGAACCCGTAAAATGTACCTGGAACGGCTTTGGCACCCCGGTAGAGATGCATAGTTACCGAAGGCCGTTGCAGGAATGCATTGAACCCTTAACCAGTAATGGTTTTTACATCGATAAATTAATTGAACCCAGACCGGTGGAGGAATTTGAAAAATATGATCCAAAACATTTCCGGGAGTTGAATGCATTTCCGGCTTTCATGGGTATACGGGCAATAAAAAAACAATCAACAAGCTGAACATGATCTGAGTCTTCTTGTACTGACCAGGTAAATAAGGGCACCTCTAAAAACCCCATTCAATTGGCAATCGCTTATCTATGATAAGTTATTTAAAAATAACCTACGCGATACTTCGTTATCCCTCAGTCACTTAGCTCCGGCTAGGCTCCTTCGCGATGCCTCGTCTCGCTTGGTTCTTTTTAAATTTGCCTAATTTCAGAGGTATTTAGAGGTGCCCATAAATTACTTTACAGAGGTCAAACTGCCTGAAAGATGAAGCTGTATATCAAGAACATGGTCTGCAACCGCTGTAAGATGGTCGTACGGACAACACTCGAAAGCCTCGGCTTTACACCGCTACTGATCGAACTGGGTGAAGTCACCCTCTCTCATGAAATTTCTGTTGCCGAAAAAAACCAGATCAATCAGGCCCTGCAGGAGTTTGGCTTTTCGATTATTGACGATAAGAAAAGTACTTTGATTGAGCGCATCAAGAGTCTGATCATCGAGCTCGTGCACCAGCAAAACAGCGAGCTTAAATCCAATCTTTCCGATTATTTGAGTGGCCAACTACATTATGATTATAACTACCTGACCAATCTTTTCTCCGAGGTAGAAGGTACCACGATTGAAAAATATTATATCGCTCAAAGAATTGAAAAAGTGAAAGAACTCCTGGTCTACGATGAATTAACCTTAAGTGAGATTGCCTACCAGCTCCATTATTCCAGTGTGGCCCATCTCAGCAACCAGTTTAAGAAAGTGACGGGTCTCACTCCCAGACATTTTAAGCAGATCCGAACCGAAAAACGCAAACCGCTGGACGAAGTGTAAATCTTGCAACTCTTTTCCAAAATGGTGTAACGCAATCGCCCCCGCCTGTTGCCAACTTTGAGGTCATTAAAATCTTAAAAAATGGCAACAGCAGAAAAAACCCTTCTGTACCTTCCTCTGGAAGGTGTCGAAAGCGAACATTGCTCCCTGATCGTCGATAACGGACTGCGGCGGGTTAAAGGCATTGAATCCCACAAAGTAGAGCTCAACAACCGAAGGGCAGTGATTAGCACCGGTACCGCTGAGGCGCTCACTGAATCAATCAAGACGATCCGTGACCTGGGTTATGGAGTGACAACGGTGAAGAAAACATTTCCCGTGTTACA
Organism: uncultured Saprospiraceae bacterium; assembly: GCA_964428345.1. GTDB lineage: Bacteria > Bacteroidota > Bacteroidia > Chitinophagales > Saprospiraceae > JABDMH01. The sequence continues at coordinate 33,398 of CAYRYD010000048.1, read as the reverse complement.
GATGTCCTGCGCTTCCTGCGCCGTGAGTGTCGAAAACGTCCTCCTTGATCTTCAGGGGGTGGTTACCGCAACAGTCAATTTTGCAGCCTCCTCGGTAATGGTCGAATATCTGCCTAACATGGTGCAGGCGAAGGACCTGCGCCAGGCTGTCCAGTCCATCGGCTATGATTTACTAATCGATGACGATGCTGAGAAATCCGATACCCTCGAAGCCATCCAATCTCAAAAATACCGACAGCTGAAATGGCGAACTATGGGTGCAGGACTGCTTACACTACCGGTGGTGCTCATAGGCATGTTATTTATGGACATTCCATATGCCAATGAAATCATGTGGATCCTTTCAACGCCGGTCATCCTGTGGTATGGCAGAGACTTTTACGTGAATGCCTGGAAACAGGCGAAACACCGGTCAGCGAACATGGATACCCTCGTTGCTCTTAGTACCGGTGTGGCCTATACCTTCAGCGTTTTTAACACGCTCTTTCCACATTTTTGGCATGCCAGAGGATTGCATGCACATGTGTATTTTGAAGCAGCCGCTGTGGTGATCACCTTTATTTTATCCGGAAAATTGCTGGAAGAGAAAGCCAAAAGCAATACCTCATCGGCCATCAAAAAACTCATTGGTCTGCAACCCAAGACGGTCACCGTGATCCATCAAGGTGGTCATCAACAACAAGTTCCCGTGGAGCAGTTGGTGAAAGGCGACCTGATCCTGGTAAAACCCGGTGAAAAAATTGCGGTCGACGGCAAAGTGATCAATGGCCTCTCATACGTAGACGAAAGTATGTTGAGCGGAGAACCCCTGCCGGTGCAAAAGAAGGAAAACGACCCGGTCTATGCCGGCACAATCAACCGAAAGGGCAGTTTTCAGTTTCAGGCTGAAAAGGTCGGTGCCGAGACCATGCTGTCCCAGATCATCCGGATGGTTCAGGAGGCCCAGGGCAGCAAAGCCCCGGTGCAGAAACTCGTTGATAAAATCGCTTCGATCTTTGTACCGGTAGTCATAGTGATTGCTCTTTTGGCCCTGACCACCTGGGTGTTTTTTGGAGGGGAAAACGGCTTTACCCAGGGCCTGCTTGCCCTGGTAACCGTACTGGTGATTGCCTGTCCCTGTGCTCTCGGACTGGCTACCCCGACCGCCATTATGGTGGGCATGGGTAAAGGTGCCGAAAAGGGGATCCTCATCAAAGATGCGGAGAGCCTGGAGCTGGCAAAAAAGGTATCTGCCGTTGTACTGGACAAAACCGGAACGATCACCGAAGGCAGACCGGTTGTCACCGACATCACCTGGCATCCCGATGTCGAAAAATCGGAATCCATCCTCTACAGTATAGAAAAACAATCGGAACATCCATTGGCTGAGGCAGTTGTACGTCACTTTGGTCAACTGAATATGGTTAGGGTAGACCACTTTGAGAGTATAACAGGCAAAGGAGTCAGAGCTCAGGTGGGAAACAGGAGTTACCTGGTGGGCAATCACCAGTTGTTACAGGATAACCGTATACAAGTATCTACGGAGCTCGCTGAAAAGGCTCGTGTCTGGACCGAAGCATCGAAAACCGTGATCTGGTTTTCAGATGGAAAGGTCACACTGGCAGTGCTCGCTATTGCCGACCAGATCAAGGAAACATCGGTCGAAGCCATTAAAACTATGCAACAGGCAGGCATTGAAGTATTTATGCTCACAGGTGACAATACCGCCACTGCCAAAGCCGTTGCCGCTCAGTCAGGCATACAACACTATCAGGCCGGGATGCTGCCAGAAGATAAATCGTCTTTCATTCGACAACTCCAGGAATCCGGACATACTGTTGCCATGGTCGGAGATGGCATTAACGACAGTACGGCCCTGGCTCAGGCTGACGTCAGCATTGCCATGGGTAAGGGCAGTGATATCGCCATGGACGTGGCTAAAATGACCATCATATCTTCTGACTTAAACAAAATACCAACGGCCATCAAACTGTCGAAAGACACTGTTGCTGCGATCCGTCAAAATCTGTTCTGGGCATTCATCTACAACATCATCGGGATTCCGGTGGCTGCCGGTGTACTATACCCCTTTACCGGTTTCCTGCTCAATCCGATGGTTGCCGGAGCTGCAATGGCCCTCAGCAGCGTATCTGTCGTCTTAAACAGTCTCCGTCTTAAATTCAAAGCATAAAATGGAATGACACCCTAAAATGGGTGAGGGAGCCAGAATAACCATTCTTTTAGACAAGTAGTTCATTTTAATAATTTTGCCGGCCTTTGTAATGGTGGTAAAATCGTGATAAATCATTCTAAAGACAAAATGAAAAACAGGGTGAGAGCAGAAGCATTAAAATTAATGACCCGGTTTGAAGATCAGGAAATTATTGTATATCCGGTATTGATCGAGGTCGAAGGGAAGTACTTTTTGACCGATTGCGGATACGAAGAATCCTATGACGAACTGATCCGGTTACTGGGTCAAAAAAATCTGGACGTCAGTCAATTAGCCGGCATCCTGATTTCTCACGACGATATCGACCATATCGGATCCCTGTATAAGCTCAGGCAATCGAATCCAGAACTGCTGGTTTACGCATCCCGGATCGAGGAACCCTCCCTATCGGGAAAAACGAAATCAGAACGACTGGTTCAGGCGGAGCGTTTATTGGAGCATATCCCCGAAGAACAGAAAAGTTGGGCGCTGGGCTTTCAAACCCGTCTGAAGGCGATCCAGAGAGTATCCGTCGACAAGACTCTGAAAGACGGCGACCTGATTGCCAATGAAATCATGGTCATCCACACGCCTGGTCATACCCAGGGGCACCTCTCTTTTTATGTGGAGCAATTAAAATTATTGATTGCCAGTGATGCCGTGGTCATTGAAAACAATGAACTCAATATTGCCAATCCCGACTTCACCCTTGACCTCCATGCTGCGGTAAAATCGGTCAAACGCTTAGCTACCCTGGACATCGAAAAGATGATCTGTTATCATGGAGGAATTTTCCGGGGTGATAGTAAAGAACATCTCAGGCGGTTAGTCAGGAGATACGAACGAGCTATCTAGGAGGCCGTTGAAATGCTCACCTCGCGCTGATTTAATTAAGAATACATTTTTATTATCAGATGTTCAGCATCAAGCTGTGTAATTCAACAACCTCCCAGGAGTCTTTCATCCGGGCCGGAGACCAGACCTGCAAAGAAGGACAACGGTCACTATACCATTGGTCGGGGTAAAAAACAATCATGGCATGATCAATATCAGGTTCCCGGTGATCCAGGTCATGCCCGGTTTGCTTCTGATTTTACGATATTTGCCAGGTAATTTTAGCGGAAATGCTTCAAAAACAGTCTGACCGATCAGTCATCATCGTAGATCAAATGCACTGCATATGGATTCTACTGACAGGGTTGTTGATTTATACGACTCCGTTGACAAGCCAGGCACAGCGCTTCTCCCGGGATGCCAACGTCGATATTCTGATCAATCAGGTGGGGTACCTGCCAGATGCCTCGAAAATCTGTGTGGTTAAAAGCCGGAAAGAACTCCGTTTTCAGGTTATTGATATTGAAAACCAGAGGACTGTTTACTCCGGTGTCATGCATCCAGAGAACGGTGACTTCGGCACCTATGCCAGGGGAGACTTTAGTGCAGTGGTCCGTCCTGGTCACTATTATATTTTGGCGGATACCCTGCGCTCTTACCCTTTCCGAATTTCGGAATCAGTACACCAGCCGGCCATCGATCTGATCGTGGATTATTTCTCCAGGCAGCGTTGCGGGTCCAGCACCACCGGTTATCTCGCGCCCTGTCACACGGATGATGGCATCCGGATGGATAATGGACAGCACCAGGATGTAAGTGGAGGCTGGCATGATGCCAGTGATCTCCGCAAGTGGGTCGGGGCTACGATCTACGGAATGACAGGACTGGCCCGGGCCTATGAGTCCGGCAAAGGAGAAAAAGATGCGATCCGGGGTGAGTTGCTGTGGGGTAACCGGTATTTCCTCAACATGCAGGAACCGGAAGGGTATATCATGAGTTTCATTGGCGGCGATGTCCGGAAACACTCCGACAGCAACCGCTGGACCGACAACATCATTGGCCGGCAAGACGGTCAGCTTCAGATGGTAAAACCCAACGCAGGTACTTCTCCCCACGATATGCTGATTTGGGGAAACCGGGATGACCGGATTATTCAGACCAGGCCACTCGACCTGACGGGTCAGTACAATTTTATCATCGCCGAAGCCCTGATGGCCCGGATCATGAAGAAAGACCGGGTATATGCCAGAAAATGCCTGACAGCTGCCGAAGCCTGCTTTGAGTGGTGTCAGAAACAAGACTACCGAAGTGAACCCGGTGTGATCGGAGGTTCGATCCAGGCTGCACTTGAACTGTACAAAACGACCAGAAACAAAAGGTACCGCGATTTTGCGGTCAACCAGGCAGCTGAACTGAAAAAATTACAAGCCGTCGGCCAGCCGGGCACACCAGGTGGCTTCTTTTATACATCATCCGGCGAACCTTACAAAAATATATGGAACGGTTGCCTGGAGGCCATTGCCCTCTGTGACCTGATCGAAGTGTGGCCCAAACACGAAGACCTTCCGGTTTGGAAAGGAATGATTGAAAGTTATACCCATAACTATCTGGCTTTTCTTGCCGGTAAGAATGTCTTCGGCATTGTACCGTTTGGATTATTCCAGGGATCAGACCCCGGAGGAGCCCGAAAAGCCGGAAACTACTGGTACCGGTATTTTATGCAACCCAATCCGGAGTGGTGGGTGGGTATCAATTCCAATCTGGCTTCGGCGGGGGTGGCGCTATCCAGGGCTTCACAAGTGCTCGGTGAACCAGCGTTGAAAGTTCTGGCTCAACGGCAGTTGGACTGGATCATCGGAAACAATCCGTTCAACAGCTCAACCCTGATCGGAATAGGTTACAATCACCCGGAACACTTTCCCGGCAGCTCCTTTCTTCCGCGGACGCCCGTCATTCCGGGAGCGGTGATGAATGGACTTGGTGGTAATGAAAATGACGAGCCGGTCATTGGCAACGGAAACTGGCAGATTTCGGAATACTGGACTCCGATGGTGAGTTATACCCTATGGCTACTAACTCAGTTATCAAAGTAACGGATCCCCAAAAATAAACATCATAGTGCATTGAACATTACAGAAGCTTACCCACCCCGATTGCATGCGGTATTTGCCGCAGACAAACCCTATGCAGTGGTATTCCGACGCGGTCCTTCCAGACAGGTTTGTACCTTTCTCTGGAATCGTCAAAAAGACAGCTTTACCCAAGGTCAATGGTTTAAAGGCCGGATCTATGAAAGGCGTTCTGATTTATCGCCTGACGGCCGATACCTGATCTATTTTGCAAAGACGATGAAAAGAAAAACGATCACCGGAGGTACCTGGACGGCAATATCCAGAGCCCCCTGGCTTAAGGCAATTGAGCTATACGGCAAAGGGGATTGCTGGCAAGGTGGAGGTCTTTTTCTTTCAAAGACCCGTTTCTGGCTCAATGATACCTATTTTAACCCGGACAAAACATTAAGGATCTCTCAGGAAGTGCACCGGGATGAATCTTACCGGCCACAGGAACGTTTCGGAGCGGAAGATACCGGAGTTTACTATCCACGCCTGCTTCGAGATGGCTGGAAACTGATGGAGCGTTTTCCGAAAAACAAGTCCCACTCCGTCACGATCTTTGAAAAACCACTGCCAAAAGGCTGGACCCTGAGAAAACTGGCGCATGCTCAAACCTCTCCCCCAAAGGGCAAAGGCTGCTACTGGGATGAGCATGAACTGGTCCATAAAGATAACGGAATCAACATAGCGAAGAGCGACTGGGAGTGGGCTGAACTGGACCAAAAAAACCTTGTATGGGCAGCAAACGGGTGCCTCTACCGGGCAGCAATTCAGGGCCGTTCGAAAATTGGCCATCCACTATTGCTGATTGATTTCAGACCATTTGTCTTTGAAGAGGTTATCGCACCGTATTAATCAGGTCAAATAAAAATTGAAATTTACCTATCATTTCTTCATAAATGGCAAGTAAACTGCTGATTTATCGAACCAACTGAAGATCTATGATCTATATTATCCTTATAAAAATTTAATCCGATCAAAATAAAAATCTGACATGAAAAACATATTGCACATTTTATTTACTCTACAGCTGATACCTCTTTCGGCTCAGCATGCGATCATTCCGGTTCCGGTACATTACGAAGCCACTGGATCTGTTTTTGCCCTCGATAGCCGGGTCAGCCTGGATATCCGCTCAGATCATCCGGAGGTCAGAAAATACGGCGCTCAGTTTCAGGATTTCTTAAAGCGGGCAGGTATCCGGCTGGAAATGCAAATGGCCGATCTTGAAAACCCCCAACACCGGGCTATCGTGATTAAGCTTCTGCCCAGCCGGCAGGTGGAACTGGGTGATGAGGGTTATTTACTGGAGGTTAAAGAAAGAATCATCAATCTCTCGGCCAATGAACCCGCCGGAATTTTTCACGGATTACAGACCTTACGGCAATTGCTTCCGGCAACCCTCGAAAATATTGCTACGCCATCATCGGCTCCGGTAGAAATCGCAGGTTGCAAGATCAGGGATTATCCACGGTTTGGCTGGCGGGGTCTGATGCTGGATGTAAGCCGGCATTTTTTTACGGTGGAAGAAGTGAAAGAGTACCTGGATCTGATGGCACAATATAAATTGAATGTTTTTCACTGGCATCTGACCGACGATGAAGGCTGGCGCATCGAAATAAAATCCCTGCCCAAACTCACAGAAGTGGGTGCCTGGCGGGTGGAACGTCACGGTCGTTTTGGTGAAAACAGACCATATCCTCAACCCGGTGAAAAAGCGACCTATGGCGGGTTTTATACCCACGAAGATATCCGGGATATTGTCCGGTATGCCGCTGATCGCAATATCACCATTGTTCCGGAAATCGATATGCCCGGACACAGCATGGCAGCCCTGGCAGCTTACCCGGAATTATCCACGAAAAAAGAATCGAAATTTGTCAACCCCGGTTCAAAATTTGCCGAATGGTATGGTGACGGAAAATTTGAGATGCTAATTGAAAACACCCTTAATCCGGCCGACGAAAAAGTGTACGATTTTGTCGACAAGGTTTTCACCGAAGTAGCGGCTCTTTTTCCCGGCACTTACATCCACATGGGAGGAGATGAGTGCTATCACGGTTACTGGGAAAAAGATCCTGTTGTCCAGGAATTCATGAGAAAAAATCATTTAAAAAATAGTCATGAGTTGCAAAGTTACTTCGTCGGCCGGGTCGGGAAAATCATCAGCAGCAAGGGAAAAAAAATGATCGGCTGGGACGAAATCCTGGAGGGAGGTCTTACCGAAGGAGCAGCGGTGATGAGCTGGCGTGGTATGGAAGGCGGCATCGAAGCGGCCAAATTGGGTCATGAAGTGGTGATGTCACCCACCACGTTTGCCTACCTGGATTACACTCAGGGAGATCACAGTGTTGAAAATCCGATTTACGCCGATTTGAGTCTGGAAAAAACCTATTCGTTTGAACCCACACCCGAAGGAGTGGATCCCCGCTTCATATTGGGAGGCCAGGGCAATCTGTGGACCGAAGTGATTCCGACTATCCAGTATGCCTATCATATGACTTACCCCAGAGCTTTTGCGCTCGCTGAAATATTCTGGAGTACGAAGGAAAGCAGAGACCGTGATGATTTTATCAGAAGGACTGAAAAGCATTTTAACCGCTTTGATGCTGCAGGGAGAAATATTTCGAAAGCCGTTCTCGATCCTGTGATATTGGTATACCGTAACGATCAGGGTACATTAATGTGCGAATTAAAAAATTCCGTACCAGGCACCGATATCTATTATACGATCGACAATACCTATCCGGTCGAATTCGGACATAAATACCAGGCACCATTTGCCATACCTGAGGGTGACCTGAGTCTGCGTGCCCGTACTTTCCGGAATGGTCAACCTCTTGGCAGGCAGCTGCAAATTCACCGCTCGGATCTTGAGAAAAGAGCCGGGAGATAAATACCAGGAATTGTCCGGATGTAGTGAATAAATATTCTTTCAGTCGCCTACCTGCGGGGGAAAACCGGCAATTCCCCGCAGAACCATTTTGTTGACTGACGGAATGTTCCTCTGATTATTTTAGAGACTTCTAAGGTAAAATTGACTGGATCGCTGTTGAACAGACAGGTTTACATTTGCATTTACCATTATCTCCCATTCAACTTTAAACGATCCAACAGAATTTTTCCTCCAATCTGCTGCAGCGTGGCTTCTGTTCGGGAGATTTCATTATTTTATCATAGTCCGGTAACATTATTCGGGCACCGGGTAACTTAATCGCATCACATCATCCGGAAAAGTCAGATCACGGCCTATGGTGGTCTGAACAGCTCTTCACAGACAGCACAAAATCCCAGGAAAAATAATATTTCTGGCCATCCTCCCGGTCTGATAAGGGAGGCGTATATGTGTATGTGACGACACACAAACACTCATGTATTAAAACTACTTATTATGGCTTCCATTTCAAATGCAGTGCTTAACATTTCACACGATCACCGCAAGAAAACTGCCCATGTTAAAGTGAGCTGCACCGTAAAATTCACTGATCTCGAATTATGTCAGATGAAAATGTGTGGCGGTCGCTGGTTTAAATTAAAATGTCAGCTATGGGGTGCGGATTCCGGATTGACCTTTGGAGATGACTTTTTGTACACCTTCACCAATGTGTACTTCTTTCCGGATACGACACCCACCGCTTCGGAAAACAGGACTTTCGAAGTAGTCGTCGGTGAAGGACTGCTGGATGAAGACTGGGGAACCGATGAGATCTATGCAAAACTGATCCTTTACAATCTGAATACCCTGGTCAACGTCACCAAAAAGACCAACCAGGTCTCGCACAGCTTCTGATTTCACACCCCCATTGGATTCCCCGCCGGTCTCTGGCTATGACGGCGGGGAATTTTCTATAACATCGTAAATTCATATTGTTAGACTGAAGATCATATTGTCACGGTGGCTCTTGTTTGCCAATCAAACATGCGGTAACTTAGAAGGAAAAGGATACCGATGGTCAATCTGTACGAAGTCCTTAAAAACTTTCCAAGCTTGTCAAGGCAATTGATCTGCAAGGATCTTCTTTTAACTCAATACGATTGTCCGCAGAAACAACGAAAGGAGTCGTTTTATCTCGAACGCAATGTGATTATTTATGTAATTAATGGTAAACGTACCTTTCATAAAGGTGGTCGATCCTGGATACTATCAGAAGGAGTCTGTGCATTCATAAATCAGGGTACCCATATTTCCGAGAAAGAACCTGAAGATGAATGGTGTGTGATGGCTTTTTTCATGCCCGACAGTTTTCTCCGGCAAATTATGGAGGAAAACCGGACCAGCCTGCCGTCTTTTACTTTTTCTGAAGAGGGGAGAGATCACGTCATGCCTTTGAACGTCAATGAACTGAGCCGGTCTTTCTTCACCTCGATGCTGACCTATTTCTCTCAAAACCCGCCTCCACCGGAGATGTTACTCGAATTGAAATTCAAGGAACTGATCTTATCCTTACTTTCCAATGAGAGAAACCGTAATTTTCTGGCATATCTCCATTTTCTGAATCAGAATACATACCCGTCCATTCAGGAGGTTGTGCAGAACAATTATATGTTTAATCTTTCTGTACCAGAATTTGCGCACCTGGCATACCGAAGTGTGCCCACCTTTAAACGCGAATTTAAAAAAATATTCAACGATTCACCGGCAAGGTGGATCATGAAACAACGATTAAAACTGGCAACCGGGTTACTGGAAAATACAACCCTAAGCATCGGCGAAATTACCCTCGAATGTGGCTTTGAAAACCAGACCCACTTCAGCCGCCGATTTAAGGAAAGTATGGGTGTATCACCCTTGAATTACCGAATGAGTCTACAGTCCAACCAGATTTAAGAGTCGACTGATGTTTTCTAATCCAGGAGTAACTGACGATGATCTTGGGACTGAATACCAGGTACTAGGTGAGGACTTACTTTGATTCAAACAGAAATATTTTTGATCCAAACGGGCATTTTTGAATCAGGTTATCGGTATACTTTTAATCCATATCATCTTATATCATCTATCATTTTAATCTCTAAAAAAATTCCAAATGAAAACTAAGATAGAAACTACCTCCTATCCGGTAAGTCCGGCATTCGATCTCTTGGAAAGCGCCCGAAAGACCGGCCCGTCACTCAGCCAGCATATCAGCGATGAAGAAACCGAAAGAAGACTATCCGCTGCGACGGTCCGGACCCTCAGGGAAGGAGGTTTCTTACGGCTGACCCTGCCAGAATCGCTGGGAGGGCTGGAAGCAGATCCATTGACTATCGCAAAAACCGTGGAAGAAATCGCCAGGCACAACACGGCCGCGGGGTGGTCGATGATGGTGGCCAATACGGGCCATTGGTCCTGTAGTAAACTGCCGGAAAAAGGGATCGAAGAGATCTATCAGCATGGTCCGGATACTTTGATTGCCGGTGCTTTCCATCCTCCCATGCAAGCAACTCCGGTGCAGGGAGGCTACCGGATTTCCGGCCGGAGTCCACTGACCAGCAACGTCCATGAAGCACGCTGGATCTTTGTCACCGCCTTTGTCATGGAGCAAAGTCGGATAAAAATGCACAATGGAATGCCCGAGGTGATTGGTGTCTTCATGGATGCAAGAGATTGTCAGATCCTCGACACCTGGCATACCATAGGCATGCGGGCTACCGATAGCAACGATGTGGAGGCCAGCGAGGTATTTGTACCGGACCACCGGTCTCATTCCCTGGCTCCCGGTCTTCAGCCAAATCACTATTGCTTTGGGGATCTTTATCGATTTCCAGTCATTGGTGTCACGATCACCAGTGTCATTGCCCCCGTGGCCCTGGCGGTTGCCTCCAATGCTGTACAGGAACTCAAACAGATCGCTGACAAAAAGGTATCCTTTGGATCGATGGTATCCATGCGGGACAGAGGATCCATCCAACGAAAACTGGGAATGGCTGAAGCGATGGTGAAATCCTCCCGGGCCTATCTGCACGAAACCCTGAGGTATTGCTGGGACAAGATGCAGACCGGAGGAAATCTCACCCTGGAAGATAAGGCCGACCTGTTGCTCGCATCGGTTCATACCAATCAAAGCTGCCTGCAGGCGGTAGATCTGATGTACTCAGCAGCCGGTAGTAGTGCGATCTATACCCGGAACAAATTAGCCCATTATTTTAAAGATGCTCAGGTGATCCGGCAGCATGGTTTCGTAAACGAAAGCCGGTACGAAACAGCTGCCCAGGTTTTCCTGGGACTGCCACCCGATCTTCCGGTGCTGGCTTTATGATCGATTGATCAACTTTGGCAGTATCGTGCATTGGAGTCCGGGATCATCAGGCATAAAGCCTTTCGATGGCCGGGTGCCCGATTAAAATGGATTGCTATTTTTGTGAAAAATGAACGATGCTGCCAAAGATTTATGGGATCGCTACCCTGATCCTTTTGCTGGTAATCCAGTTTATTGCCCGGGGGCAAAACGCGGGAAAACCATTGCGTATTGATGATCTACTGAAGTTAAAAACAGTCGGTGACCCACAGATCAGCCCGGATGGCCAATGGATTGCCTTTACCGTGACAGAAGCGGACCTTGAAAAAGATGAAACAGAAACCAGGATCTGGATGATTGCCGAAACCGGTGGGGAAATGATACCCATGACCGCCAAAGGATATTCAGCCTCCCAGCCGAGATGGAGTTATGACAATAAATACCTCTCTTTTCTTGCGGCAAAAAAAACGGACGAAAAAACCCAGGTCTGGACTCTCGATCGCCGGGGAGGTGAAGCCCAGCAGCTGACCAGCATACCCCAGGGAGTATCTGGTCATGAGTGGTCACCCGATGGTAAAAAATTGGTATTATCGATACGGGACGCCAGGCCGGAAGAACTGACAAAAGACAAGGAAGACGATAAGAAAGCAAAGCCGCACATCATAGACCGGTTACAGTTTAAAAGAGACTATAGCGGCTATCTGGACCGGTACCGCACACACCTGTATACCTTTGCACCCGGTGACACGGCGGCGATCCAGATCACTTCCGGCGACTATGATGATACAAGCCCGGTTTGGAGTCCCGATGGCAAATACATCGCCTTTGTCAGCAACCGGTCGGATAATCCGGATGGAAATTCCAATACGGACATCTGGATTGTACCGGCCGACAACACCGACAAAGGTCAAACGCTGCTTCAGGTCACCACCAATGAGAATTCGGATGCTTCACCCTCCTGGAGCCCCGACGGTCAATATCTTGCTTATATCACGGTGACCGACAAGGATGCCATCTGGTATGCGACGGAACAGCTTGCCATAGTCCCGGCCACCGGAGGAGTTCCTACTCTGCTTACCGGTCAACTGGATCGAAATTTACGGATACCCCGGTTCAGCCAGGATGGAAAAAGCATTTACTTTATCCTGGAAGAAAGCGGAACCAGTGTTCTCGCATCGATAAGTCCGGCAGGCAGCAATATGGAACGGGTCATTGCTGGTGACCACAGTATCTCCGATTATGATCTTCGCGGTACACGGATCGCTCCCTTGCTGGCGACTACACAACAACCGTCTGAAGTATACAGCTTTGCAACCGGAGAGCTGAAGCCACTGACCCGGGTGAATGAGGCTGTGCTGACAGGTTTGAGAAAACCTACCATCGAAAAGATCCGATTTAAAAGCAAAGATGAAACCCCGGTGGAGGGATTCGTGGTCAAGCCAATTGGTTTTGAACCGTCCATGAAATACCCGGCTATTCTCTGGATCCACGGAGGGCCGGTCAGTCAGTATGAATATGAATTTCATTCGGAGTCCCAGCTTTTTGCCGCCAATGGCTATATCACCCTGCTGATCAATCCCAGGGGTTCTTCGGGGTATGGACAGGCTTTTTCAGAGGCTATTTTTGCCGACTGGGGTAACAAGGATTATGAGGATGTGATGGCTGGCATCGATTACGCGATAGCAGCGGGATATATCGATCCGGACCGGCTGGGTGTGGGTGGCTGGTCATATGGAGGGATCCTCACCAATTTTGTCATTACCCAATCAGACCGCTTTAAGGGAGCGATTTCCGGAGCCAGTGAAGCATTGATGCGTACCAATTACGGTCACGATCACTATCAGCTGATGTGGGAACTGGAACTGGGACTCCCCTGGGAAAATGCAGAAGCATGGGAAAGGATCTCACCTTTTAACGAGGTTGCAAAAATAACCACACCCACCTTGTGGATCGGTGGCAGCGATGACTGGAATGTACCGATCATCAATTCAGAACAAATGTACCAGGCTATGAAGCGTCTGGGCAGGGAAACTCAACTGGTGGTCTATCCCGGCGAACATCACGGGATCCGGAGACCCTCTTTCCGTAAAGACCGGTTTGAAAGATACCTGAGTTGGTTTGACCAGTATGTGAAATAAAAATGGGCTTCAGGCACCGTCCCATTTAACCGAATACTATTTTCCCTTGACGGTAAATTCATCCGAATAAAATGACCGGGAGGTCAGATCTTTTTTAAAATTCAGGCGATATCTTTCTGCATTTCGCATATTTCCCTTAGGAGTCAGTATCACCCTTCGTTGACGAACATTTTTCTTTCGATAGACCGGTTCCAATTTTGCCTCGAAAAGATTGCTTTTTGACCCATCAACATAAACCTGCAACGCATTGATATTCTCCAGGTTTTCTCCCGACAAGATGAATGTAAGTGATTGACCATTTACCAGGTATTTCGACGAACTGGTCGTGGAAACCGATTTTACGACATTGGGATAGGGTACCGGCACCGGACCGGTAGGTGGTGAAGGGGGCGGCAGGCAGACATCGACATTGATCACCCCACTGGTGACTTTCTTCTTTGCACTCTGGGAAAAAGCCATACCAGTGGCTAGCACCAGGAATAATAAGGAGACCATATTTCTGGTCGCAAAAATCAAATTGGCTGCTCTTTTCATAATTCTGGTCGTTTTACCCAATATAATCCAGAACAACAGTTGTCCTGCAATCTCAAGATACGTATTTACCGGATTGGGAAAAAATGAGGATAAAACGCTAGTTGCTGTTTCGGGCATTTCCAAACAGCAATGTCCCCAGCACCGCGATGATAACCCCGACAGAAATTACCCAACTTCGGACAGCACTGGCACCCAACCCCAACAGGATGATCAGTATACCGGTTAGAAATACCGCATATCCCAAAATTCTTATGGCATAGCGATTCTCCGAAACAGCTGAAATCCTGACACCGGTAGTATCCACCGGCTGAATCGCCTTGCGGCTTCCCGTCGGGAAAAATTCGAAAAATAAAAGCAGCAGCAAAGGCACAAATACTCCTACCAGCATCTCCTCCGAACGGCTTAAGGAAAAAGTTAATAAGACAGGGGATAAAAACTTGAAAAATATATTGATAGCCAGGCTCACCAGGGTACTGATCAGGATCGACCGTGCAGTCTGTCTATGACTGAATAAAGCCCAGATGGTCGGAGCAAAAAGTGGTGCACCAGTGATCGCACCCACGCTGATCACTACCTCGACGATTCCACCCGCTGCTGGCACCAGCAGCGCCACAACGATCGTAATGAATCCAAAAACCACTGTCGAGATCCGGGCTATTTTCATGAGGGATCCCTTTTCAGCAGACTGTACCAACCGGCCATAGAGGTCATGGGTAAAAACGGCCGCCATCATATTAAGCGTTGTATTGACCGAACTGGCGGTGGCAAACAACATACCGGCCAGCATCAGGCCAAGAAGACCGGAGGGCAACACTTCCTTACACATCAGCAAAAACGCACCTTCATTAGCCAGATCCACCAAATCCGGATGCAGTACCTTATAAATCATCGGAGGCAACATCCACAAAATAGGACTCACCAGGTAGAGGCTGCCAAAGAGCCAGGCAGCTTTCCGGGCATCGCGGGATGTACTGACACTGGTATAACGCTGTACGTAGGCCCAGTTACCACCGATAAAAATGGTATTGTAAAACATAAATGCCAGCAGAAACCACCAGGTATATTCTCCATTGACCGGTTGAAAAAATCCAGCCGGGACTTCTTCCAGAAAAGTCCCGACTCCGCCTGCGGCATGAAAAGCCAGCGGCACCACGATGAGCACTGCGGCAAACAAAATGATGAATTGCAATACATCGGTTACTATCACCGCCCAAAGACCGCCGGCAGCCGTGTAGGCGATCACGATGAGACCCAAAACGACAATCGAAATTTCAATGGAAAATCCGGTGGATACATTAAATAATTTTGCCACCGGGTATAAAAAGGCGCCAGTTGTAATAAAACTTAATAGTAGAAAGATGTAACTGTAGAAACGTTTCAGTTGATTACCAAAGCGCAAACCGACAAATTCTCCAACAGTCAGGATGCCGGTACGATGCCAGGCCGGTGCGATCCAATAACCGATAATAAATCCACCCAGGGCCATCATCCATTGGATTGTGATAGCCACCCAACCGTACTGATAGGCAATCGAGCCCCAGACCACGAAGGTACCGGCAGAAAAGAAGCTCATAAACAGACTTAAACCACTGAGCCACCAGGGCAGGCTGCCACCGGCGGCAAAAAACGACTTCATATTACTGCCGGACCGCACAAATGCAAAACCCACCAAAAAAATCAGGAGCGAAAAAATACCGATAATAAAATAATCAAGAAAAGGCATCCCGTTTATTAAAAAGCATAAGCAGACAGTCCAAACAATCCTGCAGGCACGTGGATATCCGGACGTTGAAAAATAATTTTGATTTGATTTGTTTCAACTACTTCATCGAAAAAAATCTCATTTCGGGTTTGGTGATTATCCTTTTGTTCATAAATCAAATGATCCGAGGCATCAAACACCCGGTAATTCCGGATCACAAAAGGCATCATCCGTTCCGAATGACCCAGCAAAGAAGATTCCATGGCATAGTCCCAGTCCGTATCGAATGATAAAACCATTTTTCGAATGGATTGTATCTCCGGCCAGTTGACAATCAGGACAGGTTCCGGATTTTCGGGGGAAGCGACCCAGGCATTTGGACGAAGGTAAGGACGGAAAATTCCGTTTCGGATCTGCTCTGCTCCGAATGCCCGAATTCCAGGATGAATCTTCATGGCAATATTATGGCCCTGAGGTCGACGGATCGGCACCCAGAATTCAAAAGACTCAAATCCCAGAGCAGGGTCGGGATCCTGCCGGCCGTAATTGGAAACGGGAATATTTTGCTTGTTGAAAACACTGACAATACCGGTCACCCGTGTATGGCTCATACGGAGGGAGCATTCAGGTTGTTTATGAAAACAGACAAAAGCATAGGTTTCATCCGCAAGAGTCACATCGAGATCAATGCCCAATCTTTGGAGGCCTTTTTTCAATTTATATGTATGGTGGGCCAGGATAACATCCGGTGTAAAATTGTAGACTTTCGAACTCTGACGGATACTGACCTCCAGGTCACAGTCTTCAGCAACGGATATTTCCACTTCCACCGACGGAAAGGGACCTGGTTGAACCGGCAATAGCTGAGCTACTCCGTAAATCAACGGAAACAGCGGACCATCAAACTTCAGTTCTTCGAGGTTTAGGGTAGAGCTGACAGAAATGGTGGCGCTACCCATCAGATCATCCGGATCCTTTAGTGCAACATGAGGAATGTACTGTCCGGTCTTGAGCAGTTCTTTTTGCAGCACACCAATATGCTCTTCAGCAGCCAGGTCGGCCGGTTTGATGCCAAGCTTTTTAACGAGAGCGGCCGCCACCCCTACCGCCTGGGCGTTATGGGCACAGGTAGCCATGACCCGGGTTGATCCAAAGGCGACATGGCTGGCACTGATAATCCTGCCGGCCAGAAAAAGATTCTCTATATTCTGGCTTACCATCGTGCGATAAGGGATGGAATACACACCCTTGGAATGCCACTGATTGCAACCGGGTTTTTCGCTAAAAACCCCATCGGCCGGATGCAGGTCGATAGCCCATCCCCCGTGAGCAACTGTATCGTAAAAATGCTTTTGTCGCACAAGATCCCCCTGCCGCAACATATAGAGTCCTTCAAACCGTCGGCTTTCTCTCTTGCCGGGAATCAGCCCGACCCATTCGAGGGTCAGATTGGCGGCTTCCGGAAACTGACCGGAGTTTTTGATATAATTCCAGACGCCGTAGACCACTTTCCAGAGTTCCCATTTGATCGTCTCTGATTCATGTACCGTATCCAGACGGCCGCCATACTCCAACCACCAGAGCCAACAGCCGTGTTCTTCCACATTGAACTTGCGGTAACGGGGTATCTGAGTGATATCCATCAGTGCATAAGAAGGCGGAACAAAATCCACCGGTTTTCCCAGGTCCTTACTCATGAAGTAAATGGAGTGCCCCAGTAATTCACCATATTCCCTGGAGGGAGCAAAGGGTTCGTTAAATTCGGATGAAGCTTCGGCACCCATCCGGAAAGCCGCACCGGCCTGAAACCCAACAATACCGTCACCCGACGCATCGCAGAAAAGTCCGGCAGACACCCGGTATAACGTACTGTTCTGGCTGCAGAAAGCTCGTACTTCCATTATCCTGTTCGGTCCGGACTTCAGGGTCTCATAAACCGCCGTATTCAACAACAGGTTAATGTTTTTTTCTTCGATCACCTTCTCCAGCATGATCGTGTCAAAAATGACGGTATTACCCTCTGGATTCCGGAAAACGTTTTCCACCAGAAGTTCGTCAATCACTCCTCCTTCCCGGGCCCAACGATTGTTATTGCC
Organism: uncultured Saprospiraceae bacterium; assembly: GCA_964428345.1. Classification (GTDB taxonomy): domain Bacteria; phylum Bacteroidota; class Bacteroidia; order Chitinophagales; family Saprospiraceae; genus JABDMH01. Next base: position 15,571 of record CAYRYD010000048.1, on the reverse strand, counting down.
CATATGGGAAGTTGCCCCCAGGATCCACAACCGTACCTCGCTGGAGGCGTTACCACCCAACACCGGCCGGTCCTGGATCAGCACCACGGAAATCCCCTGCCGGGCCGCCGTGATGGCACAGCATACCCCGGCCATACCACCTCCCACCACCACCAGATCTGCGGTTAATTCCACTTCCTTCAAATTTCGCTGCAGCGCAGCCGGTTCCATTTGCATCATCTTAACTTCGTTTGGGAATAAACCCCATTCAAATATTCAACTGCTTATCTACAATAAGCTCCTCAGAAAATAGCCTTGATTCATGGGGTGCCCTAAAGATAGATCAATTCGAACGACATGGAAAAGAGAAGCCAATAACCAAATCAGTTAAACTTCAATTTAATATCTTGGCACATCATTGACTACCATTGCACATGAAGATCGGCATGAATATGCTTCTCTGGACCACCTCGGTCGACGAGAGCTACTACCCTACTTTAGAGTACCTTAAGAAAACCGGATACGACGGTGTCGAAATACCGATTGGCGAAGCGCCTTCCGAAGATTTTCAGAAGATTGCGGATATGCTGGCCAGTCTCGAACTGGAATGCACGGCGGTGACATCCCTTTTCGATGATGCCAATCCGGTCAGTCCGGACCCGGCGATCCGTCAGGAGGCAGTCGATCAGCTGAAACGCCGGATCGATATGGCGGCTATCATGGGCGTGCAGGTGATCGGCGGTCCGTTTCATTCGGCATTTGCATCATTCACCGGAGAGCCACCCACTAAAGAAGAGCGGAAAAGGAGTGCTGCGGTATTGCGACCGGTTGCGGAATATGCGGAGCAATACGGCATTCTACTGACCCCGGAGGCACTCAACCGGTTTGAATGTTATCTCTACAATACACTGGATGATATCGCCGAATTAATCCGGGAAGTGGACCACCCCAATCTCCGGATGATTTATGACACCCATCACGCTCATATCGAGGAGAAAAATATGAGAGAGATTATTTTAAAACACCGGGAGCTGATTGCACATGTCCATATTTCGGAAAACGATCGCGGCACCCCGGGTAGAGGCCAGGTACGATGGGATGAGGTTTTTCAGACGTTGCATGAAATCAGGTATGACGGCTGGCTTACCATCGAAGCTTTCAGTCGTAATAATCCGGAATTTGCTTCGGGTATCAATGTCTGGCGTAATTTTCAACCCACCCTGGAGGAAATTTATGTCGATGGGTATTCCTTTATAAAAAGAAAATGGGAAGAATTCTCCTGAATTCAAATAGCCGGAAATCAAAAGCAGGCATTAATAAATCCCAATGACTAAAGACTAACAAACCAAAGACTAACAAACCAAAGACCAACAAAAAATGAATGAAGGTTTTGTCGATGCAGATGGAGTCAAAATCTATTACCAGACAAGAGGTCAGGGAGAGCCTCTGATCCTTTTGATGGGATTTGGTGCTGATGGTAATACCTGGGAAAAGCATGTGGTCGAGTACGAGAAATATTTTTACTGCATTATTCCGGATAACCGGGGTGTGGGGCAATCCGGAGCACCGCAGGGACCTTACAGTACGCTGATGATGGCCCGGGATACGGTGGCCGTGATGGATTATTTAAACGTTAAAAGAGCCCGGGTGGCCGGTATATCGATGGGAGGAGCCATCGCCCAGGAGCTTGTGCTTAACTATCCGGGTCGGGTGCAATCATTACTATTGATCAGTACCTGGCCGGTATTTAATCAATATGCAAAAACCGTCTATGAAAATCTCAAGAAGCTGAGGGTTACCAGCAGGCCGGATGATTTTATGGAATTGCTGCAATTGTGGATTTATGCGCCACCGTTTTATGAGCAACATTTTTCCGAATTAAAGGAAGGCCAAGAGGAAGCAAAAAACAATCCAAGTCCTCAGAGCCGGGCCGGTTTTGAAGGTCAGCTCGATGCCTGTATCCGGCATAATACCGTAGATCGTCTTCATGAAATCAAAATACCCACTTTAATAACGGTTGGTCTCATGGACATTTTTACTCCGCCGGGGTTTTCACAGATATTGCACGATAAAATCATAAACTCCCGGATGATTGAATTTCCAATGGGTGGTCATGTGCATCACTGGGAAGATCTGGAGCGATTCAACAAGGTGACGATGGAATTCTTGAAAAGTCATTAATTGATTATTTTTAAGAATTACCTAAACTATCACAATTTCTTCCTGATGCATCGATAAAATGCGTTAAATAGACCGACTTTTCTATTGTCTTAGACTGTTGTTTCGATTTAGATTTAACGTTCTAATTATTCAAAATAAAGATTTCCACAGTATCTAATTAGATGGAGAGTGATAGCATGGGAACACCAATCAAGCTTAGCCGTTTGAACGGTTAGAACGGTTCTAACGGTTATGAACGACTCTTGAATA
>CAYRYD010000048.1:0-13062 GCA_964428345.1 uncultured Saprospiraceae bacterium | reverse complement strand
CCCATTTGGATGGTTCAAATTTTTCTAAAAAAACCTGCAAGTGTCGAAGTATGCCGTGATCGATCCTGTTGGATGGCCGTCATAAGCTCTTAGCCGTTTGAACGGTTAGAACGGTTCTAACGGTTATGAACGACTCTTGAATAACCGACACTAAAAATGGATCTCCACCATTGTGTTCCTGGTATTTCCATCCGGAATCAGCCATTTGGATGGTCAAATTTTTCTAAAAAAATCGGCAACTGTCGAAGTACGCGGTGATCGATCCTGTTAGGATGGCCGTCATAAACCCTTAGCCGTTTGAACGGTTAGAACGGTTCTAACGGTTATGAACGACTAGTGAATACCGGCCCCATATAGGATTTTAATTACCCAGATTCCCGGTGTTGGTGTTGGGTGATACCAACACTCTAATGTGGAGTGGGTGGGTGGGTGGGTGAAATTCAATTAACTATATTGCAGGGATTATAATCGTTAGTTCATTAATGATTTCCTATGAGCATTAAAATTGGCTGTGAAACCTACACCTGGCAGATGCCGGGTGAGCAATACAAAGGTAGACTGGAACACATCCTTTCCATTTGTCAGCAAGCAGGATTTACCGGCATCGAACCGGAAACCAGTTTTCTGCAACATCTCTCGGATCCGGTCCGGATGAAGGCAGCGCTGGAGCAGTACGATCTGGATATGGCGGTGCTCTGCGTAGTTGAAGACTGGCTGCATGCCCGGGAAACGGAAGCGGAAAGAACCCGGATGGACCAATGGATTGATTTTCTGGGGCATTTTCCCGGCACGATCCTGCTTTTGGTTCAAATGCCACAAAAAGACCGGTCTAATTTACGCACCCGGCAAGACCACTGCATTGCCTGCGTCAATGAAATTGCCCGGAGGGCCGCTGACAAAGGCATTATCTGTTCGTATCATCCCAACTCGCCGGCCGGTTCTGTTTTTCGTACAGCCGGTGATTATGAAATTCTGCTCGACGGACTGGATCCCGGTGTAATTGGCTACTGTCCGGATGTCGGCCACATCGCCAAAGGAGGCATGGACCCATTGGAGATCATCAGGAAATACCGTGACCGGGTCAATGTGGTGCACTATAAAGACATGTATCCCGACGGCCGGTGGGCGCCTACCGGCACAGGAGCCATCGCGTTTGAGGCGATTACCCGATATCTGGTGGACACCGGTTATGACGGTTGGATCATTATGGAAGATGAGTGCGATGAAGCCATCACCAATCCGGATGGAGTGACGCTCAAGGACGGTCTCTTTGTCCGGGATTATTTACGGGAGTGGCTGCAGTGACATCCCCGGTTATTGTCAGGCAGGCAAATCGCTTTCCAGTTTTTATCGACTAATGCTTCTTATGCCTCCGGGTTGACTTTCTACCTTTTCCAGTCCGGATCGTTCTGGTTATCTCCTGAATGACCTTCTCCAGTCTTGCGATCGCCTCCTGCTGCGACTTCACTATCTCGGTGAGATACAACACCATTTTCTCGTAGTCAATGTATTCAGGCAATCCATCCGTACCATAGCCGACGAGCGATTGCAGACCGATGGAATCCAACTGCTCTGCGATATAACCATATTCCCACCGGTCCGGACTTTCCGGGCGGGTATAGGTGACCGGCAGGACCTGAAGTATTTTGGTCCAGTCATCAACCATCGGCCTGATGTTCGTCTTAAACCGGGCGGAGGAACTGGTCCATCCGATTTCTCCTGTAGTTTGATTCCAGTGCATATCGCGATGGCTGCCAATATCCCCGATGTTGTTGGCGTATAGTTTTCCATCAGGATACATCCAGAACTGACCTCCGTTGCCACCCCTTAAAATAATCAAATCTCCAAAGCCTGTATTGGAATTTCTTATCAGTAAGTTCCCATATCCTGCTGCACTTGAAAATCCAATTCTGCCATGTTCGGTAGTCCCGTCCTCAATAAATCTCATCCAGTTATCAAGCCCGGAGCTATTCAGTTGTAGAAGTGCACCACTCCACAGCCCGTTTGTTCTGAAATACCCCCCTAATATTGCATTGCTGGATTCAATGTCGACTTGTGATCTTAGTGTAAAGAAAAACAGGATCAACAGCAGGAGTAAAACAACTCTTTTCATATGTGAAATTCAGATGAGTAATTTCAAATCCATCATGCTGGCAAGTTACTACATGATGCAAGTGGCTTCTTACACAATAGTACCTTTGACTTTCAGTATGGTTCCAAAGGTTTCAATAAGGCAACATTATGTGTCGCTCGAAACAAAAATCGCTGACCTTAACACAAATGACCAATCTTCCATGTTTTCGATCATGGAGAAACTCGTTATTTCAGAATATCAGGTTTTATAAGCCTGTTCCACTTCGCGGGTAAACCACTGTAAAATACTTCCCAGCAATTCGGCTGCCTTTACCGGATCATAATCTCTTGGATCATCGCCCAGAATGCCAAAAAGAATGTTTTGTGGATCACGCCGGTGTGGTCCCCAGCTGTCTCCTTCCGGGTCATTGGCCGGATGGATGGTTATATCCGGTAATTTATCCAGGTGTACCAATTCCGGATGCAGTTGTGCCAGCAATGATGTCTCGAAAATAGCGCCATGGTCACCTTTCATTTTTGCATCGGGACATTGGCTGATCGATAAAACCAGCAGTTTCATCTGGTGATCCTCCTCCGCCCAACGCTGCTTCAGTTGATCCAGGGCGGCCAGTTGCCGCTTCCCGAAATGACCGGTAAAAACGACTGCCAGCATTACTCCATAGGCTTCTAACCGGCTCAGGGTATCCCGGAGGATGGCCTGGAAGGTATCTTCCTGCTCCAGCAGGATGGTCCAGGGATGGTGACCGATACTACCGGTCATCCCATAATACAGTGGTGGCATCACCAGTCCTCCTACTTGCTGAGCTACCCGCAGACACAGACCGTGCGAGGTCAGGCTGTCCAGGCCAATGGGCAGGTGTTGACCGTGCCATTCGATCGCTCCAAGGGGCAGGTAGACGATGGATTTGCGCTCCAGTTCTGCGTAGATCTGCTCCGGAATAAGACTCTCCAGCTGATGTCGTTCCCAGGTCATCGGGTACCCGATCAGGCTTTGCTTTCTTCTATCAATGAGATCAACCGGTCGACCGCTTCGCGGATAAAGGCTGGTTCTTCGGCATGCATGTCCTTTTCGATCACCTCGATATTTTTTGGCAAGCCGGCCTTGAGCCGGTTGAAGAATGCGGCATCGGAGACTTTGTCTTCCAAAACACCGCCCGGAATCGAGTAGCGGCCCACTCCCTTGAGGGGAATCATAAAATAGGCCTTGTTCCTGGTATACTGCAGGCGCCGGCAAATATCATCGGCTACTCTGACGATTTCCTTTTCATTGAGCCGGGGCACGAAAATGACCGGACTGTGAAAAACGTATTTGTGATCTTTATATTCATCGGGTACATGATGGGCCGGAACGATGATGCCCAGATGCTCGGCTCCTCCCGGACAAAGTACCTGGGGTAATCCCAGTTTTCCGGCCACCGTCAAGCGCTCCGGACCACCTGCGCGCAATACGTGAAAAACATCATCGGCAATTTCGCCCATCGCATAGTCAAAAACCGCCTGGATGATGCCTTCTTTCATCATCTGCTCCATCGCCCGGCCTCCCGAACCGACCGCGTGAAATACGATCACTTCATAACCTGCCTCTTCAAAATATTTGATGGCTTCCATAGCCCCCTGGGTCAGGACCCCCAGGTTGGACATACCGATCAATGGTTTCTCGCCCTTTTGCATCTCAAAGATCGACTCCGATTCTGCCATCCCGCAGGCAGCCGCTGCCGCATTGGCCAGCACTTTTCGCGTAAAGGGATTTAGTTTGAGAATATCACTCACCGAAAACATCATGGTGATGTCCTTGATGCCGACAAAGCTGGAAGTATCGCCCGATGCCACCGTCGACACCATGATCTTGGGCAGGCCATATGGCAAGACCTGCATGATATCACAACAGCTCGATGTGCCCTGGGTGCCTCCCAATCCTACTACTGCGTGCACTTCTCCGCTGGCCACTTTCTCCAATAGTATCTTCCGGCTTCCGTCGACCATCACCTTGCCTGCTTCTTCCCGGGTTGGATGGACCAGCAGCGATTCGAGGCTGCGACCCCCGGCGATGGCGATCTCCTGCCGGCTGATATCGGCTTCGATTTCCGGTTCACCCACCACGCCGATGTCCATCAGAAGAGCCCGGTGACCCCGCATCTCGATCTGTTCCTTCAGGTAACCTGCTTCCTGGCCCTTGGTATCGAGGGTAACCAGTAGTGCGATTGTCTTACTCATAAGGCTGGTATTTTTTTAATTATTGGGAAACCGAAGGTCAGCAAATTCCTTGGCAGTCTGATACACTGCCCGTTCAATGGGAATTCTTTCAGTCGATGATCCGGTCCAGATTCCGTCGCAACTGGTGTGATTCAGTATATACTGGGCATCGACCGGATTCTCGAGAGCGGCCCCGTGGGCAATCAAAATGACTTCCGGACTGATTTTACGCAACTCCTTGTAAACCGCCTCCGAACGGGCGGCCGTTTGCTCGATCGTTTCACCAGAATCATACCCTTTCAATCCGCCTTTGGTCGTCCCGGCATGAAAGCAAAATATGTCCGGCCGAGCCTCCTCCACAATCCGCAGGCTATCCTCCTCATCGAATCCCAGTCCAATCGACACCATATCCATTTCTTTAGCCAGTTTCAGCATCGCGATCTCATTGTCCAGGGTAATGCCGCTTTTGGTCAACACTTTATAGATCTCGCTGTCTTTGTCGACATAGCTGATCGACGGACCGATGTTGGAGGCGGAAAATACCCCGATGTTCTTAAGATCCTGGAGTACGACCCGCATGTCTTTCAGCGGATCGTTGGCATTGAGGCATGCACAGATGAAAGCATTGCCCTTAATCGCCGGCATGATGTCTTCCCGGGTATAGTCGATAGTCTGTTTATTGGAGTCGAGTATGGGCCACATCATGGCCATCGTGCCCATCCCGTTGGCTCGTAACCGGGCTCCCGAAAAGGTGTTGATACAATCTGCTCCCGCTTTCTCCAGCAGGCTGGCCACCAGACCACTGCCGGCACTGGCGATAAAAATCGGGATCCGCTGATCCATCTTCCTGCGAAGTTTGGTCATAATCTCTTCACGGGATGTTCTTGGTACTATCATAGAGTAAGTTTAGTTGACAAAAAAAATGAAAATGTCTTTGCAGTCTTCGGGGTGCGGAAATTTAGGGAAAAAATCTGTATGTAATGGAATCATGGAATCCGGTGACCTGGCTCTGGTCAGGATGTCCAGTAGAGCCGGACTCCGTCCGGATTATCCCCCCGCCTCTGCCTTACCCCGGTCAGAGCCGGAGATACAGTCTCCTAGCCGTCATTTGCATTTGGTTCTATGGGTTCAGTAAAGCCGGACTCCGTCCGGATTATCCCCCCGCCTCTGCCTTACCCCGGTCAGAGCCGGAGATACAGTCACTTACCCGTCATTTGCATCTTGGTTCTATGGGTCCGGTAGAGCCGGACTCCGTCCGGATTATCCCCCGGCTCCTGTTCACTCCGTTCAGAGAAGGGAGCTACGGGTTTTTGTCTTCTCAGTCAAATCCGTTAGTTTTGAAAGACCGGGTATTCATAACAAATCATACCAGGCAATACTTATGAAAGAACTGGATCGTCGGCAATTTGTAAAGACAACAGTAACCGCCGGTGCGGGATTATCCCTTCCGGTTACGGCATTCAGTTCCGGACTTCAACCTGAAGCCAGTGCGCCTTCGCAACCGAATGGAAAAAGGGTCATTGTGGCCGGAGCGGGAATCGCCGGCCTTTGTTGTGGTTATGAGCTGATGAAACGGGGATTTGAGGTTATCGTACTTGAGGCTTCCGGCCGGCACGGTGGTCATGTGATGACTGCCCGGGACGGAATGTCGGATGGCCTCTACGCCGACTATGGCGCCGAACACATTACCCGGCCCGGCTACGAACGGTACTGGGAATATACCCGCGAATTCAACCTGACCGTACTCCCCTATCCCCGGAGGGAAAATGTATTGCGAAGGATCGACGGTCAGTATTATTCCGAAGCTATGCTCAACGATCCGGCTGTGTTGAAGAAGTTCGGATTCAACGAACGGGAGGTTAAGTTTCTGTCAGAAAATCCCTGGTGGGATCTCAAATCGCTCTATGTACGGCCCTACCTGGAAAAATTTACGGATGAGTATCAGCCATTTGGGGTAGGCTACGATGATTTGGATCAAACACCCGCGTCCCAGATCTATGTGAAAGAAAAAGCCTCGGAAGCCGCTTTGCGCCGACTCGGAGGGAATAACCGATCCGCCCTTTTTGAAATCTGGCAGGCCGCAATTCTGCACCTTCGGGGAGTGCCCCTGTCACCCCCTAAGGTCTTCCGGTTGCAGGGCGGCAACCAGGAGTTGCCCAATGCCTTCGCCAAAAGACTGGGTGACCGTGTCCGGCTCAACTGTCCGATCCTGTCGATAGCGCACCGAAGTACAGGCGTGACCGTGACCTACCGGGAATTCAATGAAGAAAAACAAATGGAGGCTGATTTCCTGGCCAATTGCATTCCGCTTCCCGCTTTCAAAGAAATAACGGTCACTCCGCCGCTTTCGCCGGAAAAACAATTTGTGCTGCATAATGTGGTGTACGATTCGTATTCACGGTTTGTATTCCAGGCCCGGTCGAAGTTTTGGCTGGAAGATGGAGTAGGCACCATCAACCTCGACCTTGGTCACTCCAATATCGGCTCGATCTGGCAGGTTGCCGATGAAGTAGAAACGCACCGGGTAGCCCTGATGGGCAGCGGTCCGGGCAACGTATCTGCCCAGCGGGCATTGGCCTCATTCAGGGAGGTCTATCCCGGCAAAGATACCATCGAACAGGCCCTGGTCAAGGACTGGACCAAGGAGACCTATGCATACACCTGTGAACGGTTGCCTTTTACCCTGGGTAATCTGCACCGTTACTGGCCACAGGTGATGCTGCCAGAGGGACGCATTCATTTTGCAGGAGCCTATGCCGACAATCTAAACTGGGGGATGGAAGCCGCCACCCGCTCCGCCAACCGGGTTGCCAAAGAAATCGAAGATGCTTCCTGACCGTTTTTACAGGCTTCGAAAAAGGAACATCGGCCCAGCCATTGTCATCCTGGGATGTATGTTGGGCCTGGGCATTACCCAAACCACGGTCAACCAGGCTCCCAGGGTAACCATCACTCAACCCCTGGAAAATTCCGTACATGCCCGGCAGACTCAAATCCGGTATCAGATCTCCGTTTCCGACCCGGAAGATGGAGAATCCGTATACCAGGAAATCCCCGGGAAGGCGGTGTTTCTCGAATTGCTATTTCGTGGCGGAGACCCTGCTGCCCCGCAAGAACCTTCCTCTGAAGATCTCCCGGAAGATCAGGCCTTCGACCGGATGAAGAAAAATCAGTGCTTTACCTGCCATTCTCTGAAAGGACCCTTTACCGGACCGTCTTTTGCCTCCATTGCCAGCCGCTATCGCTATGATCCGGCCGGCCGGCAAACCGCAGCGACCCGGATTATCGATGGCTCCAGGGGTATCTGGGGAGATCCGGTGATGCCGGGCACACCCGCCGTGGCCCCCGGTGAAGCAGAAGCCATGATTGCCTGGATCATGGAAAATGCAGACCGGAGCGATTACCAGATTCTGACAGGTTTGGAAGGTAATCTAACTATTGATCCACCCGATAGGATCAGGACGGGCCACATCCTCCTGCGGGCCAGCTACCTGGATCAGGGTATGGATGACAATCCGGATCTTTATCAGAAAGGCACCGACATTCGTATCATCAAATTTCAGTAAAGGAATCTATGAAAGTAGGGAACCGGCATTACCGCACCATCTGGCTGGATGAAGAAGATGACCGGACAGTCTGCGTGATCGATCAACGATTTCTGCCTTTTGAATTCAGGATCAGCCGGATCACCTCGCCTGATGACATGGCCGATGCGATCCGGGATATGCAGGTGCGGGGTGCCGGTTTGATTGGAGCCTCCGCTGCGTACGGTATGTATTTGGCAGCGCTGGAGTCAACGGATAGCGCAGCGCTCCGGAAAGCCGCAGAAAAGCTGGTAGCTACCAGACCTACCGCCGTCAATCTGAGCTGGGCGGTGCAAAAACAACTTGCTGCCATCCACCTGAAGACTGACGGGGAAGAAATCATTGAGATCATGCGGCATACCGCGCGGGTGATTGCCGATGAAGATGCCGGATCCTGCCGCCGGATCGGAGAGCATGGCTTTCCCCTGATCGAGCAAATTGCCCAAAAGAAGAAAGAGCCGGTCAATATCCTCACCCATTGCAACGCCGGCTGGCTGGCATTTGTCGACTACGGCAGCGCCACAGCACCGATCTATGCTGCCCACGATCAGGGAATACCCCTGCATGTCTGGGTCGATGAAACCCGGCCCCGCAACCAGGGTGCCCAGCTTACCGCCTGGGAACTCAATGAATACGGTATACCGCATACCATCATCTGCGACAATACAGGAGGTCATCTGATGCAACAGGGAATGGTCGACCTGGTCATCACCGGCACTGACCGCACCAGCCGGACCGGCGATGTCGCCAACAAGATCGGTACCTACCTCAAAGCGCTGGCGGCCCGTGATAATGGAGTGCCATTCTACGTCGCCCTCCCCTCCTCTTCATTCGACTGGAATATCCGTGAGGGAATCCGGGAAATCCCGATCGAACAACGGAATGAAAGAGAAGTTAAATATATTCGTGGACTTTGCGACGGAGTAATCCGGGAAGTCCTGATCACCGGCGAAGGCAGTCCGGCAGCCAATTTCGGATTCGATGTAACACCGGCACGCCTGATCACCGGCCTGATCACCGAGCGGGGCGTCTGCCCGGCCACCGAGGCTGGCATCCTGCGTATCTTTCCGGAACACCAGTCAGACGAAACGAACTGAATCAATAAAACACAGCATGATAAACAGATGGAATCAAGAAGAAGCTGACCGGCTGGGTGATGACCTGTTGGCGTTGAGGGTCTATACCAGCCAGCTTCAGGGACAGGAAGAAGACCTGGTCTTGCACGGCGGAGGTAATACTTCGGTCAAGATCCGGGAAACGAACGTATTTGGTGAGGAAGAGGAAATTCTCTATGTCAAAGGCAGTGGTTGGGACCTGGCAACCATCAAAAAACAAGGATTTGCACCGGTCAAAATGGACCGCCTGCTCCTGATGGCCCGCCTGCCGGAACTCTCCGATATGGACATGGTCAAATACCAGCGTACGGCCATGACCGATCCGGGAGCTCCCAACCCCTCGGTGGAGGCGATCCTCCATGCCATTATCCCTTATCGCTTTGTGGATCACACCCATGCCGATGCGGTGGTGACCATTAGCAATACTCCAAATGGGGAACAACGGATCCGGGAAATTTACGGCAATCATATGCTCATCGTACCATACGTGATGCCGGGATTTATCCTCGCCAAAGAAATCTACGGGATGACCAAAGACCTCGACTGGTCGACAATCGAAGGGATGATCCTGCTCCATCATGGTATTTTCACATTCCACGACGACCCAAAGATCAGCTACGAGAATATGATCAAGAATGTCAGCCTGGCAGAGGATTATCTGGAAAAACACGGGGCCAAAATCCTCCCGGAGGCCGAACCGCAGGAAGCTGATCTGATGGCATTGGCCCGCCTGAGGAAATCAGTGAGTGAGACGGCAAAGACTGCCATGTTGGCCCGGCTCAATCCCGACAAACGGTCGGTGGCCTTCAGTAACCTGGAAAACGTCCGGGCGATTGCCAACCGGGGGCCCCTGACACCGGATCATATCATCCGCACCAAGCGGACACCCCTGCTGCTGGGTGAAGATCATGCTGCAGACCTGGAGGCTTATGTCGAAGCGTACGGCCGGTATTTTCAGGAAAACAATCCAGGCGATCTCACGCAGCTGACGCCTGCTCCCCAATGGGCTGTCTGGCCCGGAAGAGGATCGTTGTCGTTTGGTAACAGTGTGGGCAATATGCGCATCATTGAAGACATCACCAACCACACCATGAAAGCCATCCATCAGGCAGAACAACTGGGCGGATGGACAGCACTCTCCCAGAAAGATCTCTTTGAGATGGAATACTGGAGCCTCGAACAGGCCAAGCTGAAAAAAGCCGGCAAGCCCCGGGACATGCAGGCTAAGATCGCCATCGTGACCGGAGCCGCCAGTGGCATCGGCAAAGCCTGTGTCGAAATGCTGCTCCAGGAAGGTGCCGTGGTGACCGCCCTCGATATCAATCCAGCCATCACCGGTTTGTTCGAATCCGGTTCGGTGCTCGGATTGGAATGCGACGTCACCAAGGACGACCAGCTTAAGGAATCCATCCGGCAGACCATCCGGCATTTCGGAGGTTTGGATCTCCTGGTGCTCAACGCCGGCATCTTCCCGAAAAGCATGACCATCAAAGACATGGATGCCGCGACCTGGAGCCGCTGTCTGGCTATCAATCTCACCAGTCAGCAACGATTGCTTCAACTGGCCATCCCGTTTCTGAAGTTGGGAATCGATCCGTCGGTCGTGATTGTTGGGTCGAAGAATGTTCCCGCCCCCGGTCCCGGAGCGTCCGCCTATTCGGTCGCCAAAGCTGGTCTCACCCAGCTGGCACGGGTTGCCGCCATGGAACTGGGCACTAAAGGTATCCGGATCAATACTGTACATCCCAACGCGGTATACGATACCGCTATCTGGACGGAAGAAGTGTTGCAGGCCCGGGCCAGACATTACGGCCTCACTGTCGAAGAATACAAAACCAACAATGTACTGAAACGGGAAGTCACCTCGCGCGATGTCGCCCGCCTGGTGGTGACTATGCTTGGACCGGTATTTGGCAAAACCACCGGAGCCCAGGTACCGATTGACGGCGGGAATGAGAGGATTATATAAAAAGGTATTATGGTATTGTGGTATTGTGGTATTTTGGTATTGTGGTAATACGATTTTTACTATGTCACCCTGAGCCTGTCGAAGGGTTATTGTTTAATCGTTCAATTGTTGTTTAACCGGGTAATAAAAACATGTCATGCTTAACCGAAGAACACTGTTAAAAATCCTACCCAATCTGCCTTTGGGTGGATTCCTGGCCGGGACTCTTGCCAGTCGGAGAGGCGCCGGTGTACCCTCCCTCAACCTGGAAACTCGAGCTGGTGAAAAAATCTACCGGTCGATGGGTGTCCGGCCTTTGATCAATGCCCGGGGTACGGTGACCATCGTGGGAGCCACCCGCATGCTTCCGGAGGTACAGCAGGCCATGGATGCCGCTACCCGTCAATACGTGCAGATCGACGAGCTGATGGAAGGGGCCGGCCACCGGTTGGCGGAACTGACCGGTGCCGAATGGGGTTGCGTCACTTCCGGCGCATCGGCTGCCATCACTTTTGGCACCCTCGCCTGTGTAACCGGCGGTGATCCGGATAAGCTGTGGAAGGTCCCGGATCTGAAAGGCATGAAAGACGAAGTGATCATCCCCTCCTACTCCCGGACCGCCTATGAATGCGCCGCCCGGATGGTTGGCGTCAGGATGATCGAGATATCTACCCGCGAGGAACTGGCAGCTGCGCTGGGTCCGCGTACTGCCATGATCATGGTTTTGACTGGTTTGAGGTCTGCAGAAGGTCCCCTTTCGCTGCGAGAAATCGCCGCGCTGGCAAAGCCCGTGGGCGTGCCCATCCTGGCCGATGCCGCTGCAGAGGAGCTGGTCGTACCCAATCCACATCTGGTTCAGGGTGCCGATCTGGTGGCTTACAGCGGTGGAAAATGCCTGCGTGGACCGCAATGTGCCGGATTGCTGCTTGGCCGCAAGGACCTGGTGCAGGCGGCCTGGCTCACCAGTGCTCCCCACCATGGATTTGGCCGGGGACATAAAGTAGGCCGCGAAGAGATCATCGGCATGCTTACCGCCGTAGAGATGTGGTTTAAGCGTGATCACCAGGAGGAGCGCCGGGTCTGGAATACCTGGCTGGACCACATTGCCCTCCGGCTTCAAAAGGTGCCGGGGGTCACCACCGAAATCCGGCAACCGGGAGAGCAGCTGTCCAACCGCTTCCCGGTCATGCAGGTAGAGTGGGATCCGGCGACTATTCCACTTACCGGCTACGATGTCGAACAACTCCTGTGGGACAACGATCCCCGGATCGCGGTAAGCGGCGCCGGAAGTTTTCTTCCTTTTCCTCCCAACTTGCGACCCAACATTAGCATCAACCCGTCACAGCTGGAAGCGGGAGAAGAAGCAATCATTGCCGAACGGCTTTTTACGGTGTTGTCCAAACCTCCAAACCAGGCCCAGGCTGCTGCTCCTCCGGACTTCGATATCAGCGGCCAATGGGATCTCCGGATGCAGTTTGCGGCTAGTACCGTCGATCAGACCCTTTTTTTCGAACAAAATGGCCATCAACTAACCGGCACCCACATTGGGAGTTTTGCACCCCGCGACTTGTCGGGTACTCTGCACGGCAATGACGTCCTTATCTACAGCTCCTATACGCTCGAAGGGGTGCGGCTTAACTTTCAATTCACCGGAACGGTCAGCGAAGGGACCATGAAAGGCAGGGTCAGCCTGGGAGAATACGGCATGGCCGACTGGACCGCCACCCGGCGGAAATGATGGTGGAGGGGTGTAACTGTTGAATTGTTGAAGGTTGAATTGTTTAACTGGGAATTGTTGATCTGGAGAATAACCCTGAACTGCAGTGAGTATAGGGCTGGAACGTCCACCATCAACGACTTTTACCAGGTTTTACTGATACCCACCCTACTCTAATGTATAGGGAACAGGACTCCAAGGGGTCATGACCCCTTGGAACGTACAGATCGAAAAATGTTTAAGTGTTTAAGGTTTAATTGTAATTGTTGAACTGGGGATTGTTGAAAATTACCCTGAAAGTCAGAGAGTTCAGGGCCAGCACTACCAAAGGCAACGACTTATAAAAGACCTTTGCAAAAAGGTCTCTGATCGGCCTTAAGGATAAGCCGTTAAGAAACCGGAGGGGAAAAC